>CAWJUQ010000007.1:0-347285 GCA_963846055.1 uncultured Alphaproteobacteria bacterium
GGCTCGCGCCGCAAGTCGTCGAGCTCGGGCTGAGTGTAAAGCACAAAGCGTCACTGCGTGGTCGTGCTGCCGCCATCGGATCATTTCAAAGACCGAAAGGCCGTTCTCGTCGCAGGCAATTGCTCGCCATCCAGTACGCATGACTGCGCCGGCAAAGCTGACGGCTGCCAGGATGAGCGGGAAGCGGCCACTGAAATCGTGCCCATTACGAGCAAAAAAAGACGCACACGATCCACTTCTCGCTGAGCGATTATGCGGAAGCCATCGTGCTTGATTTCGTGAATCCAGCCCGTTCCTGCCGGCGGCTGTTTGGCCGGACGGGGCAAGCAGGGTTCGTAGCGGGACAGGGACCGCTCGGCGCGTACTCGGCGCCGCAACCGACTCGTTACTGACATCGCCCTAACAATAATAGACGAGACGGCAGAGTCGAATCGCACCTGACCCATGTCCTCACCCTCCGGTTGTCGGATGATCCCCGTCGGGGCGTTGGGGGATTTCCTCATGCGTGGCGTACTGTCGGCCTTAGCCGCTGGCCTCGCCTTAGCGGCATGTGCTGGCCGTGATCCTCACCCGGTTGCCGTCGTTCAACCTCAAGACGTTCAGAGCGACTGCGCGATGATCCGAGCGGAGATTGAGGCCAACAACGTGCAGGCACAAAAGCTTGCGGACGAAAACGGAGTGAAGATTGCACAAAACGTTGCTACCGGCGTGATAGGCGTCGTGATTTGGCCGGTGTGGTTTGCGATGGACGCCAAGGGGGCTGCGGGAGTTGAGATGGATGCGCTGAAAGCGCGCCAACAATATCTCTCGTCACTCGCTGCACAGCGATGTGGCTCGGCACCGCCGCCACGCTAGCCGACTAGGGCAGCCAGGAAATGCCGGGGGCGTGAGCGGAGATGCGATCAAGGCAGGTGATAGCGTGGGCGATCTTCTTCCTGGCTTTGCCGTCAACAATGACCGTGGCCGCTGCAGATCCTGAAGCTTGCCAGGAAGCTTTGAACCAACTCCGCTCCGCCAGAAGCGACGTGGCCGACGCTCTGAGGCAATATGCGAGTTGCCTAAATAGCTCTGACGGACATGACGATTGCTCTACCGAATTTGGGGCGCTTCAGTCTGCGCAGGACGATTTCGAGTTGGCCGTTTCTAGCTACGAAAGCGACTGTAGCTAGACGTTGCGATGCGGACGTCTTTAGTCGCTCAAACGACCTGGAGCGAAACAATTGCTTATGGCTGGCACAAACAAAGGCAGAACAAAACAGATAGTTTCAGAGAGCGTCTAAACTGCTCGCGATTTCGCTATTCGTTCTGCGGCCATTGCTGGAGCACACGCGTCTGGCGGTTGCCGGGACTCAGTCGGCCGTCTAGGTTGACTGAGCGGGCGGTGGCGCACCTTGCAGAAAGCCTCGGATCAATGTCATCAGTAACTGGATCGTCGATTTTCCTCGTCGAACCGCTCCTGTCGTATTTGCATATGGTTCAGGTCATCTCGAAGGTGGAATCGGTCACGTTCCGGCGACCTCGTCCTCGACAAATGCATTGAATATCAGCGATATCCAGATCGCGGCAGCATTCGTGTCATCCCTCTTGTCACACAACGATCCTGACCAATCTGGTGGACTGGGGGCCCCGAGTTCAAATCTCGGCGCTCCGACCAAATAACGAAGACAAATCGAACCGCACCGCGCGCGGTTCTATCGACAGACACCGCCCGTTTGCAAACCGTTTGCAGATTCGTCCATCGTTCTGCATTTTGAGGATTGACAGTGGGAGCTTTTAGCCGAGTACAAGGAAAAGAAAGCCGAGGGACTTAGACTTGGTCGGCAATGATTTTGTACTCACTCCATGCCGACGCGTATTCACGTTCAGCTTCCGTGCGCGCTGCCGTGCCTGCCTTAGTGTCGCGGAGCCTCTCTCTAGCGAGGATGAGGCGTTGCACAGCTTGTCGCCAGCGTGGATGCCAGGGCTGATTTTCTACAGTTGTGGCCATTGGAGATAACCAGGCAAAACACAGCCGCAGCTCGTTACTTTTCCGTTGTCTTGGCCTTTAGCCCGACCGCAACCAATTTGCGAATTGCCTCTGAAACGGTCGGAATGGGTCTTGGCGCCGACGCCACTTGTCGTCGCGCTTAACTGCGCCTGATCAAACCCAATTACCTTCTTCACTGGGTAAAGTTCAGGTCGGGGCATCGGGGGATATTTCCTAAGATGATATTTCGCATATGCACTATTGACAATCGCATATAGGGCATATATCAAATAAGCAGGCCGATGGGAAGCGTCAACTTCACCACCGGCCCTAACCCAAGCCAGGAGGTGAATCATGGCTCAGGCTAACGCCATATTATCACATCCCGCTTTCACAACCTGTCGAACGAAGCGCTTGCCGACGAACTCGGCCATGCCGACGCCTTGGCCGCAAGATTGGATCTGATTCCGCACTATTGAGGAGCCTGGGTGCGATGGCCTTGGTTGCCGCTGAGAATGCTTGGACGAACTCATCCGCTTTGGACATGGTCGTTTCCTGATGTAAATCGTTGCTGGGGTGACCCACGGCGTTCGGCCGTGGGCGATGCATGCGATGTTCGGAAGAACGTCAGGCCGCTTGCGCGAGCCGCTGGATCGCCTTGATGCGGATGACGGTCGAGACCGTGGCGACCTCAAACCGGCGCCAGGTTTCAGGGTTCGGATTATCTTCCACTCGGCCGCATCGATCCGGTTCATCGCCTCGGTTAAGCGAGGGTCTTCTTCGAGAGACGGAGGAGATGCGGATATATCAATAGCGCCGCTGCAATGATTGAGCACCCTCAATTGGCTGAGAGGATCGAAATCGCGTTTAAGAGCATCATAGAAGAAGCGATGTCCCGTCGCGCCAAGGGCGGCAAAAACAGTCGTAAATCACGGACACCGGCGAGCGACGGCTTTCTGCTCGGCATCGCCAAATACGTCGCCACCGGGGAGGTTTATCGACCGAGGTCGTCGAAGGACATTACGGCGAGCCCATAATCCGACTGTTCAAACAACATGTATTCATTGAACAGAAGCCGATCCCGCAGAGCGATTTATCATGGCGAAAACGACGCTGCGCCTGGTCGCACCAGCCACTGAAAATCGAACAGTAGGCCCGCGCCGGCCCAAGAATGCCGAGTTGCGAACCAGAGAACACCTCACCCCAGACGAGGCGGAACTGCTGATCGAGGCGGCCAAGAAGGACCGCCACGGCCAGCGTGACGGCTTAATGGTGCTTCTGGCGTACAGGCACGGCCTGAGAGCGGCTGAGGTCGTCGACCTGCGGTGGGAGCAGGTCGACTTCAAAACTGCGTCCCTGCACGTCCGGCGCGTCAAGAACGGCACGCCAAGTACTCATCCTCTCACCGGCCGGGAGTTGCGGTTATTGCGTCGCCATCAGCGGGAAAGCGAGCGGTCGCCATTCGTGTTCGTGTCGGAACGCGGCGCACCATTATCCGCACCGGGTTTCTCGCGCATGATCGAGAGGGCAGCGGTGGTCGCAAAGCTTGGCATCAAGGTCCATGCCCATATGCTGCGGCATGCAACGGGCTTTAAGCTCGCCAATGATGGTATCGATACCCGAGCCTTGCAGGCTTATCTCGGCCACCGGAACATCCAGAATACGACCAGATACACCGCTTTGGCGCCTGATCGGTTCAAGGCATTCTGGAAAGACTAGCGGCTGTCGCTGCTGCGCGCCGGCCCTTTTTCAGGTTTACCCAACGAACTTGGCTCCGACGTCACGGCCGAGACGCCAAATCACCCTGTATTGGCCGTCTTGAGCGGGCCCATCCCCGGATAGCAGCAGCACAAATTCCTCGGGAACGGCGTATCCAAAAGCATTTATCCGCACTCCACCGCCGGAGATGTCGGTAACGAGGCAGTAGCGCGGTGGCATATTTTTTCCGAGCTGGATTTTTGCCAACCGCTCGAGGGGATAGCGCAGTGATCCGCGTTTTTCTTCGCCCTTAGGAGAGAGCATGACGTCGGACTCCCCGTTACATCGTGCGGCCCGTCCACTCACGCATAGTGAAGGGTGGTTACAGAGGAAGTGACGCTTTTGCTCGGGTTAAGATCGAATTTTTCTAAAATCTCGGGCTAGAATCCGCCAAGCCGAAAATATCGCCTTCCGAGGGCGCGGTCGACGATCATTGTCAACCGAGCACACCAGCGGAGCGCATAAGGAGACGAAGCCGCTCGGCTTCGCGATCAAATTGGGTAAAGTTGTGTTTATTCCTTAACCGCCCAAAGAGTTCATTGGCGTAGAGTTTCGCCCGTAGGTGGCGCATGCTTGGCTTTGTTCGGACAATTATTTGGTCGTCGAAACGGCTCCCAGATGCAATCTTCGGCGAGCTGGTCGACATCGTCTTTACCAGCCTTCCGCCGGTAGCGCTCATCGGCGTCACCTTGTCAATTGTTGGGTTTTTGCTTTCCGGAAGAAATAACGACGCCGTTCTTTGGCTTCTTACTGCTTTAGGCGCGGTCGTTACCGCTGGTAGGATCCTGCTGATTTCGGCATATCGCGGCAGAGCCAGCCGCGAAGATATTCGGGATGCACCGCTTTGGGAGCGGCGCTACGCGGCTGGCGCCTATGCTTTCGCCATCGTGCTTGGCGCGTTCAATTTGCGTGCAATCACGACCGGCGATCCGTTGGTCGCTATGGTGATCACCAGCATTATGTTTGGGTATGGCGCGGGCATTGTTGCGCAACTCAGCGTGCGTCCGCTGGTCTGCGTCATAAGCCTCTCTCTAGCCGTCCTCCCGACCGCGATCGGCTTTCTAGTCAATGCCCTTGGTGCCGACAGCGAATACGTCGCGACAATGTACGTCGGACAGACGTTCCTTCTCATTGTCTTCGCGGCCGCAGGGACAGAAGCAATGCGCCATATTTACCGCATGACTCTCCAGCAACTTCTCACGCAGCAGGATCTGTCGATCCTTGCTGGACAGGATGGCCTGACCGGCTTGCCTAACCGAACTCTTCTACGCGCTCGCTTGAACGAAGCGATTGTCCACGCGAAGCAAACCAATAAGATGGTGGCTTTCCATAGCCTCGACCTCGATCTCTTCAAATCGGTGAATGATAGCTTGGGGCATCCGGCGGGAGATGCGTTGCTCAAGCTGGTCGCCGAACGGCTCATAGGCGTTTTGCGCGTTGGCGACACGGTAGCACGTGTTGGCGGCGATGAATTTGTGGTGTTACAGGTTGGGATCAACCATCAGGACCAAGCGAGATTGCTTGCGCATCGAATCATCCGCGCGCTTAGCGCGCCCTTTGTAATTAATGATCGCGAAGCGCATATCGGCGTCAGTATTGGAATTGCGTTGGCGCCCAATGATGGCGTAACTCTTGAACGCCTAGCTTCCCGCGCCGACGCAGCACTCTATCAGGCTAAACACAAAGGACGGGGCAGCGTCGTATTTGCAATCGCGCCGGCAACGCCAAACGAGACGGCCACGGCTGCGTAACGGATTTTTCCGCTTGACTGCCGAAACGGCGGCGTAACGCCTGAAACGTTGATCATGTGCAGCGACGCCTTGATCCGCGCCGCTACGCGGCCGGGTAATCAGCGTTAATTTTTACTTAATCTTTAGCAGACAGGCTTGAAGCGGTGGGGGGAGCAAGAGGAGAACTCTCATGCTCCACATCATGCTTGCGTGTGCTCGCACACGTCAGTTCGTTTCGACGGGGATTGAGACCGACATCGACACTTTTATTGCTCTCCCGGAAGTTTTGTCCCTGATGCAGTGTCCTGCGTGCGGTACCACGCACCATTGGACAAAGAGTGAGACGTGGATTTGTCAGGGCGACGGCAAACTACCCGCTCGAGTTCTAGACACCTGAGTACGCGTCGCACGACCTGCGAGTTTTTACACAACGCCTGGAGGTTGGATGTTTGGGCTTGACGAGGATCTATGTCCCATTGAAGACGAATTATTCGGTGAGCTATACCGCAGGAGCAAGCAAGGCCTGCCTTTGCTCGTGGCAACTATGGCTCCGGACACAAGAGCGATGCTCGCTTTGTTCTGCTACCGACGCAGCCACCTTCACGAGATGGGATTGGCAATTGCGGTCAGTTGCGATGAAGACGACTTAGTCTGGTCGGGTGGAAGAAATGGCGCTGCCCTGTTCGCGAAATCCAGAGAAAGCCGTGACGTCGCTCGCCGCCACTCCGCCTCTCGTTTAATTGCCGGGGCGCCGGCTTTTTGATTTTGAGCCGATGGTCGACGCGGCTTGGTGCCGCGCGAGTGCAATCGCTGGCAGGCGCAGGCGAAATCTGCATTTCAGAAGCGCTTCATGCGGCGCCGGAGGTGAGCGATCTCCTCGCTGCCCATGAAGTCGTCGAGTTCACTGCTCCGCTTCACGGTGTCGAAGGAAACGCGTGCGTCTATCGTATTGTACGTTGACAACTGAGATTGATTTCAGTCTGGAGACAAGGAGGGAGTGAAAACACCAAAGCTTTTAACACGTCGTTGCCAAGTGGCAGTTTTTCAGAAACACGGGGATGATCTATGGCGATAGACGAACACAAGCTGCACCAGCTCTTGGATAGGGCACTCGTCGATCTAGGCGGTGCGGTCCACGCTGCTCTTATGTCGATTGGCGATGAATTGGGTCTGTACAAAGCCCTGGCGAAAGGTCCGCAATCTCCAGCCGAACTTGCCCGCAACACGAAAACCAACGAACGCTACATCCGAGAGTGGCTGAACAATCAGGCCGCGGGTGGTTACGTCACCTACGACAAGACTACGGCCAATTATTCACTCAGCGAGGAACAAGAGCTTTGCCTGACTAATCCGTCGGGCCCGGTCGATCTTCCCGGGGCGGCGCTCTTGGCCCAAGATTTCTTTCATATTCGCGATCGCGCGGTGGAGAATTTTCGCACCGGTAAAGGCATGGAATGGGGCGAGCATCATCCGTGTTTGTTTTGCGGAACTGAAAGGTTCTTCCGCGCGGGCTACAATTCCCATTTGCTGTCGTCGTGGATTCCTGCGCTCGACGGCGTTGAAGGCAAACTCAAAAACGGCGGCAAGGCTGCCGACATCGGCTGCGGACACGGTGTCAGTACCATCCTGCTGGCCAAAGCCTTCCCGAAATCGGAGTTCGTCGGTTACGATTATCACCGGCCGTCAATCGACATTGCCAAAGAACGCGCCGCCGAGGCGGGCGTGAGCGAACGCACGGTTCGAGGTTTCGGATGCAGCCGGCTATCAGGAGACGGGCTTCGACCTGATCGCGTTTTTCGACTGCCTGCACGACATGGGCGATCCCGCGGGTGCCGCCCGCCATGCGCGACACGCGCTCAAATCGGATGGCGTGTGCATGCTGGTTGAGCCGTTCGCCAACGATGATGTGGCCGACAACCTCAATCCGCTTGGCCGACTGTCCTATGGGGCGTCGTGTCTCATTTGCGTGCCGGTTTCATTGGCGCGCAACGGTCCAGCACTCGGCGCCCAGGCCGGCGAGCGCCGCTTGCGCGAGATCATGGTCGACCAGGGCGGGTTCTCGGCCATGCGAAGGGCGGCTGAGACGCCGTTCAATATCGTGCTGGAAGTGAAGCCTTAGATGCTGTTGGAGCGATTAGGTGGGCGCTGCCGCTGCGCATCGGTTCCAACTAATCAAGGCAGCGTAGAAGAGGAAAAAAACCTAAGCCGCCGGCTTAACGATGCAGCGCCGCCTTCAGGCACTGTTCAATTTACGATCCGTGGCGCCTGCGGGCGGATCGCCGAAACACAGCGTAAAACTCACCCTTCGAGCCCGCGACTGTTCAGACAATGGACCTTTTATAGACAGTGCCGGCTGATCGGCTTGCTTTGGAAGGAGTGTCTTACAGATGATACCTCGCAGAACGTTCATGACTCTGGCTGCCGCAGCCTCCGCGGTCTCGCCAGCGGGCGCGGCCAATGGCAGCGAGCAGGTCTTTCATGTTGCGATCTTTCGCTTTGCGAAGGAGGACTTCGACGAAGCCATCGCAGCGTTTCGCGCACTTGCGGCCGCAACTCGCCAGAAAGCAGGCAACGTCAGCTACGACATCTATCGTGGCATTGACGATGAGCTGGAGTTTTACATAGTGGAGCATTGGGCATCACGGGCAGCTCTTGCGGCGCACGAACGCACCGAGGCGTTCATCCACTACGGACAAGAAATCTTGGCGCGACACGCGACGCTTCACGATACGGTGACGGGGCGGGCCTTTGCCTAGCTAAGGCCGTTCAGAGCGGACCAGCGGTCTTCGAGAAACGCGGCTCTCCCGGCCGCGGCGCAGCTGTAGTCATTTCGGGAAGCTTGCTATCCCGACAATCGATCGGGGGACATGCGGTCGGCATTTCCAAGCTGATCGCCGTGCGAACGATGGCAACCAACAAGGGCGACATACCGGGCCGGCCTATCGACTTGCGCAGGACATCTGCCAAAGGTTCAGCTGCTTGCGTGTACTCCGGGCTCATCACGAAGCCGAGATCATTGCCTGGCAGTGTGAAATCCCTCATCGCCATGCATTCCTTCCTTTGGACGGACAACGCACCAGCTCAACAGCCTTGCTTCATCGCGCCAGCCGATGTCCCGCATCCGGCACTTGGCGGCGGATCGGTTACAGCGCTGGGCGGGCTGGTAGTTGAATGGTGGGCCATTCCGCCGGCGCTATTTGTTGTGTTCGGAATGCCTTTAGCCGCCGGTGTCGCGCTTCCCGGCGCGCTACCTTCTGCTGCGAACGTCCCAACGCTGCTTCCAGTCAGAACCGCGAGAACCGCCCACGTAGTAGCCAGCGTACGCATCATTGCCTCCTCATGTTACGGGACGACAACCCGCGACGGCGGTACCGGTTCAGTCTTCCAGGCTCGGGCTCGAGTTCGACGCGCGGTACTCGACCCCTTTAGCCCCAAAACGGAGCAGCCGGGCATCTGAAAAAGGATCACGTCTCAGTGCAATGAGGGCAGTTTCATCACGTCCGACAGGCGGTCTAAAACGAACTCCATCGTGTCAGCAGGTACAAGCGAATAGATGTTAGGGTTCGGCGCATGGAATGCGCGCGCATTGGGAGCGGTCCACAGGCACGTGTGTCTCGTTTCATATGTCTTTTTACTACACTTCAACTCGGTCAGACGATCTTCGATTGAACTGACAGGTATGAGAGCGCTGTCAGGAGAGCGCGGCGAAATCATCGCCTTGGGTTAGGCGGCAGCGCGCTTTACAGAGTAATGAAGAACGGCCGGTCGCATTCCATCCGGTAACTTCGCCAAATACTCAGAATATGAATTTTCAAGCTCAACTTCGGTTGGAATGCCGGTATCGCTTTGTATGATTTCTGCGATGGCTTCCGGTACTTGAGCGTAAGCATTCTCAAGGTCGGCTTCTGTAGAAATCAGATGAAAGCCGGGAACCTCAAGGCACTTAAATTCGTGCCAACCGTCCTTGCAAACGTGTTCAACGGTTATGACGGAGCCTTGGGTCATGCTCTCCATGTATGCGCTCCCGTCTTAATGTGTAATTAACTCGTAGACCAAAATTTCGTTCCAGAGTTCAATAGCTTAGCGCAAGTCATTGAATGTGTTCGCTGTCTCATCCGCGGCGCGATTGTCAACGAAACCGTTCGCGAGTGCAATTCCAGCGCTTTCACTCGAACAGATCGCCCTGAATTACACGGAACGAGTCTCACACCGGCTCGCATCTTACGCAAGCTTTTCTTTGCAGGACGAGGCTTGGCAAGCCAAACGACTTGCGCCGCCGTGCGTGCAATACGGAGCGCTCACGTTGGTAGGCTCCGGGTATGCCGCCACGGCTTCTTCCCGCGTGTGGAAAGCCGTGATTATCGGATACGCAGCGGTTCCCAACCGCCGGCGATACTATTTGGACGACATTGAGCGGATTGTCGTCAGTGGCTTGCGGGAGCACTTGGGCACTCGCGAAGCGATCGCGTACTACGTCAAGTGCTACAACGAAGAACGTCGCAGAGTTGCCAACGCGCCGGCCAACCGTCGACGAGACATGGAAAAGGAGATCACGCAGATTGATCGTCAGATCCAGCGAGCCGTGTCAGCAATAATCGAAGGCCGAATTACCGAGGCCGAGGCCTCGCATCATTTACCGGCCCTGCGTCAGCGCAAGACCGAATTGGCTGTCGAACTGGGAGCCCTTGCTACGCACAATATCATCACCCTTCGCCCTGCTGCCGTTGACGCCTATTTGCTGGATCTAAGCCGCCTCGACACGGTCATCAATGCAGATTTGGCCGAAGGAGACCAAACAGCGGCTCTAGTGGTCCGCCAGATGATCGAGACCGTGACAATTACTTCGACGGCTCGTGGGGAGGTGCCCGGCGTGATCGTTCGCGGTCAGCTCGGCTCAATCTCGGGCTGGACGAGCTGAGCGGTCTTCATGTCGGGGGGGCTGATGGTGCCGGGTGAGAGGATTGAACTCCCGACCAACGGTTTACAAAACCGCTGCTCTACCGCTGAGCTAACCCGGCAACGCCACAATCGGGACTTTCCGGCAGCGAGGGGTGCCTTCGCACCCGACGGCTGCTATCGGATTGATACCCGTTCGGCCGGCTTCTGTGTAAGGCCGCCGCCAGCGCGGCGTCAATAATCGCGGCGTCGCCTTGGCACATCTCAAGGCCAACGCGAGGTCATTCCCGCTTCGATTCGGCCGTGCGGCTTCCATTCGCGGGCGAGCTTTTGCGCCTCGGCGATTTGCTCAGGACTCATTTGCTGCGCGACACGCTCCATACCTCGCGTCGCATAGGCCCGCGTGCCGTGTGAAGCCACGAGCGCGAACCACATATACGCGCGCACGTAATCCTGCGGCACGCCGTTACCGAGCTCGTACATCTCGCCGAGATTAAACTGCGCATCAATGTTGTCCTGATCGGCGGCCTTGCCAAACCACTTCGCCGCCTCGCCAATGTCGCGTTGCGCTCCAACGCCGTTGAGGTAGGCGAAGCCGAGCGCATCTTGCGCGTTGGCGTTGCCTTGTTCGGCGGCCAGCCGATAACAGCCTGATCGCTTCGGCGCGGTTTTGCGGCAGCCCTTGGCCGACATAGTACATGATGGCCAAAATGTCCTGCGCGTCGGCGTTGCCTTGATCGGCGAGCGGCCGCAGTAACTTCACTGCCATTCTGTAGTCGCCGCGTTGATAGGCGGCGTTGCCGTCCTCGACCGGCCCAGCCGTGGCGGCATGCGCGAGAGCAGCCAAAACCGATAAAGACGCTATTCCTCGTGGAATTCGCGGCATGAAATCGTCCGTGGCGAACTCAAGCTCCTGCGAGCTTACAGTCCGGACGACTTGCGCGCAGCGCCCGATTGCTCGATATCATCGGCTGCGGCAACTTGATAAAAGCATCGCGTCAGGCGCGGCGGAGTGCAACAAAGCCATGAAAATCGTACATGCGGATGAGGTCGAGTGGAAACGCGGCTTGCAACATCGGGGTGGTACTTTCCATTACCGGCATCTGCTCGAAGGGAAGCCGGGAACCCCGAATAATTTTCACCTCGGCATCGGTCAGCAAGACGGCGACTTCGCGTCGCCCCGGCACCGGCACAATTTCGATCAGTTCCGCTTCCAGATCGAAGGCACCATGGACTTCGATCGCAACGGCAAAATGGCGGCCGGTGCGCTCGGCTATTTCCCCGAAGGCGCCGCTTACGGACCGCAGACCTCGGAAGGCCGTTCGGTGACGGCGGTGCTCCAGTTCGGCGGCGCCAGCGGCAACGGATACCTGTCGCCGGCGGAAGTCTCTGCCACAACCGAGGAATTGAAAAAGTTCGGTACATTCGAGGGCGGGATCTTCCGCCGCAACGGCGACGTCGAAGGGCGGCGCAACAGCGACGCTTATCAGGCAATCTGGGAGCACGTTCACGGCCGGCGGATGGATTATCCAAAGCCGCGTTATCGCGATCCGATCATGGTCGATCCCGAGAATTACGATTGGCTTCCGGTCGCGGACGTGGAGGGGGTGCGACAAAAGCCGCTCGGCACCTTCACCGAGCGCGAATGTGCGGCAACTCTCGTTGAGATCGCGCCGGGTACGTCGTACCGAGCAGGCGGTCCAAGCGTCTACTTGTTCCTGTCTGGCGCCGGAGCCGTCGGCGGGGAACGCTATCGGTCCCTGACGGCGTTGCACCTGGATGCCGGCGAAACCGCGGAATTTGCCGCGCGCGAGGCAACGCAAGTGTTGCGGCTTGTGCTGCCCAATCTCGCCGGCCTCGAAAAGCAGCACCGTTCGTCGGCTGAGGCGGCGGAGTAAGACCCACCGCCATGCCCCTGCCGTCGCTTTTTTTCGGCCAGGAGGCCGAGCGCGACTGGCGCCTCACGCGGGCGGCGATTTACGGTGCCGGCATCGGGGTCGCGGCAGCTCTCTTCAAAATGCTCAGCCCTTTCGGGGAGCGAACCTGGACTTCCGCCAAATTCCTGGAGTTAGGCGAGGCCGCGCTCGCGTTCGCGCTACTCTGTGCCGGTGCGGCCCTTTTGCGCAACGCGCTGGCGCGACGCTTCGTCAAGCGTGCTTGAACGATTGAGCGCTGCCCGAGCCCCAGTTAAGTTTCCGACAAATCGCGCTTTGCAAGCGCACCGAAAAATCTGGCGGGCACGGCGAACCGCCGCGGGGAGAGGCCATGGAGCAGGCTGACGTCATAGTGATTGGCGGTGGCTCGGCGGGCGCTATCGTCGCCGCGCGCCTCTCCGAAGATCCACGGCGGAAAGTGCTCTTGATCGAAGCCGGCCAGGACACGGCGCCGGGTGCAACGCCCGCCGATATCCGCAGCATCTTCCCGCGCGCCTTCATCAACCGGAATTATTTCTGGCCGGGCTTCGCCGTGAGCTACCGGGCGGGCGAGACGCCGATACCATTTTTGCAGCCGCGGGTGATGGGCGGCGGATCGAGCGTCATGGGAATGTTGGCGCTACGCGGTTTGCCGAGCGACTACGACGCCTGGGAGAAAGCGGGCGCCCGAGACTGGGGCTGGCAGAATGTGCTGCCGACGTTTCAGGCAATGATCGACGACGCCGACGATAACTCGTCGGGGCGCAATGCGCGCGGCCCCAACTTCGTCCGCCGACTGCCGCGGGAGACTTGGCCGCTTTACATGGAACGGCTTGAACGAGCGGTCACGGCACGTGGCATGGCCTCGCACCAAAATATCTACGACACCGACGCGGACGGGTTTTTCCCGGCTCCTTTAAGTCACGATGACGAACGTGCGACCAGCGCTCGATGTTATCTGACCGCGGAGGCACGGGCGCGTAACAACCTGAAGATACTGACCGGCACGCTGGCGCGGCGCGTCACCTTCGCGGGCACGCGGGTGAGCGGCGTGGAGATCGAACGGGGCGGCGAGGTAAAGACCATCGCCGCTCCCGAAGTGGTGGTTTCGGCGGGCGCGGTTTATTCGCCGGCGCTGTTGTTGCGCTCCGGAATTGGTCCGGCGGAAGATCTGCGCAAGCTCGGCATCTCTGTCACGGCAGACCGGCCCGGGCGTCGGGCGAAATTTCCAGAACCATCCGCAACTGCATTTCGCAGTGACGCTCAAATCCAATTCGCGCCTCGCCGCTGCGGCACAACACTACATCATGACCGGCATGCGATTTTCCTCGGGCCTCGAAGGCTGTCCGGCCGGAGATCTCTTTCAGTTCTACACCGGCCGGGTCAGCTCGATGCCGTTCGGCCGGCACATGGCCATGATCGCGGCTTGTGTGTACTCGCCGGTATCACGCGGCTTTGTGAAGCTAAAGTCGGCGGATCCACACGTCTCGCCTCTGGTCGAGCAGTGCCTCCTCGCCGAAGACATCGACGCCACGCGCATGATCATGTCGGCGCGGCTCGCCGAAAGCTTATTGCTCGAACCACAGGTACGCGAATGTTTTGCGGAGATTTATTTGATGCCGAGGCAAGCGCCGCTGCGGCTCATCAACGACGTCGGCTTCACCGGCCTGGTGAAGGCCGCCGGCGCCGCGGCGGTTCTAGCCGCGCCCGCGGCCTTGCGGCGCGCGGCAATCAGCGCCGCCATCAGGCCAGGCCGACTGGTTGCCGACTCCTCGAAAGTTTATCCAATTTCGGATGAAGACATTCTCGCCGCAACGGGCTCAAGCTTCCACCCGAGCTCGACTTGCGCCATCGGTGCCTCCGACAACCCGATGGCCGTGGTCGATTTCGCAATGCCGCGTCTACGGCGTCCAGGGTCTGCGCGTCGCCGACAATTCGGTTATGCCGCGTATCGTGTCGGCCAATACCAACACGCCGGCGCTGATGATCGGCGAGCGGGTCGCAGAGTTCATGCGCGCGGCGTAAAAAAGCAAAACGGGACGGCGCATGCGCCGTCCCGTCTTTTTTCGCGTGACGTGCAACACTACTCGATGTGCATGATATCGCGATCCTTGGTTTCGGGCAGGAAGATGATCCCGACCACGAAACTCAACGCCGCGACGCCGATCGGGTACCACAAACCGGAGTAAATGTTTCCGGTTGCGGCCACAATCGCGAAGACGGTCGCGGGCAAGAAGCCTCCGAACCAGCCGTTACCAATGTGGTAGGGGAGCGAAAGCCCGCTGTAGCGGATGCGCGTCGGGAACAACTCAACCAGCAGGGCAGCGATCGGCCCGTACACCATGGTCACGTACACGACCAGGATCGCGAGCAAGATCACCGTCATGACGTAGTTGATGTCATTTGGATCGGCGCTGGCCGGATAGCCGTGCGCTTTGATGGCGGCGGCGATCGTCTTGGCGGCGTCGGGCGAATCGCCGGCGATGGTCTGATCGCCAATCTGGACGCTTGCGACGGTCCCGGGCGGGGCCGCTACGTTGTCGTAATTGACCGACAATCCCACCAACGCCGCTTTGATGACGTCGCACGGCGTGGTGAATTTTTCAGTACCCGTCGCCTTGAACTGGAACGAGCATTTGGCCGGGTCAGCTGTGACCGTCACCGGCGCCGTTGCCAGCGCATGCTCGAGCTTCGGATTGGCAAAGTGAGTAATGCCCTCGAAGATCGGGAAATAGGTGACGACAGCCAGAGCAAAGCCCGCGAGCATGATCGGCTTTCTGCCGATCTTGTCGGACAGCCATCCGAACAGGATGAAACATGGCGTGCCGAGCGCAAGCGCAATCGCGATCATGATTTGCGCGGTAACGCTCGGAACCTTGATGGTCTGAGTGAGAAAGAACAACGCGTAGAACTGGCCGCCGTACCAAACGACAGCCTCGCCGGCAGTAGCGCCGAACAGCGCCAGCAGGGCGATCTTGGCGTTGTTCCACTGGCCGAAGGCCTCCGCGAGCGGCCGTTTCGACTGCTTGCCCTCTGCGACCATTTTCTGGAACAGCGGGGACTCGTTGAGCTGGAGGCGGATCCAGATCGATACCGCGAGCAGAATCGCAGAGAGGAGGAACGGAATGCGCCAGCCCCAGTCGCCGAAAGCCGCTTCGCCCATCCACGTACGGATGCCGAGAATAATCAGAATCGCCATGAACAGCCCGAGCGTGGCCGTCGTTTGAATCCACGAGGTATAGAAGCCGCGTTTGTTTGCCGGCGCATGTTCAGCGACGTAGATCGCCGCCCCGCCGTATTCGCCGCCGAGCGCCAGGCCTTGAATCAGTCTGAAGACGATGAGAACCACCGGGGCCAAAATGCCCCAGGTCGCATAACCCGGGAGCAGGCCGATAAGGAACGTGCCGAAGCCCATCAGCGTCATGGTGACGAGGAACGTGTATTTGCGGCCGATCATGTCGCCGAGCCGGCCGAAAATCAGGGCTCCGAATGGACGCACCGCGAAGCCTGCCGCGAAGGCAAGCAGCGTGAAGATGAACGCAACGTTGGCGGGCACATTGGTGAAGAAGTATTTCGCAAGGAAGACGGCGAGCGTGCCGTAGATATAAAAGTCGTACCATTCGAACACGGTGCCAAGCGAAGAGGCGAAAATTACGAGCCGTTGTTCGCTGGTCATGCCTCCCGTGCGCGGTTCCCCACCGAGCGCCATAGCCGTCATGGACGTTCTCCCCAATTTTGCCCGCAGTCGATCAAGCCTGGCGAAGGCTCGCCGCCGCGTAATCAGCAACCGTAATCTCGGGCGGGTAGACCTGTCTGTCCGCCAGAGGTCGTAATCCGAAAGTCGCGGTTGCGTTGGCGGAAGGTAGCCGCGGAAGAGGTGAGGGAACCGGAATTCGTAGCAGTTAGTTAATGTTACCGCGCAATTAACCGGTCCGGGTTGTTAGGCGTAAACCAATTGTCGCCAGCTTGCTCGTTAAGCTTACCGGCGTCCTAAGAACTTTGTTGGCCGCCGCGTTCCGGTTGTGTGTGGGAGCTTATCATGTCGTTGCAACGGGTTTTTGCCGTAGCGTTTGTGCTGCTCGTCTCTCCGATTCTTACGGCCGGGGCATTCGCGGACTGTAACGGATGCGGTCCGCCGCCCGGCCCGGGCTTGGCGCCGCCACCCGGCCCGGCCTTCGCCTCAGGTCCCTGTGGCGTCCGTTGTGGCGTACCTTACGGACGGGCGCTTCCGGCTTTGTCTCCGATGGAACCTGTTGCCGTCGCTCCGGCGCCGGTTGCCGTCGATCACTGGGATACCAACGGCTTCGGCGATTGCAGAGGTCCGGGAGATTACTTTGGCGCCTGCGGCGGTTTTGTAGCGGCGGGCCCCGGCCCGTGGGTCGCTCCGCCGCCGTGCGTCGCCTGCCGACCTTCAAGGGCGTATCGGTCTGGACCGGGCGTCTACATCGTGAACCAGGGACCGGAATATTCGGGTCCGAATTTCTTCATTCCGTTCAAGACCTACACGCCCACGACAGGCCTCGCGGCGCCCAGCCAGTTTCCGTACATTTCTGCGCGACACGTCGTGGCGCCGGTTCATCCGCCACTCGGAGTGCGCGGCTAGGCTTCGCCCCGGCGCGCGACCCTTACACGTAAGCGCTAAGGTGCGCGCTTACGCCCCTGGTCGGGCGGTTGCGATATAAAGCGCGACCGCCGCGGCATTTGATACGTTCAGGCTTTTGATCTCGCCGGGAAGGTTGAGGCGCGCGAGCTGGCCGCATGTGGCGCGCGTTTTTTGCCGCATGCCGCTGCCTTCCGCGCCGAGCACGAGCGCCAAAGGCCTCGCCAACGTGAGCGCGCTCAAGTCGTCGGGAGCTTCGCCGTCAAGTCCGATCACCTGAAACGCGCGCTCCTTCAATTCCTCCAGCGCGCGGGAGAAATTCGTCACGGCGACGATCGGCACCCATTCCAGCGCCCCAGAAGCCGATTTGGCGAGCACGCCGGTTGCGTCCGGGCTGTAGCGAGCCGTTGTGACGACAGCATCGACGGCAAATGCCGCCGCCGTACGCAGGATCGCTCCGACGTTGTGCGGATCGGTGATCTGATCGAGCGCGAGCACGAGACCAGCGGCCGGTAAATCGGCAAGCTCACGGGCGGGCAGGGGATCGGCCTCGGCGAGGAGCCCCTGATGCACGGCGTCCGGCGAAAGCCGCGCGGCGATGCCATCGGGCCGCACCAATTCCGGCGTCATCGGCAGTTCTATGCCCGCGTCGGCCAGGCGCCGTGCCGCGTTCTCAGTCGCCCAGAGTTTGCGGATCTGCCGTTCCGGATTGGCGAGCGCCGCCGTTACGGTGTGCCAGCCGTAAAGAACGACTTTGCCGTCGCTGGAGTTTCGGTCGCCACGATGCATGTTCCTTGGGCGGAACCCCTTGTCGCGGCGGAAGGGTCGGACGCTCTTCAAGGCATTATCCGCGTGCGGCGAGCGATCGCGCACCCGTTGAAGGCGGCGCCTGTCGCGCCCGCGTCGCTTGGGAGAGCTGGAAATTCATCCGGAGGCCCCTGTAGGCGGCCGCGCCACGCGTCGCCGTAGTGCGAAGCGTGGTGGGGGAGGTAGGACTCGAACCTACGAAGGCGTAAGCCAGCGGATTTACAGTCCGCCCCCTTTGCCACTCGGGACACTCCCCCGGAAGGCGCTTAACTAAGGGGATGCAACATCTTAGGCAATAGCTGTGCGGCGTGCGCGTTTTTCAGGCGGCGGAGCGGTTTGGCCGGCGGAATTCCCCACAGATCGCCCAAGAAATTGTGAATTGCGCGTCGTGTTGCCTTGACCGAATCACGCTATACGCGGGACGCTCAATTGCGCGAGAGCCGCGTGCTGTTCGCCTCGCCACAATCAGTATTTTTATGCTGCATCTTGTGGGTGGCGGCTTGCCAACGACTGACCCTGTCGGCGAACTTGGATTTTGGGTAAGGGCGCGCCGGTATCGGGATCGCGCCACCGAAAATCTGCATCTGGCCGAGACTGCGCCGAGTTTCGACGTGCGCCAGCGCTACTTCAAGGTGGCGCGCCATTATCTGCACATGGCCGAACTTGAGGAACGCGACGCCAAGCGTGTGGCTGACAAAGTGCTAGCGGCTCAAACTGCCGATCACGATGCGGCGCCCGCCGATAGCGTCGCACCTATAGCTCACCAGGTAGCGGAGCCCGCCATCCCGGCTGAGCGCGCAGCCTAAAGGCGAGTTCACGTCTTTTCATTCTGGAAGTTGTCCCGCGCTTGGCGTCTTCAGCCGGCGCCCGAGTGTTTGCGGGTGTACGGCCAGAGCGACTTCAAGGTGGCGACCTCCTTACTCATCTTCACCACCTCCGGCGTGGTCCCTTGCATGGTTTCCCATATTTCGTCGACGTCCGACGTCACGGCGTGAACGGCCGCGACAAGGCGCGCGACGTCGCGCCGGAGCGCCTCGAGTTTCTCGTCGCTGTTCATATCGTCCCAGCCAGTGGGCATGGTTTGACACTCTCCCTCCCAGGGACCGGCAAGTGAAAGACGCTGACGACGCGCGACCCGCCGAATCCGAGTTCGTGTGCGACTGTAGCTGAGTCGTTGCCGGTGCTTAGAGGGTGTGAAGAGCGTCCGTCGCAGTTTTCCCGCCATTTACATCCGGATAACGGGTGTTACCGCCATAATTCGCCCGTGCCTTAAGGGTGAACAAAACCTGTCAAAAGTCCTTGCAAATGCAGGCTTAAACGCCTCGTCTACTGTAGCGAATAAACCCTATTTTTAGCCTGTTATTTAAGCTGATCTTAGACCGTCAGCGGTAGGGTCGCGATATGGCGGGAAGCAGGGCCCGTCGCGACTAAAAAAGAATTTTGGGAAAGGCGTCTACTCATGAAAGCCGTCGTCAAGACGGTCGAGCCGGCTGAGCGCGAGGCGCGGTTCGACCATATTCAGCCACACTATCTTGAGGCGCTCACTTTGGTCGAGCGCCTGCATCGCCGGTTGCTCGACGTTATCAAGGATGAATTCGACCGCCGTGGCCGCGCCGACATCAATTCAGTCCAGGCGCTGCTTCTCTACAACATCGGCGACAAGGAACTGACCGCGGGCGAATTGCGCACGCGCGGTTACTATCTCGGCTCCAACGTCTCCTACAATCTGAAGAAGCTCGTCGAGATGGGCTTCCTCGATCATCAACGCTCGCGCATCGACCGGCGCTCGGTGCGCATCAAGCTTACCGACAAGGGCCGCGAGGTGCGTGACATCGTCGACGCGCTTTACCACAAGCACGTGCGGACCGTGGAGCAAGTGGGCGGCATCAACGCCGACGAGTTCGGCGTCCTCAATAAGGCTTTGCATCGGCTGGAGCGTTTCTGGACCGACCAGATTCTCTACCGGCTCTAACCGGCCGCTTCCTTCTGCGGCGCGAACTTCAAGCCCCGGCTCAGCGCCGGGGCTTTTTTTATGTTCTCCGCGCCGTTCGAGGGGCGACCTGTCGGACACTGATACCCTTGTGCTATTTCGCAGCGGGCCAAATTCGGCCCACATGCTGTGCACGGGTGGACTTCGATGAGGGACAAAGATCAGCGGGGCGGTCACCTGACGGACCGGCGCAATTTTCTCGCGTGGTTTGGCTCCGCCGGAGCGGCGCTTGCCGGCGCACAGTTGGCGGGCCGCACGGCGTTCGCCGAGGACCAGACCCTTGACGCGCTGATCGGGGATACCCAGCGCGGGCAGTACGGGCAATCCTTCGACGATGCTTCGCGCACCATCCATATGCCGACGCCATCGGAACCGACGGTCTCGGCGGCGACCGCGCACACTACCGAAAAGGCAATCGAACACTACGCCGACATTGTTGGGCGCGGCAGCTGGCCGCAAGTTCCCTCCGGCGGCGTGTTGCGCCTTGGCGACCGATCCCCGAGCGTGCCGGCGCTCCGCGCCCGGCTCGCGGCCTCCGGCGATATCGATCCAAACGCGGTCGGCAACGAGATTTATGATTCGTACGTGGAGGCCGCGGTCCGCCGCTTTCAGGCCCGCCATGGCTTGTCGACCGACGGAGTTATCCGTGGGGAGACGCTCGGCGCGCTCAATGTGCCCGCGCCGGCGCGCCTCGCCCAACTCAAAGTCAACCTGACAAGGCTTCGCGCCTTGAGCGCTAATTTGGCGCCGCGCTACGTCGTCTGCAATTTGCCGGCGGCGCGCATTGAGGCCATTGAGAACGGCGCCGCTGTCTCCCGCCACACCGCTGTTGTTGGCAAGCCCGACCGGGCTTCACCGGAAATCAATTCGAAGATCATCCAGATCAACTTCAATCCGTATTGGACGGTGCCGCCTTCGATTGTGCAAAAGGACCTGATCCCGAAAATGCAGGCCACGCCGGACTATTTGTCCAGCAACCACATTCGCATTTTTGACGCCGCGCACCGTGAGCTCGAGCCGTCGCAGATCAACTGGTATTCGGAAGACGCCACCCATTATTCGTTCAAGCAGGATCCCGGGAGCTTCAATTCGCTCGGCTCGATCCGCATCAATTTTCCCAGCCAGTACGGCGTCTACATGCACGATACGCCGCTCAAGAATTTGTTCGGCGACGACTTTCGTTTTCATTCCTCCGGCTGCGTGCGCGTGCAGAATGTCCGGCAGCTCGTCGCGTGGTTGCTCGACGGCACGAAAGGCTGGGCGCTTGGGGATATCGACCGCGTCATCAAATCCGGTGACCAGAAGAACGTCGAACTGAAGAAGCCGGTGCCGCTGCACTGGGTCTACATTACCGGATGGGCGACCGAAGACGGTGTCGTGCAGTTCCGTGAGGATATTTACGGCAAGGACGGCATCTCCGGCGTGCAGGCGGCGACCAGCAATCTCTAAGCGTACGCACCCCTAGGCATTGTTATTCGCGGAAAGGCAGGCGACCCATGGAGCCGGCTGACGCCCGCCGGCGGCCGACTGGACCTGCGCTTCTGGTCCCTGGTCCCTAAATATAGGAGCAATCGCGGCTCACGCTGCAAGACCTTGCGCTAAGCCGCCGGTATGCTATCGGCGAGACGCCCAAGCCGCCGGCAAGGAAGGATTTTGCATGTCAGTCGCCCGTGGTGCCGAACTTCCGGCCGAAGCCTTCTTTTCTTCAACGCTTGGCGAAAGCGATCCGGAAATAGCCAAGGCGATCGATGGCGAACTCAACCGCCAGCGTCACGAGATCGAGCTGATCGCGTCGGAAAACATCGTCAGCCGTGCGGTATTGGAAGCCCAGGGTTCAGTGCTGACGAACAAATATGCGGAGGGTTTACCCGGCAAGCGCTACTACGGCGGCTGCCAGTTCGTCGACGTTGCCGAGCAGATCGCGATCGACCGGGCGAAAAAACTGTTCGGCTGCGCATTCGCCAACGTTCAACCGCACTCCGGGCGCTTCCGCCAACGCCGAGGTGTTCATGGCGTTGATGCAGCCCGGCGATACCTTCATGGGGCTTAATTTGGCCGCCGGCGGGCATCTGACCCACGGCTCGCCGGTCAATTTGTCCGGGCGGTGGTTCAAGCCCGTGCCCTACGGCGTGCGCCGCGACGATCATTTGATCGACATGGATGAGGTCGAGCGGCTGGCACTGGAGCATCGGCCGAAGGTGATTATTACCGGCGGCTCTGCCTATCCGCGCATTATCGATTTTCGCGCGCTTTCGCGAGATCGCGGACAAGGTTGGCGCCTACCTCATGGTCGACATGGCGCATTTCGCCGGCCTCGTCGCCGGTGGCGTGCATCCGAGCCCGCTGCCGCACGCCCACGTGGTTACTACAACGACCCACAAAACGCTGAGAGGACCGCGCGGCGGCACGATTTTGTCCAATGACGAGGAATTGGGGAAGAAACTGAATTCGGCGGTGTTTCCGGGAATGCAGGGCGGCCCGCTGATGCACGTTATTGCCGCCAAGGCCGTGGCGTTCGGCGAGGCGTTGCGCCCGTCCTTCAGGATTTACGCAAAGAACATCATTGAGAACGCGAAGGCGCTTGCCGAAACGCTGAAATCGAGCGGGCTCGATATCGTTTCGGGGGGCACGGACACTCACCTCATGCTGGTTGACCTGCGCAGGAAAGGCCTGACCGGCAAGGTGGCCGAAGCCGCGCTCGAGCGGGCGCTGATCACCTGTAACAAGAACGGCATACCTTTTGACCCGGAGAAACCAACGGTCACGTCGGGAATTCGTCTGGGCACGCCGGCGGGCACCACCCGCGGCTTTGGCATTGGCGAATTCCGGCAAATCGGCGAGATGATAGCCGAGGTTCTTGATGCGCTTTCGCGGAATAAATCCGACGCCGAACCGGCGGCGGAGGCGAGCGTGCGGGATAAGGTCAAGCGGCTTACCGACCGGTTTCCGATTTATCAGAATTGAGCGCAGGGGCGGGGAATGCGCTGTCCGAGTTGCGGAAGTCTCGACACCCAGGTCAAGGATTCACGGCCGACTGAAGATTCGTCGGTGATCCGCCGTCGCCGGATCTGCCTATCGTGCAATTTCCGCTTTACGACTTTCGAGCGCGTTCAATTGCGCGAGCTGATTGTGATCAAGCGCAACGGGCGCCGCGTGCCGTTCGATCGCGACAAACTTCTGCGATCGGTGCAAATTGCACTGCGCAAGCGGCCCGGTCGAGCCGGAGCGTATTGACCAGATGGTCTCAAAAATCGTGCGCGAGCTTGAGAGCCAGGGGGAAAGCGAGATTTCCTCGGAGGCGATCGGCGAAACGGTCATGGCCTATTTGCGCGATCTCGACGATGTTGCGTATGTGCGGTTCGCCTCGGTCTATCGCAATTTCCGCGAGGCCAAGGATTTTGAGACGGCGCTGGCCGAATTATCGGGCGAAGAGGCCGCCGAGTGATTGCGCGCGACGACACGAGGCCAACGGCATGCCGGAGAAGAATTGGGACAGGGTACCGATCGACGCGCAAAGCGTCGACGCGCCGCTGTCGCGAGCGGCGATCTTTCTCGTCGTCACCGTAGCGGGTGACCCAAGCGCTCTCGCCAAGGTCTGCTCAGCGCTCGACGGACTCGACGATCTCATCAAAACCGTGGGATTTCGCGACCTGGCGGCGCGGCTATCATGCATCGTCGGAATTGGCCGCGATCTTTGGGATCGCCTGCATCTCGCCAGTCGGCCGATGGAACTTAAACAATTTGCGCCAATCAAGGGTCCGGTCCATGCCGCGCCGGCGACGCCGGGTGACCTTCTCTTCCATATCCGCTCGGAGCGTCCTGATCTGTGCTTCGAATTGGAGCGGCTTCTGCTCGACAGTCTAGGCGCCGCCGTGACCGTCATCGATGAAGTTTCGGGCTTTCGTTATTTTGATGCGCGCGATCTTCTTGGTTTCGTCGACGGCACCGCAAATCCGACCGGCCTCGATCTGCCCGCTTCGGCTCTTGTCGGTGACGAAGATGCGTGACTTCGCCGGAGGCAGTTATGTCGTTGTGCAGAAATATCTGCACGACCTCACCGCCTGGGCGCAGGTCCCTACGCCCGTTCAGGAAAGCATCATCGGTCGAACGAAAATAGACAATGTCGAAATCGACGACGACGACGCGCCACGCAAATCACACAAGTCGCTGGCTACCATCGTCGACGCCGCAGGCCACGAATACGATATTTTGCGCGACAACATGCCTTTCGGCCGCCCGGGGCATGGAGAATTCGGCACCTATTTTATCGGGTACTCCCGATACCTCTGGGTCATCGAAAAGATGCTGCAACGGATGTATGTCGGCGATCCGCCGGGAGCGTACGACCGGTTGCTCGATTTTTCGAAACCGCTTACCGGCGCAACATTCTTCGCCCCCTCTCGCCCGACACTGCAAAAACTCGCTCAAGCGGCGCAGGAGAAGCTTGCCGGTGCCGGCGCGGCTGGGGCCTGACCTGGTGGATCGCGCTTCGGAGGTTGATCGGCGGTATATGGCGTTGGCGCTGACGCTGGGACGGCGCGGGTTGGGACGAACTTGGCCAAATCCTGCGGTCGGCGCAGTCATTGTTAAAGATGACATGATTGTCGGCCGCGGTTGGACCCAACCCGGAGGCCGCCCGCACGCCGAAGTCGAGGCTTTGCGGCGCGCCGGCAAGGCGGCTCGCGGTGCTACGCTCTACGTCACGCTCGAGCCGTGCTCGCATCATGGAAAAACGCCGCCCTGCGCAAACGCCATCATCGCTGCCGGTATTCAGCGCGTCGTGTCGGCACTGGAAGATCCCAATCCAAAGGTCGCCGGAGAGGGACACAGGCGGCTGGCGGCCGCGGGGATCGACGTCGACATCGGTATCGGCGCGGAACAGGCGCGCCGCGACCATGCCGGGCACATCCGGCGGGTGCGCGACGGACGCCCGAACGTCATGCTCAAGCTCGCGATTTCCGCCGACGGCAAGGTTGGAGCCGCGGGGCGCCGGCCGCTTGTCATCACCGGCAGTGAAGTGCGCGATCGCGTGCACCTTTTGCGCGCGCAAAGCGATGCCATCATGGTCGGCATCGGCACCGCGCTGGCGGATGATCCACTGCTGACTTGTCGCCTCCCGGGCATGGAGAAAGATTCGCCAGTCCGCGTCGTGCTTGATGGAAGGCTGCGGCTGCCGGTGAGCTCCCGTTTGGCGCAAACCGCACGCGAGGTGCCGGTCTGGGTCGTCGGGAGTTCAGATGCGCCGTCGGCGAATGAGCAAGCCTTGTCCGCAGCGGGGGCGCATGTTCTGCGAGTGCCCAGCCGGGACGGGCGACTGGATATTTCGGCGGTGCTGAAAGTGCTCGCGGAGCGCGGCATAACGCGTCTGATGGTGGAGGGCGGCCCGACATTGGCGGCCTCCCTCGTCGCGACTGATCTGGTGGACGAAGCAAAGCTGTTTCGATCTGCGAAGATGGTCGGAGCCGACGCCATCAACGCGCTTGAGGGCTTGCCACTCGGCGCTTTGGTCGAACTCGCCGAGGCTCAAGCGCGTAAAGAGTGAGCAGGTCGGGGCCGACGCCTTGGATATTTTTGAGCGAAAGTAGCGAGCGTGTTTACCGGAATTATCAATGACATAGGCGAGATTCTTGAGATCCGTGAGCAGGGCGAGGGGCTGCGCAGGCTGACGATCGCCTGCGGCTACGATCCAGAAACGATTGCCTTGGGAGCGTCGATTGCCTGCTCAGGCCCCTGCCTGACCGTGGTCGAGCGGGGACGACGGAGCAACCGGGCCTTCTTCGCCGTCGATGTGGCGGCGGAGACGCTGCGCGTGACCACAGCGGGCTCCTGGGGGCAGGGTACGAAGCTTAATCTCGAGCGTTCGCTCCGCATCGGCGACGAACTGGGCGGACATTTGGTCAGCGGCCACGTCGATGGCATTGCCGAAGTCGTTGATCGCGAGGATCTGCCGCAGATGGCGCGACTTACACTGCGCGTGCCGCGTCCGCTGTCGCGCTTTATCGCCCCCAAAGGTTCGGTCGCGCTCGACGGCGTTTCGCTGACAGTCAACGACGTCGGCGACGACCAATTCTCCGTGCTGATCATCCCGCATACGCTGGAAGTCACGACGTTCGGCGCCCTGCAGGCCGGATCGCGGGTCAACCTCGAGGTCGATCAGATGGCGCGCTACGCGGCGCGGCTCACGGAATCGGTGCGTCCGGCCAATTGACGCAGGGTAAACAGCGGGTCCAGCCATCCTTGTTAGCGCCGTCTCGGCTTGCTACGACCGCTGCGCTTTAAGGAGCACAGCGATGGCCGGGCCACGGCGGGGCAAGCGCGAGACGAGCGACATCAAAGGTGCGCGCATACTCGTTGTTGAGGCGCGTTATTACGACGACATTGCCGATCTGCTCCTTGCCGGCGCCATGAACGAATTGAAGGGCGCGGGTGCCGAGGTAGAGTTGATCTCCGTCCCCGGATCACTCGAAATTCCGATCGCGATTGCACTGGCGCTCGATGCTGCGATGAAAAACGCCGGCCCTATGATGGGGTCGTGGCGCTGGGCTGCGTCATCCGCGGTGACACCATTCACTTCGAAATCGTCTCCAATAAATCGGCGCGCGGTCTGATGGACCTTGCCATTAGCCGCAACGTGCCGATCGGCAACGGCATAATCACCGTCAATACCGAAGCGCAGGCATTCGCCCGCGCGCGAACGGAAGAGCAGGACAAGGGCGGCGACGCGGCACGCGCGGCGCTCGCGCTTATGCGCCTGAAGCGGCAATTGGCGACACGGTAAGCGCGTGCCCGCTCAACCCAAGGCCGCCAAGGACAAGCGCAAGGCCAATAAGCGCGGCGCGGCGCGGCTCGCGGCCGTGCAGGCGCTTTATCAAATGGACCTCGCCGGCACCGGGCTCAACGAGATTCTGGCCGAATTTGAAAGTCACTGGCTGGGTGGCGAGGTTGAGGGCGCGCACTATCTTCCGGCCGAAGCGGCGTTTTTTCGCGACATCGTCGGCGGCGTGGTGCGCGAGCAGACCAAGCTCGATCCGCAGATCGATGCCGCCTTGACTAGAGGCTGGCCTCTTAAACGCATCGAGGCGGTTTTACGCGCGGTCCTGCGCGCCGGTGCTTACGAGCTGACGTGCCGCCGCGATATCCCCGCACGCGTCGTTACCTCGGAGTATGTCGACGTCGCCTCAGCGTTCGTCGAAGAGGACGAGACGGGCATGGTCAATGCCGTGCTCGATCAGCTGGCGCGACAAGTGCGCGGGGAAGAATTCAACTGAACGTGTTCCGCCGACGCCGCGCGGGGCGCCCGGGCCGCAATTGAAAGCTTAAAAGCTAACTCATCGCGAACGGCAGTGCGGTGGGACTGCGGAAATTCGACGAGGAATTCCAGGCTACGCTGTCAGCCGCGAGGTGGTAGTCGGGCACGCGCGAGAGAAAACGGCGCATCGCGACTTCCGTGACCAACCTCGCCATCTGTGCGCCCAAACAGAAATGCTTGCCCGAGCCGAAACCCAAATGCCCCAGCGGGCGACGATTGATGTCGAAGGTATCTGGGTTGGCAAACTTGCGTTCGTCGCGATTGGCCGAGCCGAACGCCAGCACGACCTTGTCGCCGGCGCGGATCGTTTTGCCGTGCAGGCTCACATCACGCGTCGCCGTGCGCTTGAAGCGCTGCGCCGAAGTATTAAAGCGGAGCGATTCTTCAATCGCTGGGGCGGTGAGCGCCGGATCCGCAGTCACGCGCCGCCTCGCCTCCGGATAGTCGCAGAGATTGAGCGCGAGCACGCTCATAAAGCTCGACAGCGATTCAACGCCGGCCATGACGAAAGTCGCCGTGGTCAGCACGACCTCGCGGTCGGAAAGCCGGTCGCCGTCGATTTCGGCTTCGGCCAAATGGGTGATCAGGTCATCGGTCGGATTGGCGCGGCGCGCCGCCACTTCGGCGGTGAGAAAATCCGCCATCTCCTTGAACGCGGCAATGTGTTCCTGCGTGCGTCCCTTCACGCTCTTGTCGGTCGAAACCGCGAGAATGACCTTGCGCCGGATATCGGCATGATCGCGATCGGGCAGTCCCATGGTGCGGAACAGGAGCCCGACCGTGATCTGGCTGGAAAAATCGTTGACGAACTCGAACGTGTTCTGGTCGACAATGCGGTCAAGCGCCCGATCGGCGATCTCGAGCGTTGGGGCAATCAGCCGGTCGAGATTGCGCTTGAGAAACGCAGCCTGGCTGAGGGCGCGCAGGCGATCATGCCGCGGCGGGTCGGTGGTGCCCAGGGTCGCTCCCGCGCGGCCGGGGAGTTCGTCGATCAAATTGCCCTGCGACGAGGAAAAGGTCTCCCAGTCGCGGGCGGCTTCAACGATGTCGTCGTAGCGCGACAATATCCAGAGTTGCGCGTTGTCGCTCCAATAGCAGGGGTGCTTTGCCCGCAATTCCGCGTAATACGGAAACGGATCGGCATCGATCGCGGGCGAGTAGAGGTCGAAGGCTTCCATGGCATTTCCTCGCGGTCGGGCGCTGATAAACCCATAGCATAGCGAGCGAGTGTCGAACGCGATGCCTGGAAAAGTTAAGCCTTCGGCTGAGGAACGCCTGATCGCGCGCCATTTCCGGCCGCTGGCGACGCATCCTGGCGCCTTCGGCCTGGCCGACGACGCAGCGGCAATCGCGGTGCCGCCGGGCTCGGATCTTGTCCTGACCACCGACGGTGTGATTGCCGGCGTCCATGTGTTTGCCGACGATCCGCCTGAGTTGATTGCGCGCAAGGCGCTGCGGATGAATCTCTCCGATCTTGCCGCCAAGGGTGCCACGCCGTTAGGCTTTTTGCTGGCGTTGTCGCTTCCGGCCGACACGAAAAGCGCGTGGATCGCGGCGTTTGCCCGCGGCCTCGGCGACGACGCCAGTCACTATGGGTGTCCGCTGCTCGGCGGTGACACGGACCGCACGCCTGGGCCCGCGGCAGTCTCCATCGCGGCGTTCGGTGCGGTGCCGCGGGGCAAAATGGTGCGGCGTTCGACCGCCAAAGTCGGCGACGTAGTCGTCGTCACCGGCACCATCGGCGACGCGGCGCTCGGGCTGAAGCTGCGCCGCGATGCGCGTCTCGCCGAACGCTGGCGCCTCGGCAAGGCCGAGGCAGCGCATCTGATCCGGCGCTATCGGATGCCGCAGCCACGCAACGCGCTGGCCCACGCCGTCCTGCGCTATGCGTCCGCCGCGCTCGATATCTCCGATGGACTTGCGGGTGATCTCGACAAGCTATGCCGGCGTTCGAGGGTCGCCGCTGAAATCGACGTGGCGAAGGTTCCGCTCTCAAAAGCAGCGCGGGCTGTGATCAAGTCCGACCCCGGTCTCGTGGACACCGTGTTGACCGGCGGTGATGATTACGAGATCGCGCTGACGGTCGCGCCGAAAAAGCTGGCGGCGTTCCAGCGTGCGGCCAAAGCAGCCGCCGTGCCGGTTACCGAAATCGGACGCGTTCGCAGAGGTGAGGGCGCCCGGTTTGTGCGAGATGGCGAAGCGCTAAAATTCGCGCGACCGGCCTACAGCCATTTTTAGGACGCCCGTTCGGTCGTCATTGCCGGGTTCGACCCGGCAATCCATCTTTCTTTCTCGCAGCGTTTGAGATGGATCACCGGGTCGCGGCGCTGTGCGCCGGCCCGGTGATGAGCCAAGGGCGGCTATTTCCGCCGCGAAATCGGCTGGTACTCGCGCCGCGGCGAGCCGGTGTAGAGCTGCCGAGGGCGGCCGAGCTTCTGGTGCGGGTCCTCGATCATTTCCTTCCACTGTGCGATCCACCCGACTGTCCGCGCCAGCGCGAACAGCACAGTGAACATCGAGGTCGGGAAGCCCATGGCCCGCAAAGTAATGCCCGAATAAAAATCCACATTCGGATAGAGCCGCTTCGAGATGAAATAATCGTCGCTCAAGGCGATGCGTTCGAGTTCGAGCGCCACATCGAGCAGAGGATCGTTGATGCCAAGCTCGTGCAGAACCTCGTGGCAGGTTTTCTGCATGATCTTGGCGCGCGGGTCGTAGTGCTTGTAGACCCGGTGGCCGAAGCCCATCAGCCGGAACGAGTCGTTGGGATCCTTGGAGCGCTTGACGAATTCGGGAATGCGGTCGACGGAGCCGATTTCGCCCAGCATTTTTAACGCCGCTTCGTTAGCGCCGCCATGCGCGGGGCCCCACAGGCAGGCGATGCCGGCGGCGATGCAGGCGAAAGGATTTGCGCCGGTCGAGCCGGCAAGCCGAACGGTCGAGGTCGAAGCGTTCTGCTCGTGGTCGGCGTGCAGCGTAAAAATCCGGTCCATGGCGCGGGCGACGACCGGATTGGCCTTGTACTCTTCGCATGGCACCGCAAAGCACATCCGCAAGAAGTTGGACGCGTAGTCGAGGTCGTTCTTCGGATACATGAACGGCTGGCCGACCGAGTATTTGTAGGCCATGGCCGCCAGCGTCGGCATTTTCGCGATCATGCGGATCGAAGCGATCATGCGCTGGGTCGGATCGGTGATGTCGGTGGAGTCGTGATAGAACGCCGACAGCGCGCCGACGCAGCCGACCATGACAGCCATCGGGTGGGCGTCGCGGCGGAAGCCCTGAAAAAACCGGGTCATCTGCTCGTGGACCATGGTGTGATGGACCACGCGGTCGTCGAAATTTTCCTTCTGCGCCGCGGTCGGCAGTTCGCCGTAAAGCAGCAAGTAGCAGGTCTCGAGAAAATCGCCGTGCTCGGCGAGGTCCTCGATCGGATAACCGCGATAGAGCAGGACGCCCTCGTCGCCGTCGATATAGGTGATCTTGGATTCGCAGGAGGCGGTCGAGGTGAAGCCGGGATCGTAGGTGAAGATGCCGACCTCGCCGTAGAGCTTGCTGACGTCCATCACTTCGGGACCGATCGTTCCCTGGTACATGGGAAACGACCAATCCTTGTCGCCGAGTGTCAGCTTGGCGGACTTGGTGTTGGCGCCGGTTTTCGCATCCATGATGGGATCCTTGCTGTCTCGCGGCTTCAACGTTGCGGTGCACGCGGTCTATAGGCTCGAACGCCGGCCCCGCGCCGTCGATCCGGCTTTATCGCCGTAGCGCAGGGGAGTGTGCACTGCAAGAAAATAGGCGCAAATCGTGTTCTCCGCTAGCCGGGGCCAGCCGCCCTGATCTGCGCGAGGCTGTTGTCTTCTGCGTTAGCCTGATCGCCAAGACGCGCCAGGCTCTCCGCTTTGCCTAGAACCGTGAGCACTTCGAAAATGCCAGGGGAAGTGGTTCGCCCGGTCAAAGCGCCGCGCATCGGCTGCGCAACGGCGCCGAGTTTGATGCCGCGCTGCTCGGCGAACGTTCGCACGGCTTGTTCCGTCGCCTCCACCGTCCAAGGCTCTATATCGCCCAGCTTGGCAACGACCTCGCGCAGTATCGCTCTGCTTTCCGGCGTGAGAAGTGCGGCGGCTTTGTCATCGACACGGAGCGGGCGATCGGCAAGTAGAAAATACGCGCCGTCAATGAGATCGACCAGGGTTTTGGCGCGCTCCTTCAAGCTCGGCATGGCTTCCAGCCATTGTTGGCGAAGCCGGGGATTCATCTTGGCGGCAATCGCGTCGCCTCCGGCCAGGTGCGGCAGCAGCCGTTCGATGGCATCGAGCAGGGCGTCGTTGGCGCTATTTCGAATGTAATGCCCGTTGAGGTTTTCGAGCTTGGCGAAATCGAAACGCGCCGGCGCGCGGCCGATTTGCGGCAAATCGAACGCAGCGATCATTTCCTCGGTCGAGAATATTTCCTGATCGCCATGACTCCAGCCGAGCCGCACCAGGTAGTTGCGCAGCGCCGCCGGCAAATAGCCCATGGCGCGATAGGCGTCGACGCCGAGCGCGCCGTGTCGCTTCGAAAGCTTGGAGCCGTCAGGGCCGTGGATCAGCGGTATGTGCGCCATCACCGGCACCTGCCAGCCGAGCGCATCGTAAATCTGCTTCTGCCGCGCGGCGTTGGTCAGATGGTCATCGCCGCGAATAACATGGGTGACTTCCATGTCGTGATCGTCGACGACGACGGCGAGCATGTAGGTCGGCGTGCCGTCGGAACGCAGCAGCACGAGGTCGTCGAGATTTTCGTTCTGCCAGACGACGCGGCCCTGAACCTGATCCTCGATCACGGTTTCGCCGGTCAGCGGCGCCTTCAGCCTGATGGCCGGCTTTACTCCGGCCGGCGCTTCGCCCGGGTCACGATCGCGCCAGCGGCCGTCATACAGGCGGGAGCGGCCCTCGCTCCGCGCCGCCTCGCGCATTTGCTTGAGTTCCTCGGCGCTGGCGTAGCAGCGGTAAGCGTGGCCGGAAGCAAGGAGCTGCTCGGCGACTTCGCGATGCCGTGCCGCGCGGGCGAATTGATAAACCGGCTCACCATCCCAATCGATGCCAAGCCAGGAGAGCCCGTCCAGAATCGCGTCGATGGCCGCTTGCGTCGAGCGCTCGCGATCGGTGTCCTCGATGCGCAGCAGCATCTTGCCACCGCGGCCGCGGGCGTAAAGCCAGTTGAACAGCGCCGTGCGCGCGCCGCCGATGTGGAGGAATCCGGTCGGCGAGGGGGCAAAACGGGCAACGATGCTCATGCTTTCAGGTCCGCGCGCAAGCGCGCTGGTCTACCACAATCGCGCGGCAAAGCGAGTTAACGGAAAATCCCGGCTTTCCTTGCGGACTTGACCAACGGCGTCAATTTGTTCAATGCGGGCGCCACAGGAGCCACGCGGCCGGCGAAGGAAGCGAGCAGTCATGACGGTTGCGGAAACGCCGGCAAGAACGGCCGGTCAGGATTTCATCCGCGATATAATCAGCGCCGATCTGGCCGCGGGCCGGGTGAAGTCGATTGTCACGCGCTTCCCGCCGGAACCCAATGGCTATCTGCACATCGGCCACGCTAAATCGATCTGTCTGAACTTCGGCGTGGCGCAGGAATTCGGCGGCCATTGCAGCCTGCGCTTTGACGACACCAACCCAACCAAGGAAGCGCAGGAATATATCGACGCCATCGAACGCGACGTGCGCTGGCTCGGCTTCGATTGGGGAACGCATCTTCATCATGCATCCGACTATTTCGAACAGCTTTACGAATGGGCGGAACATCTGATCCGCGCCGGCAAGGCCTACGTCGACGATCAGACCCAGGATGAACTGCGGCTCACGCGGGGCACTTTGACCGAAGCGGGCACTGAAAGCCCGTACCGCAATCGCCCGGCGGAGGAGAATCTCGATCTTTTCCGCCGCATGCGCGCCGGCGAGTTTCCAAACGGCGCGCGGGTGTTGCGAGCCAAGATCGATATGGGATCGGGAAATATCAATCTGCGCGATCCGGTTCTCTATCGCATCTTGCACGCGGAGCATCCGCGCACCGGCGCGAAGTGGTGCATCTATCCGAGTTACGACTTCGCTCACGGACAATCCGACGCCATCGAAGGTGTAACTCATTCCATTTGCACGCTGGAATTCGAGGATCATCGTCCGCTTTATGACTGGTTGATCGCCAACTTGCCGGTTCCGTCCCGGCCGCATCAATACGAGTTCGCCAGGCTTAATCTCACCTACACGGTGCTGTCGAAGCGGGTGCTCACGGAACTGGTGCGCGGCGGCTACGTCGCCGGCTGGGACGATCCGCGCATGCCGACGCTCGCCGGCCTGCGCCGCCGCGGCGTTCCGCCTGCCGCGATCCGCGATTTCATCAAGCGCATTGGGGTGGCAAAGGCCAACAGCGTCGTCGACGCCGCGATGTTCGAATTTGCCGTCCGCGAGCAACTCAATAAGACGGCTCAACGCCGAATGGCGGTGCTGCGGCCGCTGAAAGTTGTGATCGAAAATTATCCCGATCAGAAGGACGAGCAGGTCGAGGCGCTCAACCATCCTGAGGAGCCGACAGCGGGAACCCGCCAGGTTCAGTTCGGTCGCGAAATCTTCATCGAGCGCGACGATTTTATGGAGAATCCGCCGAAGAAATTCTTCCGGCTCGCGCCGGGCCGTGAGGTGCGGCTGCGCTACGCGTATTTCATTACCTGTCGTGAAGTGGTGAAAAATCCGGCCGGTGAGATTGTCGAACTGCGCTGCACCTACGATCCGGCGACCCGCGGCGGCAACGCGCCGGACGACCGCAAGGTGAAGGCCACGCTGCACTGGGTTCCAGCGCTGGCGGCGGTGCGGGCGACCGTGCGCCTCTACAATCCGCTCTTCCTGGAGCCGGATCCTCCGGCCAAAGATTTGGGTACGGAGCTCAACCCGCAATCCCTCGAAATCCTCGAAGACGCCCGCATCGAACCGGGTTTGGCGCAAAACTCAGGCGAACCCGTGCAGTTCGAACGGCTGGGCTATTTCTGCCACGACCCGGACTCTACGCCTGCGCGTCCGGTGTTCAATCGCACCGTCGGCTTGCGCGATAGCTACGCCAAAGTCGCGGGCGCAAGCTGAAATGATGAGCGCTGATAACAAGGCGATGCAGCGGACGCCGTCGCTCTCAAGCGAAGCAGCGCTCATTCCGCGGCGTATCGCGGCCAATCTTTATGTTTGGATCGCTACCGTGTTTCGCGGGCCGCGGGCGAAGACGCCGCCCGTCGGCGCCGCGTCTCTTGTCGCTTTTGTTGCAGTGGTCGCGCTGATTATAGCGTCGATGTTCCTCCTCGACTTCGCGGCAAGTGAATGGGCGCGGCAACATCCTCCTTGGGTAGCGCCTCTCTGTGACGAAATATCCAATTATGGGCGGTCAAGCGTATTTCTCTACCCGCTCGGGCTCTTCATCCTATTGCTTGCGGGACTGACGAGATCATCGCTGCCGCTTCGGGTACGAGGCGTTTTGGAAATATTGGCTGCGCGCGCGGGCTTCCTGTTCATAGCAATAGGGTTGCCGAGCTTGTTCGACACCATCATCAAACGGCTGATCGGCCGGGCGCGCCCGTATGTCGGCGCGCACGACGATCCGTTTTCATACATGCCGTTCATTTGGCGGCCCGATTACGCCAGCATGCCTTCAGGCCACTCGACCACGGCGGCTGCCGCCGCCATCGCTATTGGCGCCATTTGGCCGCAGGCCCGTGCGGTCGCCTGGCTATATGCGCTGATCATCATGTCGGCCCGCGTCATAATGAACGTGCATCATCCAAGCGATGTAATTGCCGGCATGCTTGTTGGCGTCGTCGGCGCATTGATGGTCCGGCGCTGGTTCGCGGCGCGCCGCCTCGTCTTCGCTCCCGACTTAAGAGCGCTTCCTGGGCCATCGCTGCGGCGGGTTTGGACCGCGTTTCGAGAAATTTTTGCGTCGGCTCCGGCGCACGCCGCCTAATCGGCGTTGCGCGCCGCGTCGGCGAATGCTGTAAACCCGCGTTCGAGATCGGCGATAAGATCTTCCACCAACTCCAGCCCAATATGCAACCGCACTGTCGGGCCGCCCGGCTGCCATTGCGTGGCGGTGCGGATATTCGCGCAGTCGAACGGAATGGCGAGGCTCTCAAAACCGCCCCACGACGCACCAATTCCGAACAGTTCGAGCGCGTCAAGAAAAGCGTAAACCGCCTGCTGTGACACCGGCTTGAACACCACGCTGAAAAGGCCACAGGCGCCGGTAAAATCGCGCTTCCAGATCGCGTGGCCGGGATGACTCGGCAGGGCGGGATGAAGGAGCCTCAAGATTTCCGGCCGCTGTTCCAGCCAGCGCGCCACGGTGAGGCCTGAGCGGTAGTGCCGATCGAGCCGCACCGCGAGCGTGCGGATGCCGCGTAGCGCGAGATACACATCGTCGGGGCCGACACAGAGGCCGTTCTGTCCGACGAAATTCTTCAAATCGGCGACCCTGTCCTTGTTGGCGGAGACGCTTCCAATCGACACATCGGCGTGTCCGCCAAAGTATTTCGTGCCGGCGTGGATGACGAGGTCGACCCCGGCATCGAGCGCGCGAAAGTAGAGCGGGGTCGCCCAGGTATTGTCCATCAGCACGGCCGCGCCTTTGGCGTGCGCGGCCGCAGCGATTGCCGGGATGTCCTGCATTTCGAAACTGAGCGAGCCCGGCGCCTCGACGAAAACCGCGCTGGTGTTCTCGCGCATCAAGCCGGCGACCGAGCCGCCGAGCAGGGGATCGTAATAGGTGGTTGTCACACCAAAGCGCGTGAGCGTCCGGTCGCAAAATATCCGCGTCGGGCCGTACACGCTGTCGCTGACCAGGATGTTGTCGCCGGATTTGACCACCGAGAGGAGCGCCGCCGAGATCGCCGCAAGGCCGGAAGGCAACAGTGATACGCCGGCACATGACGGGCCTTCGAGTTCTTGCAACGCAACTTCGAGCGCCTCGCTCGTCGGCGTGCCACGGCGGCCGTACTGATAGGGCGCCCGATGAGCGAGGAAATCCTCGGCGCTCGGGTACAGCACGGTTGAGGCGTGATAGACCGGTGGATTGACGAAGCCGTAGTACGAGAACGGATCGCGGCCAGCATTGACCACACGCGTATCCTGATGCGCGTCTGTGGAATGCCCGTCTTTCTTGCGGTTACCTTGGCTCATTATTGTGCGCTAGCCTCCGGATGCGTCATTGTAGGGCTTCATGGCGCCCATAGGACGACCGTCGATGCAATTACTTCGGCATCGCGGCTCGCCGTCAACCCTTGACCTTGTAAACTGATCGTTCTCTAGATGCCGCGGGACAACGGCACCCCTTCGTTGGATTTGACTGAGGCACGGGCGGCAGCCTGCGCGAAAGGCCTGATCATGAAACGTCTGGCAACGGCAATCGCTTTGGCCAGCCTGTCGCTGTTGGCGACGCAAGCAAGCTCGGCGGCGACGCTCGATGCGGTCAAGGAACGCGGCCAGCTTATTTGCGGCGCAAACGGCACGCTCGCGGGCTTCGGCATGCCGGATCCGCAAGGCAATTGGACCGGCTTCGACGTCGATTTTTGCCGCGCCATTGCGGCCGCGATCTTCAACGATCCGACCAAAGTGAAGTTCGTACCGCTAACCGCGAAGGATCGGTTCACCGCCCTGCAATCGGGCGAGGTGGACGTGCTTTCACGCAATACCACTTGGACGCTTTCCCGCGATACCTCGCTCGGGCTGGATTTCGTGGCCGTGAATTTTTACGACGGTCAGGGCTTCATGGTGCACAAGGCCTTGAAGGTCAGTTCGGCGCTGGAGCTCGACGACGCCACGATCTGCGTGCAGCAGGGCACCACGACGGAGCTTAACCTCGCCGATTATTTTCGCTCGCACCACATGAGCCTCAAGTCCGTGACGTTTGCTACCGGCGACGAGGCGCTCAAGGCGTATGAATCGGGCCGCTGCGATTCGTATACGACGGATGCGTCCGGCCTGTACGGTGAACGCCTGCAGCTTGCCGATCCCGGCCAAAGCATCGTGCTGCCGGAAATTATTTCCAAGGAGCCGCTTAGCGCAGTGGTGCGCCAGGATGACAACCAGTGGAGCGACATCGTGCGTTGGACCCATTTCGCCATGGTCGACGCCGAAGAACTTGGGGTCACCAAGGCGAACGTTGACGAAAAGAAAAAATCGGATGACCCGGAGGCCAAGCGGCTGCTTGGTACCGAAGGCCAATACGGAGAGGCACTGGGCCTTACCAATGATTGGGCCTATCGCATCGTCAAGCACGTCGGCAACTACGGCGAGAGTTTCGAACGGAATCTCGGACAAGGGTCGCCGCTGAAGATTGCGCGCGGACTTAACGCGCTGTGGATGAAGGGTGGGCTGCAGTACGCGCCGCCAATTCGTTAAGTCCTTCACCGCCGCCCGGTCCTGGTGTAGGCGGCTCGGCCGATGCCGATAAGCTCTCCGACCATGCTGCACGGGCAGGCACAGCGGTCGCGCCGGCGCTTCGGTCTTTGGGCCGCTCAGGCGGCGTTGGCCATTTTTATCTGCGCATTGATTGGCGCCGCGGCGTTCAATGTCGCGCAAAATCTATTGCGCGCCCACATCGCCTCCGGCTTCGGCTTTTGGAACAACACCGCCGGATTCGATATCAGCCAAACTCTCATCGGCTATTCCGCGAACGCGTCTACCTTCGGCCGGGCATTCTGGGTCGGTCTTGTCAACACGTTGGTTGTAGCGGCGCTCGGGATCATATGCGCAACCATCGTCGGTTTTCTGATCGGTCTTGGCCGGCTTTCGCCGAACTGGCTGGTGGCGCGGCTCTGCGGCGGCTACGTGGAAGTGATCCGCAATATACCGCTCCTGCTGCAATTGCTCTTTTGGTACAACGCCGTGCTCAAGTCGCTACCGGATCTGCGCGGCAGCTTGAGACTTCCGGGGGGCGCCGTTCTCAATAATCGCGGCCTGTTCTTGCCGCACGCGGACTTTGGCGTTTCGTCCGTCGCCGCGCTTATCGCAATACTCGCTGCGCTGGTCGCAGCGATGGCGCTGAGGACGTGGGCGCGCCGGCGCTTTGAACTCACCGGGAAGCAACCGCCGGTCGCGTTGCCGACTCTCGGTCTGTTTATCGGTTTTCCGCTGATTGCCCTGGCAATAACCGGCGTCCCGCTGCGGCTGGGCGAATTGCACGTTAGCCGATTCAACGTCAGCGGGGGCGTTGAAATCCTCCCGGAATTCGCCGCGTTGGTCGTCGCGCTGAGCCTCTACACGGCCGCGTTCATCGCTGAAGTCGTGCGCGCGGGCATCCAGTCGGTCGCGCATGGCCAGGTAGAGGCCGCGCAGTCACTTGGCTTGCGAGCAGGCGCGACGCTTCGCCTGGTCGTCATTCCGCAGGCTATGCGCGTGATCATCCCTCCGCTGACAAGTCAGTACCTCAATCTTCTCAAAAACTCCTCGCTTGCCGTCGCCATCGGCTATCCGGATCTCGTTCAAGTCTTTGCCGGCAGCGTTCTCAACATTACCGGGCAAGCGGTCGAGGTGATCGCGATAACAATGGCCGTTTATCTCGCTATCAGCCTGTTCGTGTCGCTCCTAATGAACCTCTACGCCCGCCGGATGAGCATCGTCGATCATTGACCGAAATGAGCGCGACCGACGACGATTTCAGCGACGACCGGCGAAATGACGTGCAACGCCGACCGGCGGCCGTGCCGCGGGGTCCGGCCAATTGGATGCGGCAAAATCTCCTTTCCAGCCCTTTGAATGTGGCGCTTACGCTCGGCTGTCTGCTGTTGGCCGGCTGGGCGGTCCCGCCGCTGCTTCGCTTTTTCCTCGTCGACGCGATCTGGTCGGGAGCGGATCGGGACGCGTGCATCAACTCAGCAACCTCGGGCGCATGTTGGGCCTTCGTGCGTGTCTGGTTTTCTTATTTCGTCTACGGCTTTTATCCTGCCGGGGAACGATGGCGGGTCGATTTCTTCTTCGCAGCTCTGGCTCTCGGGCTTGTGTGGCTCGGGTGGCTGAAGGCGCCGCGTCGGGATCTGGGCGCAATCTATTTCTTCATCGTCCTGCCGCTGTCGTCGTTCGTGTTGCTGCACGGAGCTACACCCATCGGTATTCCCGTCGTTCCGACCGCTTTGTGGGGCGGTATTCTGGTGACAATGGTGGTGGCCACGGTGGGCATTGTTGTGTCGCTGCCTCTCGGCACCCTGCTGGCGCTCGCGCGCCGTTCCAAAATCCCGCTGCTGCGCTGGATCGCCGTCGGCTTCATCGAATTCGTTCGCGGCGTGCCGCTGATAACAGTCCTGTTCATGGCGAGTGTCATGTTGCCGCTCTTCGTCCCGGAGAAATTCGCTCCGGACAAGCTCATTCGTGCGCTCATCGGCGTCGCGCTTTTTGCTTCGGCGTACATGGCCGAGGTGGTCAGGGGAGGGCTCGCCGCAGTGCCGTCCGGCCAATATCAAGCGGCGCGGGCGTTGGGGCTTGGCTACTGGCGAACAATGGGTCTTGTCGTGTTGCCTCAGGCGTTGCGTGTCACCTTGCCGAATATCGTCAGTATCTTTATCGGCCTGTTCAAGGATACGACTCTGGTCTTTGTCGTTGGCATTTTCGATTTTCTCGGCACCGTCGAAACGGCGCGCGGCGATCCGCAGTGGGCCGCGCCGAATATCACGATCACCGGCTATGTTTTCGCCGCTGCGTTTTACTTTATTTGCTGTTACGCCATGTCGCGTTATGCCCACGGCGTGGAGCGCCGTCTGTCCCGGTCGCGAGGAACCTTGAAGAGAACTTGATGAACACGGCCGAGAACCAAGCAGCCATCGAGATCGCGGGCCTCAACAAGTGGTACGGGGATTTCCACGTGCTGCGCGATATCGACCTTACCGTGCAGCGCGGCGAGCGGATCGTTATCTGCGGGCCTTCAGGCAGCGGCAAGTCGACGCTGCTCCGCTGCATCAACCGTCTCGAGGACTGGCAACGCGGCCGTATCATTGTTGACGGAATAGAGCTGACCGACGACCGCAAGCGGATACTCGCGGTACGGCGCGATGTCGGAATGGTGTTTCAGCAGTTCAACCTGTTTCCGCATCTCACCGTCCTGGAAAACTGCACGCTGGCGCCGATCTGGGTGAGGCGCATGCCGAAGCGCGAAGCGGAGGCGTTGGCGCGGAATTATCTCGACAGGGTCAAGATTCCCGAGCAAGCGGACAAATATCCGGCGCGACTATCCGGCGGGCAGCAGCAACGGGTCGCGATCGCGCGGGCGTTGTGCATGAACCCCAACATCATGCTGTTCGATGAGCCAACCTCGGCGCTCGATCCGGAAATGGTGAAAGAGGTGCTCGACACCATGATCGAGCTGGCGAACGACGGAATAACAATGCTGGTCGTGTCCCACGAAATGGGGTTTGCCCGAAAGGTCGCCAACCGGGTGCTGTTCATGGACGAGGGACAAGTTCTGGAGAGCGCCGATCCAAAGGCTTTTTTCGAGCGTCCCCAGCACGCGCGGGCACGCGCGTTCCTAACGCAAATCCTGCACTAGCCGAGACGGGACTAGCCGACGCCGAACACTGCCCGCGGATGCTGATTCAGGCGGCGACGGGAAAATCTTCCGCCTCAGGAGGCGCGGCCGCCAATTCTTCGGTAGCGGCGGCATCGGCTTCGAACTTGCGGATCATGGAAGGGATTTCGGAGGCGGGTCGTGGGGGGCTGATGAGGTAGCCCTGGACCTGGGCACAACCTTCGTCTTCCAGGCAGCGCAACTGCTCCAAGGTTTCAACGCCTTCGGCGACGGTGGTCATGCCGAAGCTGCGACCGAGATCGTTGATGGCGCGAACAATCTTCAGGCTGTCGAAGCCATTTGTGATGTCGCCGACGAATGCCCGGTCGATCTTGACTTTATCGAACCGGAAGCTGCGCAGATAACTCAAGCTTGAATAGCCGGTGCCGAAGTCGTCCATCGAAATCGCGACGCCGAGTTCGCGTAACTCATGCAATATCGCGAGGCTGGTTTCGGTTCTTTCGAGAAGCACGGACTCGGTGATTTCGAGCTCGAGCCGGCGCGCCGGCAGGCCGGAACTCGGTGAGCGCTTCCTCGACGGCCCGCGGCAGTCCGCTGTACTTAAACTGAACGGGCGATAGATTGACGGCGACTTTCACATCGTCCGGCCATTTCGTGGCCTCCATGCAAGCCTGACGCAACACCCATTCGCCAAGCGTAACGATGAGGCCGATTTCTTCCGCCAGCGGAATAAATTGCGCGGGGGAGATGAACCCTTTGTCGGGATGCCGCCAGCGCAGCAACGCTTCCAGACAGGTTATCCGCTTTTCCGTAACATCGATCAGCGGCTGATAGTAAACCTCGAAAGCGTTCTCGATATCGGCAGTCCGCAACAGCAATTCCATGTCGCGGCGCGCCTGGGCGGTCTCGTCCATTTGCGCCTCGAAGAACCGATAAGTGCCGCGGCCTTCGGCTTTCGCGCAATACATCGCAAGATCGGCGCGTTTGAGGAGGTCCTCCGGTTTGTCGCCTTCAGACGCAACCGCGATGCCGACGCTGGCGCCGATGTTGAGCTGGTTGCCGTCGACCTGGTAGGGGCGGCCAATCAGTTCGATGAGACGGTTCGCGAGCATCGCCGCGCCTTTCGGCTGGTCGGCGTCGAATTGTATGATCGCGAATTCGTCGCCGCCGAGGCGCGCAACACGGTCGCTGTCGCGAACGCTCTCGATCAGACGGTGCGCGACGCATTTGAGCAAACCGTCTCCGGTCGAATGACCGAGCGTGTCGTTAATGCTCTTGAAGCCGTCGAGATCGACGAACAACACCGCGACCTCGGTGCAGGTCGGCTGCGCCAACGCGTGCTCGAGGTGTTGGCGAAGCAGGACACGGTTGGCGAGGCCGGTGAGGCTGTCATGATGCGCGAGATAGTGAATCTCGGCTTGTGATCGTTCGCGCTCGGCGATTTCTTTCTTCAGGGCTTCATTGGTCTGGACCAACTCGGCCATGCGCTCCGCGATGCGTTGCTCAAGTGTGCCGTTGAGCGCCTGCAATGCGTCGTTGGCCTGATCGAGCTCGTCCTTTGCCCGTTTTCGGTCGAGCTGCGTCTTGATGCGCGCAAGCGCGGCAATGAAATCGACCGGCTTGGTAATATAGTCGTTGGCGCCGGCTTCGAGGGACTCGGCGACATCCGAACCGTCGGCTTTGGCCGTCACCATGATAACCGGAAGCTGCATGGGAGCATGTCGCGCCCGTATGCGTTTGAGCACTTCGACGCCGTCGAGACCCGGGCATCATGACGTCGAGCAGAACAAGATCGAAATGGCCGGTGCCGATCAATTCCAGCGCACGCTCACCGGATTCAGCCTCGGCGATAAGAAATCCTTGGCGTCCCAACCGGCGGGCCAGTACCGCGCGATTATCTGCGATGTCGTCAACGATCAGGAGCGTGGGCTTATTGTCCATTTGCCTATGTCTCTTGTTTAACTGATCTAGCTAATCCGACGTGCGTTCAGATAAATCGGCGGCGGATAGATGACGAAATCCCCCAAGCAAGCGGCGCTTATATAGATCGTCCGAGTTAACGCGGACTTATGCCGAATGGGTGGCGACAGCAGTGTTGTTCGACTGGCTCGGCTTTTAACTCCGGCAAAAGCAGGCGTTTGTAGCTTCTAAACCCTGTTTCGCTGCCGCATCGTCGACCGTCATGCTTAAATAACCACGAGCGGCGCAACGCTATTTTCACAATAAAACTTAGCTCGCTTTTAGGCAGAGCTGTGTAGGTATGCCGACAAATAAAGTAACGGTCCTTTTGGGGGCGTTTGTGACCGACATCTCCGCCGCGCCGAATTCGCTCATCGACCAAGATTTTGTTGGTGGAAGACAGCGACGCCAATCGCGACATGCTCACTCGGCGTCTGGAGCGCCGTGGCTTTCGAGTGTGTGGCGCCGCTGATGGACCCACCGGCGTGGCCATGGCGGGCTCCGAAATTCCCGATCTGATTCTCATGGACGTCGCGCTCGGGGCGATGGACGGTTGGGAGGCGACACGGCGCATCAAGGCCAACCCGAAAACCGCAAATATTCCAATTATCGCGCTTACGGCGCATGCGCTTGCGACCGACCGCGACAAGAGCGTCGAAGTCGGATGTTCGGATTTCGATACCAAGCCAGTCGATCTACTGAGGCTTCTCGGAAAAATCGAAAAGTGTCTCGCCAAAAAAAAAATAATGGATAGCCAGTTGGCATTCTCGGCGGAGAGCAAATCGGCCTCACAATCAGCCGCGCCCACAAGACCACTCGCAATTCCTGCGCCGGCCGTGGACGTGAGCGGCGATGCTGATCCCGCGCTCGCACTTACGGGCAGCATGCGGGATTTCCGTGAACTGCGCGGCAAGGATTTGATCGCCCGCGTCAGCAATTTCTATGAATGGCAACGCCTGCGCCGCAGCCAGGGGCTTTGGCCGTATTCCAAGGCCACTGAACAGGCGCCGCTTGCCGTCACCGCCGCGCGCGACGACAGCGGATTACGCTTCTCCGGACTGAACTTCGCCACGCAGGACTATTTGGGTCTCTCGTCCGACCCGGAAATCAAAGAGGTCGCCAAGGCGGTCGTCGATGAGTATGGCGTGCACAGCGCCGGGTCGTCGGCGCTGGCGGGCAACACCAAATATTCGCTGCGCCTCGAACAGACGATTTCCGAATTCCTCAGCCTTGAGCACACCGTTTTATATCCGACCGGCTGGGCCGCCGGTTACGGCGTCATCAAGGGCCTGGTGCGGCCGAATGATCACGTCGTTCTCGATGGCCTGGCGCACGCGTGCTTGCAGGAGGGCGCCTATTCGGCGACCAGCAACGTGCATCTGCACGGCCACCTCAACGTCAACTCGGTTCGCCGCCATCTAAAACGTATCCGCGCGAAGGATGCCGAAAACGGCATCATGGTGGTCACCGAAAGCCTGTTTTCCATGGATTCGGATTCACCCGACCTGCGCACCATGCAGGAGCTTTGTCGCGAATACGACGCGACACTCATGGTCGACGTCGCCCACGATCTCGGGGCGATGGGCCAGAGCGGGCGCGGCTTTATCGGTATGCAGGGGATGACCGGGCAAATCGATATCGTGATGGGAAGTTTCTCCAAAACCTTCGCGTCCAACGGCGGCTTTGTCGCCTGCAACTCGCCCGCGGTGAAGCAATATTTGAAATTCTACGGATGCTCCGCGACGTTCTCGAACGCGCTATCGCCGGTGCAGGCCGCGACCGTGACCAAGGCCTTTGAGATCGTAAAATCCGAGAAAGGCCATCAGCTCCGGTACAAATTGTTAAAACGCGTCGTAAAGATGCGCGATGCGTTGACGGCAGTCGGACTGAGCGTCATCGGCGACCCGTCGGCAATCGTTCCGGTATTGGTCGGGGACGAAGCGTTGGCGCGCATGGTCAGCCGTCGACTGCCCGAACTCGAAGTCATCGCAAACCTCGTCGAGTATCCGGCCGTTGCGAAGGGCAATGCCCGGTTCCGGCTGCAAATGATGCCCAGCCACACCGAAGAAAACGTCATGGAGCTGGCGGCGAGATTGCGGGCGGCCGTCGATCTCACCCAACCCGAGTACGAAGAATATCGGGCGAGTGCGCCACAAGAACGTCAGGTCGCTCGCGCGGTCGCGTGAGGCGGGCAAACGCGGATTACGAGGGTAGCGATGTTTAGCGACAAGCTCATCAGGATCATCGACTGGTTTATTCCGGCCGAGTTGCGGATCAACACCGCAAATCTGTGGCGGGCCCGCATTTTCGTGATCAGCCATTTGATCGGCCCGTTCAGCGCGATCGCCATTCTCGGTTATCTGTATCGTTCCGTGGCGGTGCACGATTTCGTGTTCTGGCTGATCTGTTCGTTGTGCGGCGTATTCTGGCTGCTGCCTTTTGCCCTTAAGCGGATGCGAACGCTGACTTGGCTTGCGTTGTTCTCGTTCTGCGACCTCACCTTCGTCAGCTTTCTCGGCTCGTTCTTCTACGGCGGAGTAAGCTCGCCGTTTTTGCCGTGGGTGCTCGTCGCGCTGTTGATCGGCTTCTTCTACCTCGGTGACCGGGCATTTCTGGTGCGTCAGTATCTTCGGCGCGCATCTTGCCGCTTTCTGCGCGGCCTACCTGCTCAATGGATCCTTTCCGGAACGCGTCCCGGTCGAGGAGCTCTCAACCGTCGGCATGATTTCGGCGCTCTGCGCGACGCTCTACAGCTCAATGATGGCGATCTACTACGCCTACGTGGTGATGGACCAATCGACGCTTCGCCAGGAGATCGAAAAACATTTAGTGACGGCGGCGAAGTTGCGGCAAGCCAAGGAAGACGCCGAAAGCGCAGACGAAGCAAAAGCGGTCTTTCTTGCCAAGATGAACCATCAACTGCGCACGCCATTGAACGCGATCATCGGCTACAGCGAAATCCTGTTGGAAGAGATCGAGCCGGACGCAAATTCGGCGGACGAAGCCGACCTTAGAACCATCAATAGTTCCGGCCGTCATTTGTTGTCACTGGTTTCGGACGTGCTCTACATGCCCAAGATCGAGTCGGACAACGTCGAGGTGTCGTTGCGCCCGGTCGATCTCGATCGCTGCCTCGATGAAGTGACGTCCACCTGCCGCAACTTGGTATCGCAAAACGGCAACGAATTTATCCTGGAAAAAGCCGGCACGCTCGGAACCATTCAAACCGACGAAACCCGCCTGCGACAGATTCTCATCAACCTTCTGGGCAATGCCGGCAAGTTCACCAAGAACGGCAAGGTGCTGTTGCGGGCAAAGCGGGCGACTGCGTCGAAAAATGCGCAAGTCGTCATCTCGGTCGAAGATAACGGCATCGGCATTCCGCCGGACGCGATCGTGGGACTGTTTACGAATTTCAATCAAGCCAGCGCCGTGACTACAAAGTCATACGGCGGATCGGGGCTCGGTCTGGCGGTAAGCCATAAGCTCGCTCAGTTACTGAATGGCGATCTGCTGGTCGAAAGCGCGCCCGGGCGCGGATCGATCTTTACGGTGCGATTGCCTGTCGCCTCGCCGGCAATGGCTACGGCAGCGTAACGCTATGCAGGCAGCGGAAACGGGTACTGTGATGCAAAACTCCCTTAAAACACTCGCCGCGCGGGTTAATTCCGCGGTCGATTGGTTCATCCCCGAGAAGCTGAAATCGTCCCCCGACCTTCTTCAGGGCGTGCGGATGTTTTTGTTCAGCCATTTGTTTGGTCCGTTTCTCGGCCACACAATTTCGCTGTACGTGCTCTATGTCCAGGGCGGCGCCGATCTGTCGTGGTGGATATTCTTCCTCGCCATTACGGCATTCTGGCCGTTCCCGTTCGTGCTGCGGCTCACTGGCTGGTATGTGCCGTTGGCGCTGCTCTCGATCCAAAACCTGATGTTCTGCGTGTTTTGGGGATGTTACCAGTACGGTGGAATGAGCTCGCCGATATTGCCGTGGCTGGTCACGGTCCCGTTGCTGGCGTTCTTTTATCTGCCGGAGCGCAAGACCAGAATCATCGTCAGCCTGCTGATTGTCGCGAACCTCGCGGTGTTCTACGGAATATACTCCGCGGTGGGGTTCAGGCCGACCGTACCGCTCGACGATCTGGTAGTGCTGGGCCTGATTTCTACTTTGTGCGCCAGCGTCTACGTTTCGATGATGGCGCTCTATTATGCCAACATCGTTTCCTCTCAGGCCGAGCTTGAACAGGAAGTGGAGCGCCACAAGGCGACCGCGCATCAGCTTCGCGAAGCCACTCTGCAAGTCGAGCGTGCGATGCTGGCGAAATCGGAGTTCCTCGCGAAGATGAGCCACGAATTGCGCAATCCGCTCAATTCGATCATCGGCTATAGCGAGATCCTGATTGAGGGGCTGGATCCAGCGAAAGACCAAAAATACCGCGATCTAACATCCATCCGAAGCGCGGGACACCGGTTGCTGGAACTGATCAACGATCTGCTCGACCTGTCGAAGCTCGAGGCCGGCAAGATGGAGTTGCACTCCGACAGGATCAATCTCAACGATCTGTTCGACGAATTGGCCGCCAAATGGGCTCCCGTGATTGCCGAGAGTGGTAACAAATTCAAGGTTGAACCAGCGCCCGCGGCGGAGGTCGTCTGCGACGCGCCGAAACTGCGCCGCGTTATCGAAAACCTGTTGAGCAATGCAGCGAAGTTCACAAAGGGCGGACGCATACTTTTGACCGGCTCGATCGCAGCCGGCGTCTTGAAAGTGGCCGTCGAAGATACCGGCGTTGGTATCGCGGAGAGCGAGATCGAGGGTTTGTTCGATACTTTTGGCAATACCGACCAGGAGACCGCAAGCAATTATGGCGATGATGTTCGGCTCGGCTTACCGCTTGCTCATCGTTATTGCAGGTTGATGGGCGGCGAGCTGTCGGTGACGAGCAAGCTAGGGTTGGGCTCCCGCTTCATTCTAAGCGTTCCCGTCCAGGTGGTCGCCGATCAAACAAAAATACCGTCCGACAAACAGCGGATGGAACGCGCGGCCTAAAACCTGCGTCGCTGGCGCGGTGCGAAGGTTATGCCTACCTGCGAAGGGCAAGCGACCGCGCGCACCGCTTTGCAGTTGAACTTAAACTGCGCGCTTTTGAGCCCGCTAGAAGCGGTAATTGATGCCGGCGGTTATCTGGTTGATCTGCTGGTGCATGACGGCCGGAAAAGACACGCCCGCCGAGGAATTAAACGTCGTCGGTTTGTCGGGGGTGTCAATGAAAGCGTATTCTAGCCTGACGGACCAATTGGGTGAGAAGGCGTATTCGGCGCCGCCGCCAACCGTCCATCCCGTTTGCCAATAGTTGGATGTAAACGACAGGCTTTCCGCGGCATTAAAGTCGCTTTGGTTGGTGTGCGTCCAAGCCGCGCCGCCTTTTCCGTATAGCAAAAACGAGCCAAACGCGACGCCGACCTTGCCGGTCAATGTTCCGAAGTAGTCAGCGCTGGTCGTCAAGGTATTGATCCCGTCAGCTGCGAGGTAGCTGCCGCGCAGCGAGCTTGCGGAAAACGTACCCTCAGCGCCCAGCACCACCACGCCGATTTGATAGTTGTATCCGGCTTGCACGCCGCCGGCGACCCCGCCAAGCGTGGTTTGGGCCGACGTGCAGTCGTTGAGGGCGGCGCAACTGGTGTTATGCCCGCCGGTCGGATCCCAAGCGCCGCCGACGTTGCCGCCGATATAGAAACCGGTCCAGATCGGCGGAGGCGGGGAGGCGAACTGAGGTGGGGGAGGCGGCAATGCCATGTCAGCGGCCATCGCACCGCTTGCCACGCAACAACATGCCGTGCCGAGCAATAATCTAAAAACGTTTCTCACGGGCGGACTCACACTACTGCATCGCATTCCGGCATAGAAAACTCCTTTAACCTTAAATTTCTCTTACGCGGTTCCGGGTTTTTGGGTCCAATTCGTAAGGTTACCGACTTGTAATCCGCGAGCGCTTCACCTGACGAAACTTTAACTTGTTTGGAATTGGCGCCGGTCCTCTACTTCGCGCACGACGGGCGACTTCGGACCACGGAGGACTACGTGTTCAGACCCTTAGTGATCGGGACGGCCGCGCTGGCCATCGCCGGATCTTCAATCGTTTTTGCGCAGCAGCGTTATTTCGGACCGACAGGTCATGCCGATGCAGGAACGCGCTTCGAACATCGGTACCATTTGAGCGCTGAGGACATGGCTGCGTTCACAGACGCGCGAATTGCGGCGCTCAGGGCCGGCCTCGAGCTCACTCCCGAACAAGCAAAGAACTGGCCGGGCTTCGAGCAGGCTCTGCGCGATTTGGCGCAGCTGCGCATTGAGCGGCGGAAAGCGCGCGAGAATGCCGAGCAGGGCGCGGCGCCGACGACACCGTTCGATCGCCTCGGAAAGCGCGCCGACCACTTGGCGAAAACCAGCGCGGCGCTGAAACACGTCGCCGACGCCGGGGCTCCGCTTTATCAGAGCCTCGATGACGCTCAAAAACACAGGTTCAAGATCTTGGCGCATATGTTGCGGCCGCACCGACACAGAATTCGCGTTCAACCAGGGTGGCGGGCCTGGCGGCTGGCAGCGATTTTGGTCCGGGCGGTTGGCGCCGGGGGGAGTGGCGCTCACAGGAGCGGCAATTGGGCCAAAACGACGAAACGCCGGACGGTCAACCGCGCGCCTATACGGAAAGCGGTAACGACGGTTCCGAACTCTAAGATTTGACTTCGGCAACGCGTCCGTTGACACCCTCTGCAGCGGACACCACTGCGAAAGCCGCGGCTGCCTCGCCGCGGCTTTCGTATGTTCGGCCGCTTGGCGCGTGGATGACGGCGTCGGCTCGAGGAAGGGTTAGCCTCGCTCTACCGGAAGGTCGGGGCGTGAGCCCCACTCGGCCCATGACCCGTCATAAAGTCCCTTTGGTTCTTTGCCGATTGATCCAAGGGCGAAGGTAAGGATGGCCGCGGTGATGCCGGAACCGCAGGTGGTAATCGTCGGCTTTTCCAGATCCACGCCGCTTTCCTTGAATGCCTTTTCAATTTGGGCGCGCGGAGCGATCCGGCCATTCTCAAGGAGCCTGTCGAACGGCACATTGAATGAGCCGGGCATATGGCCTGCGCGCAGGCCGGGGCGCGGTTCCGGCGCCGTACCGGAAAACCGTTCAGCCGACCTTGCGTCGACGAGCTGCGCGCTGCCGTCAGTCAGCGCCATGCGCACGTCAGCGAGCGTGGCGACGGCGCCGACGTTCATTTCGGCATGGAAGGTTGCCGGCGACCGGTTTGCAGTTCCCTGTTCAAGCGGCCGGCCCTCGGCTTTCCACTTTGGCAGGCCGCCGTCGAGGATGAAAACCTCTTTCGCTCCGAAGATGCGAAAGGTCCACCATACGCGCGGCGCCGAATAGAAACCGATATTGTCGTATACGACCACCGTGTCGCCATCGCCTACTCCCAACGCACCGACTGCCTGGCTGAAGTGCGCAGGGCCGGTCAGCGTGTGCGGCAGGTCGCTGGAGTGATCTGCGATCGCATCGATATCGAAAAATATCGCGCCTGGTATATGGCCTTCCAAATATTCCGCGCGGGCGTTGTTCGGCTTGCCTGGCGAAGGATAGGAGGCGTCGACCGCGACCAAACTTTTGTCGTTGAGGCGAGCGGCGAGCTGCTCGGTCGACATGAGCCAGCGGTTTGACGGCGGAAAGTCGATTGGTTTGGTCACGCATAATCTCCGAGCGGGGATAACGCTCGTCGGCCGGGCAATGTTCACAAATAGGGGATGTTCAGTTGTTGACGCCGTTCGAGCCACGCAGGGACCGGTAGATTTTTCTCACGCAAAAACTGCGGATTGAACAGCTTTGACTGATAGCGCGTGCCGTAGTCGGCGAGAATGGTGACAATCGTCCGGCCGGGGCCAAGTTCCTTTGCCAGGCGAATCGCACCTGCGACATTGATCCCCGAAGAGCCGCCGAGGCAGAGGCCTTCGTGCTCGAGCAAGTCAAAGATGATCGGTACCGCCTCTTCATCGGGGATCTGATAGGCGAGGTCTATCGGCGCGCCTTCAAGGTTCTTGGTGATGCGGCCCTGGCCGATGCCTTCGGTGATCGAAGAGCCTTCGCGATTTGAGCGTCGCCGGTCGTGTAGTAACTGTAAAGCGCGGCGCCCATCGGGTCGGCGAGCGCAATGCGCGTCGGTGCTCTTGAAGGATTTCAGCGCCATGGCGATGCCGGCGAGCGTTCCGCCAGTGCCGACCGCGCAGACGAAGCCGTCGACCTCGCCGTCGGTCTGCCGCCAGATTTCCGGCCCGGTCGTCTCGACGTGCCCTTGGCGGTTGGCGACATTGTCGAACTGATTGGCCCAGATCGCGCCGTTCGGTTCGGTTTTCGCCAATTGCTCCGCGAGCCGGCCCGAAAGCTTCACGTAGTTGTTGGGATTTGAATAGGGCACCGCCGGCACTTCGACGAGTTCGAGCGCCGCACAGCCGGAGCGCATCCTTTTTTTCCTGGCTTTGCGTTTCGGGGATGACGATGACCGAGCGAAATCCCAACGCGTTGCCGACAAGAGCAAGACCAATTCCGGTGTTGCCCGCGGTGCCTTCGACGACCACGCCGCCCGGCTTGAGTTGTCCCTTTTTCACGGCGTCCTGAATGATGAACAACGCGGCCCGGTCCTTGACCGATTGACCCGGGTTCATGAATTCGGCTTTGCCGAAAATCGTACAGCCGGTGGCAGCCGAGGCGCGTTGCAGCTTGATCAACGGCGTATTGCCGATCGCCTCGATGATGCCGTTGCTGAATTGCATCGTTGCCAAATCCTAAAAGCCACGGACCTTAGAAGACCAAGCCCTTGAGAACAAGGTGAGATCAAGGATGTCGCGCCGCGCAACATTTCGGAAACCATGGCGGCGCGTAGCGGAGCGTCGGGGCACGTCAATTCACGGTTTATTTGCGGCAACGAAGTACTTCGGACGTTTCCGCATCTGCGTCGCTTTTTCAATACGACCAGTCCGGTGGGGAGCGATGAACCTCGACGTCAACACGCTATTTCTCGTCACCGTGTACGTGGAGGTGATCCTCGGATTACTCCTCCTGTTCGCCTGGGCGCAAAATACCGCGGTCACCGCAGTAGCGTGGTGGGGCTTCTCGGATTTGTTGCGCGCCGGCTCGATCATGCTGTTCGGCCAGTACGGCCAAGTCCCCGATTTTATCTCGATCGACCTGGCCAACGCGTTATTGTTCACCGGATTTGCTTTGACGTGGACCGGCACGCGCGTCTTCGATCACCGCAAGCCTAGACCCGTACTGATGTTCGCCGGCGCGGCGCTCTGGCTGATCGTTAGTCACGTGCCGTGGTTCTCCGAGGCCTTCGACCTTCGCGTACTCGTCAGCTCCGGTATTATCACCGCCTATATTTGGGCGACGGCGTACGAATTCTGGCGTGGCCGCACTGAGGCGCTGGTTTCGCGCTGGCCGGCGATATTTCTGCTGTTTGCGAACGGCGCGCTTTATTTGCTGCGAACGCCGCTCGGCGCCATGCTGCCCGGATTGCCGACGACGAACGAAGTCTTCGACAGCGTCTGGCTCACGGTGCTCAGCTTCCAAGCGCTGTTGTTCACCATCGCCATCGCGTTCATTCTCTTGGCCATGGCCAAGGAGCGAACCGAACAGGGCCACAAGACCGCGGCCCTCGTCGATCCCCTGACCGGCATCGCCAACCGCCGCGCGTTTTTGCAGGACGGCGAAGCGGAGCTCAAACGCCAGGCCGTCAATCCGCGGCCCTTGGCGGTGATGCTGCTCGACCTCGACAATTTCAAGTCGATCAACGATCGCTTCGGCCACGCCGTCGGCGATCGGGTGCTGAAAATCTTTGCCGAGGTGACCAGCGGCTGCATGCGTCACATCGATCTGTTTGGTCGTGTGGGGGGCGAGGAGTTTGCGGCCGTGCTGCGCGATACACCGCGCGAGCGCGCTTTGGCGGTTGCCGAGCAGATACGGCTCGGCTTTGCCGAGGCCACCCGCGATGTCGATGGCGCGCCTGTCGTCGCCACCGTGAGCATCGGCATCGTTATCACCCACGACGCCACGCTGGACCTGCCGGCATTGTTGGCTCAGGCCGACCACGCGCTTTACCGGGCCAAGGATTCCGGCCGCAATCGGGTCGAGATTGCTTCGATCGAGCTCATCCTCGATCGCGCGGCCCGGGGCGCCACTGAACTGCGGGCCGTGATCGGCGGCAAGTCTGCCAAGCCGACGGCCAAATCCGCGGCTTAATTCCGCTTCGCGCCAATCTTCCCGCGCCGCCGGCACAAGCTCGGCGATGTGGTGCTCGGCCGTCGCAACGGCCCGGGCGGGTTCATCTTTCTCCGCAGGTTTGCTAGAGTGTGCGCTGAAAGCATTTTGTGCCTCCGGGAGATTCATATGCTCGACGTCAGCAAACGACCAGAAACGGCTCCGTTCGACACCGCTCGGCTCGACCGGCTGATGGACGAGGCCGGTATTGACGTGCTGCTGGCGACGTCCAAACACAACGTCCAATATCTCCTCGGCGGGCATCGCTCGTTCTTCTTCGACAACATGGATGCGATGGGCATCAGCCGCTATTTGCCCGTGTTCGTGTATCTGAAGGGTGCGCCGCAGAGTGCCGGCTATTTCGGCCATGGCATGGAGACATATGACGCGCAGGTGCGGCCGTTCTGGGTTTCCGAAGTCAACACCAAGAGCGGCGGGTCGGTCGACGTCATGCAGAAGGCCGCCGACTATCTGAGAGGCCTCACGGCGAAGCCGCGCCGCATCGGTGTCGAACTGGCATTTTTGCCGGCGGATTCCGCGGCTACGCTGCGCAAGGTATTTCCGGATGCCGAACTCAAGGACGCGCTGTTCGTTCTCGAGCGGCTGCGCGCCCACAAAACTCCCGCGGAGCTCGAGAAGCTCCGGCTCGCGTCCGAGCTCGTTATCGACTCCATGCTGGCGGTGATCCAGAGCCACGGGGAGGGATCGACCAAGGCGGAACTCGCCGAAGCGCTGCGGCGCGAAGAGACGTCACGCGGTCTCACATTTGATTATTGTCTGATCACTGCCGGTTCGAGTTTGAACCGCGCGCCGTCCGATCAGCGCTGGGGCAAGGGCGATCCGCTTTCAGTCGATTCCGGCGGCAACTATCACGGCTATATCGGCGATCTGGCCCGCATGGGGATTGTCGGCGAGCCCGACTCCGAATTGCAGGATTTGCTCGCCGAGATCGAGGCGACCCAACAGGCGGCTTTTGCGCCAATAAAGCCCGGCGTCAACGGTGCGGAAATTTATGCGGCAGCCGAGCCAGTTATCAGAAAAACCAAGTCGCATAACTACTACGAGTTTCTGGCTCACGGCATGGGCCTGGTCAGCCACGAGGCGCCGCGCCTCACCAATTCCGGCCCGGTCCCCTACGACGCCTATGACGCGCAGCGGCCGCTTGAGGCCGGAATGGTCATCTCGGTGGAGACGACCCTGCAGCATCCGCGCCGCGGCTTCATCAAGCTCGAGGATACGGTGGCGGTTACGCCGACGGGTCACGAAATTTACGGCAACCGCGCGCGGGGCTGGAATCGGGCCGGCGCCTGATTTTTCTTAGAGGACGCCCACCGCCCGGCGTCTTCAGGCAATCCCGCTTGGCCGCGGCCGAAATCGCTCGACCGCGACGATCTCAAACGCCTTGTGCGTGTGCGTCTGTGCGGAGGTCCGCTGCGCGAGGCCCGGCATGATTTTTGATTGTCATGGGCGGGGGCTAAAACCGGCGTGACCGGAGGGGTTTCGCAATGGACGAGGTGTCCGGCGCTGCAGGAAAGCCGGCGGGCAAGGCCGGCCGGAATGATACCCGAGCACCACGGTGAAACGAGGCCGCACGCCCAATCGTTTCTGGCGCTCACGGCGCTCGGCGTCGTGTTCGGCGATATCGGCACCAGTCCGCTCTATACGTTCTCCACGACGCTGAACGCGACCGGCCACGCGCCGACCGCAACCGAAGTACTGGGGATCGTGTCGCTCACCTTCTGGGCGCTGATGATCCTCATTACCGTGAAGTACGTCACTTTCGTTCTTCGTGCAGACAATGACGGTGAGGGCGGCATCCTGGCGCTCTTGTCGCTGGTCGAACGCGACGAAGGAGTGGGACAGCGCGTAAAACTTCCTTTCGTCGTCCTGCTCGGCATCATCGGCGCGGCTCTTCTTTACGGCGACGGCGTGATCACGCCGGCGATTTCTGTTCTCTCGGCGATCGAGGGACTGAAGTTCAGCCCCAGCGCAGCGAATTTTGTGGTTCCTGCGACGCTCGTCATTTTGGTCGGGCCTGTTCGCCATTCAGTATCGCGGCACCGGCAGCGTCGGGCGCCTCTTCGGTCCGGTGATGGTGGTCTGGTTTCTCGTCATCGGGATTTTGGGTCTCGTCAACATCATTCCAAGCGCCGGAAATTCTTGTGGGCACTCAGTCCCATGGCGGCAGTGCGCTTTGCGGCTGCAAAGTCCGTTCACTCTATTCGTTGTCCTCGGCGGTGTTTTCCTGGCGCTGACCGGCGGTGAAGCTCTCTATGCCGACATGGGTCACGTCGGCACGCGCGCCATCCGGCAGGCCTGGTTCGGGCTCGTCTTTCCTGCGCTGATCCTGAGTTATTTTGGCCAAGGCGCGCATGTCCTGGTCGATCCGACGGCCGTCGCCAACCCGTTTTATAGCCTGGCGCCGTCTTGGGCGCTCATCCCGATGGTGATCTTGGCTACGCTCGCCACCATCATCGCCTCGCAAGCACTGATTTCCGGCGTGTTCTCGATGACGCGGCAGGCCATTCAGATGGGGCTTTGTCCGCGCTCCATGGTCGTGCCGACGTCAAGCGACGAAGCCGGCCAGGTTTACCTTCCCACCGCGAATTGGCTCCTCATGGCCGGCACGCTTTTGGTCGTGGTCATGTTCAAGAGCTCGGATGCGTTGGCCTCCGCCTACGGCATCGCCGTTTCCGGCACCATGTTGGTCACGACCATGCTGCTCTATCGCGTGGCCGTTCACCGATGGAAGTGGCCGCCTGTCGTCGCGGGCCTCGTCATTGTCGTGATTGGCGGGGTCGAGGCGGTTTTTCTTGTCTCCAACTCGCTCAAGATTGTGCAGGGCGGATGGTTTCCGCTCGTCATTGGCGCAGCGATCGCGACGTTGATGTTGTGCTGGCGCAAAGGCACGCTGGTCATGCGTCAACGGCTTCTGGAAATGTCGATACTGCCGCTCGAACGTTTCCTCGGTTACGTCGACGATTTGGTGATAGGTCGCGCGCCCGGTCTGGGGGTGTGGCTCACCAAGGTCGAGCATGGCGCTTCGCCCATGTTGATCCGGCACCTCCAGCACAATCGCGTTTTTCACGAGCGCGTCCTGCTCTTGGGTTACACGTTTGAGCGCCGCCCGCGGGTTCCGTTTGCCGAGCGGCACAAAGTGGAAAACGTCGGACACGGCTTCTATCGCGGCCGGGTGCGGCTCGGGTTCATGCAACCGCCCGACATTCCCCGCACGCTGGAAAATTTCCGGATGCTTGGCTTCGACTGCGATCTCGAACACAAGCACTATTACGTGGCGCACGAAACGATTGTCCGGCGCGAGAAGGGTTCGGCCATGGGCCGCATTCCCTTTGCGATCTTTTCGTTCCTCAGCAAGATCGCCAGCCGCGCGCCGGATTATTTCAAGATCCCGAACGATGGGGTGATCGAGGTCGGATTTCGCATCGAGATCTAAGCTTCGCTTGACAAGACGCCGCTAAAGCGGCGCACTCAGCGGCGATACGAGATATCGGGAGGAAAGCCGTGCGTTTTGTCGTCGCCTTCAGCGTTGCCGCCTTTGCCGTTGCGCTCCATGGGTCACCTGCATCCGCGGAAATGTCCGGCGGCAAGGTCAAGGTGGGCGTGCTGACCGACCTGTCGGGCCCGTACGAGCAGAACTCGGGCCAAGGGGTTGTCGAAGCCGCGAAAATGGCGGCGGAAGAATTCGGCGGCAAGGTCAACGGCGTCCCTATCGAAATCGTTTCCGCCGATCACCAGAACAAGCCCGACATCGGCGCGGCCATTGCCCGCCGCTGGTTCGACCTTGAAGGCGTCGACGCGGTTGCCGATCTGGTCAATTCCGCCGTCGGATTTGCCGTCCTGGAAGTGGCCAAGACCAATAACAAGGCCGTGCTGCTGACCAGCGCGGGTTCGGCCGACTTTACCGGGAAAGCCTGCGCGCCGAATAATTCGGTGCACTGGGTCTACGACACTTACGAAATGGGTTCCGCGATCGGGCAGGCGTTACCGCAACTCGGAAAGACCTGGTTCTTCGTTACCGCGGACTATGTGTTCGGCCGCGCGCTGCAAGATGGCGCAACCGCTTTTATCGAAAAGAATGGCGGCAAGGTTCTGGGTTCGGTGCGCCATCCTCTCGGCACCAGCGACTTCTCGTCGTTCATGCTGCAGGCGCAGGCATCGAAGGCCGATGTCGTCGCTATCGCGAACGGCGGTGACGACGCCATCAACGCGGTCAAGACTGCACGCGAATTCGGCCTTACCGACAAACAAAAGGTGGTGCCGTTCGGACTGGATTCGCTCCCCGCCATCCACGCCACCAGCCTGCCGCTGGCTCAAGGCATGATGTATGTGTCGCCGTGGCTGCCCGGACCGCGACGACGCGGCGAAGGCGTTTTTTGCCAAATTTTTGGAGCGGCGCAAAACTGCGCCATCCACCTTCCAGGTTGGAACGTACTCCGCGGTTCGCAGCTATCTCAAGGCGATCGAGGCGACCAACTCCGACGATCCGAAGATCGTCATCGCCAAGATGCGCGAGATGCCGGTGAACGACGCATTCACGCCGAACGGCCACCTGCGACCCGACGGGCGCATGGTGCACGACGTCTATCTGGTGCAGATCAAATCGCCGGCTGAATTGCAAGGCGAGTGGGATTTGCTAAAACTCGTCGCGACCATTCCCGGCGACAAGGCGTTCCGGCCGCTGGACGCAGGCGGCTGCCCCGCGCTCGCGAATTAACGCGACGGTCCCCGTGCCGGATTTTTACGATGAACTTGAGACGCGCCCGCCCGAAAAGCGCGAGGGCCAGCAATTTTCGGCGCTGCCCGACTTGATCGCGCGCGCCATGAGCGCCCCGGGCTGGCGTGAGCAGCTTGCCGGCGTCGATTTAAAGGCGGTTACTTCGCGCGCGGCGCTCGCCAAACTTCCCGTCCTGCGCAAATCAGAATTAAAGGAGCGCCAAACCGCGCGCCCGCCGCTCGGTGGATTTGCGGTGACCGCGCCGGGCAAGCTCAAGCGTCTGTTGGTCTCGCCCGGTCCGATCTTCGAGCCTGAGGGTTACGGCCGCGATTTCTGGAACTCGGCGCGTGCACTTTTTGCCGCCGGCTTTCGCGGAGGCGACATCGTTCACAACAGCTTCGCCTACCACCTCACGCCCGGCGGCTTCATTCTCGAAGCCGGAGCGCATGCGCTCGGCTGTGCCGTCATTCCCGGTGGCGTCGGCAACACCGAGCAGCAGATCGAAGCGATCGCTCAGCTCAAGCCGAATGGATACACCGGCACGCCGGACTTCCTAAAAATCCTGCTCGATGCGGGGGAAAAAGCTGGCAAGGATTTGTCGTCAATCAAACGCGCTTTGGTGTCGGGCGCCGCGCTGCCATCATCGCTGCGTTCTGAACTCGGCTCCCGCGGCGTTGCGGTGCTGCAATGCTATGCCACCGCCGAATTGGGTGTGATTGCTTACGAGACGCCGGCGCTCGAAGGCATGGTGGTGAACGAAAGCGTCATTGTCGAGATCGTGAGACCCGGTACCGGCGATCCGATCGGCGAAGGCGAGGTAGGCGAGGTGGTCGTCACCTCATTCAATCCCGATTATCCGATGATCCGGCTCGCGACCGGCGACCTTTCCGCGGTGCTTGCCGGCCGTTCGCCGTGCGGCCGCACCAACATGCGCATCAAAGGCTGGATGGGCCGCGCCGACCAGACCACCAAGGTCAAGGGTATGTTCGTGCATCCGGGCCAAATCGCCGAAGTGGCCAAGCGGCACCCTGAACTGGGGCGGCTGCGTCTGCGCGTAACGCGGCAAGGCGAGCAGGATGCGATGACGCTTGCCGCCGAATGTCCGGCGCCGGCAACCGGGCTCGCAGACGCCATAGCGGCGACCTTGCAATCGGTGACCAAGCTCAAAGGCGCCGTAGAATTTGTCGCGCCGGGGAGCCTGCCGAACGACGGCAAAATCATCGCCGACGAACGGCCGGTGGGGTAGGGCGCTTAGCTTCCCCGAAATTTCGCCTTGCGCTTGGCGTGAAACGCTTCGACGCCTTCGCGGAAGTCATCGGATTGGCGCAGGCGGCTGTAGCCGTGGCCCTCAAGTTCGATCGCTACCGAGAGCGTGGCGTCCTCCGTGTCGTTGAGGAGCTTCTTGGCGGTACGCTGGGCGATCGGCGAGAAGCCGCGCAATTCGTCGACCAGGGCGTCGGTCGCTTTCTCCAGTTCGCCGTCGGAAACGCATTCGGTGATAATGCCCCAATCGAGCGCCTGCTTCGCAGGAATGCGCTTTGAGCGCATGACAATGTCCTTGGTCCGGGCGATGCCGACGATCTTCTGCAACCGCGCCGAGCCGCCCGAACCCGGGATCTGCCCGAGCCGCTGCTCGGGCAATGCGTAGAAGCACGTCTCCGACGCAATACGGAAATCGCAGGCGAGCGAGATTTCGAAACCGACGCCGAAGCAATAGCCCCGATTGGCGGCGATCACTGGTTTCGCGCAGCGCGCCGGCGCGGCGATATTCCAGGCGAGCTTTGACACGTGCTCGGGTGAGGCTTCGAGGAAGCCCTTGATGTTGCCGCCGGAGGAGAAATGCTCGCCGACCGCGCGCAGCACAATCACGCGAACGCGCGTCTCCTCGTCGAGCGCCTCGAACACAAGCCGAAGCTGATCGCGCTGTCCCATCTCGATGATATTGAAGGGCGGCCGGTCGAGGATCACGTCTGCGCGCTCGCGTCCGGCATCGATCTCGACACGAAAGCCGTCGAGACTTGCCAATCGCGCGTCGGCAAAGGTCATCGGGGTACTCATGCGTCATATCCTGCTGGAGGGGTCGGAAGGCTCCGGCTGGTATTCGCCGGCGACGAGCTTGCGGCGAAGCAATTTACCGACCGGGGATTTCGGGATTTCACTGACGAATTCGTAGCGGCGTGGGCGCTTGAAATTAGCAAGCCCCGAGCTTTTGCAAAAGGCGTCGAGCTCGCTCGCCTGTACTGTCGCGCGGCGCTTGACGAAGGCGCAGACGATCTTGCCCCAGCGCTCGTCGGAAAGGCCCGCCACCGCAACTTCGGCGACCGCGGGATGCAGCGACAGGCAGCTTTCGATTTCGACCGGCGAGACATTCTCACCGCCGGTAATGATCAGATCATCCACCCGGCCGGTGACGAATACATCGCCGTCAGCGTCCATTCGTCCGGTATCGCCGGTGAAATACCAGCCGTCACGAATGGCAGCGGCATCCGCTTCAGGCCGGCGCCAGTAGCCTTCGAATGATTCATCGCCGGCAAGCAGCGCCGCGATTTCGCCTTCCTCGCCCGCCGGCACGACCTCCTTGGCGTTGTCGGCGCCCAGCCGCACCACGCGCACCATCTGATTGATCCCGGCGCGGCCGGACGAGCCGGGCTTTTTGGCGGCGTTCTGGTCGACGGTGAAGGTGTAGATCTCGGTGCTGCCGTAGTGATTGACGAACAAGTCAGGGCGAAACACAGCTTCGAGCTTTTGCAGCAACGCATCGGTCATCGGCGCGCCGGCAAACCCGAGTTTGCGGACCGAACGCACATCCGCGCCGGCAAAAGCCGGGTGATGGACGAGGTCGTGATAAAGCGTCGGCACCAGATAGAGATTGCTGATGCGCTCGGCCGCTATCAGCGCGAGCGCGCGCGCGGGATCGAATTGCGGCACGCAGACGAACGTGCCGCCTATGAGCGACATCGCCAGCAACGAGCGCACGCCCATGGTGTGGTAAAGCGGCATGACGCCGAGCGTCCGCTCGCCGCTTCCGTAAAGGTTTTGCGCCACGTGCGCGATCGCGGCGGCGCGCTCCGCCAAATGCCGGCGGGGCACGCCCTTCGGACGCGACGTGGTGCCCGAGGTATAGAGCATCAGCGACCAGGCGTCTGCATTGACGCGCGGAGAGGCATCGGCTGTCGTGGTCGCGACGAGTTGCGCAAAGTCGATGTCGGATGTGCCGGCAACCGAGATCGCAATGCGGGGCAAATGCGTGGCCCGTTTGGCGCGTGCCACCGCCGCCGCGGAGACATCCTGGTAGGCGACAGCGCGGGCTTCGGCATTCTCAATGTAAAAATCGATCTCGTCTCCCTTGGCGCGCCAGTTCACCGGCGTGACAATAATTCCGGCAAATTGGCAAGCCCAATGAATGGTGGCGGCTTGCCAGTTATTTTGCAACACGGTGACGAGATGATCGCCCGGCTTTAGCCCGATGTTGTCGAAAGCAGCAACGAGAGAGGAAATCTTGCCGTACCACTCGCGGTAACTCTGCCGTAGTGGGCCGTCGACGATTGCGAGCGCATCGGGATCGCGCGCCACGCTCGCGACAAAACTCGTGCCGAGATCAAGCACGCGTGCCGTTCCAGTGCCGCAGCCGTGCCACTAATACCGCTTCCATGAGCGAGCCGTACCCGTCGAAACACGTATCCTGCAAGGCTCCTACCGATAAAATCTATTCCCGAGGCGTCCAGACAAGGACCTGCTTGGGAGCCAGATAGGATGGCGGGTTCCCGAAAACCCGTGGGTAAGGTGAATGCGCCGCTAAGCATCGCGGAAATTGCGCGCTCAAGGATTACTCGCGACACGTGGTGAGCGGAGGATCATCGTAGCCGCCAAACAATTTCGGCAAGCATGACGGCTAAACGTTCATTTCCTCGTAGTTCGTTTCCGATATTCAATGCGGCCATGAGCGCTCGGCGTTGCATCCTTGCGTTTGCTCATGGGCGATGCTTTAGACGGGCCGAATAGGCGTAACTTGTTGTTGCGCGCCAATAGCGCGGTTCAATAGCAGTTTTTCGGAGAATTCATGTCGAACGTTCCCGGCAAACAAGACCGCCGAGTTCTCGAGGAAACGTACAGCGAGGGCTGTGCGTCGGAAGAACGGACGGAGTCTCGTTCGGCAGGCCGAAGCGGGCATTTGCAAAAAGCATTCCCCGCGGGCGGCCAATCTTGGGCGGTACTGAAAAGCCGCATGGAAGAGATGCGTTCCGAGGACTTCGAATGGCAACGCGGGCGGTTGCCGTTGCACGTCTATTTCGCCGGGCACGATGTCGGGCAAGTCGCACGCGAGGCGTACGCCATGTTCATGGTGGAGAACGCTCTAGCTCCGGCAGCGTTTCCCAGCCTCGACCGCATGCAGCGCGATGTCCTCGATGCCGCGCTCGGGCTTTTCAACGGCCCGGTGGATGGGTGCGGGACTTTCACGTCCGGTGGCAGCGAAAGCATCATATTGGCAGTCAAAGCCGCGCGCGAATGGGCACGTTCACGCCGCCTTCCTGAAGGGCTGCGCGGAGAAATTCTTTTGCCAAGCACCGCCCATCCCGCCTTTGACAAGGCCGCCGATCTCATGGATCTCGACGCGGTCAGGATTGAAGTAGGGAAAGACTTTCGCGCGGATGTCGCCGCGCTGGAAAAGGCGGTGACCAACCGCACCGTGTTGATCGTTGCCTCGGCACCGTCTCTGCCCTTCGGTTTGGTCGATCCCGTTGAAGAGATCGCGAAGCTCGCCTCGAAGCACGGAATTTGGTGCCACGTCGATGCGTGCATCGGCGGCTACATTGCGCCGTTTGCGCGGAAGCTCGGTTATCCCGTTCCTCGCTTCGACTTCACCGTCTACGGCGTTCGCTCAATTTCCGCCGATCTCCACAAGTTCGGATATGCCGCGAAGGGGGCGTCAACGCTGCTCTTGCGGAATCGCGCCGACGCCGCGTTCCATACTTTCGAGTTCGCGAATTGGCCCAAAGGCAAGTATGTCACGCCGCATCTGCTCGGCACCCGGTCGGGTGGCGCGATCGCTGCGGCGTGGGCGGTGATTCACTATTTGGGTGAAGCCGGCTATATGGAATTGACGGCGCGCGTCATGAAAGTTCGTGATCGCTATATCGAAGGCATCGCCGCCATTCCCGGTCTGAAGCTACTTGCCCATCCTGATTTGAGTGTCGTCGCCTATGGGTCCGATGTCGTGGATATTGGTGCTGTCGGCGATCAGTTGCTTGATCGCGGCTGGTACATGAGTCGGATTGCGCAGCCTCCAGGCTTGCACCAAACCATCACTCTCGCGCAGGAGGCGGTGGCCGAGGATTATCTGGCCGAGCTCGCCCAGGCCGTGGAACGAGTCCAACGGCACTCGATCAGCGCAAAGCGGGCGGAAGTCCTGACTTATTGAGTTTCCGACACGGCCGGCGCGCGCAAATTAAACCGTGACGGTTTTCAGGCCGAATTAAGCGCTTGCCACGCGGCGGCGCCGCCCGTTTTGAAAATTTGGCTCCCCGGGCCGGATTCGAACCAGCGACCAACCGGTTAACAGCCGGTTGCTCTACCACTGAGCTACCGGGGAATTTGCCGAGCCCATAGCGCAGGCGCCGCTGCTATAACAAAGCGGGCGCTGCTTTGAAAGTGTGCTCGAACATTCCGGCATGGACCCGGCGCTGCGGCTCGCGCGTTAGGGATTGAGGGCCAAATCAGGGCGGCGGATCGGCCCGATACCGGAGTATCGAATGGCATTCGAACACAATCCCAACGAAGCCCGCGGAATCGACCGCCAGATCGGCTTGACCGGCAAATTGGCGATGCTCTCGGTCGCGTCGCTCGTTGTGCGTAGCGATCTCGGCCACCGACGCGCCGGCTGCGAGTTCTCCCGGCACCGTGCATGGTCTGGCTCGCCTGCACAAAGGCACGGTCGGGCCTGTTTATAATCAGGCGCCGTCCATGCCGCCGCCGGTGCTTAATCCGTCGACGCCAAACACCGCACCCACAACGCCCGAGGTTCCGGTCTCGCCGGCAAGCCCCGGATCAGTGTTCGGAAACGGTCCGTAGTAATGCTGGGTACTGTGGACCTGGCGAGCCGATCCGGTGAGGATCGTCAAGCGGCTTTTGCCCGCGGCTTCTTGGCTGCCGTTCCTTCAGCTTCTTTGGCCAGACGACCGCGCAACAGCGCGAGCACGGCCGCTTCTTCGGGCTTCAGATCCTGGACGCTGCCGCGCAATTCGCTCTCTGCCTTCGACTTGAGTTCGAGGACGAGATTGCCGTCCATGTAGGAATTCAGGACTTCCGGGTGGACATAGCACTTGCGGCAGATCGTGGGCGTGTTGCCCAATCGCGTCGCCACCTTCTCAATAGCCGCGCGAAGATTGCGCTTCGCTTGCGCCGCGCTGTCAAAGCTCTCAACTTCGTTCAGCGCCATCGCCGCCAGAACCGTTCCGGCCCAGGTTCGAAAATCCTTGGCCGTAATGTCCTCGCCGGTGATTTCTCTGAGATAGGCGTTGACGTCGCTCGATGTAACGTCCTGACAATCGCCGGATTCGTCGACGTACTGAAGTAGTTCCTGACCCGGCAGTTCCTGGCACGCTTTGATGATCTTGGCGACGCGCCGATCCCGCACGCGCAGCGACCATTGTTTGCCGCTCTTGCCGGTGAAACGAAACCGCACCTCGTTGCCGTCGACAGCGACATGCCGGTTTTTCAGAGTGGTGAGGCCGTAGCTGTTGTTCTGCTTGGCGTAGTCGTCGTTGCCGATGCGGATCAGTGTTGTCTCGAGAAGATGAATGACGGTCGCCAACACCTTTTCGCGGGGCAATCCGCGCAAGCCCATATGCTCGTGCACGGCTTTGCGGATTGCGGGCAGCGCGTCGGCGAAGGCGATGACGTGCTCGTACTTGGTGCTTTCCCTGATCTCCCGAAAGCGCGCGTGATAACGATATTGCTTGCGTCCCTTGGCATCGCGACCCGTCGCTTGGATGTGGCCATCGGCGAATGGGCTGATCCACACCTCAGTCCATGCCGGTGGGATGGCGAGCGCCTTGATGCGCTTGAGTATGTCGGGCTCTGAAAGTTTCGATCCGTCCGCGCGCGTATAGGTAAACCCTTTGCCAGATTTCTTGCGGCGGATCCCGGGCCGCGCGTCAGAAACGTATCGAAGGCCCACGGACTCCGCGGCCTCCTTTGGGTCAACGAGTGTCTGCGTGCTGTCGGCGGAATTGAGCAACAATGAAGCCATCCTTGGTGTCGGCTTCAAACGAACGGCCCGAAAGGGAACCGGTTCCATTTTCGCCAGGGCAGGGCTTCGGAAAGGGACTCGTAAGCTTCGAACGAAAAGGTTCTGAAGACTCGGAACAAATCGCTGCGCGGCACGTTCGGCCCAACTCAGCGGCGCGCGCTGAGCGCCCGCTTCCGCGTCAAAACCGGGATTTGCTTCAAGACTTGGAGGCCACGCCCGGAATTGAACCGGGGTAAACGGTTTTGCAGACCGCTGCGTAACCACTCCGCCACGTGGCCGTTGGGCCGTTTTCGGCGGTATCAGCCGCCAGCGCCCGAGCGGCAGTCTATAAAGGAAGCCGGCGTGTCCGACAACGGCACGAATCTTCACCTCACCCCGATATAAGTCATGTTTCGGGTCCTGTGCCCGGCGGAGGTCACTAGAAACCCACTCGCTTGCCTTTTTCGGCTCGCTCTCGCACAAGGCTTAGCGCCAACTTTGGGAAGTCAACGGATGTTCGACGCCGCGACCGCGCGCCGACTAATGGTGGACGGGCAAATCCGAACCGCCGATGTGACGGACGCCGCGCTGCTGGACGCCATGCTGGCGGTGCCCCGCGAGAAGTTCTTGCCACCCACGCTGGCGCCTCTGGCCTATGCCGATGCGGATATTCCGGTCGGCAAGGGTCGCGCCATGCTTAGGCCGATGGTTTTGGCGAAGCTCCTTCAGGCGGCGCATGTTCGCTCAGGCGAGCGCCTTCTCGATGTGGGATCCGCGACGGGATACGCCGCCGCCCTACTGGCCCGCCTCGGCGCTTCGGTAGTCGCACTCGAGGAGGACCCCGATCTTGCCGCGGCGGCAAAGGCGGCGTTTGCCGCAGTTGGGGCCGCAAATGCCGAGGTCGTTGTCGGGCCGCTCGCCGCGGGATGGCCTGCGGGTGGGCCCTACGACGGGATTTTGCTCAATGGCGCGGCCGAAATCGTCCCGGAGGCCTTTGCCGGTCAACTCAAGCCCGAGGGATGGCTTATAGGGGTCGGCGGGCGCCCCCCGGCCTGTAAGGGAATGATTTATCGGGTTAGCGAAGGGTCTCTGGTGGGGCGGCCGTTATTCGATGCCGCGGCGACCCTGTTGCCGGGATTCAAGGCGCCGCCGCGCTTCGTTTTCTAGACAGTTCCGGCCGACATAATCCTGAGCGAAGCGCTGCTCTCCAAGTGAACCGGGCCGGACTGTGGCTCATATGTGCCAACCGTCCGAATTTTATCAACAAACCGGGTTCCAGGGGTTTCACCCGCGACGCTGGCCGCATAATGTCGAGCGAGGCGGCGGTGGCGGCTGAGTCGGGCCGGCGCGGGTGGCGTCGTTCCAACGACGTGGGAAGGGCAGCGCACGTCTCATGACGGAACGGGGGGTGCGGGCGTATCGTTGGGTAGTCGCCGGCCTTGGTTTGGCCGTCGCGGCAACGCTGGCGCCTTGCTCGCAAGCCGGTGCTGACACACTCGAATGGGCGATCGTTCAAGCCTATCAGAACAACCCATCCCTCAATACGCAGCGAGCGGCGCTTCGCGTCATCGACGAGAACGTACCGCAAGCTTTGTCGGGATACCGACCCAAGATCAGCGTCACGGCAGTGGGCGGTTACAATTACGAACAAGCCACACAACAATTTCCAATAGCGGGCGTGCTCACCACCAATTCGTTCGGGAGTCAGTTTATTTCGCGGCAGGTGGGGCTCAGCGGAACACAGACCCTTTTCAACGGCTTTCAAACCGCCAACCGCACCCGGCAAGCCGAAAGCCAGGTTGATGCCGCGCGCGAGACACTGCGCGTCACCGAGCAGCAAGTGCTGCTGGATGCGGCAACTGCCTATATGAACCTGTTGCGTGATGGAGCGATCCTTGAGCTCAATCAAAGCAACGTCCAGGTTCTCACCGAACAACTCAAGCAGACCCGCGATCGGTTCAATGTCGGCGAGGTGACCCGCACCGATGTCGCGCAGTCGGAATCGCGGCTGGCTGCCGGCCGCTCCGCGCTGTTAGGTGCGCAATCGAACTTTGTCACTTCGCAAGCGAATTATCGTCGCGTGATAGGCGTGAATCCGGGCAAGCTCGCACCGGGAACGCCGGTCGATCGGCTTTCGCCGGGTACGTTGTCGAAGGCGATCACGCAAGGCCAAGCGCTCAGTCCTTCCGTCCTCGCGGCGACGTACGGTGTCGATGTCGCCGAACTAGGCGTAAAGATAAGCGAAGGAGCGCTATATCCGAACTTGTCTGTTACGGCCTCCGGCTCGTACGGCATGTCTCCCGCGTTCGAAGAAATCCGCGCAACGCAAGCGTCCGTCATCGGCCAGTTGACGGTGCCGATCTACCAGGGCGGCGGCGAATACTCCGCTATCCGGCAAAGCAAGGAAACGCTGGGGCAACAGCGACTGACACTCGACATCAATCGCGACCAGGCGCGTGCCACGGTAGTGCAAAGCTGGGGTCAACTCGATGCCGCCAAGGCGCAGATTGAGTTCGACTACCGCCCAGGTCAACGCCGCGGAAATTGCGCTCAACGGCGTGCGTGAGGAAGCGCGTGTCGGCCAGCGCACAACTCTCGACGTCCTCAACGCGCAGCAGGAACTGGTCAACGCCCGCGTCGCGCTTGTCACAGCGCAGCACGATCGCGTGGTGGCGTCCTATACGCTTTTGGCTGCCGTCGGCGCGCTGTCGATGCAGCGGTTGGGGCTCAACGTTGTGATTTACGATCCGATGGTGCACTACCAGCAAATTCGCGATGCTTGGGCCGGCGTGCGTAATCCCGACGGTCGCTAGGCCGGTTGATAAAGCGTAAGTTGCGTTCGGTTTTCCTGTGACATATTCCGCGTCACCATTGCATACTTTGCGTGTGTGATTCGGACGGACGGCCTCCGCAGGCTTATGGGGTGGACTGGGGCCTGCCTGCGGAAATGAAGTATTGTTCAAGGATGCGGGGATGACGCAGGCGGCGAAAACCCAAGAACCTTCGATGGAGGAGATTCTCGCCTCCATTCGCCGGATTATTGCTGATGACGATGCCAGCAAGCCGTCTTCGAAGCCTGCCGACGCGCCAAAACCCGCGTCGCGGGCGTCGTCACGGCCTGCCGCGGCTTCGAGCGTTACAGCGCCAACGGTTGAGCCTGAGGCCGCCTCAGTGCAAGCGGAAGCCGAGGATTTGGGAAGTTCGGCCCTTCAGGACCCCGATATTCTCGATCTCACGGAGTCCATGACATCCGCGACATTTGCCGACGCGGCACCGACGCGTGAGCCGGTGCGCATGCGTGAGCCAACTCGCATGGCTGAGCCGGCGCCGCTTGAGCATGTCCTGAGCCCCTCGCAATCCGACGAAGCTCAATCCGGGCCGTCGTCGGACGATATTTCGGAAGTGGAGGACGAATTGAGCTTCGCGGCCGCGACTGTTGACTTTCCCGAGCCCGAGAACTTCGCCGAAGGAGCGCGAATTGGCGTTCCCGGCGTTAGCGAACGCGGGCAACTTCTTTCCGGCGCCACGTCGGCTGCCGTGGATTCGGCGTTCAACGCATTGGCACAGACCGTTTTGGTGCAAAACGCGCGCACCCTGGAAGATCTCGTTCGCGAGATGCTGCGGCCAATGCTGAAGACCTGGCTGGACGATAATCTTCCCGGCCTTGTTGAACGGCTGGTGCGCTCCGAAATCGAGCGCGTCGCGCGCGGCCGCTGAAGGTGGTTTCCTGAGTTTTGATCAAAGGCCCTGCCGCTCCACGCCCGAAGCGAACGCGCGGTCGGCTCATGCTCCCTTGAGCGCAGCCGCGAGCTTGAGCGCCTGATCCGAAAGCACTGCCGGATCTTCTTTGAACGATGCCGGCGGCTTGAGGGCGATCCCGATCTTCCGCGGGATGACGTGGACGTGCAGGTGGAACACGACTTGGCCGCCGGCCGCTTCGTTGAATTGCTGGATGGTAAGTCCGTCTGCGGAAAACGTTTTCACCGCGGCACGTGCAATGGTCTGCGTGGCTTTGGCGAGTTCGGCAAGCGCTTCGGGTGCGATATCGAGGATGTTTCGCGCCGGCGCTTTGGGGATGACCAGCGTGTGACCGGGAGCGCGCGGCATGATGTCGAGAAAAGCGAAGACTTTGTCGTTCTCGTAGACCTTATGAGCGGGTAATTCGCCGCGCAAAATCTTGGCAAAAATATTATTCGAATCGTAGGCTGGCGTTTCCATCTTTCGCCCTTTTGTTATTCCGCTTCGATGGCGGCATTTTGCCGGTAGGGTCCGCTGGCGGCAAGCTCTTCGCCCGCAGCAGCCACGTAGGCGCGCTCTCGCTTGAGATAATCGGCGATAGCGCGGCGCAAAGCCGGATCAGCGATGTAATGCGCGGAGAAAGTGGTCTTAGGCATATAGCCGCGCGCGATCTTGTGCTCGCCTTGGGCACCGGCTTCGACGCGCGGAAGCTTGTTGACGATCGCATATTCGATCGCTTGGTAATAGCAAAGCTCGAAATGCAGGAACGGATGATGCTCGACGGCGCCCCAATGGCGGCCATAGAGAGTGTGCGACCCGATGAAATTGAGCGCGCCGGCGATCCAGCGTCCCGCGCGCTTGGCCATGACCAGGAGAATTCGTTCGCGCATGGCTTCCGTGATCAAAGAAAAGAACGGCCGGGTGAGATAAGGACGGCCCCATTTGCGCGAGCCCGTCTCCATGTAGAACGCGAAGAAATGGTCCCAGGCGTCCTCGCTCAGATCGCGTCCCGTCAACCAATGCACGGTAATGCCGTTTTGCAGAGCATCTTGCCGCTCGCGGCGAATGGTCTTGCGCTTGCGCGCGGCGAGTACGGCAAGAAAATCGTCGAAGGTTTGATAGCCCGGATTTTCCCAATGGAATTGTTGGTCGGTGCGCTGCAAGAATCCCAGCTCGCCAAGAAAGCGATAGTCGTCTTCAGTCGCAAAAGTGACGTGAACGCCGGAAGCCTCGTCAATGCGGCAAAGTTCGACCAAACCTCCCGCCAGCGCACGGCGGACTTCGTCCCGGTTCACGCCGGGTCGCACTAATAACCGCCGCCCGGTGGCTGGAGTGAAGGGCACCGCGACTTGGAGCTTCGGATAATAACTGCCGCCCGCGCGCTCGTACGCCTCCGCCCAGCCGTAATCGAAAACGTATTCGCCGCGGGAATGGCTTTTCAGGTAGCAGGGCGCGACGGCTTCGATCATCTTGTCAGCATTTCTCAAAACGAGGTGCTGAACGTGCCAACCGGAATGCCCCCCAACCGATTTCGAAGCTTCCAGCGCCGAGAGAAACGCATGGGAAATGAAAGGGTTAAAGGCTTCACCCTCAGACGCCGACTGAGCTGCCGTAGAAGCATTCCCATCGGACATAGCGCCGGGATTGGCGCACGCGTCCCACGCCGCGGCTTCGATGTCGGCGATCGTGTTCACTGCAATACCGGTCAACGCTCCCGCCTCGCAGGAGCGCTCCGGCCGAATCTCGCTCTCGTCAGTGCCGCCGCTCATGGGCGAAAGCCCTCGAAGATGATTTGGTCGGCATAACGCGCGGCGCGTTGTCGCTCGGCTTCGTTTCGCACGACCCAGGTTACAAGTGGCAAGCACAAAATATGCCGGGCAAGCCAAGGCGCCAGCGCCGGCAGATTGTCCTTCATATAAGCGACAAATTGCGGGCGTGCCGGTAGGGCAGGACGCAATGATCCCATGCCGTGACGCAAGGCGGGTGGCATTTGGTCCCAGTACGGATGCGGCTGGTATTTCGCGGCGACAATTCCACGAGGAAGCTTCGGGGCTTTTTGCCGCAGAGTTTGCAGTTGCTGCGGATCAAATGACATCGGCGCGACCGGGCCCTTGTATCCTGCCAGTACGCCGGCGACCCGCGCGGCGAGCCGCTCATCGCCGTCAAAGCGGCTTTTCAGTTCGAGCAACATTACGGCGCGACCGCCGACCAGATCGCATAAATCGGCAAGCGTCAGCATCCGTTCCGCAGTCTCGCGGAATTTGACGCGCTTAAGCTCGGCCGCGGTCGATTGGTCCAGCCGGCCGCCGCCTTCGGTGAGCCGGCCGAGCACCGCGTCATGGTGAACCATAGCCTCGCCGTCGGCGCTGATCTGCAAATCGACTTCGATGCCGTAACCCGCGGCGAGTGCCGCTTGCACCGCGCCCGCGGTATTTTCCACCGTACCGATAGAGGCATCGTGTAGCCCGCGGTGGGCGATCGGTCTGGCGGTCAACCAATCGAAAGCGTGCCGCACCTTCAGGCCACTTCGAACACGCCTTCGACCTCGACCGCCGCGTTCTGCGGCAACGCCGCGACACCGACCGTCGTGCGGGAGTGCCGTCCCTTGTCGCCGAACGCCTCAACCATCAGATCGGATGCTCCGTTCATGACCTTGGGGCCTTCGAGAAATCCTGGCGCGGAATTGACGAAGCCGCCAAGACGTACAACGCGCGCGATGTTATCGAGATCGCCGACCGCAACTTTCACTTGCGCGAGCAGGTTGACCGCACAGGCCCGCGCGGCCTTTTGGCCGTCCTCAATTGAAACACCGCCGCCTAATTGCCCCGTCGCAACAAGTTTGCCGGAATCAAGGCAAATCTGTCCGGATACCATCAGCAGATTGCCAGTCCGCACGAATGGAACATAATTGGCCGATGGCGCGGCCGGATGCGTCAGTTCAACGCCGAGTTCACGCAATTTCTTTTCAACCGCGCCCGCCATTTTCATTCCTCCACATGGTTTTCCGGCGCGGGTTTTCGCACCTATGGTAGATGACACGCAAGCCGGGCCTACACTAGCGGCGCCAGTTGCGGGTGCGAATGAAGCTCCTTATGTTTCCGCAACGCCGCAACACGAAGTCCGGGGAATTCGCGGGAGCGGGCAGGGGCGAAGGGCTAAGTCGGCAACGGAGCGCGACGACCTTATGGCTACGGCTCACCCCCTTGCACTTCGCGGTGCCACGCTGATTTGCGCCATGATGCTGGCAACGGCACTTCTTGCCGAGGCGCAGGCGCAAGACAAGCCGCCGATATTGCTACCGCATCGTGCGGTCTACGACCTCGCGCTCGGCGAAACTCGCGGCAACTCACAGGTGGTCGGCGTTCGCGGACGGATTCTCTACGACTTCATCGGGAACGCTTGCGACGGTTACAGCCTGCAATTTCGTCAGGTGTCGGAGCTCGATTCCGGCGAAGGCAAAACCACCACGACCGACTTGCGGTCGACGACTTGGGAAGGCGGCGATGCAAAAAACTTCAAATTTGCATCGCAGAATTTCCTTGATCAAAACCTGGTCGATTCAGTGGACGGTCATGCCAAGCACGGCGCTGCCGCGACCGCCGTCGATCTGGTCAAGCCGGAGCAGAAAGTCGTCGATCTCGATGCGGCGGTGGTGTTCCCGACGCAACATATGCTGCGTGTTATCGAGGCCGCGCGGGCCGGCAAGACCATTCTCGATTTTCCGGTTTTTGACGGATCCGATACCGGCGAAAAGGTTTACAACACGCTGACCGTCATCGGCCGCAAACTCGCCTCCGACGAGCGCAAACACGAGGACGCCGCGGCGAACCAGCCGAAGCTCGCCGGCGTACCGCGCTGGCCGGTTACGATCAGCTATTTCGACAAGAGCAAGGCCGACCGGAACGGCGAGCAAACGCCAGTCTATTCGATAAGTTTCGAACTTTACGAGAATGGCCTATCCCGGGCGCTGTCGCTCGACTACAACGACTTCACCGTGATCGGCACGCTGACAACGCTGGACTTCAAGGAAGCGAAGCCCTGTCAGTAGCGTGACAATTCAGGCTTTTCGCTCTTCGTCGAACGCTAAACCCCGCAGTACCGCATCGTCGCCGAACCGCGCGCGGACGCGATCGACGGCGTGTTCGGCCTCCGCCGCGCGGCCGTCGACGAAATCGGCCGGGTCGGCCTGATCGGGGTCGGCGAGGGCGCTCACGCCGACGCCAAGGAGCCGGAATTTCGTTCCGTCGACTTCGCGCAGCAGCAGCTCACGCGCCGCGGCGAAAATCTTCAACGCCAATTGCGTCGGTGCGCCGAATGAAAGGGCGCGAGTGCGAATCTTGAAATCGGCGGTTTTGAGTTTGAGCGTCACCGTCGCGCCGGCCAGGTCCTTTTGCTTCAGCCGGGCCGAAACTGTTTCGGTTTCGCTCCAGAGAATGCGCTCCAGCCTTTGAAATTCGGAAATGTCCTCGTCGAAGGTCGTTTCCGACGAAACGCTCTTGGTTTCGCGCTCCGGATCGACCTTGCGTGGATCGATGCCGCGAGCGAGCCGTGCCAGGCGACGGCCTTCTTCTCCGTAGCGGCGCGCAAGCTCGATCTCGCTCGCTTTTTGCAAGTCGGCGATTTGGCGAAAGCCGTCGCGCGCAAGCCGCTCTGCACTCACCTTGCCGACACCGAAGATGAAACTGACCGGCTTCGCAGCAAGAAAGTTTGGTGCCTCGGCCCCGCCGAGAACAGCAAATCCGCGCGGCTTGTCGAGATCGGAGGCGACTTTGGCGAGGAATTTGTTGCAAGACAGTCCAATTGACACTGTGATCGCCAAACTCCTTTCCACCTCGAGCGCGAACCGCGCCAGCACCTTGGCGGGCGTCAGGCCGTGAAGACGCGCGGTGCCGGATAGATCGACGAAGGCCTCATCAATCGACAACGGTTCGACCGAGGGGGTCAGCGCCAACATCATCCGGCGCACCTCGCGTCCGACCTGGACGTATTTGTCCATATTCGGGCGCACCACGCGCGCATGCGGGCACAGCCGCAGCGCTTCAAACATCGGCATGGCGGACTTCACCCCGTAAGTGCGGGCCACGTAGCAGGCCGCCGCGACCACGCCTCGACGTCCGCCTCCGACAATAACCGGCTCGGCAGCGAGCGAAGGATCGTCGCGTTTTTCGATGGTCGCGTAAAACGCGTCACAATCGACGTGGGCGATGGCTAGCTCGGCGAGTTCATGATGAGCCAACACACGCGGCGATCCGCAAGCGGTGCAGCGCTTCGCCCCGGCGGCGGCGTCAGAGAGGCAATCGCGGCAAAATGCGCTCACGGCGATCCGAGTTTTCGGTCGCTGGCAAGTGCGTCGCGCGCCCGGCCGACCGCGGCTGGGTCGATACCCGCGCTCACGGCGAAGGCAAGCAACAGCGACTCGTCCGCGAGCATATGCTCGAGCACTCCGACAAGAAAGCGGGGCTCGCGCGCGGCGTTGCGGATTTGCCCGACTTCGATCCCGCTTGCGGCAAGGAAGCCGGTCAGTCGTTCAGGTTCCTCGCCGACGAAGGCAAGCGCCTGAATTGCCAGCATTTCCGCCGCTTCTTTGGCCCCCTGTGATGCCGATTTCATGCGGTCCTATTTGCCTTTCCGTAATATATCGAAGCTAGTTTCACTCGTTGCCGCGGTGGCGTCTGGCCGGGTTAGGTAGAGCGTTTTGGCCGGGGCTTCCGGGCAAGGGGACGGGATGGCCAAGACGGTCCTGATTGTGGAGGACAACGAGCTCAACATGAAGCTCTTCCACGACCTATTGGAAGCCCATGGCTACAACACGGTGGCTACTCGCAACGGCATCGAAGCGCTCGACCTCGCGCGCAAGCATCGGCCCGATCTTATTCTCATGGACATCCAGCTTCCCGAGGTGTCGGGGCTCGAGGTCACGAAATGGCTTAAGGAAGATGACGACTTGAAAGCTATTCCGGTGGTCGCAGTGACTGCCTTTGCAATGAAGGGCGACGAAGAACGAATCCGCGAAGGCGGTTGCGAGGCTTATCTGTCAAAGCCGATCTCGGTTGGAAAATTCATCGAGACGATCCGCCGTTTTCTTGACAATCCCAAGGACCGCGCATGACCGCCCGTGTTCTCGTCGTCGACGACGTCGCCGCAAACGTCAAGCTCATGGAAGCGCGCCTGTCCGCCGAATATTTCGACGTGACGACGGCGATGAGCGGCACCGAAGCCTTGGCAATCTGCGAACGCGCCGAATGCGATCTTGTTCTGCTCGACGCGGTGATGCCGGACATGGACGGTTTCGAGGTCTGCCGGCGGCTGAAGACCAATCCGGCCACCCACCACATTCCGGTCGTCATCGTCACTTCGCTCGATCAGCCCTCCGATCGGGTGCGCGGACTTGAAGCCGGTGCGGATGATTTTCTCACCAAGCCGATTTCCGAGCCGGTTCTGATCGCGCGCGTGCGCTCGCTTTCACGTCTCAAAATGGTGACGGATGAACTGCGCATGCGTGCGGTCACAACGCGCGAAATCGGCATCCGCTCGCCGGAACGCGAAGCCGTCGCCGATGACGGCCGCGGCGGCCGCGTTCTGGTCGTCGACGACCGGCGCTCATCGTTTGAACGCATCGCCGGCGTTCTCGGTACCGAGCATACCGTCGAGATCGACGCCGATCCGCGGGAAGCGTTATTCCGCGCCGCCGACGGCAACTTCGATCTGGTGATTGTGTCGCTGGCGTTGCAAAACTTTGATGCCTTGCGGCTGTGCAGCCAGATCCGTTCGCTCGACCGCACCCGCAATGTGCCAATTCTCGCGATCACCGAGCCCGAGGACAGCGCACGCATGCTGCGTGGTTTGGAAATCGGCGTGAACGATTATCTGATGCGGCCGATAGACAAGAACGAGCTCCTGGCGCGCGCGCGCAGCCAGGTACGCCGGCGGCGCTACACCGAGCGCCTGCGCGACAACGTGCAGGTCTCCATCGAGATGGCGATCACCGATGCGCTTACCGGCCTGTTCAATCGCCGCTACATGGAAAATCACTTGTCGGCGTTGATCGAGCAGGCAGTCGGGCGCGGCAAGCCGCTATCGCTGATGGAGCTCGACATCGATCATTTCAAGTCGGTCAACGACACCTATGGGCACGATGCCGGCGACGACGTGCTGCGCGAGTTCGCGCTGCGCATCAAGCGCTCGATCCGCGGCATCGATCTCGCTTGCCGCTGCGGCGGCGAGGAGTTCGTGATCGTCATGCCGGAGACCGATTTGACTGTCGCCGCCATGGTCGCCGAGCGGTTGCGCCGGCGGATTGCTGCCGAACCTTTCTCCATCAATCAGGGGGAGCGCAGCATTCCGGTGACGCTTTCCATCGGGCTTGCGGCTTTGCACGGGGCCGACGACGGCGCGGCGAGCTTGCTCAAGCGCGCAGATCAAGCGCTTTACCGGGCCAAGCGTGAGGGCCGCAACCGGGTGGTGCCGGAAGCCGCCTGACGGCTCGTTCACGCCCACTCCGCTTCATTTGGCGATTGCATTCGCCGGCCGTTGCGCTACTTTTACGTGGGGTAATCAAAAACAATCGGCAATCGCCTTCCGGCTGCTTAAAAGCGCCGCGGGAAGGTGCAGCGCATCGGATAGCCCTACGGAGTGCTCAGGTCCGCCGCATCTCCTGGGTCCGTGGGGTTCGGCCGGCCTGGGGGGCGGTGCGAGTGGCCTCCTCATAACGTCGCTCTGGGCCGGCCACCACTCGCGCTGTGCGCCGCTATCTTTCAGGCCCACATCAGAAGCAAAAAGCCCGGCACGGGGCCGGGCTGCGCAACGTACCTGAGAGGCGTGAGACTATTTGATCTTCGCCTCGCGAAACTCGACGTGCTTCTTGGCGACCGGGTCGTATTTCTTCTTGACCAGTTTGTCGGTCATAGTGCGCGAATTCTTGCGCGTCACGTAATAAAAGCCGGTGTCGGCGCTCGACACGAGCTTAACCTTGATTGTCGTCGCTTTGGCCATGATCGGACCTCGATATTATCTCTTGTTGGGCGCCAACCTAGTCGTGAAGCCGGCAAAGTCAAGAAAGCCTTGAAAGCGGCATCTGGGCGGAAGTCATAACACCTCGCGAATAAAGCGCTTACGCACCATGTGATAGAACGGCACCGGATGATCGGGGCTCATCCCGGCCGCAATGCGCTCCTGCAGTTCCTCGAGCGCCACGGCAGTGATGGTCGGAATATCAAGCTGGCGGGCCTCGGTAATCGGTAACCACACGAGTTCGACCAGTTCCGCCTGTGGGCCGACAAATCCTTCGGCGCGATGAACGACGGCCGACATATCGGCGGCGAAGAAACGGCTGTCGAAACGCCGCGGCCGCCGCGGTGGTGTGATCGCCCGGAAGACAAAGTGGATCGGGCTCAAATCGGGAAGCACGCCGAAATCGGCGAAAGCCTGCCACTCGGCTGACGGTGACGCGATTTTTCCGTCGGCCTTCACGCCGAGCATCAAGCCGGTTTCCTCGTAGGTTTCGCGCACCGCGGCAAGAGCAAGTGCCGCGGCCTTCGCGGCGCTCGGTCGCTGGACCCGTCGCATCAACAGCTCGGTGGCGTGTTCGTTGAGCGGTGCGGCAACCGGCATAAGGCGGTCCGTGGGTTCGACACGCCCGCCCGGGAAGACGAACTTGCCCGGCAGAAACCGATGGCTTTCGTGCCGGCGCCCGAGCAGGACTTTCGGCACAGGATGATTACGATCGATCAAAATGAGGGTGGCCGAATCCCGCGGTCTGATGTTGCCGAAAGATTGGTCGCGTGCGGCTTCGGTCAGGCGGCTGGTCCTGTCGGCCGTCGCGTCGCCCGCCGGCGTCGACGGTTCGTCGATCATTTTTTTCTGCCGCGCTTTCCATGCCGCTTCGCCCGCGGCGGAGTGTTTGGCTGGGTCGATGAATTATACCGCTTCCGCGGGTGCGCCGTCGCGCCGGTCCTGCCCACGAGCTTGAATTGCAGAGCGCCGGCGACCGGCGCCGCCTCGACTAATTCAACTGTGACCGGATCACCAAGCCGGTATGTTGCCGAGCGGCCGACCATTGCGCGACCGGCCTCGTTGAAGCGGAAATACTCGTCGCCGATGTGTCGCGCCGGAATCAAACCATCGGCACCGGTTTCGTCGAGTTCGACAAACAGGCCGGCTCGGGTCACGCCGGAAATATGCCCGTCAAAAATCGCGCCGACGCGGTCGGCAAGGAAATGTGCGATTAGACGGTCGGCGGTTTCGCGCTCGGCCTTCATGGCGCGTCGCTCGGTGGCCGAAATATTTGCGGCGACTTCGGCAAGCGACCGGACGTCGGTATCGGGCGCAAGGCCGTCCGTACCAAGCTTGAGGGCGCGGATGATCGCGCGGTGCACGACCAAATCGGCGTAGCGGCGTATCGGTGAAGTAAAATGCGCATAGCGCCGCAAGTTGAGGCCGAAGTGCCCGAAGTTTTCGGGCGAGTATTCCGCCTGCGCTTGGCTGCGCAACACGACCTCGTTGACCAGCCGCTCGGTATCGCGGCCTTTCATCTGTTGCAGGATGCGGTTGAACGCATCGGGTCGCAGCCCCCCGCCTTTGGCGATGGAAATATCGAGCGTCGCCAGGAATTCCCGCAACGCCACAAGCTTCTCGGGCGAGGGCTCATCATGGACACGGTAGATGAGTGGAGCGCGGGCGCGCTCGCAGGTTTCCGCCGCGGCGACGTTGGCGAGAATCATGAACTCTTCGATCAGCCGGTGCGATTCTAGGCGCGCCGGCATGACGATGCGATCGACGGTGCCGTCTGATTTCAGCACGATCTTGCGTTCCGGTAGGTCGAGATCGAGCGGACCGCGTTCGTCGCGCGCACGGCTCACGGCGCGGTAAGCCGCGTATAGCGGCTGAAGAATTGGCTCGACCAGAGGCTCAGTGATTTCATCGGTCCGGCCGGAAATCGCGAGCTGAGCTTGTTCATAGCTAAGCCGCGCGGCGGAGCGCATCAGCACCCGGTGAAACGTATGCGAGCGTTTGCGGCCATCGGCGCCAATCACCATGCGCACTGCAAGTGCTGCACGATCTTCGCGCTCGCGCAGCGAGCACAGCAAGTTCGAGATACGCTCCGGCAGCATTGGTACGACACGATCGGGAAAATAAACTGAATTGCCGCGCTCGGCGGCGGTGCGGTCGAGCGCTGAACCTGGCCGCACGTAATGGGCGACATCGGCGATGGCGACGCTGACGACAAAGCCACCGCGGTTGTGCGGGTCCGGATCGGGCGTCGCGTGGACCGCGTCATCGTGGTCTTTGGCGTCCGGTGGATCGATGGTGACGAATGGCACCTTCCGCCAGTCTTCGCGGCCTTCAAGCGTCGCTGAAGCGCACGCGTCTGCCTCAGAAAGCGCAGCTTGCGAAAACACATGCGGAATGCCGTGAGCGTGGATCGCAATGAGGCTGACAGCCCGCTCACTCTTCAGCGATCCGAGGCGCTCGACCACTTTCGCCGACGGCAAGCCGAACCGGCCGTGCCGGGCGACCTCGACGGCCACGAGATCCCCGTCGCTGGCGCCCGCCGCGTCACTGGCGGCGATAGCAAGTTCACGGCCGAGTTGCTTTTTGTCGATCGGAACCAAGCGGCCGCCGCCCGCGGGCATCCCGCGAAAAATTCCGAGTGCGCGGTGCTTGGCGCGGTCGATCAGCTTGATGACGCGTCCGGTGGTTTCTTCGTCGCCCTTTCTCTCGATGCGCAGCAATGCCCGGTCGCCAATGCCAGGCGCCGCTGAACGTTCGCGGCGCGAAACCGCGATACGGATGATGGGCGCTGCTCCATGCGCGGTCTCGTCCCATTCGGTTGGACGCGCCATCAGCTCGCCGTCACTGTCGCGGCTGACAATGTCGGCGACGACTACCGGCGGCAACGCTCCGCTGCGATGCACTCGTTTGCGGAGCCGTTCAATGTGACCGTCGTCGGCGAGTTCGCGCAGCATGCGTTTGAGCGTCGCGCGGTCCGCGTTCTTGGCGCCGAACGCGCGAGCGATCTCGCGGGTACCGACCTTGCCGGTATGCTCGCGAATAAAGGTGAGAAGCTCGTCGCGCGAGGGAAGGGAAGAAGGGCGTTTCATGGGCGGCTCATTGGCCGTATTCGCGGCCGCCGCCGGTCGTTATTCGGCGGCAGGCGGAGACTTTCGTGCAGGTTTTGGAGTGGCAGGTGTTTTCTTGGCTGTCGCCACACCACGTCGTTTTGACGAGGCCTTTATGTGCCGCGCCGTTCCAGGCGAAGGCCGCGGTGTCTTGCGCCGGCGAGCATTCGATGCCGGCCCGCGTCCGGCCCTGGCGTCGAGCAGCGCAACCGCTTCGGCGAGCGTGATGGTTTCGGGCGTCTTGTCCTGCGGCAGCGTGGCATTGACGCCGTCATGGCTGACATAAGGTCCGTAGCGGCCGTTCTTTGCGACGATCGGTCCGCCTTTGTCCGGATGGTCGCCCAACGGGCGGCCGGGATCGCCACCGAAGCGCCGAAAACGCGAAGGTTTCGCCCGCTTTTCGGCGAGCAGGGTCACGGCGCGATTAAGGCCGATGTGAAAGACGTCATCACCCTCTTCGAGACTGGCATAGGTCTTACCATGCTGCACGTACGGTCCGAAGCGCCCGATGCCGGCACGGATGGATTCGCCATCTTCCGGATGGCGGCCGACATCCCGCGGCAGCGAGAGCAGCGCGAGCGCGCGATCGAGGTCGACTTCCTCGACGACGGTGCCTTTCGGCAGGCCGGCACGCTTGGGTTTTTCACCATCGGTCGCCTCGCCGAGCTGGACGTAAGGACCGAAACGGCCGCTGCGCAGCGTGACCTCGAGGCCGGTATCGGGATCTACGCCAAGCTTCTTGGTCCCAATGTCGCCTGAGCCGTCCGCGGACGACGAGAGCGAACGGATGTAGCGGCATTCCGGATAGTTGGAGCAGCCGATAAATGCGCCGAACCGCGAGAGCTTGAGTGTAAGCCTGCCGCCTTCGCAATTGGGGCATTTCCGCGGATCGGTGCCGTCGGCGCGGGGCGGGAAGAGATGCGGCCCCAGCAATTCATCGAGGGCGTCGATAACCGCCGAGATTTTCAGATCCTTGATTTCGTCGACGGCGCCGATGAAGCCACGCCAGAAATCGCGCAGCACGTCGCGCCACGCCGCCTCATTGTTGGAAATCAGATCGAGCTGTTCCTCGAGGCCCGCGGTGAAATCGTATTCGACGTATTTGGCGAAAAAGCTTTCAAGGAACGCGACAACGATCCGGCCGCGGTCCTCGGGATATAGCCGCCGTTTGTCGAGCCGCACGTATTTGCGGTCTTTTAAGACCTGCAATATCGAGGCGTAGGTCGAGGGACGGCCGATACCGAGTTCTTCCAACCGTTTGACCAGCGAAGCTTCCGAGTAGCGCGGCGGCGGCTCGGTGAAGTGCTGAGTTGCCGAAATCTCGCGCTTGGTCAGCGGCTCGCCGGCGTTCATTGCCGGCAAGCGCCGCGCGCCTTCCTCGTCCGAATCTTCGTCTTGGCCTTCCTGATAAAGCGCCAGGAAACCGTCGAATTTCACCACGCTGCCGGTGGCGCGCAATTCCAGAAGGCGCGCCGCGACTTTTGCAGTGATGTCGACGGTCGTGCGCTCCAACTCCGCCGATTCCATTTGGCTCGCGACGGTGCGCAACCAGATCAACTCGTAGAGTCTCGCTTGATCGGCATCGAGGGAATTCTTCACGTCGGCCGGGCGGCGGGCGGCATCCGTCGGCCGGATGGCTTCGTGCGCCTCTTGCGCATTCTTGGCCTTGGTCTGGTATTGGCGCGGCGCGTGCGGGACATATCGCGCGCCGAGATCCGCCTCGATCACGCGGCGCACCGCGCTAATAGCTTCGCCTGCGATCTGCACGCCGTCGGTTCGCATATAGGTGATCAAACCGATGGTTTCGCCATCGATGTCGATGCCTTCGTACAGCCGCTGCGCGACGCGCATGGTGTGGGCTGGTGCGAAGCCGAGCTTGCGGCTCGCCTCCTGCTGAAGGGTCGAGGTGGTGAACGGCGGTTGCGGATGTCGCCTGACCGGCTTTGCTTCGACCGCGTCGACGGTGAACGACGCAGTATCGAGCGCTTGCTTGAAAGCCTCCGCCTCTGCGCCCGATCCAATGTCGAGGCGCTGAAGTTTTTTGCCGTCGGCCCCTACGAGCCGCGCTTCAAAAGTTTCCTGGCGCGGGGTCGCCAGCGTGGCGACCAAAGACCAATACTCGCGGCGAATGAATTTTTCGATTTCAAGCTCGCGGTCGCAAACCAGACGCAGCGCCACCGATTGGACACGCCCTGCCGAACGGGCGCCGGGAAGCTTGCGCCACAACACCGGCGAAAGCGTAAATCCGACCAGGTAATCGAGGGCACGGCGGGCGAGGTAGGCGTCGACCAAAGCCTGGTCGATCCGCCGCGGATTCGCCATCGCCTCGTTCACCGCCTGCTTGGTGACGGCGTTGAAGACCACCCGGTCGATCGGCTGGCCGTTCAGCGCTTTCTTCTGCTTGAGGACCTCGAGCACATGCCAGGAAATCGCTTCGCCTTCGCGGTCGGGGTCGGTCGCCAGAATGAGCCTGTCGGCCTTCTTGGCCGCCTGCGCGATATCGTTGAGCCGCTTTTGGGCCTTGGCGTCGATCTCCCAGATCATCCGGAAATCGGCGTCAGGATCGACCGATCCGTTCTTGGCCGGCAGGTCGCGGACGTGCCCGAAGGAGGCCAGAACCTCATAGCCCCGGCCGAGGTACTTATTGATTGTTTTCGCCTTGGCGGGCGATTCTACTACGACGAGATTCATCCTATCTCACTGATCCCAAGCAACTTTTGCCGATTTTCGGGGCTTTTTGCCGGTTCCCGGCCGCCGGAACATGGGTAATGCGACCCCGCCTGTCAAATCGTTACCGGGTGGATGGTTGACCAAAAAGCCGGAACAAGGGCGCGAAAAAGGCCAAGGCGTTCGCTGGGCGCGTGGACCGGTCAGCGGCTTTAACCTCGCCGCTTTAGGTTGCAAATCATATTTTTACTATCTAAGAGTGTGCAACGCTGGTGGCTCAACCTGGACCGCACTGTGCTGGACGGCCCATGACAAGCAAGGACGGCGAGGTGCCGGAAGCCGCACATTATATTGCCTCGCTCGCGCAGGAATTGGCGGAGCTCGCCAAGAGTCACGAGATGGAAACGCTGGCTTACATTCTCGATATGGCCAGACTAGAAGCAGACCAGATTTGCAAACGAGGGCAGGGCCCGAAACCGTTCGACGGTTAGCACAGCGACACGAGGCCGCCGCCGTGACGCTCCAGGCGTCCAGCGATGTCCAACTCCAGCAGCACCATACGCACGACCGCCGGCGAACTTTTGGACAGCCTGATCAGGTCATCAATTTGCACAGGAGCGGGACCAAGCAAGCCGACAATGCGCGCGCGTTCGTCAGCCGCCGGTTCGACGGTGTCGGCTGCGGCTCCTTCGGCTGAAGTAGACTGTGGCTCGCGGGCAGGCGTCTCTTTCTGTTCAACAATCGGGCGCAACACTGAAACGATGTCTGCCGTCTCGGTCACCGGCGTCGCGCCTTGTTTGATGAGGCCGTTTGTGCCCTCAGCGCGAGGGTCGAGCGGTGAGCCCGGCACGGCAAAGACCTCGCGTCCCTGTTCAAGCGCAAACCGCGCGGTAATCAACGATCCTGAACGCTTGGCTGCCTCAACAATGACAACGCCGAGCGAAAGCCCGGAAATCAACCGATTGCGCCGTGGAAAATCACGAGCACGGGGCTCCCATCCGAATGGCATTTCCGAGATTGCCGCGCCCGCTGGCAAAATGGCTTCAAGCAGCGCGCCATGCTCGGCAGGATAAATGTGGTCGTGACCGCCGGCGAGAACGGCCACGGTGCCAGTGGCGAGACTGGCGTGATGAGCGGCTGCGTCTATTCCGCGAGCCAGACCCGACGTCACGGCAAAGCCGGCTTCGCCGAGCTCGCGCGCAATTTGCTGGGTGAACTTCAGTCCGGCGCCGGACGCATTACGCGAGCCGACGATGGCGATCATGGGTAGGCTAAGGATTGCGGCGCGACCGCGCAGGGCAATCAACGGCGGCGCATCATCGATCATCTGCAAGCGCGGCGGATAAGCCGGCTCGCCGAGCGCGACAAACTCCGCACCAAGCTTCTTCGCGGCGGACATTTCGCGCTCGGCGTCAGCTCGACTGCAGATTTTCATGCCAGCGTCGGCACCGCCCCGGCGCGCCAGCGACGGCAGCGCGGCCAGCGCCGATCGCGCGCCACCGTATTGATTGATCAAGGCGCGGAACGTGCGCGGTCCGACATTTTGGCTGCGGATGAGTCGAAGCCAATCGAGCCGCTGCTCGTTCGTCAGTTGCACTCCCTGGTCGCGTTCATCCACTCAACTCCCCCCAACGCCGGCAATTTTTATCCGATCCCCATAAGCATACGCTTCCCGATCGTGGGCGCGAATGCACCTATGGCTGTTCTGTCACGGCGGCGCTTCGCGTCGAGCCGATCTTGCCTTCTGTGCCGTTCAGCAAACGTTCGATGTTCGCGCGATGCATGATCCAAAGCAGTACCGAAAGCAGAGCGAAGACCAGTGCCGCCCAGGCGTCCGCAATCCACCAGACGAAAGCGGGCGTGATCGCGCTGGCGACGAGGGCCGCCAGTGAGGAGTACCGGCTCAGCGCCGCCACCGCGAGCCAGATGGCACCGAAGACAAGGGCAGCCGGCCAAAACAGGCCGAGCAGAAGGCCGAGATAGGTCGCGACGCCCTTACCGCCGCGAAAGCGGAGCCAAACGGGAAAGAGATGTCCAAGGAAAGCGCCGACCGCTGCGACGAGCGCGAAACGCTGGTCGAGAAAATAAGCGGTGAGGAGTACCGCGACCGTGCCCTTGAGCATGTCGCCGATCAATGTTGCCGCGGCCAGTCCCTTGCGGCCGGTACGCAGCACGTTGGTGGCGCCGATATTTCCCGAGCCGACGCTGCGCAGGTCGGGAGCACCGGCCAGTCGCGTCAGCAAAATTCCAAACGGCACCGAGCCGCACAGGTAACCAAACACAAAGCTCGCGGCGTATTGCAATTCGACCGGCATGGAGCCCCGCGCCCTCGCATCTCCCCGATGGCCGGTCGGCGAGGCGTGCCGGCGGCTCATCGAAAGATGCAGCGAGAGAGCTTACGCCGTCACGCCGGCATTGAGAACGTCGGAAGAGATATCTTCAGCCGGCGCGCGCGCTTTTCAACGCCTGCCGCGCGCTGAATCCGGCCGCTTCGGCGTCGGCATCGCTGCCGAAAATCACCAGATGTTTGAGCTTTTCCGCAGGTGTTCGGGCCAGTACCGCGATCCCGGGTGAATATGTTCTTCGAGTAGTGTCGCCGACCACGAACCCCGCGGTGGCCGCGGCTTCGATGTCGGTCTCGCAATAGAGACAGCGCAAAATCGACGCCTCCGCCTGCTCGCGCTCCACGACATAGAACTTGTTGGCGGCGTACTGGCTCTCCGCCGGATCGCGGGTGATGCAATTCGGGTTGGCGCAGTGAATGCCGGTCCCGATCGGCTGGACGTACAGCGGATGTTCCGGCTCGGCGAAACCGCCGACGAATTTGCGGAGCGATTTGCTTTTGTGCAGCTGCAGGAGCAGCGAAATCAGCGCCATGCGCACCGGCACGCCGTAAGCGGCCTGACGGAAATAAATGGCGCGGCGGTCGGTATCGAAGGAGGCATCAAGTTCATTGACGCGGGGCAGGGGATGCATAACGCTCGCCTGCGAATATTTCGCCTCGTCCAGAAACTTGGCGTCGATTTTTGGGTAAGGCCGATCCTTGCCAGCCGTCGATCGCTCCTTCTGAAAGCGCGTGACGTAGAGCGCATCGATCTTCTGTTGCAGCAGGAGGCGGTAATCGATCTCGGGTTCGGCATAGAGCGAGAGCTGGTGCGGCTGATCGGCGGTGACGTAGAGCGCATCGATCGAGCCATCGGTCTGCGCAGGCGTCTTGGAAATGATCCGGCAATGAAATTCGTGGCGGAGCCGCCGATCGACGTGTCCGGGCAATTCCAGTCCCGGGGCCGGCAGCGGATCGATGATCGCACCGAAGCGGGCGAGCGCATAGACGAAGGAATGGATTGTCCGGCTGCCTTTGAGGTCGCCGGCAATCGCGACCTTCATGTTCTTGATGCCCTTGTGCTTCGAGCGCAACGTGAAAAGGTCGCATAGCGTCTGCGTCGGATGCTCATGCGCACCGTCGCCGCCATTGATCACCGGTATGGTCGAGTATTCGGCCGCGAGCCTCGCGGCGCCGTCGCGCGGGTGGCGGATAACAATGACGTCGGCATAGTTGCTGGTGACGCGGATGGTGTCGGCGAGGCTCTCGCCCTTGGCGGCGGAACTCGCCGCGGGATCGGCGCTCGTGATCTTGTCGCCGCCGAGCCGGAGCATCGCGCTTTCGAACGACAGGCGCGTTCTCGTCGACGGCTCGTAGAACAGGCTGGCCAGAATGTATTTCGAGGCGATATTGCTGCCGCGGCCGATGCGGTAGGGAATATTTTCGTCGGCCAGATCTTTCAAAAACCCCGACGCCAACTGGAAAACGGTCTCGATCTCTTTATTGGTGAGATCATTGATTGAGACGATGTGGCGCGTCAGCGGCTGTGGTTTCGTCATCAAAGGGGTCGTATATGCCCAGTGGATCGACCGGGCAAGCCCGGCGAGCGACGAATGAGCGGTGATGCACCGAAATCGTGGTAAAATGACGTGACTGCACAGGGGTCTGCGCTATGACCACGGTTCCCCGCTTCGATACCGACGAAGTTTTCAATCAGTCACCGCCTTACGAAAATATTGATCTGTTCGGCAGCGACCTGCCGCTGCGGGAAGCGGTGGAGGCTAACGGCGGTAACGGCGAAACGGCGGCCTTGTCGGTGTTCGGCCGTCAGTGGGGCACGGCAGAGATGTTTTCTCTCGCCCGGAGAGCCAACGAGAACCCGCCGAAACTCTACACGTTCGACCCAAAGGGATTTCGACGCGATGTCGTCGAATTTCATCCGGCCTATCACGATTTGATGCGCACTAGCATTGCTGCCGGGCTTCACTGCTCGACGTGGCAATCCTCCGGAGAGCGCAAGCCGCCGCCGGCGGAAGTCGCGCGCTCGGCGCGCTACTACATGACCGCGCAGATCGAAAGCGGGCACTTGTGCCCGATCACCATGACGCGCGCCGCGCTGGCGGCGCTCGCCGCGGCGCCTTCGCTGCTGGCGGAGGTCGCACCGAAGGTAACTTCGGCGACTTACGACCCGTCGTTCCGGCCATGGCGGGAAAAGTCCGGCATGACGCTCGGCATGGGCATGACCGAAAAACAAGGCGGCACCGACGTGCGCGCCAATTCCACTACTGCGACGCCGTCCGGCGAGGCTTATTCGATAACCGGTCACAAATGGTTTTTGTCCGCGCCGATGTGCGATGCTTTTTTGGTGCTGGCGCAGGCGCCCGGCGGACTGACGTGTTTTTTCGTGCCGCGCTTCCGGCCCGACCGCAAGGTCAACGGGCTTCGTTTGCAGCGGCTAAAGGACAAACTTGGCAACCGTTCCAATGCGTCGAGCGAAGTCGAATTCGCCGATGCATTTGCGCTGCGTGTGGGCGACGAGGGGGCCGGCGTGCGCACCATCATCCAGATGGTGCAGCTCACGCGACTTGACTGCGCGCTTGCATCGGCCGGCTTCATGCGCATGGCTGTGGCGCAGGCGGTGCACCATTGCCGCTATCGGTCGGTGTTTCAAAGACACCTTTACGACCAGCCGATGATGCGCGCCGTGCTGGCCGACCTCGCCCTTGAAGTCGAAGGCGCCATCGCGCTCGTTATGCGGCTTTCCCGCGCATTCGATCATGCCGCCACCGACGCTCGCGAAGCGGCTTATGCGCGGCTCGTCACGCCGGCGGCCAAATACTGGATTTGCAAGACCGCCCCCGGCTTCATTTACGAGGCGATGGAATGCCTTGGCGGCAACGGTTACGTCGAGGAAAGCGTGCTGCCGCGGCTCTATCGCGAGGCGCCCGTCAACGCCATCTGGGAGGGCTCCGGCAATGTCATGTGCCTTGACGTGTTGCGCGCGCTCCGGCGTGACAAGGAGGCCAGTGAGCTTCTTTCAGATTTAACACGCGAAGCCGCTCAGAGGATGGGCGAACGCGTGCCGTCAATCGAATTGACGGATGAGTTCGCGAACGAAGCAACCGCGCGCAGCACCGTTGGCAAGCTCGCGACGTTAGCCGCGGCCTCGGCACTTGCGGTCACCGGGCCTCCCGCTATCGTCGACGCTTTCATGCGCACCCGGCTCATTGCGCCGCACGCCGCGCTTTACGGGGCTGACGGGATCGAACCAGGGACGGCCGATGTCTTGCTGCAGCGCGCCTTGCCCGAGGGGTAAGTCGCACTTAGTCAGTCGAATCGTCGCGCCCAACTAGGGGGTACGATCATGCGGCTGTTAGTTCTAAGCCTCGCATTTGTTGCCACGCTTCTGCTGCCGTCAGTCGAAAGCGCGTCGGCGGCCAACTCAATGACGCTCGCATCGACCTACGACGCCACCGGGACCAATCCAGACGGCTCGGCATACTCCGGGACCGCCAGCGTCAAGGTGATCTCGGACACCACGTTCACGATCAAATGGCAAATCGCCGGTTCATTCTATCAGGGCTTTGGCATGCGGTTGAACGACACGCTGTCGGCGACCTATACGATCGACGGCGAACCTGGGCTCGTCATGTATAAAGTCGACGGCACAGGCATCAACGGACTGTGGGCGATCCGCGGCCACAATGGCAGCGGCACCGAGCATTTAACGCCACGTAACTGATCTAAAGCGTGCGAGCGTGTCGCGGCTTAGCGACTTAGCCGGTCGAGCGCGCCTTGGAGGATATAGGCGGCGGCGTGCTGATCGATAACTGCTTTGCGCTTCGCTCGGCTGGCGTCGGCCTCGATCAACACGCGTTCGACGGCCGCGGTCGAAAGCCGCTCGTCCCAGAGGCCGATAGGCAGTTCCGTGAGCTTGGCGAGATTGCGGCCAAAGGCTCGGGTCGCCTGGGCCCGCGGGCCTTCGCTGCCGTCCATGTTGAGCGGTAGTCCAAGGACGAAACCAACCGCGCGCCGTTCGTCGGCAAGCTTGAGCAATCGTTCGGCGTCACTGGAGAATCGCGTTCTCGCAATGGTGACAACGGGTGTCGCAAGCCGCCGATCGGGATCGCTCACCGCAACGCCTATGGTCTTGGTGCCGAGATCGAGACCGAGAAGCGAGCCGCTTTCTGCCATCAACGCGGCGGCTTCGGCGAGCATGGCGATGGGCATGGCGTTTGTTAGCACGCGGTGCGGACGCGGACCAAAGCGGCCGGCGGCGCGTCTTGCCGCAAAAAAGCAACGCCCGCCAAATCGGCGGGCGTTGCTTTTCGTTCTCGCTGAATGTGCGGGTTAGCGATCCACCTGGCCGTGCGCAATGCGATCAATGTCCGAGCGCGTGATGCCAATGTCAGCAAGCTCGCGGTCGCTTAAATGCGAAAGCTCTTTTCGCGCCTCGCTGTAGCGCTTCCACTCATTGAGGAGGCGGGTAATGGAAGTAAGCATGTCGTCTCCAATCCTTTCCCCGGTAAGCAATCCCGGTCCGAACCGGGTCTGCCGCTGAGATAAGGAACTGGTGTGCGATGCACCATAGATTTTGTTGCAGTGCAGCTAATACCGATATGCATGCCATTTAATTGAAAAGACAGCGTATTTTTAACCAAGCGTTTAGCTTAAGCGATAGGCAAATCCGCCCGGCCAGTTGCCATCTTTTGCATCGCACTCGCCCGTTTTACGCCATCGATTGATCGTGGCCGCGCCGTACTTCGCCGCTCATACTTCCCTTGGTGTTGAGTTTAGTCGGGGATCTCAAAATGGGGATCGTTCAAGAACATCGAAGCCGCGACCATCGGCGGCACGCGGAAGAATGTGTGGCCATGGCCCGCGCTGCGGATGACCAAAACGACAAAGCGCTTTGGCTGACCTTGGCGCAATCGTGGGTGCGGCTCGCGGAGCATGTCGCCAACGCCGCGACCGTTGTGGCCAACGACGACGTCAAGGCGCCGCCGAAGAGAGCCTAGCGGCCTCAACGGTCCAAGCACGGCCGTCATACGCCGCTGCGGCGCTTTTGCCGCCCGGTTTGCCGTGCATATCAAATTTCCCGTTGGACTTGCAGACAACCGCGTGCCGGAGATAAATCTCGGCGCAGGGCGGTTAGCTCAGTTGGTAGAGCGTCTGCTTTACACGCAGAATGTCGGCGGTTCGAGTCCGTCACCGCCCACCATCAAGATTGCCGGTAGGGAATGTCGCGTTCCGAATCTAAAAACGCCTGATGACGGATAAGGCGTGCTTTCCGTCATCAGGCGCCCAAAACGTTTGCGCGAGGCTCAGATGGCTTCTTTGAGTTCCTTCGACGCGCGGAAGGCGACTTTCTTGCTCGCCTTGATCTGAATGGCTTCTCCGGTGGCCGGGTTGCGGCCCATGCGCGCGGCGCGCTTGCGAACCTGAAGAATGCCCAGCCCGCCAATCCTAATGCGCTCGCCTTTTTTCAGATGCTTCACAATTTGGCCGACCAGACCCGCGAGGATGGCCTCCGATTGCTTTTTTGACAGTTCATTGTCTTCGGCGAGGCTCGCCGCAAGATGTTTCAAAGTAACGGTTGTGGCTGGTTTATTTGCCATTTGACCCTCCTCGATAAAGCGCAGACCGGCGAAAAGTGCCCGTCAACTCGATGCAATTAGACAATTCGGTTTCGGCTGACCACGCTTGTTTTGCCAATTCCACCGGGGTTTTGCCCGTTATCCCGCTTTATCTGGTCGGCCTCTGTGGCAGGGACAAGGCGCCCGTAAAGCGCGATTTAGGCCCGAATTCCTTGACTTGCGGGAGCGCGCGCCTTAAGTGCGAGCGCGCCCGCGGGGGCGTAGCTCAGTTGGTTAGAGCGTCGGCCTGTCACGCCGAAGGTCGCGGGTTCGAGTCCCGTCGCTCCCGCCATGAATTCAAGCATTTAGCAGCAAAAGCCTAGGTGCGTCGGTGCCGCGTCGCACGCCGGGGCACACAGCTGCGTTTCTCTCCAGTCCGGCCCGTCTTGCGCCTTTTTGTGCACTGCGCTAAGGCTCGAAACGTTCTAAGTTTCCAGCGCAACTCCGCAAAAGATTGGGGGAAATCGGGCGCGGTTTTGACTTGCGCGGAACCGTTACACGATGGCCGTATTCTGCGCCGTCGAGCTTTTGTCGCCGCCAAGAGCGAAAGGCCTGTCCGATGACTCAATCGCTTAGCCAATTGCTGGTCGGCTATCTCCCGCTTGTCGTGTTCATCGGCGTCGCGCTGGGCATCGGCATCGCGTTGCTGCTGTCGTCTTTTCTGCTCGCCTACAAGCAGCCCGATCCGGAAAAGCTGTCCGCCTATGAGTGCGGGTTTAACGCCTTCGATGATGCGCGCATGAAATTCGACGTCCGGTTTTATCTCGTCGCCATCCTGTTCATCATATTCGACCTCGAAGTCAGCTTTCTGTTCCCGTGGGCGGTCGCGTTCCGCAAGCTCGGCTTGTTCGGTTTTTGGTCGATGATGCTCTTCCTTGCGGTGCTGACAATCGGATTTATCTATGAGTGGAAGAAGGGAGCGCTCGAATGGACGTGAGCGAACCCACGATCATCGCCCCGCGCCAACAAATCGTCGCATCGCGCGCCGGAACTGCCTCCGCGACGAGCGATCCATTCTTTGGCAAGGTCACGTCGGAGCTTACCGATAAAGGTTTTCTGGTCGCCGCGGCGGACGATCTGATCGCCTGGGCGCGCACCGGCTCGCTGATGTGGATGACGTTTGGTCTTGCGTGCTGCGCGGTCGAGATGATGCAGATGTCGATGCCGCGCTATGACGCGGAACGATTCGGATTTGCGCCGCGCGCTTCGCCACGGCAATCCGACGTCATGATTGTCGCCGGCACCCTGACCAACAAAATGGCTCCGGCGCTGCGCAAGGTGTACGACCAGATGCCGGAGCCGCGCTACGTGATCTCCATGGGTTCCTGCGCCAACGGCGGCGGCTATTACCATTATTCTTATTCCGTGGTGCGCGGTTGTGACCGCATCGTGCCGGTCGATATCTACGTGCCCGGTTGTCCGCCTACCGCCGAAGCACTGCTCTACGGAGTGTTGCTGCTACAGAAAAAAATCCGGCGGACCTCGACCATCGAACGCTGAACATGGATGAGATACTCGACAATCTCGGCAGAACGATCACGGCTGCGCTTTCACCCGCGGTGAAAGAGTATTCGGTTGCGCATCATGAGCTGACCGTTAAAGCGGAGGCGGCCGAGATTGTCGCCGTCATGCGCTTTCTTCGCGACGATCCGCGCTGCCAGTTTTGGAACATCGTCGATATCGCCGGCGTCGATTGGCCGGGCCGCGAACGCCGGTTCGATGTGGTCTATCACCTGCTTTCGCCGAAGCAGAACGCGCGCATTCGCGTCAAGATCGAAACCGACGAAGCGACGCCGGTGAATTCGATCATCGAAGTGTTTCCCGGAGCCGAGTGGTTCGAGCGCGAGATCTTTGATCTATACGGCGTCGCTTTTACCGGTCATCCCGACTTGCGCCGGTTGCTGACCGACTACGGATTTGACGGCCATCCGCTGCGCAAGGATTTCCCGCTGACCGGGTTTGTCGAAGTGCGTTACGACGACGAACTCAAGCGCGTCGTCTACTCGCCGGTGAGCTTGACGCAGGAGTTCCGAAACTTCGATTTCCTGTCGCCGTGGGAAGGGACGGATTACGATCTGCCCGGCGACGAGAAAGCCGGAAAGATCGGCGGGCAAAAATCGTGAGCGTGGTCAAAAAATGAAATCGACGCTCAAGCTCGGATTGAAGCATCGTCTCACCTATACGGTCACGCCTGACAAGACCGTTCCGCACACGTTTCCGGAGTCGAAGATTATTGCGTCGATGCCCGAGGTATTCGCCACCGGCTTCATGATCGTTTTGATGGAATGGGCGTGCACCGAACTTCTCGCCGGGCACCTTCAGGAAGGCGAGGGTAGCGTCGGCGTGCATGTCGACGTCAGTCACCTCGCGGCGACGCCGCCCGGTATGACGGTGATCGTTGACGCCGAATGCGTGGAGATCGTCGATCAAAGGGTCGCATTTTCGGTAACAGCTCATGATGGCATGGACCTCATCGGCGAGGGACGTCATGAGCGGTTCGTCGTCGCGTGGGACAAATTCAACGCACGGGTCGCGGCCAAGGCCGCGAAAGTGCGTGAAAAGCAAACGTCGAGTTTGCAGGCCGCCACCAGCTGACAGCGAAACTATGAGCGCGGAAACGGAGCGAAACTTCACCATCAATTTCGGGCCGCAGCATCCCGCGGCGCACGGCGTATTGCGCCTGGTGCTGGAGCTCGACGGCGAAGTGGTGGAGCGGGTCGATCCGCATATCGGGCTTCTGCATCGCGGCACCGAGAAGCTGATCGAAAACAAGACTTACCTGCAGGCGATCCCGTATTTCGACCGGCTCGATTACGTCGCGCCGATGAACCAGGAGCACGCCTTCTGCCTCGCCGCCGAAAAGCTGCTGGGCCTCGCGGTTCCGAAACGCGCTCAAATCATCCGCGTGCTCTACTGCGAGATTGGCCGGCTGCTCTCGCATCTCCTCAACGTGACCACGCAGGCGATGGACGTGGGCGCGCTCACTCCGCCGTTGTGGGGGTTCGAGGAGCGCGAAAAGTTGATGATGTTTTACGAGCGTGCGTCCGGCTCGCGGATGCACGCGGCATATTTCCGCGTCGGCGGCGTGCATCAGGACCTGCCGCCGAAGCTCGTCGATGACATCGGCACATTCTGCGATCCGTTCCTGAAAGTGTGCGACGATCTCGAGGAACTGCTGACCGAGAACCGCATCTTCAAGCAGCGCAACGTCGATATCGGCGTCGTGACGCTTGCCGACGCCTGGGCGCGCGGCTTCTCGGGCGTGATGGTGCGCGGCTCTGGCGCGGCGTGGGATCTGCGCAAGGCGCAGCCCTACGAGTGCTATTCGGAATTCGACTTCGACATCCCGGTCGGCAAGAACGGCGACTGTTACGATCGTTATTGCGTGCGGATGGAGGAGATGCGCCAATCGGTGCTTATCATGAAGCAATGCATCGAGCGCCTGCGCACCTCGGAGGGGCAGGGGCCGGTCGTCGTCGACGACAACAAGATCGCGCCGCCGCGCCGCGCCGTGATGAAGCGCTCGATGGAATCGCTGATTCATCATTTCAAGCTCTACACCGAGGGCTTTCACGTGCCGGCGGGCGAAGTCTATGCCGCGGTTGAAGCGCCAAAGGGCGAATTCGGGGTCTATCTTGTCGCCGACGGCGGCAATCGGCCGTACCGATGCAAGATCCGCGCGCCGGGTTTCGCGCACTTGGCGGCGATGGATTTTCTGTGCCGCGGCCACATGCTCGCGGACGTCACGGCAATCCTTGGCTCTATCGATATCGTGTTTGGCGAGATCGACCGATGAGCGTCCGCCGCCTCGCCGAGAAACAGCCGCCGAGCTTTGCCTTTACCCAGACAAATCTCGATTGGGCGAAGGCAAAGATCGGCCAGTATCCGCCGGGCCGCCAGCAATCGGCAGTCATTCCGCTTTTGTGGCGCGCGCAGGAACAGGCCGGTGGCTGGCTGCCGCAGAAGGCGATCGAAGCGGTAGCCGACCTGCTCGGCATGGCGAAAATCCGCGTGCTCGAAGTGGCGACCTTCTACACCATGTTCAATCTTTCGCCGGTCGGCCGCTTCCACGTGCAATTGTGCGGCACCACGCCGTGCATGCTGCGCGGATCGGAAGAACTGAAGAAGGTTTGCCGAAGAAGTCATCGGTCATCAGGATCACGTCACCGCCGATGGCGTATTCTCATGGACTGAAGTTGAATGCCTCGGCGCGTGCGTCAACGCGCCTATGGTCCAGATCAATTTCGATTACTACGAAGACCTGACGCCGGAGTCGCTCACGCGCATTCTCAACGAACTCGCCGCGGGAAAAACGCCGACGCCCGGGCCGCAGATCGATCGTCACCTTTCGGCGCCAATCGGCGGCGAGACGACGCTGACCGATCCAACGTTGTACGCGACAAACGGCAAGCCGCCGCAAGCGGGCGCCGCCTTGAGCGACAGCGACGCCAAGAAACCCGGTCAAGCGGCTAACGTGCACGAAGCTGCCGTGCCGAAGCCGCCTATCGCCAACTCAACCGATCAACGACGCGGATAAGAACTGTGCTCGCCGACAAGGACCGCATCTTCAAGAATCTCTACGGCCGTCACGATTGGGGGCTCGCCGGCGCGCGCGCGCGCGGAGGGTGGGATGGCACCAAAGCGATCCTCGAAAAAGGCCGCGACGCCATTGTCAATGAAGTGAAGGCTTCCGGCCAACGCGGCCGCGGCGGCGCGGGGTTTCCGACCGGGGTCAAATGGTCCTTCATGCCGAAGCAGTCCGAGGACCGTCCGAGTTATCTCGTCATCAACGCCGACGAATCCGAACCCGGCACCTGCAAGGATCGTGAAGTTATGCGGAACGATCCGCATCTCCTGGTCGAGGGGTGTTTGATCGCCGGCTGCGCGATGGGCGTGCACACTTGCTACATTTATATCCGCGGCGAGTTCGTCCGCGAGCGGGAGCGATTGGAAGCGGCCGTTGCGCAAGCTTACGAAGCGAAGCTGATCGGCAAGAACAACATTCACGGCTTCGATTTCGACATCGTCGTGCATCACGGCGCCGGCGCTTACATCTGCGGGGAGGAGACGGCGCTTCTCGAAAGCCTGGAAGGCAAGAAGGGTATGCCGCGACTTAAGCCGCCATTCCCTGCCAACATGGGCCTCTACGGGTGTCCGACGACGGTCAACAACGTCGAAACCATCGCGCAGGTCCCCGACATCATGCGCCGCGGCGCGGCGTGGTTTGCAGGCATTGGGCGGCAGAACAACACCGGCACCAAGCTTTACTGCATTTCCGGACACGTCGAGAAGCCGTGCAACGTCGAAGAAAACATGGGTATTCCGCTGCGCGAGTTGATCGACCGTCATGCCGGCGGTGTGCGCGGCGGCTGGAATAATCTGCTCGCGGTTATTCCAGGCGGCTCATCAATGCCGCTCATACCGGCGGGACCGGACCAGGCCGACACGCTGTTGATGGACTTCGACGGTTGCCGCGAGAAGAAATCGGCGCTCGGCACCGCCGCCGTCATTGTCATGGACAAGAGCGCCGACATTGTGCGCGCCATGGCGCGCATTTCCTATTTCTACAAGCACGAGAGTTGCGGCCAGTGCACCCCGTGCCGCGAGGGCATGGGCTGGATGTGGCGCGTGCTGAACCGCATGGCGGAAGGGCGCGCCTTCAAACGTGAGATCGACATGCTCTGGGAGGTGACGACGCAGATCGAAGGGCACACCATTTGCGCGTTCGGCGATGGCGCGGCGTGGCCGGTGCAGGGATTGTTGCGGCACTTTCGCCCGGAAATCGAGCGCCGGATCGATGAATACACGCTCAATCCCGATGTCGAAGGCGTGCTCGACCCGCCGGTGCCGGAAGCGGCGGCGCTCGACAACATTCGTACTTGAGGGGACTTGGAGGCAGCGGACTTTAGATGACCAAGCTCATCGTCGACAGCAAGGAAATCGACGTACCGCCGGAATACACGCTGCTGCAAGCGTGCGAAGCGGCAGGTGCGGAGATTCCGCGTTTCTGTTTCCACGAACGGCTGTCGATTGCCGGCAATTGCCGCATGTGCCTCGTCGAGCTGGCCGGTTCGCCGAAACCGGTCGCGAGCTGCGCCTGGGGCGTGCGCGATTGCCGTCCTGGCCCGAAGGGCGAGCCGCCCGAGATCAAGACGCGCTCGCCGATGGTGCGCAAGGCGCGCGAAGGCGTGATGGAATTCCTGCTCATCAATCATCCGCTCGATTGTCCGATCTGCGACCAGGGCGGCGAATGCGACCTGCAAGATCAGGCCATGGCCTACGGCGTCGATCAGACGCGCTTCCGCGAGAACAAGCGGGCGGTCGAGGACAAGTATCTCGGCGCGCTGGTCAAGACTTCGATGAACCGCTGCATTCAGTGCACGCGATGCGTCCGCTTTGCCACTGAAGTCGCCGGTGTTCCAGAGCTCGGCGCCATCGGGCGCGGCGAGGACATGGAGATCACCACGTATCTCGAAGAGGCGATGACCTCCGAGTTGCAGGGCAACGTCGTCGACCTTTGTCCCGTCGGCGCCCTGACGTCAAAGCCGTATGAGTTCTCGGCGCGACCGTGGGAGCTCAACAAGACCGAGTTGATCGACGTGATGGACGGGCTCGGCTCGGCCATCCGTATCGATACCCGCGGCCGCGAAGTCATGCGCATCCTGCCGCGCGTCAATGATGACGTGAACGAGGAGTGGATTTCCGACAAGACGCGGCACGTGGCGGACGGGCTGCGTGCGCAACGGTTGGATCGGCCTTACCTGCGCGAGGGCGGCCGGCTGCGCGAAGTTTCTTGGAGCGAGGCATTTGCTGCCATCGCCCGCAAAGTGAAGTCTGCCGATCCTAAGCGGATTGGCGCGCTGGTCGGCGACCTCGCGGCGGTGGAAGAGACTTTCGCGCTCAAGGATTTGATGTCGCGGCTGGGCACGAGCAATCTTGATTGCCGCCAGGATGGCTCGGTAATCGATCCCGCATGGGGCCGCTCGAGCTATCTCTTCAACGCCACGATTGCCGGCATCGATACGGCCGACGCGCTGCTTATTATCGGTGCCAATCCGCGCAACGAGGGAGCCGTGCTCAATGCGCGCATCAGGAAGCGCTGGCGCAATGCCAAAAGTTTTCCGATCGGGCTGATTGGCACCAAGGCAGCGCTGACCTACGCGTACGACTATATCGGAGCTGGGCCCGAAACCCTGGCCGACATCGGCCGGCACAGCTTTGCCGAGTCGATGAAAAAGGCCGAGCGACCAATGTTTTTGGTCGGCGCCGGTGCCTTTGCGCGCAAGGACGGCGCTGCGGTCGCGTCGCTTGCAGCCAAGGCGGCGCTCGACTTTGGCGCTGTGAAGGAAGGTTGGAACGGATTTAGCGTCCTGCACAATGCGGCGTCGCGCGTCGGTGCGCTCGATCTGGGTTTCGTACCGGGGCAGGGCGGGTTGACCGCGCCGCAGATGGCGCAATCCGGAAGCCTCGATGTTGTGTTTCTCCTCGGCGTCGACGAGATCGACATCGCGCCCGGCGCGTTCGCAATCTATATAGGCACACACGGCGATCGCGGCGCGTCGCGCGCGGATGTCGTGCTGCCGGGCGCGGCCTATCCGGAAAAGTCGGCGACCTACGTCAATACAGAAGGCCGCGTTCAAATGGCGGCGCGCGCGTCATTCCCGCCGGGCGATGCGCGCGAAGATTGGGCGATCCTGCGCGCGCTGTCTGATGTGCTGGGTAAAAAGTTGCCCTACGATTCGCTCGCCGCGTTGCGCCGCGCGCTTTACCAGGCGCATCCGCATTTCATGAAGGTCGGCCAAATTGCGCCGGGCGATGGCGGCGGCGTCCAAAAGCTTGCGGCGCTCGGTGGCACACCCGACAAAACACCGTTTGTTTCGCCTATCGCGGACTTCTATTTCACCAATGCCATTGCGCGATGCTCGGCGGTGATGGCGGAGTGCTCCGCAATCGCGCACGGGCGCGCGGCTGTGGCAGCGGTGCGGTAAGAGGACCGACGAATGAACGAGTTCTGGTCCGATTACATCTGGCCGCTGGTCATTATGGTGGCCGAGAGCGTGCTGCTGCTCGTTATCTTGCTCATTGCCATCGCCTACGTGCTTTACGCGGATCGCAAAATCTGGGCGGCGGTGCAGATCAGGCGCGGCCCGAATGTCGTCGGGCCATGGGGTTTGTTCCAATCGTTCGCCGATCTTCTCAAATTCGTGCTCAAGGAGCCGGTCATTCCGGCCGGGGCCAACAAAGGCGTCTTTTTGCTCGCGCCGCTCGTTACTTGCACGCTGGCGCTTGCCGCCTGGGCGGTGATCCCGGTCAGCGCCGGCATCGTGATCTCCAACATCAATGTCGGCGTGCTGTACATTTTCGCCATCTCGTCGCTCGGCGTTTACGGCGTGATCATGGCCGGGTGGGCATCGAACTCGAAATATCCATTTCTGGCGGCGTTGCGCTCGGCGGCGCAGATGGTGTCGTACGAAGTTTCCATCGGCTTCGTCATCATCACCGTCCTGCTCTGCGTCGGCTCGCTCAATCTCTCGGCCATTGTCGAGGCGCAAAACAGCGCATGGGGCGTGCTGGGCTGGTATTGGCTGCCGCTGCTGCCGATGTTTGTCGTGTTCTTTGTCTCGGCGCTCGCCGAAACCAACCGGCCGCCGTTCGACCTCGTTGAGGCTGAGTTGGAACTCGTCGCCGGCTACATGGTCGAGTACGGCTCAACTCCGTATATGATGTTCATGCTCGGCGAATACGTCGCCATCGCCACCATGTGCGCCATGGCGACCATCTTGTTCCTCGGCGGCTGGCTGCCGCCGTTTCCGGTGGCGCCGTTCACCTGGATCCCCGGCCTGATCTGGTTTGTGCTGAAAGCGACTTTCGTGTTCTTCATGTTCGCCATGGTGAAGGCCTTCGTCCCGCGTTATCGGTACGATCAATTGATGCGGCTGGGCTGGAAAGTGTTCCTGCCGATATCGCTTGCCATGGTTGTAATCGTTGCCGGCGTGCTCGAGATCATCAGAGGCTGACATGCGACTCGACCAGGCGGCCCGCTCCATTTTCCTTAAAGAGTTCCTCGGCGCGTTTGTGCTGTCGATGCGCTATTTCTTCAAGCCAAAGGCGACCATCAACTATCCGTTCGAAAAAAATCCGATCTCGCCCCGGTTTCGCGGCGAGCACGCGCTGCGCCGCTATCCCAACGGCGAGGAGCGCTGCATTGCGTGCAAGCTTTGCGAGGCGATTTGCCCCGCGCAAGCGATCACCATCGAGGCCGGGCCGCGCCGGAACGACGGCACACGGCGTACCACCCGTTACGACATCGACATGGTCAAATGCATTTATTGCGGGCTGTGCCAGGAAGCCTGTCCGGTCGATGCGATCGTTGAGGGGCCGAATTTCGAATTCGCCACGGAAACACGTGAAGAGCTGTACTATGACAAGGACCGCTTGCTCGCTAACGGCGATCGCTGGGAGCAAGAAATCGCCAAGGCCATTGCGCTCGACGCGCCTTACCGCTGACCCGCCGCCACGATGATTCTGCAAGCAATCTTCTTCTATCTCTTTGCCGGCATCTGCGTCGCTTCGGCGATCATGGTCATCGCCGCGCGCAATCCCGTGCATTCGGTGCTGTTTCTCATTCTCGCCTTCGTCAACGCGGCGGGATTGTTCGTGCTCATTGGCGCCGAATTTCTGGCCATGATCCTCATCGTCGTCTACGTCGGCGCAGTCGCGGTGTTATTCCTGTTCGTGGTCATGATGCTCGATGTCGATTTCGCCGAGCTGCGGCAGGGAATGCTGAACTATCTTCCGGCCGGATTCGTCGTCGGCGGGATTTTGCTCGCCGAGCTGGTTTTCGTCGTGGTGGCGAAGGTTATTCAACCGGGCGTGCCGAAGGCCATTACTGCACCGATACCGGCCGCTAGCGCCGTCAATAACACGGAAGCGCTCGGTCTCGTGCTCTATACGCGCTATGTCTATTATTTTGAGGCCGCGGGAATAATTCTTCTCGTCGCCATGATCGGCGCCATTGTGCTGACGCTTTATCACAAGCCTCAGGTACGGCGACAGGTTATCGCCGAGCAAGTCGCGCGCCGGCGCGCCAGCGCGATCGAAGTTGTCAAGGTGAAGTCGGGGCAGGGTCTGTCATGATTATCGGGCTCGGCCACTATCTCGCCGTCGGCGCGATCCTGTTTACGCTCGGCATATTCGGGATTTTCCTCAATCGAAAAAACATCATCATTATTCTGATGTCGATCGAGCTCATCCTGCTCGCCGTGAACATCAATCTGGTCGCGTTTTCCGCCTTTCTCGGTGACATCGTCGGCCAGGTCTACGCGCTCATCGTGCTTACCGTGGCCGCAGCGGAAGCCGCCATCGGGCTTGCGATCCTCGTCGCCTATTATCGCAACCGCGGCTCAATCGCGGTTGAAGACGTGAATTTGATGAAGGGCTAGCGGGAGAATGTACGAAGCGATCGTCTTTCTGCCGCTGCTCGGCGCCGTTATCGCGGGCGCAATCTCGCTCATCGGCGCGAGCCATCGGTTCCCGGGTGAGGATCCACCGGCCCCGCATGACGATCATGCCGCGCCGCTGGTGCCGGAACAGCACGCGCACGGCGCGCCGATCCCTGAGGCGGCGCACGCCGAGATCGGGCATTCGAGCCATGAGAAGCACGAGACCGTCGAGCCCGATGCCGGTTCGCGCACGGCCGAATTGATCACTACAACGCTGCTCGGCATTTCGTGGCTGCTGTCATGTGTTGCCTTCGTCGAGGTTGGTCTTAAAGGCCACGACGCCCGCGTTACGCTGTTTAATTTCATTACCTCTGGCGATCTCAAGGTCGACTGGGCGCTGCGCATCGATCCGCTTACGGCCGTGATGCTCATTGTCGTGACGACGGTGTCCGCGCTCGTGCATCTCTATTCCATCGGGTACATGGCCGACGACCCGCACCGGCCGCGCTTCTTCTCCTATTTGTCGTTCTTCACCTTCGCCATGCTGATGCTGGTGACCGCCGACAACCTTGTGCAATTGTTCTTCGGCTGGGAAGGCGTGGGACTCGCGAGCTATTTGCTGATCGGCTTCTGGTTCTACAAGCCGGAGGCCAACGCGGCGGCGATCAAGGCCTTTCTCGTCAACCGCGTCGGCGACTTCGGATTTGCGCTCGGGATATTCGCCGTCTTCGTGTTGACGGGCTCGCTGAATTTCGATGCGGTGTTCGCCCAGGCCCCCGACCTCGTCGGCAAGACTTTTCACTATCTCGGCTTCCACGCCGACGCGCTGACGGTTGTTTGTCTCCTGTTGTTCATGGGGGCGATGGGCAAGTCGGCGCAATTCCTGCTGCACACCTGGCTCCCGGACGCCATGGAAGGGCCGACACCGGTGTCCGCGTTGATCCATGCCGCGACCATGGTGACGGCCGGCGTCTTCATGGTGGCGCGGTTGTCGCCATTATTTGCGCTCTCGCCGACCGCGTCCGCGGTTGTCACCATTGTCGGCGCGACCACGGCGATTTTTGCGGCGTCTGTCGGACTCGTGCAGAACGACATCAAGCGGATCATCGCCTATTCGACGTGTTCGCAACTTGGCTACATGTTCTGCGCCATGGGCGTTGGCGCCTACTCGATCGGTATGTTCCATTTGTTCACGCACGCGTTCTTCAAGGCGTTGCTGTTTCTCGGTTCCGGCTCGGTCATCTTGGCGATGCACCACGAGCAGGACATCCGCAAAATGGGCGGGCTGTGGCGCAAAATTCCGTTCACCTACGCCATGATGCTGATCGGCACCCTGGCGCTGACCGGGTTTCCACTGACAGCGGGATATTTCTCGAAAGACGCCATCATCGAAGCCGACGATGCGGTCAGCGGCTTCGCGGCAAACTACGGTTTCATCATGACTGTCGCCGCAGCAGCGTTGACGTCGTTCTACTCGTGGCGGCTGATTTTCAAGACCTTCCACGGCACGCCGCACGATCATCACCATTACGAAGCAGCGCGTGAAAGCGCCAAGGTCATGCTCATCCCGCTCGCGGTGCTCGCGGTCGGCTCGATCGCCGCGGGTTGGCCCGTGCTGCCGTTGTTTACCGGTGAGGGCGCTGAACATTTCTTCCGCGAGTCGTTATTGCTTCCGTCTTCCGGCGGCGTGCTGGAAGAAATGGAGCATCTGCCCTTCATCATCGGCTTCCTGCCGACGCTGATGATGATCGGCGGCTTTCTCGTTGCATGGCAGTTTTATATCCGGCGGCCGGACATTCCCGCGGCGCTGGCGAGCGAGCAGGGCGTGCTCTATCGCTTTTTGCTCAATGCCTGGTACTTCGACCGTATTTACGACGTCTTGATCGTGCGCCCGGTGATGTGGCTTGGGCGTTTGTTCTGGAAAGGCGGTGACGGTTTCATCATCGACGGTTTCGGACCGGACGGGGTTTCCGCGCGCGTCCTCGATGTGACCCGAAATGTGGTGCGCCTGCAGACCGGTTACCTCTACCATTACGCCTTCGCGATGCTGATCGGCGTCGCCCTGTTTGTCACCTGGTTCATGTTTACGGGGGCACCCTCATGACCAGCTGGCCCATCCTTTCCGTTGTGACGTTCCTGCCGATTGCCGGCGCCGCTGTTCATCGCGCTTCTGCGTAACGACGAAGCGGGCGCCCGCAATGCCCGCTGGGTCGCGCTCTGGACCACGCTGATCACGTTCGCGATTTCGCTGATCCTGGTGTGGCGCTTCGATCCGTCGTCTGGTGACTTCCAATTCCTGGAAAAATATCCATGGCTCGGCGGCGCCATCACTTATTCGATGGGCGTCGACGGCATCTCGCTGCCTTTCGTGATCCTGACAACCGCCTTAATGCCGATCACGATTTTGGCGAGCTGGACCGCCATCCAGCGCCGGGTCCGCGAGTACATGATCGCCTTCCTGGTGCTCGAAACCTTGATGGTCGGCGCGTTCTGTGCGCTCGATCTGGTGCTGTTCTATTTGTTCTTCGAGGGCGGCCTCATCCCGATGTTCCTGATCATCGGAGTGTGGGGCGGCCCGCGCCGGGTCTACGCGAGCTTCAAGTTCTTTCTCTACACGTTCCTCGGCTCGGTGTTCATGCTGCTCGCCATCATGGCGCTGTATTGGGACGGCGGTACGAGCGACATTCCGACGCTCTTGCACCATGCTTTTCCGCGCACGCTGCAAGCCTGGGCGTTTTTCGCGTTCCTCGCGTCGTTTGCCGTGAAGTTGCCGATGTGGCCGGTTCATACCTGGCTGCCTGACGCACACGTCGAAGCGCCGACAGCCGGTTCGGTGATCCTCGCCGCAATCCTTTTGAAGCTCGGTGGCTACGGCTTCCTGCGCTTCTCGCTGCCGATGTTTCCGCAGGCCTCGGTTGAGTTCGCGCCGCTGATTTACGCGCTCTCGGTCGTCGCCATCATCTACACCTCGCTTGTCGCTTTGATGCAGGAGGACGTAAAGAAACTAATCGCTTATTCATCGGTCGCTCATATGGGCTTCGTGACCATGGGGCTGTTCGCGATGACGGCGCAGGGCGTCGCCGGCGGCATCTTCCAGATGATCTCGCACGGCATCGTGTCGGCCGCCTTGTTCCTTTGCGTCGGCGTGGTTTACGACCGCATGCACACCCGCGAGATCGCCGCGTATGGCGGATTGGTCAACCGCATGCCGGTCTACGCTTTCGTCTTCATGGTGTTCACGCTCGCCAATCTCGGCCTGCCGGGGACCTCCGGCTTCATCGGCGAATTCTTGACGCTGCTCGGCACGTTCCGGGTGAACAACTGGGTCACGACGTTCGCAACGCTTGGCACCATTCTCTCTGCAGCCTACGCGCTTTGGCTTTACCGCAAAGTGATCTTTGGCAAGCTGGAGAAGCCTAGTCTGGCGCGGATCAAAGACCTCGGCTGGCGCGAGATGGTAATTTTGATGCCGCTCGTGGCGCTCACGATCTTCTTCGGTATTTATCCGAAGCCGATTCTTGACGTTTCCGCGGTGTCCGTGGCCCAACTGATCGACAATTTCCAGCATGCCGTCGCCAATGTGCAGGCGGCGGACTTGGCGCGGTGAAGTCATGAACGCGCCCTTCACCTTCACTGGCCTTTTGCCGCTGCTGCCTGAGATCGTGCTCGGCGTCGGCGCCATGGCGCTGTTGATGATCGGCGTTTACCGCAACGAGCGCACGGTCGTCCTCATTGACGCCGCCTCCATTGTGCTCCTGATCGTTGCCGGAATACTTGTGATCGTGCTCCCTGGCGAAAAGCAGGTGCTTCTCAACGGCAGTTTCGTAATCGACAGTTTCGCGCGGTTTCTGAAGGTGCTCGCGCTCGCCGGATCGGCCGCTGCCATTTTGATGTCGATCGATTACGCCAAGCGGCGGCAGCAACAGCGCTTTGAGTATTCAGTGCTGATTGTGCTCTCGACGCTCGGCATGATGATGCTGATTTCCGCTGCCGATCTTATCGCGCTTTATCTCGGCCTCGAATTAATGAGCCTGCCGCTTTACGTGGTCGCGGCGAGTCACCGTACCGAACTCCGCTCGACCGAGGCCGGCCTCAAATATTTTGTGCTCGGCGCGCTGTCTTCGGGGATGCTGCTCTATGGCGCGTCGCTCACTTATGGCTTCACGGGGACGGTTTCGTTCGCGGGGATCGCACATTCCGCCGCCGATGCCGGCGTCGGATTGATTTTCGGCCTGGTGTTTCTGTTCGCCGGCTTTTGCTTCAAGGTTTCCGCCGTGCCCTTCCACATGTGGACGCCTGACGTCTATGAGGGCGCGCCGACACCGGTAACGGCTTTTTTCGCGGCCGCTCCGAAGGTTGCGGGCATTGCCATGTTTGTGCGCGCAGCCGTCGCCGCTTTTCCCGGCATCACCAGCCAGTGGCAGGAAATCGTCGCGTTCGTCTCGATCGCCTCGATGCTGCTCGGCTCTTTTGCCGCCATCGGGCAGCGCAATATCAAGCGGCTATTGGCGTATTCGTCGATCGGCCACATGGGCTTCGCGCTGGTTGGGCTGGCGGCGGGAACGTCGCAGGGCGTAGAGGGCGTGCTCGTCTACATGGCGATCTACATCACCATGACGCTCGGCGTCTTTGCCGTGGTGCTGTCGATGCGCCGCGGCGACGCCATGGTCGAATCGATCGATCAGCTCGCCGGACTTGCCCGCACCAACCCGGGTATGGCTTTCTTCATGGCGATGCTCTTGTTCTCCATGGCCGGCGTGCCGCCGCTGGCCGGCTTCTTTGCCAAGTTTTATGCGTTCCTTGCCGCGATCCAGGCCGGCCTCTACGCGCTTGCGGTCATCGGCGTCTTGGCTAGCGTCGTCGGTGCCTATTATTATCTCGCCGTTATCAAGACGATGTACTTCGACGAACCGCAGAAGGATTTTGCGCCGATGCCCGACGAGCTCAAAGTTGTGCTCGGCGCCTGCGGCTTGTTCAACATCTTGTTCTTCGTCTACCCGGGACCGCTGGTCGGACTTGCCAGTGCGGCGGCCCATTCGCTCTTCTGATGGCGCTGCATCCTAGTGCCGTCGCAGCAGGATTTCGCTTAGCGGCTTTTGCAACGTTGCCCTCGACCAATACGCACGCGCTGGCGCTGGCCCGCGGCGGAGAGCAGGGGCCGCTTTGGGTCGTAGCAGATCGGCAAACCGGGGGCCGCGGACGGCGCGGCAATCCGTGGGTGTCGCCGCCTGGCAATCTTTATGCGACGCTGCTCCTGACCGATCCCGCACCTCCCGAATGCGCGGCGCAATCCTCGTTCGTATCGGCGCTTGCGGTACACGACGCCATTGTGGGCTGCGCTCCGGGCTTGCGGGAGGTGGTGAAGCTGAAGTGGCCGAACGATCTTCTCTGCGATGGCCGCAAGCTCGCTGGAGTTTTGATCGAGGGCGAGCAGGCGGCGAACGGCCTTGCGGTCGCGATCGGCATCGGCGTGAACGTGCTTCAACATCCCGATGGTACGACATACCCGGCGACCGACCTCGCCGCCGCCGGCGCCGATGTCTCCGCCGCCGAGTCTGTTCACGGCATTATCGGCGGCAATGGTCGAGCGCCTTGCGCAGTGGCGACGCGGCTTGGCATTTGCCGCCATTCGTAACGATTGGCTGGAGCGCGCGGCCTTCAAGGGCGGCGAAATGAAGGTACGGTTGCCAAGCGGCGAACTCTCCGGCCGCTATGAGAGCCTCGACGATCGGGGCTGTCTGATGTTGCGCCTTGGCGATGGAACGTTGCAAGCGATTGCAGCCGGCGAGGTGTTTCCCGTTGGAGGCGCGGTCTCTGACCGCAAGTCTGCGACGGCCCGGATCGAGTGATGCCGTCTCCCGCATTAGTCTTCGCGCCACTTGGCGGCATCGGCGAGATCGGAATGAATCTTTCGATCTATGGCTTCTCCGATGGCCGGCAGCGAAAGTGGCTGATTGTCGACTGTGGCGTTTCTTTCGCCGCCGAAGAACATTTGCCGGGTGTCGACCTGATCCTGCCCGACGTGCGGTATCTCATCGAAGAGCGAAAGAATCTGGTCGGACTCGTCCTGACTCACGCCCACGAAGATCACATGGGCGCCCTTATCGACCTCTGGCCCAAACTCAACGTCCCGCTCTACGCGACGCCGTTCGCCGCCGCCTTGTTTGAAGCAAGGCGCGCATCCGAACCGGGGGCGCCGAAAATTCCCGTGAATGTGGCGCAGCCCGGCATCCCCTTGGAGCTTGGCCCGTTCACCGTCGATTTCATCAACGTGGCGCATTCGATTCCGGAATCGAACGCGCTCGCGATCCGCACGCCGCTGGGGTGCGTTGTCCACACCGGTGACTGGAAAATCGATCCGACACCGCTCGTTGGCGGTCCGACCGACGCTGCGAAATTGACGGCGCTCGGCGATCAAGGCGTGCTGGCACTGGTCGGCGATTTAACGAATGCCATCCGTGACGGCCGCTCGCCATCCGAAGCCGAAGTTGCGAAGACTTCTGGTCGAGCTCATTCGCACCGCGCCGGCCCGGGTCGCGGTGACCACCTTCGCCTCGCACGTCGGGCGCATACGCGCTGTTGCCGATGCGGCGCGGCTCGCCGAACGTGAAGTGGTCGTCGTGGGCCGGGCCATGGAACGGGTGGTGCAAGTCGCCCGCGAGACCGGCTATCTCGACGGCGTTCAGGATTTCCGAGCGGCCGAAACCTACGGCTACTTGCCGCCTAACAAAGTCGTTGCGCTTTGTACCGGCAGCCAGGGGGAGCCGCGGGCGGCGCTCGCGCGCATCGCCGAAGACGAGCACCCGGAAGTTACGCTGGCGCGCGGCGATCGCGTCATCTTTTCCGCGCGCGCCATCCCCGGCAACGAGAAAGCAATTGACCGGGTCATTAACGGACTGGTCACGCAAGGCATCGAGGTCATTACCGACAGGAGCCACCTGGTGCACGTTTCCGGGCACCCGCGCCGCGCCGAACTCCGGGACATGATCGGGTGGACCCGGCCGCAAATCCTTATCCCGGCGCACGGCGAAGCGCTGCATCTCGCCGAGCACGCCAAGCTTGCGCGCGAAGCCGGCGTGCCCAACGTCCTACTCTGCCGCAACGGCCAGCTTCTCCGTCTTGCGCCGGGGCCGCCGGGCATCATCGACGAAGTTCCAGCGGGACGCGTCTATAAGGATGGCGCGCTCCTGATCGATGCCGGAGACCGCACGATTGCGGCACGGCGGCGGCTGGCGTTTTCCGGTGTCGCTCTCTATCGCCCTGGCGATCAGCGACAAAGGCGTACTGATGACGCATCCGGAAATCGAATTGATTGGAATCCCCGCCGCTGATGCAAGCGGCCGCCCCATGCTGGAAGTCGTCAGCGAGGCCATCGAAGAGGCATTCGCAGCCATGCCCAGACCGCGCCGCCGCGATCCAAACGAAGTTTCCGAGACCGTGCGGCGCGCCGTCCGCTCCGCGGTGGCGGAGCGCTGGAAGAAAAAGCCGATCTGCCACGTCCATGTCCTGGTGGTGTAGGATCGTTGCCGCCGGGTTCGCGCCTTGAAGGAGAAACGGATGATCGGGCGATTAAATCACGTCGCCATCGCAGTACGTGATATCGGCAAAGCGGCGGCGATTTATCGCGACGTTCTTGGCGCGGAAGTATCGGCCGCCGTGCCGCAGCCCGAGCACGGCGTAACCACCGTGTTCGTGACTTTGCCGAACACCAAAATCGAATTCCTCGAACCTCTGGGTGAGAATTCGCCGATCGCGAAATTCCTCGAGCGTAATCCCGACGGCGGCATGCATCACGTCTGCTACGAAGTTGACGATATCCGCGCGGCGAGTGCGGAGCTAAAGGCTGCCGGAGCGCGCGTCCTGGGCGATGGCGAGCCACGCATTGGCGCTCACGGGAAACCGGTCCTGTTCCTGCATCCGAAGGATTTCACCGGCACACTGGTCGAACTGGAAGAGGCGTGAGCATGATCGGTAAAAGTGGAGGCGGGTTTTTCGACAAAGATCATGTTCCATCGAAGAGTCATCCATGCCGGTGACCACCGCGGTCGCGATTTTTTTCCTGATTTGGTGGATCGTGTTGTTCGCCGTACTGCCGTGGGGCGTCCGCAGCCAACACGAGGGCGGCGAGGTCGCCCCAGGGACCGATCCCGGCGCCCCCGCACTTCCACGGCTGTTTCAGAAACTGGTCTGGACGACCGGTGTTTCGGCTGTAATTTTTGCCGCCTGCTACCTGGTGTATGTGAACCACCTGGTCACGCTGGAGGGTTTGGTCCATCTGATGGGCTTGTCATAGCCGCTCCGCCGACTGCGGCCGCTCGCCCCCCAAAAAAAACAGCAGGGCCAGAGCCCTGCCGTAAAATTCTCATCCAACCTTTGATCCGCGCCTCGCCTTGAAGGCTTTCAGCGTCGGCGGCAGCTTTGATTTAGCGCCGTTAAAACCATCCTCCCAAGACTTGGACCGCTTCCCGGCAGGATTACGCATACACAGAGCCGAAAAGCAACTTTTCGTACTCGATCTTTAGGCCAATGTCATCCTCTTAGCGCCGAACCATGACAAAAATTTTTAGAAGTCAGCCCACTTTGTTGAGTCTCCACAAATATGCCTCTTGTAATTACGCCGTTCTTGCGGATTCACTGCCCGTCGCTTCAGCTACAAGGCAATGAATACGTATGCGGCTCTCCCGCTATTTTCTGCCCATCCTGCGTGAAACTCCCAAAGAAGCGGAGATCGTTTCCCACCGCCTGATGCTGCGCGCCGGAATGATCCGTCAGGAGGCGGCGGGAATTTATGCCTTTCTTCCGCTCGGCCTGCGCGTTCTCGACAAGGTGTGCCGGATTGTGCGCGAGGAGCAAAACCGTTCCGGCGCCATCGAATTGCTCATGCCGACCATTCAGTCTGCGGAGTTGTGGCGCGAGAGCGGACGCTACGAGGCGTACGGCAAGGAAATGCTGCGCATCAAGGATCGGCATGAGCGCGAACTGCTCTTCGGGCCGACCAATGAGGAAATGATCACCGAGATCTTTCGCGCTTACGTTCGGTCGTACAAGGATCTGCCGCTCAATTTGTATCACCTGCAATGGAAGTTCCGGGACGAGGTGCGGCCGCGTTTCGGGCTGATGCGCGGGCGCGAATTTCTGATGAAGGACGCGTATTCGTTCGACGTCGACTTTGCCGGAGCCAAGCACGCCTATAACCGGATGTTTGTCGCCTATCTGCGGACCTTCGCGCGAATGGGATTGAAATCGATTCCGATGGTCGCCGAAAGCGGGCCCATCGGCGGCAATCTCTCACACGAATTCATCGTTCTTGCCGAGACCGGCGAAAGCGAAGTGTTCTGTCACCGCGACTATCTTGATTTTACGGTGCCCGGGCCTGACGTGGATTTCGACGATATTGCGGGCACGCAGACGATCGTCGACAAATGGACGGAGCTTTACGCGGCGACGTCGGAAAAGCACGATGCCGCCGCGTTCGCCAAGTTGCCGGCGGAAAAACAAATCTCCGCACGCGGCATCGAAGTTGGTCAGGTGTTTTATTTCGGCACCAAATATTCAGAACCGATGAAGGCGCTGGTGACCGGGCCTGACGGCGCCGAGCGGCCCGTGCACATGGGATCATACGGTATCGGGCCAACGCGACTTGTCGCCGCGCTGATCGAAGTGTTCCACGACGACGCCGGTATTCGTTGGCCTGACGCAGTCGCGCCTTTTGCCGCCGTCATTCTCAATCTGAAGCAGGGCGCGAGCGAAACGGACGCCGCTTGCGAGCAGCTCTATGCACAGCTGACCGCAAAAGGTATCGACACGCTATATGACGATCTCGACCAACGGCCAGGTTCCAAGTTCGCCACCGCCGATTTGATCGGCGTGCCGTGGCAAATACTCGTCGGGCCGCGAAGCCTCGCGGAGGGCAAGGTCGAACTCAAGCGGCGCGCCGACGGATCGCGTGAAATGCTCACGCCCACCGACGTAGTCGTCCGGCTTGCCGGTCAACCCGCTTGACGGTGTGTTACCTGGCCGCGGCCCTATGCTACGCGGCTTGAATTCCGCCAGAATCGTGTGAAACTCCGGGCAGTCTCGGGATTCAAAATTAAATGCCAGAGCCTTCCGCCACTCATCCGTTCGCGCCTTTCGAGTGGATGCTGTCGTTGCGCTATCTGCGCGCCCGGCGCAAGGAGGGTTTTATTTCGGTGATCGCAGGCTTCTCCTTTCTCGGCATCATGCTGGGGGTGGCGACGCTGATTATCGTCATGGCGGTGATGAATGGATTCCGCCAAGAGCTGCTGTCGAAGATTCTCGGGCTGAACGGCCACCTGCTGATCCAGCCACTGGAATCACCGCTGACCGACTGGCAGGCGGTTGCGGACCGGATTTCGAAGGTGCCAGGGGTGCGGCTTGCCGCCCCAATCGTCGAAGGGCAGGCATTGGCGTCTTCGCCGTTTAACGCCTCGGGCGTCCTGGTCCGCGGCATCCGCGGTGGCGATTTGGCCAAGCTCGGGTCGATCGCTAACAACATCAAGCAGGGCACACTCGAAGGTTTCGATACCGGTCAAGCTATTGCCATCGGCAGCCGCTTGGCTGAGCAGCTCTCACTGCGGGCCGGAGACAACCTCACGCTGGTGGCGCCGCGCGGGGCGGTGACGCCGATGGGCACTACGCCACGAATAAAGGCGTACAGAATCGCCGGCGTGTTCGAAATCGGCATGTCAGAATACGACACGGCTTTCGTTTTCATGCCGTTGACGGAAGCGCAGGCTTATTTCAACCACGCGGGCGACGTCACCGCGATAGAGGTTTATACCGACGACCCGGATCGGGTCGATCGTTATCGGGCCTTGATTACCGAGGCGGCGGGGCGGCCGATCTACATGATCGATTGGCGTCAGCGCAACGCCACGTTCTTCAACGCGCTCCAGGTCGAACGTAACGTTATGTTTTTGATCCTGACACTGATTGTGCTGGTGGCGGCGCTTAACATCGTTTCCGGATTGATCATGTTGGTGAAGGACAAGGGTAGCGATGTCGCCATTCTTCGCACCATGGGTGCGACGCAGGGGGCGATCATGCGAATCTTTCTCATCACTGGCGCCGCCATCGGCGTCCTGGGTACGCTGGTCGGATTCCTCCTCGGTACCATCATTTGTCTCAATATCGAATCGATCCGCCATTTCATGTCATGGCTGACGAACACCGAGCTGTTTTCTCCGGAACTCTATTTCCTCTCCCGGCTCCCCGCCGACATGAATCCCGCCGAAACCACGGCGGTAGTGGTGATGGCACTCGGACTGTCGCTGTTGGCGACGCTCTATCCGTCGTGGCGCGCGGCGCGGCTCGATCCCGTCGAAGCGCTCCGCTACGAGTGATCAGCGACGATGGATGAGACGACAACTCGAACCGAGTCTGCGCCAACGGCGGCGGCGAGCGAAGAATATCCGATCGTATTCTTGCATGCGGTCACGCGGCGATTTCGCCAGGGCGACAACACGCTCGAAATTCTTAAAGGCGCCGAGCTCGCGGTGTGGCGTGGCCAGTCAGTAGCGCTGATTGCGCCTTCCGGCGCCGGCAAATCGACGCTACTCCACATCGCCGGTTTGCTTGAACACGCGGACAGCGGCGAGGTTTACATCAACTCGGTCGCCACCTCCCACATGAGCGACATTCAGCGTACCCGCATACGGCGCGCCGACGTTGGTTTCGTCTATCAGTTCCATCATCTGCTGCCGGAGTTTACGGCGTTGGAGAACGTCATGTTGCCGCAGATGATCCGCGGATACCGGCGAACCGATGCCGCGAAACGGGCGGCCGAACTATTGAGCTATCTGGGGCTCAAGGAGCGCCTTACGCACCGGCCCGCCGAATTGTCCGGCGGTGAACAACAACGGGTCGCTATTGCCCGCGCGGTGGCTAACGCGCCGCGTATCCTTTTGGCCGATGAGCCTACCGGCAATCTCGACGTGAAGACTTCGCAGCACGTTTTCGCAACGCTGAGCGATCTGGTGCGCGCCTCGGGCCTCGCGGCGATTGTCGCCACGCACAATCTGGAAATTGCTGGCCAGATGGATCGGCGCGTGACCATCCGCGATGGCGCCGTTGTCGAACTACCCTGAAAACGAACGAGGCCGCCCATCAGCGGCCTCGCATTACTTCTTTGGTTTAATGCCGCTCAGCAGGGGCGGCACCAGCAGCGATACCCGCCGCACACCCGGGTCATGCCTGGCGGACACCACCGGCCGTAGCCGAAACAACCGGCCTTATGGATAATGGTAGCGTTCTGCGCCTGCGCGTTGAGGGTCGAAGCGCCCTGAGTTTGCGCATTGACGGACAGCGCGGTCAGACCCAAAGCAAACGCCGCTGCGGCTACTGTGATCGAGAGGTTACGCATAGTCTTTTCCCCCGTGCTTGTGTTGGCAAAGACTGGAGTTGCCGGAAAACGCGGTGACGCGGAACGATACCGTTGCCTTTTTCCAATTGCCAAGGCCTTAGCCCTGCCAGCCTTTGGAAAAAGTCAAAGACCCTCGTCGTGTCGCCGGCTTAGCTGATGAGCCGTAGAACCGATTCGTTGGATCGCCGCGGGGTGATAGCTTCAGTAGGCAGGCCCTTAGGCTTTTCTTAACTGACAGATGGGGTTCTCGACGCGCCGCTTGACGGATCGAACCCGGAACAATAAGAGAACTATGTTCACTTCTTGTTCTGGAGGATCCTATGGTTCGCGCTGTCGCGGAAGAAGCATTGGCTTTGGCGTCGATTACGCTGTTTCTGGCGATGGTTGCCGTATGGGCCCAGGTTCTCGCGGTGGTTTGAGCAACTGCCAACGCTGAACGGACCAGACCGCATGTTCCTGTGCGCTATGGGGAACGTGCGGGCTTCGGCCGTAGACAGCGCCGCGCGCGATCCAGCATTGTCGATCGCTCGGAATCACCATTCGCGAGTTTGCTGACATGCCCGCTGCGGCTGCCGCCGGTCCCGGTTTTGTGCATCTGCACGTGCATTCGTCCTACTCGCTACTTGAGGGGGCACTGACCATTGCCCGCTTGGCGGAGCTTGCCAAAAAGGACCGGCAACCCGCGTTGGCGCTGACCGACACCGACAACATGTTCGGTGCGCTGGAATTCTCCGAGAAATTGGCGAGCGTCGGCATTCAGCCGATCATCGGCTGCGCGCTCGGCGTGGATTTCGGCGATCAGGAGAATCGCACGCCCGCCGGCGGACGCGATTGCCCGCGCGTCGTGCTACTGGCCACCCGCGAACGCGGCTACCGGAGCCTGATGCGTCTTTGTTCGCGTGCCTATCTGGAAACGGAGCCGACCGAAAAGCCACAACTGAAACTCGATTGGCTTACCGACGAAACTGAGTCGCTGATCGCGCTCACCGGCGGCCCCGGTGGACCTCTCGATACCGCGATCGCCAGCGGGCAAACGGCGCTGGCGCAATCGCGGTGCCTTGATTTGCAGCGCCTGTTTGGCGACCGGCTGTATATCGAATTGCAGCGTCACGGCATGGCCAACGAACGCGCCGCGGAACCTGGCCTGATCGAACTGGCGTACTCCTTCGGCATTCCACTCGTCGCCACGAACGAGCCGTTCTTCGCGGCGCGTGAGGATTATGAAGCGCACGATGCCCTGCTTTGCATAGCCGAGGGCAAACTCATTGCCGACGGCGAGCGCCGGCAGCTTACCGCTGAGCACCGCTTTAAGAGCCGCGGCGAAATGGCTGCGCTGTTCGCCGACCTACCGGAGGCTTTAGCGGCAAGCGTAGAAATCGCCGAACGCTGCTCGTTCCGTCCTCGGACGCTTGCGCCGATCCTGCCGCGCTTTGCGGCCGGGCCGAGATCAACAGCCGACGATCAAGCCGCCGGCGTTAGGGCCGCCGGAGGAGATGACGAGGCTCAGGAACTGCGCCGCGCCGCCGCCGCGGGGCTGGAAGGTCGCCTGGCGCGGCATCCGGCTGCGCCCGGGCATTCGGTCGAGGATTACCAGGAACGGCTGGCCTTCGAACTCGGCGTCATCGAGAACATGAAGTATGCCGGGTATTTCTTGATCGTCGCCGATTTCATTCAGTGGGCGAAAGCTCAGGGCATTCCGGTCGGGCCCGGCCGCGGTTCGGGGGCCGGTTCGCTGGTCGCTTATGCGCTGACCATCACCGATCTCGATCCAATTCGTTTCGAACTCCTATTCGAGCGATTTCTCAATCCCGAGCGCATTTCGATGCCGGACTTCGACATCGATTTTTGTCAGGACCGGCGCGACGAAGTCATCCGCTACGTTCAGGAAAAGTATGGCCGCGATCAGGTCGCGCAGATCATCACGTTCGGTACGCTGCAAGCGCGCGGCGTGTTGCGCGACGTCGGCCGCGTATTGCAGATGCCGTACGGCCAGGTCGACAAGCTCTGCAAGCTTGTGCCGCAAAATCCGCTCAATCCGATCACGCTGGCTCGCGCGATCGACGACGAGCCGCGGCTGCAAGCCGAGCGCGATCGCGATCCGGTCGTGCGTCGCGCCTTCGATATCGCGCAGAAACTCGAAGGATTGACCCGGCATGCCTCGACGCATGCCGCCGGCATCGTGATTGGCGACCGGCCGCTCGTGGAGTTGGTGCCGCTCTATCGCGATCCAAAGTCGCTGATGCCGGTGACCCAGTTCAACATGAAGTGGGTCGAGCCGGCCGGGTTGGTGAAATTCGACTTTCTCGGCCTGACGACTCTGACTGTTCTCGATCTCGCGGTGAAGATGGTGCGGCGGCGCGGCGTCGAGGTCGATCTCGGTAATCTGCCGCTGGACGATGTGAAGTCCTACGACATGCTGGCTCGTGGTGACACCGTCGGCGTGTTCCAGGTTGAAAGTGCCGGCATGCGGCGCGCGCTTATCGACATGCGGCCGGACCGTTTCGAAGACATTATCGCGCTGGTCGCGCTCTATCGGCCCGGACCGATGGCGAACATCCCAACTTATTGCGCGCGCAAGCACGGCGTCGAGCAGCCCGACTTTATTCACCCGCGACTCGAGCCAATTCTGCGTGAGACCTATGGCGTCATCATCTACCAGGAACAGGTGATGCAGATTGCCCAGGTTCTGGCCGGCTATTCGCTCGCTCAAGCCGACCAATTGCGCCGTGCGATGGGCAAGAAAATTCGCAAGGAGATGGAAGCGCAACGCAAGCATTTTGTCTCCGGCTGCATCAACGCCGGCGTCGATGCTGCGCAGGCCGAGACGATTTTCGAACTGCTCGCGAGGTTCGCGGACTACGGCTTCAACAAGAGCCACGCGGCAGCCTACGCGCTGGTCGCCTATCAGACGGCTTATATGAAGGCGAACCACCCGGTGGAGTTTCTCGCAGCGTCGATGACGCTGGCCATGGGCAATACCGACAAGCTTGCCGAATTCCGCGCCGAGGCCGAACGGCTCGACATCAAGGTCGAGCCGCCATCGGTAAATCGCTCCGGCGTAGCGTTCGATGTCGCCGGAAACACGATTTATTACGCGCTCGCCGCGCTGCGTGGCGTCGGCCGTCAAGCCGTCGAGACCATCGTTGCCGCGCGTGAAGACCAGGCTTTCCGGGATCTCGGCGACTTCGCGCGGCGCATCAATCCGCGCGCCGTCAACAAGCGTGTGCTCGAGAGTTTGGTCGCCGCCGGCGCCTTCGATAGCTTCGACGCCAACCGCGCGCGCGTGCTTGCCGTCGCGGACGGGATTCTGGCGACGGCCCAACGCGCACACGAAGACGCCAGCAGCGGCCAGTCCGAGCTTTTCGGCGGTGCCGCCTCGCCCGAACCCTTGAACTTGCCCGACATCGAGCCGTGGCTGCCGGCGGAGCACCTCAAGCGCGAATACGAGGCGGTCGGATTCTTTCTCAGCGGCCATCCGCTCGACGATTATGCTGCGGCGCTCAAGCGCTTGCGTGTGCAGCAATGGTCCGAATTCGCGCGCGCGGTGAAGGCTGGAGCGACAAGCGGGCGTGTCGCCGGCTCGGTGGTCTCGCGAACCGAGCGGCGCACCAGAAACGGCACCAAGATGGGGATCATCGGCCTGTCCGATCCCAGCGGTCATTACGAGGCCGTGCTGTTTGCGGAAGGGCTCGCAGCCTATCGCGACCTGCTTGAGCCGGGCACGGCGGTGCTGCTGTTCCTTACCGCCGAAGTGCAGGGCGATGAAGTGCGCGCCCGGATTCAATCGGTTGAGGCGCTCGATGCGGCGGCGACCAAAGTGCAAATGGGGTTGCGCGTGTTCCTGCGCGATGACGCGCCAATCGAGGGCGTCGCTAAACGCCTTGAGCCTATCCGGCTTCCCGCCAGCCGCAACGGCGGCAATGGGCCGGAGCAGGGCAACGGCGAAGTCAGCATGGTGCTGATGCTCGGCAGCGGCAACGAGGTCGAGGTAAAGCTTCCAGGCCGCTTTAAAGTGTCGCCGCAGATCGCTGGCGCGATCAAGGCGGTGAGGGGGGTCGTGACCGTCGAAGCGCTTTAACCGGGCGGCTTGTGCGAAGGACCCTCCGCAGAGACGCCGGCGATTTGAATTTCGCATTGGCGCTCGCTATCTCAGGGGCGGCGCGGTAAAGAAGCGCCGCCTTCCCCCTAAAAACGCCAATCACGCACCGTCGGTGCCAGCCTTATGCTTCGGATCGAGAACCTCATCTTTGACGCCTGGGGCCGCCGTTTCTTCGATTCAGCCAGCGCATTCGTTCCTGCGGGCACTAAAGTCGGGCTGGTGGGGCGAAATGGAGTTGGCAAATCGACCCTGTTCAAGCTCATTGTCGGCGATCTCGTCCCGCTCGGCGGTGAAATCCTGTTGCCGAAGTCCGCGCGAATTGGATCGGTCGATCAGGAGCATCCGGCGACACCGACAAGCCTGCTCGACACGGTTCTCGCCGCCGATACCAGACGGGAGGCACTCAATGCCGCGTTGGAGGTTGCCGAGCCTGAAGAGCTCGCGGATATCTACCAGCAACTCAACGCCATCGATGCGGATCGGGCACCCGCGCGCGCCGCCGAGATTTTAAACGGGCTCGGGTTTTCCAATGCCGATTTGGACCGCCCGATGGCCGAGTTTTCCGGGGGCTGGCGCATGCGTGTGGCTCTGGCGGCCGCGCTGTTCGCGGAACCCGACGTGCTGCTTCTTGACGAGCCGACCAACTACCTCGATCTCGAGGGCGCGCTGTGGCTGGAAGCACGGCTCAAGAAGTATCCTCATACCGCGCTGATCATCAGCCACGACCGCGAACTTCTGAACAATTCGGTCGACGCCATCCTCTATCTCAGTCACGGCAAGCTCGAATTCTACACCGGCGGCTACAATGATTTCGAAACCCGCCGTGCAGAAAAGACGCGGCTGCAGGCGGCGACCAAAGCCAAACAGGACGCCGAGCGGGCGCATCTGCAGCGCTTCATTGATCGGTTCCGGGCCAAGGCCAGCAAGGCGACGCAGGCGCAGTCGCGCATCAAGCGTCTCGCCAAGTTGGAGCCGATCGCGGAGATAGTGGAGGAGCGCGTTGCGCCGTTTACGCTGCCGTCGCCGACTCGACCGCTGGCGCCACCTTTGCTGCAACTGGAAAACGCCGCCGTTGGTTACAACGGCGTTCCGGTGCTTCGCAATCTCAATCTGCGGCTCGACGTCGACGATCGTATCGGATTGTTGGGCGTCAATGGCGCCGGCAAGTCGACCTTCGCCAAAATGATCGCTGGAGCGTTGCCGCTCCAATCCGGCCAGATGAAGCGCGAGCAGCGCATCAAGGTGGGCTGGTTCCACCAGCATCAGATTGAGGCGCTGGACGGAGAAGACACGCCGCTCGACATTCTGCGGCGCGAGTGTCCCGACGACAGTGAATCGTCGCGCCGCTCTCGGCTCGCGCAATTCGGCCTGTCTTTCGACAAGCAGGAAACAACCGTCGCGAACCTGTCGGGCGGGGAGCGCGCGCGCCTGTTGTTGAATCTCATCGCGATGCAAGCGCCGCACCTGTTGATCCTCGACGAGCCGACGAACCACCTCGATATCGACAGTCGCCGTGCGTTGCTCGATGCCCTCAACGATTACGAGGGTGCCGTTATTCTCATTACCCACGACCGCTCGCTGATCGAGCTTGTGGCCGACCGGCTGTGGCTCACGGCGGGTGGACACATCAAGCCGTTTGCCGGGGACATGGACGACTACGCCCGCTTTGTCCTCGATCGTGCGAAAGCCGGGCCGGCCCCAAGCTTGGCGCCCGCTGCCGCGCCTGAGGGCTTTGACGCCGCGGCTGCGGCCCGCTTTGCGGCCAAGAAGGCCGCCAAGAAGCGCCGCCGGAGAGGGTATTAGGCGCGCTCCGACGCCGGTTCAATCGGCTGCCAACGTTCAAGTTGCGTCACTAGGGCGGATCGCTATATAAGCGCCGCAACTTCACACGCGGACCTTGGCCTCAAAGGCCGTCCGGTGCCCGGCCGAAAGGTTAAGGGCTCAGCGGTCCGCGGCGGATTAACCGGAGAATAGGTTATGGCGCTGCCCGACTACAGCATGCGCCAGCTGTTGGAAGCTGGCGTGCACTTCGGCCATCAGGCCCATCGTTGGAATCCGAAGATGGCTGAGTACATCTTCGGCACCCGCAATAACATCCACATTGTCGATCTGACGCAAACCGTGCCGATGTTGCACCGTGCGCTGCAGGCCGTCTCTGACACGGTGGCGCACGGCGGACGCATTCTGTTCGTCGGCACCAAGCGGCAGGCGCAGGACGCGATCGCCGAAGCCGCGAAGAAGTCGGCGCAGTATTACGTCAACTCACGGTGGCTCGGCGGCACGCTGACCAATTGGAAGACCGTTTCCAATTCGATCAAACGGCTGCGGGCGCTCGACGAGATGCTCACGTCTAATGAAGCGCAGGGTTATACGAAAAAGGAGCGACTGACGCTGCAACGCGAGCGCGACAAGCTCGACCGTGCGCTCGGCGGCATCAAGGACATGGGCGGGCTTCCCGACCTCGTGTTCGTGATCGACACCAACAAGGAAGATATCGCGATCAAGGAAGCGCGACGCCTCGGCGTGCCGGTTGCCGCAGTGGTGGACACCAACTGCGATCCGGAAGGCATCACCTACGTCGTGCCCGGCAACGACGATGCTAGCCGCGCCATCACGCTATATTGCGATCTGATCGCCAAAGCGGTGATCGACGGCATTTCGCGGGCCCAGGGCGAGCGGATCGATGTCGGCGCGCTCGCCGAGCCTACTGTGGTCGAGGAGATACCCCCCGAAACCGACAAACTCGGCTTTGCGCCGCTGTCGGGACCGCGCGGAGTTGCGGACGACCTCAAGAAGTTTCCGGGCGTGTCGCCAGCGATCGAGAAGCAGCTTAACGATCTTGGTATCTTTCACGTCTGGCAGATCGCCGAATTGTCACCGATCGCAGCGCACAAGATCGGCGAGGAAGTCGGTTTGCCGGGTCGTGTCGAGGGCTGGATTGCCCGCGCCAAGGAGCAGGTGGCGACCGAGGCCGAATAGGTCTGCGCTTCTGGATTTGGCGCGAAACGGCGAGCAGGTGGGGGCCCGGCGCCCGTCAGGATTATTTGCTCGCGAAGACGAATGTATGAGGACCGATAGCAATGGCGAATATTAGCGCCGGCATGGTGAAAGAGCTTCGGGACAAGACCGGAGCCGGAATGATGGATTGCAAGGCGGCGCTCGGCGAGACCGGAGGCGATCTCGAGGCCGCGGTCGATTGGCTCCGCAAGAAGGGTTTAGCGAAGGCCGCAAAGAAAGCTGGCCGTGTCGCCGCCGAAGGTCTCATCGGCATCGCGCTCGCCGACAACAAGGGGGTCGTCGTCGAGGTCAACTCGGAGACCGACTTTGTGGCGCGTAACGACCTGTTTCAGGGCCTCGTTAAGATGATCGCTGACGTCGGTTTGACCGCCGGAGCCGAAGTCGAGAAGATTCTTGCCGCGCGCGTCGGCGATCGCACTGTGGCCGACGCCATCACCGAGACGATCGCCAAGGTCGGCGAGAACATGACGTTGCGGCGGGCCGCCGGGGTGTCGGTGAGCAAGGGCGTCGTGGCAAGTTACGTGCACAACGCGGTATCGGATGGGCTCGGCCGGATCGGAGTGATCGTAGCTCTCGAATCCGACGGCGATCCTGACGAGTTGAAGGCGGTTGGTCGCATGGTGGCGATGCAAGTTGCCTCCGCCAACCCACAGGCAATTGAGCCGTCCGGGCTCGACCCGGCGGTTGTCGAGCGCGAAAAGAACGTGCTCGCGGATAAATTCAAGGCTCAGGGAAAACCGGCAAACGTCATCGACAAGATCGTCGAATCCGGCCTTAAGACGTTCTACAAAGAAGTTTGCCTGCTTGAGCAGCAATTTATTTTCGATGAAGGTGGAAAAAAGAGCGTCGCCCAGGCTCTGAAAGAGAGTGAGGGCAAGGCGCGTGCGCCGATCCGGATCACCGGGTTCGTACGCTATGCGCTCGGTGAAGGGATTGATCGGCCCACCGGCGATTTCGGCGGTGAAGTTGCCGCGTTGGCCGGCGCACAATAGCTTTACGGGCAGGGTCGGCTCGTCGAGAGATTGAGGACGTCAAAGGCCGTCGGTTGGCCTTCGATCCACGCGAATGAGGGCGGACCGTCGATCGATGGCAAAGCCGAATTACCGACGGGTGATCATCAAGCTCTCCGGCGAGGCATTAAGCGGCGCCGAGAAATTCGGCATTCATCAGCAGACCATCGACCGGTTCGCGGCAGACCTCGCCGCCTGCCACGCTTTGAAGATAGAGCTCGGTGTCGTGGTGGGTGGCGGCAATATTCTGCGCGGCGCACAGATTTCCGAGGATGGATTGTCGCGGCCGACCGCGGACGCAATGGGAATGCTGGCGACCGTCATGAACGCGCTCGTCCTCGAAGCCGCCATCGAGCGCGCAGGCGTCAGCGCTCGCACCATGTCAGCGCTTGCCATGCCGCAAGTTTGCGAGACCTACGAACGCCAGCGGGCGCTTCGCCATCTCGACGATGGAAGAGTTATTATTTTCGCCGGTGGCACCGGCAATCCCTATTTTACCACGGACACCACTGCGATTCTGCGCGCTGCCGAGATGGGCTGCGAGGCCGTGTTCAAGGCGACGGATGTCGACGGAGTTTATACCGCCGATCCCAAAAGGGATGCGTCGGCGAAACGCTACGAGCGGCTGTCCCATCAAGAGGCACTCGATCGCAATTTGAAGATCATGGACGCGACGGCGTTCGCGCTTGCTCGGGAGAACAACATGCCTATCATTGTTTTTTCGATCCGGGACCCCGGCGCGATCGAGGCCGTGTTGCGCGGCAAGGGTCACTTTACCACTGTCGGGTAAACCGGACGGCGGCCAAAAGCGGCCTAGAGACAAATACGGGAGGGCGCCATGGCAACAACCGCGTTTGACATGAATGACCTCAAGCGCCGCATGCAGGGTGCCATAGCATCGCTCAAGCACGAGCTTTCGGGCCTGCGCACAGGGCGGGCGTCGGCGGCTTTGCTGGATCACGTCCAGGTGGAAGCCTACGGCAGCCACATGCCGCTCAATCAGGTCGCTACGATCACGGTTCCCGAACCGCGGCTGCTTAGTGTCCAAGTATGGGACCGGTCGCAAATCCACGCAGTGGAGAAAGCAATCTCCGCCGCCAATCTTGGTTTGTCGCCGGCCACCGAGGGGCAAGTCTTAAAGCTGCGCATTCCCGAGCTGAACGAGGAGCGGCGTAAGGAAATCGTCAAGGTGGCCCACAAATATGCCGAGGCGGCGCGCGTCGCTGTGCGTCACGTCCGCCGGGACGGGCTCGACCTTCTCAAGAAACTGGAGAAGGACCACAAGATCAGCGAGGACGAGCACGCTCGTCAGTCCGGTGAGGTGCAGAAGGTGACTGACTCGACTATCGGCGAGGTCGACAAGCTCCTCGCCGGCAAAGAGAAGGAGATCATGACGGTTTGAGCGACGCCGCACGATCGAGAAACAGCGCAACCGAACCGTTGCCGGGTGGCGACGACGGCTTCGATGTACCGCGGCATGTTGCCATCATCATGGACGGGAACGGCCGCTGGGCTGCCGCGCGCGGGCTGCCTCGGGTCGAGGGTCACCGCCGCGGCGTAGAAGCTCTGCGCAAGACCGTGCGTGCTGCGGGCGAACTGGGCATCTCCGTTTTGACGATCTTCTCATTCAGCTCGGAGAATTGGTCGCGGCCCCGGTCGGAAATCATCGATTTGATGGGCCTTCTTCGCCGGTTTGTACGAAATGATTTGGCCGAGCTGCACCGTAACAATGTGCGCGTGCGTGTTATCGGCGAGCGTGCGGGGCTCGATCGCGACATCTGCCTCCTCCTGCAGGAGGCTGAGGATTTGACCCGCGGGAATGATGGTCTCACCCTCGTTGTCGCCTTCAATTACGGCGCGCGCCAGGAAATCGCACAAGCGGCGCGGCGCCTCGCTTTGGAAGTGGCGGCCGGTCGGCTCTCTGCCGACGAGGTGACGGCCGACCGAATTGGAAGTTATTTGCACGCGCCCGATATTTCCGATCCGGACGTAATCATCCGCACCAGCGGCGAGCAGCGGCTCTCAAACTTCTTGCTCTGGCAGGCCGCTTACAGCGAGCTGGTTTTCGTTCCGATCAATTGGCCCGATTTTGACCGTGCCGCCTTGGAGGGTGCGATCGCGGAGTATCGGCGCCGCGAGCGCCGCTTCGGCGGCCTGGCCGCGAACACCGGATCATGAAGACCGCGTCGTGATCGAGGCCGGTCAGCAGGGAAGCGCCGATTTCAGATCGCAGGAAAGGCGTGGGCGCAACCTGGCATTGCGGATCGTTTCCGCTGCCGTTCTCGCACCCGCGGTGCTGGCTCTGACTTACGTCGGCGGCTGGCCTTTCCTCGCATTATGTTTTTTTGGCGCGCTGGGCATTCTCTACGAATGGACCCTGCTCGCCGTTCGTAATTCCGACCCGCGCATTCTCGTCCCGGGCATTGTTGGGCTCGTCGCGGCGGCGATTCTTGCCGGGCTCGCGATGCCAAATGTGGCACTCCTTGCGATCGCGATCTGTGCGGTCCTCGCGGCTTTTCTGTCGGCCGCGAACCGCGGCGGCGGCTCTCCGACGGCAGGGTGGGCAGGCGGCGGGGTGGTCTACGCAGGCGCTGCGCTCCTCGGCCCGGTGCTTTTGCGGCGCGATCCGAATTGGGGTCTCGGCGCACTGCTACTTTTGTTCGCAATTGTTTGGGCCACCGATATTTTTGCCTTCGCCTGCGGTCGCCTGATCGGCGGTCCACTGTTGTCGCCAAGCATCAGTCCGAAAAAGACGTGGTCCGGGGCCATAGGCGGACTGGTCGGGGGGGTGGCGGCGGGCATTGGGGTCGCTTATACGGTCGGGGTTGGTAGGCTGGGGATCATCGGGGCGATGGCGTTGTTGTTGTCCGTCCTGGCGCAAGCCGGTGATTTGCTCGAATCCGCGATCAAAAGGCGTTTTGACGCAAAGGATTCGGGCGCCCTTATTCCCGGTCACGGCGGGTTAATGGACCGGCTGGACGGGTTTCTAGTGGCCGCCGTGTTCGCTCTCGTCCTCGGCGCGCTGCGAAACGGCACGGCTGCGCCGGCGACCGGCTTGCTGGTATGGTAACGCGATGAAGCGTAAGCAACCGTTGGCCAGAGTTGGGCTGGCGCCGGTACCGAGAACCGTAACGCTTCTCGGCGCGACTGGCTCGATTGGTGCGAGCACGATCGATCTTTTGCGGCAGGAAGCCGGCCGTTATCGGGTCGAGGCGGTAACCGCCGACCGCAACGCTGCGGCACTGGCGAAGCTTGCCCGGGAACTTGGCGCGCGCTTTGCCGTCGTCGCCGATCCCGCGGCATACGGCGAGCTCAAAGCGGAATTGGCGGGTTCGAACGTCGAACCCGCGGCCGGACCCGAGGCGATCGTGGAAGCCGCGCGGCGCCCGGCCGATTGGGTCATGGCGGCAATCACCGGTGCGGCAAGCCTCAAACCTACGCTCGCCGCCGCCGAGCGCGGCGCCACGGTCGCGCTAGCCAATAAGGAGTGCTTGGTTTGCGCCGGTGCGCTTTTTATGCGCAGGGCCGCCGCGGCTGGGGCCAATGTGCTTCCGGTCGATTTAGAGCATAATGCGATTTTCCAGGCGCTGGGTGCAGGCCCACGCGAAGACGTTCGCCGGATCGTTCTTACTGCCTCCGGGGGGCCGTTTCGCACATGGTCGCGCGAGGCGATCAGCAAGGTCACCGTAGAGCAGGCGCTGAAACACCCCACTTGGTCGATGGGTCCAAAAGTTACCATCGACTCGGCTACACTCATGAACAAAGGCCTTGAGCTGATCGAGGCCCACCACCTGTTCGGATTGGCGCCCGATGAGCTCGATGTCGTCGTTCACCCGCAATCGGTTGTTCATGGTTTGGTAGAATTTCGCGATGGATCGGTTGTCGCCCAGCTCGGCTCTCCGGACATGCGCATCCCAATTGCGCACTGCTTGGCATGGCCGGCCCGCATGGGTACGCCCGCGGCGCGGCTCGATCTCGCCCGCGTCGCCACATTATCCTTCGAAGAACCCGACGTGGCCCGCTTTCCCGCGCTCGCTCTGGCGCGCAAGGCGCTTGCCGCAGGCGGTGCGGCTCCAACCGTTCTCAATGCCGCAAACGAAATTGCGGTGCGCGAATTCATCGGCCGTCGTCTCGGATTTGGCGGCATCCCCGCCCTCGTTGAGGCGACGCTCGATGCCGCGCAGCGACAAGGCTCGATGGCCGAGCCACAATCCATCGACGATGCGGTCGCCATTGATCAAGCCGCGCGAAAGTTGGCGATCGGCCTCGTGCCCGAAATTGCCGCAATGGCATCGTAGCTTCACCAAACGGGGACGGGCCAAATCAAGGCGCCAGGGGGCAAGTAGCGTTATGGGGTCGTACGTTTTGTCGCATTTGCACATGTTTGGCGGCGGCATCGTCGGCTACATCATTCCCTTTCTTTTCGTCCTCAGCCTCGTGGTGTTCTTCCACGAACTCGGACACTTTCTGGTTGCACGATGGTGTGGCGTGCAAATTCTGGTTTTTTCGATCGGCTTCGGTCCCGAAATTTTGGGTTTCAACGATCGCTACGGCACACGCTGGAAGATATCCGCCATCCCGCTCGGCGGTTTCGTAAAGTTCTTCGGCGACGAAAATGTTGCGAGCGTGCCGGGCCAGACGCCGCGACGCCAACATGGACGCGGACCAGCGGGCGCATAGCTTTCATGTTCCAGCCCGTGCTCAAACGCATTGCCATCGTCGTTGCCGGGCCGGCGGCGAATTTCGTGTTGGCGGTCATCATCTTCGCCGCGTGTTCGCGCTCTACGGCAAGCAGACGATGAGCGCCCGGGTCGATACCGTACAGGCGGGCAGCGCGGCGGCAGCGGCCGGTTTTCAGCCTGGCGACATGGTTGTCGCGATCGATGGGCACGCCGTCGACAGCTTCAGCGACATGCAGCGCATCGTTAGCACGAGCGCCGGCGAAACCCTGAATGTGACCGTCGAGCATGATGGCGTCCAACGCGTACTCAAGGCCACGCCGGCGCTGAAGGAGGTCAAGGACAACTTTGGCAACGTTCAGCGCATCGGCATCCTCGGCATCACTAGGTCAATGGCCGCCGAGGATTTGAAACTGCATCCGCTCGCGCCTCCTCAGGCCGTCTGGATGGCGCTGCAGGAAACCTGGTCCGTTATCGACCGCACGCTCAGCTATATCGTTGGGGTTCTCAGCGGTCGCGAAGCGGCCAGTCAGCTCGGTGGTCCGATTCGAATCGCCCAGATGTCGGGGCAGGTGGCCAGTTTCGGTTTCATCCCGCTGATACAGCTCGCAGCCGTGCTTTCGGTTTCGATTGGGCTTCTGAACCTGTTTCCGATCCCGCTGCTCGATGGCGGTCATCTTTTGTTCTATATTATCGAAGGCGTGCGCGGGCGTCCGCTCTCGGAGCGGGCCCAAGAAGTGGGCTTTCGTATTGGCCTCGCCATCGTCCTGATGTTGATGATATTTGCAACTTTCAATGACATCGTTCATCTGACGACATCCTGAAGCCGTAACAATCTGCGGAGCGGGGGTGCCCCATCATCCCTGGCGAAGGGGGGAGAGATAAAGAGGAGAGTAGGAGAAACGTCGTCTTTAGTAGACCGAGGGAGACTTGAAGCAACCCGCCATTCTGGGGGCGGCCACGAGGGGAATAAGGGCGCTTTGCGCATGGACATGTGTGTGCGGGTAAGACGAGGGCTTGTCGTGGCCGGCTTGCTCCTCGCCGGCTTATTGTTTGCGTGGTGTCTGCGGGCCGGCTTTTGCGGCGCAGCGTGCCGAGGCCGGCGCGGCCGCGGCTTCGATCGTGGTCGAGGGCAATCGGCGCGTCGAAGCGGACACGATCCGCTCCTATTTCAAGGTCGCGCCGGGCGAGCGGCTCGATGCCGCCAAGATCGACAGCGCGCTAAAGGCGCTCTACGCGTCGGGCCTGTTTCAGGATGTCCACATTTCGCAGCAGGGCGGCCGGCTGGTAGTCACCGTCGTCGAAGCGCCGGTCATCGACCGTCTTGCGTTCGAGGGCAACAACAAGATCAAGGACGAACAGCTGCAGCAGGAGATCCAGTCGAAAGCGCGCGGTACGCTCTCACGCGCCGCAGTGCAGGCTGACGTCCAGCGCATCATCGAGGTCTATCATCGCAACGGCCGATTTGACGTTTCAGGTCGTTCCGAAGATCATCGAGCGGCCGAACAATCGCGTCGACCTGATCTTCGAGGTCAAAGAAGGCGAGAAGACCGGGGTCAAAACGATCAATTTCGTCGGCAATCATGCTTATTCCGACTACCGGCTAAAAGAGGTGATCAAAACCTCAACCTCGAACTTCCTCAGCTTCCTGCAAACGACCGACGTGTACGATGCCGATCGCATCGAGGCCGACCGCGATCTGATCCGGCGGTTCTATCTCAGCCACGGCTACGCCGATGTTCAGGTCGTTTCGGCGACCGGGGAGTACGACCCGGCGCAGAAGGGCTTCATCATTACTTTTACGATCGAGGAAGGGCCGCTCTATCGCTTCGCGACAATCGACGTTCAATCCAATATCCGCGCGCTCGACACGCGGTCCCTGCTGGCTGTGCCGCGGGTGCATCAAGGGGATATCTACAACGCCGACGCGATCGAAAAGACGGTCGAGGAACTGACGATTGAGATCGCAAAACACGGTTATCCGTTCGCGACCGTGAGGCCGCGTGGCGATCGCAACGCGCAGACCCGCACGGTCAGTGTCGTTTTCGTCGTTGACGAAGGCGTGCGCGCCTACATCGAACGCATCAACATCCGCGGCAATACGCGAACCCGCGATTATGTAATCCGGCGCGAGTTCGATATTTCCGAAGGCGACCCGTACAATCGCGCCCTAATTGATCGCGCCGAGCGGCGCATCAAAAACCTCAACTTCTTCAAGTCGGTCAAAATCACCAACGAGCCCGGCTCGGCCCCTGACCGGGTGGTGGTCAACGTCGATGTCGAAGAAACATCGACCGGCGACTTCTCGGTCATGGGTGGATACTCGACCGCCGACGGCTTCATGGGCCAAGTGACCATCGCGGAGCGCAATCTGTTAGGGACCGGCCGTTATGCGCGGGCGTCGCTTACCGCCGGCCAGTACATCCGCGGCGTCGAGTTCAACTTCGTCGAGCCCTACTTCCTCGATTACCGGATGTCGGCGGGCATCGATTTGTTTGCCCGGCAAACTTTGGCGAGCCCATATCTCTCATATGGGACGACCAACTACGGCACCACCCTGCGGTTCGGCATTCCGGTGCGGGAAGATCTAAGTCTGCAGTTGCGCTATTCGATTTACGCACAGCAAATCTCGCTGGCGTCAGGCTTGGACGATTGCACCAACATCAACCCGAATTTCCAGTCGACCTTCCCGACACCCGTCGCGCTTGCCGCCGCTTCGTCTCTATTTCCGGGTGGTATCAATGCGGCTTATCCGGGGTGGAATGCAGGCAACTACCAATCGAACTGTCTGTACGCGAATAACTCGCCACTCTACGTCGCTGCACTGCCGATCCGTGAGGAGCTTTCCTATGGCACGGAAGTCGTTTCCCAGCCGGGATACGGATTGACGTTCAACACCCTCGACAACAACAAGCGCCCGACCAGCGGCTTGCTGGTCAATTTTGGTCAGGATATCGCCGGTCTTGGCGGCACAACGGCGTATCTCCGTTCGGTCATCGACTTCCGCGGCTACTATGAAATCGTTTCCGATCTAGTCGGTGTTTTGCATTTGCAGGGCGGCGACATGATCGGTTTGAAGAAATGCCCGAACTCCGGAACTTGCGTGTCCAACGACGGCTACGTGAGCGTTCTGGATGACTTCAAGATGGGCCAAAACCTGGTTCGCGGCTTCGAACCGGCCGGCTTGGGCCCCCGCGATCTGACCGTTGGCGGTGCAAACGACTCCCTTGGCGGCACGATGTATTGGGGCGCCAGCATCGAAGTTCAGTATCCCTTCTACTTCTTGCCGAAGGACGCCGGCTTCCGCGGTGCGGTGTTCGTCGATTCAGGTTCTGAGTGGGGCTACAGGGGAGAAACTCAATATATAGCCACCGGCGAAATCAATGGCCTTGTGGCTCCCACCGGCAACCCGGCCAACGGCACATACGTCTGCCAATGCGGACTGCTTTATGCGGATTCGTCTGCTCCGCGGATGTCCGTCGGAGCCAGCCTGATCTGGGACTCTCCCTTCGGTCCACTGCGGTTCGACTTCGCTTATCCAGTCCTCAAGCAGGCATATGACCGGACGCAGTTCTTTCAGTTTGGCGGCGGTGCGCGGTTCTGATCGGGCCGGCGCGCACGCTTGAGACCGGTTGGATGCCGGAGTTCTTACCCAACGCGCATGGCCTGACGATCGCGGAGATCGTCGCACTGACGGGCGTCGAGCCCGGTCCAGGCGTGTCCGCTTGACCGGCGCATCATGCGATATTGCGCCGCTCGACACGGCGAGGGCGTCCGACGTCAGTTTCATGGACAACATGAAATATCTCGGCGCGCTGGCGACCACGCGGGCCGGCGCTTGCCTGTTGACGCCGCGGTTCGCCAGCAACGGCGCCCGACGGACTCGCGGTGTTGGTTACGCCTGAGCCTTATCGGGCCTTCGTCACCATCGCGCGCGCGCTCTTTCCGGATTTGCTGCGGCCGTCTTCGCTATTCGGCACGACTGGACGTTCGTCGGAAGCGCGCATTCATCCGTCGGCGCGTTTGGAAGCAGGCGTTACGGTCGATCCGCTGGCGGTGATCGGTCCGGATGCGGAAATCGGCGCGGGAACGCTCGTCGCGGCCGGGGCGGCCGTTGGCCCGTCGGTGGCGATCGGCCGCGATTGCGTCATCGGGGCGGGCGCAACCGTCGTACACGCTTTGATCGGCGATCGGGTTATTATCCATCCCGGCGCCCGTATAGGTCAGGACGGCTTCGGCTTTCTGCCGTCGTTACATGGCCACATTAAGATTCCGCAGAGCCGCCGGGTTATCATCCAGGACGACGTGGAAATCGGCGCCAACACGACCGTCGACCGTGGTTCGACCCGTGATACCGTCATCGGCGAAGGCACCAAGATCGACAATCTCGTGCAGATCGCGCACAACGTCACCATCGGTCGACACTGCCTGATCGCGGGGCAGGCCGGCATATCCGGAAGCGTCGTACTGGGAGACTTCGTCATGCTCGGCGGCCAGGTCGGCATTGCCGATCACGTCTCCGTCGGAAGCCGAGCGCAGCTCGGCGCGCAAAGTGGAGCGATGCACGACGTTCCCCGGACGGGCGCTGGGTAGGTTCGCCGGCCCAGCACGTACGCGATTTCATGAAGGGCGTTGCGCGTCGTGCGGCGGCTGGCGCGCACCAATGATCGCAAAGGTGAGCCGGAATGAACGAAGAGGCTCTGGATGCTGCCGACATCCACGAAATTCTTCGGGTATTGCCGCATCGCTACCCGTTTCTGCTGGTCGACCGCGTGGTCGGCATACGCCGCGACGAATTCGGCATCGGCATCAAGAATGTCACAATGAACGAACCGCAGTTCGTCGGCCATTTCCCTGAAAATCCGGTCATGCCGGGAGTATTGGTGATCGAGGGTATGGCGCAGACAGCCTGCGTGCTCTGTCTTCGGCAGATGCCGGCGCGCGAAAAGCCGCGCACGATGTTTTTCCTGACCATCGACAAGGCGAAGTTCCGCAAACCGGCCGGACCAGGCGACGTTCTGGAATATCACATGAGCAAGACCGCGCACCGCCGCAACATGTGGTGGTACCGCGGCGAAGCCAAAGTCGGCGATGCCGTCGTCGCCGAGGCGGTTCTCGGCGCGTATCTACCCGGGGATTAAATGGCGATCGATCCAACCGCGCGCGTGGCCGAAGGGGCGCGTGTTGGCGACAGCGTCGAGATCGGTCCTCATTGCGTCGTCGGCGCGGGTGTCGAGCTCAGCGATGGCGTGCGCCTGATTGCCCAGGTACACATCACCGGGATTACGACAATCGGCGAAGGCACGGTCGTCTACCCCTTTGCCTCGTTGGGAACGCCGCCGCAATCGGTGCACTACCGCGGCGGCGCCACGCGGCTGATCGTCGGGTCGCATTGCGACATCCGTGAAGGAACGACCATGAATACCGGAACGGAAGACGGCGGCGGCGTAACCCGGATCGGCGAGCGCTGCTTCTTCATGGTCGGTAGCCACGTCGGGCACGATTGCCAGATCGGCGATCAAGTTACGTTCGCCAATAATGTGACGCTTGGCGGTCACGTCACCATCGGCGACGGCACCTTCCTCGGTGGTCTTTCCGCTGTCCATCAGTTCGGCCGTGTGGGAGAGGGTGCCATGATCGGAGGAATGAGCCCGATCCGCGCGGACGTCATTCCTTTCGGCATGGCCTATCGCGAAGATCTAGTTGGTCTCAATGTTGTCGGGCTGCGGCGCCGCGGCGTCACGCGTTCTGAATTGCTACGGATCAGGCGTGCCTATCGTCAACTATTTTTCGGCGCGGGGACGTTCGCCGAGAGGGTCGAATGCGTCGCGCGCGAATTCGCCGACGAGCCGCGCGTCGGCAAGATCATCGCGTTCATCCGCGACGGCGGAACGCGAAGGTTGATGCGCCCGCGTGTCAACGATGGCGGCGAAGAAGCCGAGCATGACTCTGCCTGAGCGCAGCGCCGATCAACCCGACGCGCCGGATCCAGAGCGGGCTCCGCTGGCTATTATTTGCGGTGGCGGCAGTTTTCCGGCCGCGGTTGCGCAAGCCGTTTTGCGCAGCGGTCGGCAGCCGGTGATGCTCGGTATCAATGGGTGGGCTGATCCCAATGTGGTCGAGCGATATCCCCATCACTGGCTGGCGCTGGGGCAGGGCGGACGTCTGGTGCGCCTTGCCCGCCGCGAGGGGTGCCGCGAGGCGATCTTCATTGGCACTCTGCTGCGTCCGCCGCTGACGAAAATCCGTCTTGACTGGGCAACCATCCGCGCCATGCCTCGGGTTTTGCGGGCGTTCCGCGGTGGTGATGACCGTTTGCTCAAGGGCATCGCCGGTCTCATTGAAGAGGCCGGTCTCAAAATTGTGGGACTTGATGCCGTGGCGCCAGAGATCTTTATTCCGCAAGGTGTGCTCACCAAGCGTCGGCCGGTCGAGCGCGATAATGCGGACATCGCACGTGCGCTTGCTGTGATCGCCGCACTTGGCCCGTTCGATGTAGGTCAAGCGGCAGTCGTTGCCGACAATCACGTACTTGCCGTCGAAGGCGTGGAGGGAACCGACAACCTGTTGGCACGGATAGCCGACATGCGCAGCCAGCGCCGCATCACCGCGCGCAATGGCACGGGTGTTCTCGTGAAAGCGCCCAAGCCGGGCCAGGACCGGCGCTTTGATCTGCCGGCGATCGGCCCGCGAACCGTGGAAAATGCCGTGCGCGCCGGCCTTGCCGGAGTGGCGGTCACTGCCGGCAGCACGATCATTGCCGCACCGATGGAGGTTGTCGCAGCTGCCGACCGCGCCAATATTTTTGTTGCCGGTGTGGGTGAGGTCGCTTCGCCGTGACGGATGTTTCGCCGACACGGCCGCGTTCAATCTACCTAGTCGCAGCCGAAGAGTTGGGCGATGCGCTCGGCGCCTCGCTGGCGCGGGCTCTCCGCATGGAGGATGGAAACCGACTGGCACTCTCCGGCGTGGGCGGGAGGGCGATGGCGGCTGCCGGTATCCATAGTCCGTTCCCAATCGACGAACTTTCGATATTCGGCTTGACCGCAATTCCTCGCCGATTGCCGCTGATTTTGCGGCGCATCCGCGAGACGGCGAATGCCATTATTGAGGCGCGACCGGATGCGGTCGTCATCATCGATAGCCCGGACTTCACGCACAGGGTCGCCCGGAGGGTCCGGCGACGCGTTCCTTCGATTCCGATCCTCGACTACGTCTCGCCGTCAGTTTGGGCGTGGCGACCGGGACGAGCGCGGGCCATGCGCTCCTATATCAATTGCGTGCTCGCGATCCTTCCGTTCGAGCCGGACGCCTACGTCAAACTTGGCGGGCCGCGATGCGTCTATGTGGGCCATCCGCTGATCGAACATGTTGCGGACCTCCGCCCTCAAGAGAGCGAAGCTGAGCGCCGGCTGGCCGACCCGCCGCTCGTTGTGGTTCTGCCGGGCAGCCGGAAAAGCGAAATCGACCGCCTTTTGCCGATATTTGGGACGGTGATCAGCCGCGTCGCCGAGCGCAGCGGGCCTTTGGATCTGGTGCTCCCGACAATGCGAAGTCGATTGGAACAGGTCCGCGCCGGTGTTGCTGGCTGGGACATCAAGCCTCGCATCGTGACCGAGCCGGACGAAAAATGGGCAGCATTTCGCGCAGCGCGAGCCGCGCTGGCGGCGTCCGGCACCGTCACCCTGGAGCTCGCGATCGCTGGCGTACCCATGGTTGCCGCCTATCTCGTTTCGCCGATTGAAGAAATGGTCGCCCGCCTGATGGGTTTGCATCGCCGCTTGACGACCGTGATCCTCGCCAACCTGGTGCTCGGCGAGAATGTCGTTCCGGAGTTCTTGCAGCGGGACTGCACTGCGAAAAGGCTCGCAGATGCGCTTACGCCGTTGCTGCAATTGGATAGCCCCGAGCGCGCCCGGCAGGTCGCGGCCTTCAGCCGGATCGACGGGCTGATGAAAGTAAACTCGAGGCCCAGCGAAGAGGCGGCGGCGCTTGTGCTCCGGGCGGCGAAAGGCGCCGCGCCATGATGTCGCCGCGGCTACGGAGCAGCGTTAACCGCATGCTAAGGCGCGTAACCAATATTTAATGGGCGTAACGAGTGTCGTGCGGCGATGGTCAAGCAGCCCAAAAAACCAAAAGTCGCACGTAGGCCTGCGACCTGTGCCGCTATCACCGGCGTGCACGGCTACGTGCCCCCGGACGTCCTCACCAATGCCGATCTGGCGCAGATGGTCGACACCAACGACCAGTGGATCACCGAGCGCACCGGAATCAAGGAACGGCACATTCTCCGCGGTAAAGGCTTGGGCACCTCGCATATGGGTGCCGAAGCGGTACGTGGCCTGCTGAAGAAAACCGGCACCGCTGCGCGCGAGGTCGATCTTCTGATTTGCGCAACGACTACGCCTGATTTTGTATTCCCATCTACGGCGAATCTCATCTGCGACATGGTCGGTATCCGAGATGTCGGCAGCTTCGATGTCCAGGCGGCGTGTTCGGGGTTCATTTATGCGCTGAGCATTGGCTCGCAATTCATCGAAACCGGAACGTATCGCAAAGTTGTCGTAGTCGGCGCCGACAAGATGTCATCAATCATCGATTACACGGATCGCGCTACGTGCGTCATATTCGGCGATGGCGCAGGCGCCGTTCTCCTCGAGCCCGGCCGCCAATACGGTATTGTGGACGTCCTGATCGCCGCCGATGGCGCTGGCATGAAGCATTTGCATCAGAAGGCCGGCGGCAGCCGCATGCCGCCGACCGCCGAGACGGTGGCTAAGCGGTTGCACTACGTCCATCAGGAAGGCGCCGCGGTGTACAAATACGCTGTAGCGCGAATGTCCGAGGTTGCGACCGAGCTGATGGCGAGAAACGGGCTGACCAGCAAGATGATAGATTGGCTCGTGCCGCATCAGGCCAACAAGCGCATCATCGAAGCGACGGCCGAACGCATGGGGCTACCGCCCGAGCGCGTGATGGTGACCATCAACAAATTCGGTAACACTACGGCCGCTACGATTCCGCTCTGTCTCTGGGAATATGAAGGCAGGCTCAAACGCGGCGATCGCCTTCTGTTGGCCGCGTTCGGCGGTGGTTTTACCTGGGGCGGCGTCTACATGACCTGGGCTTACGATGCGCCCAAGGCAAAGACAGCCGACAGTACCGGCGACAAGGAGCCCGCGAAGGGCGCTACACGGCGACTGGCGGCAAAGCTCGCCGGTATCTTGCCGCTCGCCCTATCGGGGTCCTTTGCTGCGTCGTTATTGCGACGGGAGTAAAGCAGCGAGATAGCCGCGGCGAAACGGCTATACTGGCGTTCCAGCGGTCCGATGTGAAACATTTGCAACCGCTTCACCAGGGGAACGCCGATGCACGACACCACGGCCGTCGTTACAACTCAATCCAAGCCGTCGGTAAGCCCAAGCGGTAATCCGCAGTACGCAGCGTTGCATCGGCGTTTTCCAAGCACCCAATATTTGCGCGCGGGTGCGCGGCGGCGCATCCCGCACTTCGCGTTTGAATACTCCGACGGCGGTGCGGGAAATGGCGACACCGGTATCAAGCGCAATTGGGCGGCGTTTGACGCCATCGAATTGGCGCCGCGATACGGCGTCATGCCGTCGCTTCCGCCGACCTCCATCGAATTATTCGGCCGCCGGTTTTCCGCGCCGATCGGCATAGCGCCGATGGGAGGACCCTCAATTGTTTGGCCCGGCGCCGATGAATATCTCGCCCGCGCCGCGCAGCGCGCCGGCGTTCCCTACATGCTTAGCACGGTCGGGGGTGCCACGATCGAACGCATCGCTGAAGTCGCGCCCGACGTATTCTGGTTTCAGCTTTACCGCTTTGCCGCGAATGATCACGCCATCGGAATAGATCTCGTGCGCCGGGCCGAGCGCGTCGGCTGCCGGACACTGGTGCTGACGCTCGACGTGCCGGTTCGCACGACCAGGCCGCGTGAAGCCGCGACCGGGCTAGCTGGATCTTTTCGGGTGGATGGCTCGATCGTCTTGCAGAGCGCGTTGGCGCCAGCCTGGGCCATGGCGCTCTGGAGGAACGGCACGCCGCGGTTTGCTAACGTGCGCGCTTACGCGGGCGAGGGGGTCTCGCTTTCAGAGCTTGTCGCTTTCACCCGGCGGGAAATGGGAGGCGCTTTCACCTGGGACGAGGTCGCGAAGTATCGCCAGTTGTGGAAGGGAAACCTCGTACTCAAAGGCGTCATGCATCCCGCCGACGCCGAAAAGGCAGTGGCGCTCGGCGCCGACGGCGTAATCGTATCCAACCACGGCGGTAGGCAGAACGACGCCCTTCCGGCCTCGATCGACGTTCTTCCCGCAATTGTGGGCGCAGTGGGGAGCCGCGCGACGGTGATGATTGATTCGGGCGTACGAAGCGGCAGCGACGTGGTTCGCGCCTGCGCGCTGGGCGCGTCAGCCTGTTTTGTCGGGAAAGCGTTTCTTTGGGGTCTCGGGGCATTAGGCGCCGAAGGTCCCGGTCACGTCATCGACTTGTTGATTGAAGAAACACAATCCGCGATGGGACAATTGGGAACGCTCTCAGTCGAGGCGTTGCGTTCCCTCACCATCCGTCACCTAGGACATTTCCGGTTCTGACTTGTTGTGGGGACGATGCGAAACGACATCGCGTCGTCGCAACTTAAAACCCGGCTGCAAAGTCTTTCAGGACTTTAAGTCACGCACCGCGAGGTGAAGTTGCCCACACGCACCAGCTTGCTGAATGCCGCCTCACACCCGACCGGAATCGCGCCGGGCTTGCTGACCTCGCTCTTTGGAGCGACGCTAGTCCGGGGAACTGTCAATCGATCGCTCTTCAGCGCGCTGTTGCTTATGGTGCTTCCGACGGTGATGACACTAGCCGACGAGGGCCCCGCTACCAGGGGAAGGCAGGCCAGGCCGAGCGCGATGACCGCGCTAGCGCCGAGCCATGCGCCGATGACACCGCTGCGCGCGTGTGAGCGTGGGACGCTCAAATGTTGGTTTGCAGACCGACCTGTTCGCATGGCCGCCACTCCGACTGGATCGCTCGTTGGTTTGAAATCTCCCCTTCCGCCCTCGGAGATTCAGTGATCTCCGACACATTAAGTCCGTTGCGGCGAAACTTGTTCCGGCGGCTGTTTTCGCTCGCAAAAAGCCGTCCCGCGCCGAAAGGCGGCAAAGGACGCTGTCATTGATTGGGGAGGAGCGATGTGGGCGCGGCAAATACCCACGGTTGTCGACTTAGTGCCGCGATACTGCTGCCCTGGAATTCACGGCCGGATTATTCAAAACCCCGCATAAGCACCGTCAGCCGTTGAGATTTTGCCACGGGAAAACCCTCTTGGCCGCCGTTGCGCAGTCCGTACATTTTTGGCAATGTCCGCGCCGTTTTAGGCCAAACGCTTAAAAGCTTGCGCGAGGCTGTTTCCTGCCGGCCGGCTCGCTTCCTGGCCTCCATTCAATCGGGGTCTTTCAAATGACGACGTTGTGGTTGATCGTTGTGTGTGGCGTGCTGGCCCTCATCTACGCCATTTGGGCGACCAGTTCGGTCATGCGCGCCGATCCCGGCAACGCAAAAATGCAGGAAATCGCCGCGGCGGTGCGCGAGGGTGCACAAGCGTACTTGCGACGCCAATACACAACGATTGCGATCGTCGGCATTGTCATTTTCTTGATAGGCGGCTTTCTGCTTGGCTGGCTGGTCGCGGTTGGATTTGCGATCGGCGCGATCCTCTCCGGCGCCGCCGGCTTCATCGGCATGAACGTCTCGGTCCGAGCCAACGTGCGCACCGCGCAGGCCGCGATCGGCTCACTTGCCGGCGGCCTTGAGCTGGCGTTCCGCGCTGGCGCCATTACCGGCCTGCTGGTCGCCGGATTGGCGCTACTCGGCGTGACGCTTTATTTCATCTTTCTCACCGGCGGCCTCGGTCTGGCGCCGAACGATCGCATCGTCGTCGATTCGCCTGGTTGCGCTCGGCTTCGGCGCCTCGCTGATTTCTATCTTTGCACGGCTTGGCGGGGGCATTTTCACCAAGGGCGCTGACGTTGGCGGCGACCTCGTCGGCAAAGTCGAGGCCGGGATCCCGGAAGACGATCCACGGAACCCGGCCACCATTGCCGACAACGTCGGCGATAACGTTGGCGACTGCGCCGGCATGGCGGCCGACCTGTTCGAGACCTACGCGGTGACCACCGTCGCGACAATGGTGCTTGCTGCCATCTTCTTCGGTGCGGTCTCGGCCGGGATGGTGACGAAGATGATGACCTTTCCTCTGGCGATCGGCGGTATCTGCATCATCGCGTCGATCATCGGCACCTTCTTCGTGCGGCTTGGCGCCAGCCAATCCATCATGGGTGCGCTTTACAAGGGCATGATCGCAACTGCGATCCTGTCGCTGATCGGGATTGCCGGCGTCACCCACTATTTGATCGGTTTTGGGCCGCTCGAAGGCGTCAACTATTCCGGCGCGACGCTGTTTTATTGCGGCATCACCGGATTAGTCGTGACCGCGCTCATTATCGTCATCACCGAATATTATACCGGCACGCCGTATCGCCCGGTCCATTCGATTGCGCTGGCTTCGGTCACCGGTCACGGCACCAACGTCATTCAGGGGCTCGCGGTGTCGCTGGAGTCCACCGCATTGCCGGCGATTGTCATCATTGCCGGCATTCTGGTGAGCTACAACCTCGCCGGCCTGTTCGGTATCGCTATCGCCGTGACGACTATGCTGGCGCTTGCGGGCATGGTGGTCGCGCTCGACGCTTTCGGTCCGGTGACTGATAACGCTGGCGGCATCGCCGAAATGGCCGGCTTGCCGAAAGAAGTCCGGAAATCGACCGATGCGCTCGATGCGGTCGGGAACACCACGAAGGCCGTCACCAAAGGCTACGCCATCGGCTCTGCCGGCTTGGGTGCGCTGGTGTTGTTCGCGGCCTACAGTCAGGACCTGAAATTCTTTGTCGCCAGTTCGGACGCGCACCCGTATTTCCAGGGGGTCGCCCCGGACTTTTCGCTCAACAATCCCTACGTGGTCGCGGGTTTGTTGTTTGGCGGATTGTTGCCTTATCTGTTCGGCGCGATGGGCATGACGGCGGTCGGACGCGCTGCGTCTTCGATCGTCGAAGAGGTGCGCCGGCAGTTCCGCGAGAAGCCCGGCATCATGCAAGGCACGGACAAGCCTGATTACGGCCGCGCCGTCGACTTGCTCACACGCGCTGCGATCAAGGAAATGATCATACCGTCGTTGCTGCCGGTGCTGTCGCCAATCGTCGGTTACTTCATCATTTATTTCATCGCCGGCGGCGGTGCGGCCGGCAAGTCGGCTGGCTTCTCGGCGTTGGGCGCGATGCTGCTGGGCGTGATCGTCAACGGCCTTTTTGTTGCGATCTCGATGACGTCAGGTGGCGGCGCGTGGGACAACGCCAAGAAGTACATCGAAGACGGCAACTATGGCGGCAAGGGATCCGACGCTCACAAAGCCGCTGTTACCGGTGACACTGTCGGCGATCCTTACAAGGATACCGCAGGCCCGGCCGTCAACCCGATGATCAAGATCACTAACATCGTCGCGTTGTTGTTGCTCGCGGTGCTCGCGCACTATCACTGATAGAGCGGGCGGTCGCTCGAGCCTCGGTTGCCGGGAAAATTTGATTTCGGCTAGATCGCCGGCGTCAGAAGGGCAGTCCGATGCGCGCGTTCGAGACTGAGTTCAAACAAGGCTTTGACAAAGTTCACGTCGGAGCCGGCTGTCGGCGTGGTCCGGCTGATGAAGTCGAAGACCCTGCCATCCTTGATGCCATAGGACGCGACCCGGTCCACCCGCCTGTCCTTGTCGAAGTAGACGGCGACGACGCGCTGGTCGGTGATTTTTGCCGGCATGAAAGAGACAGATCGTTCGGCTCGTTGCGAAATGTAATAGAAGGCCTCGCCCGAGACGGTAGCGACCGTGGAGGGCGTGCCGAGCACGATCAGAACCTGTTCTTGCGAAGCGCCAAGACGGATTTGCTCAAGCGCGCCGTCCGGAAGCACATAGCCCCGCTGGAACGTCTCGCCGAAACAACCGCCTAGCGACAGCGCGAGCGCACAAATAACAATGGTGCTTGCCGTGTTACGGCTCCGCCCCCGCTGCAGAAAACTGCTGAGCATTCTTCGCATTCAACCTTGTGCTATTGGCCGGCCTGTCTTAACCCACCGACCGCCCCAAATTGGCCGGAAGCGATAGCCAATTAATACTGAAGAGCTATGTCTATGATATTACCGGCGTTTCGCCGAAGCGTCCACGACAATAAGATTCATGCCCTCTATGGCATGATCGTGGCGCAGGCGCGCCTGGGCGTTTTTTATACCGCTTTTGGGGTGCCAGACACCGTACAGGGCAGGTTCGAGTTGCTGGTTTTGCACCTCGTGCTCGTGCTTCGCCGCCTGGGCCGAGAGCCCCAAGTCGCCAAGGCGTCCGGTTGGGGGCGCCGCGAATCGCTTGGACAGCTCCTGTTCGATGCTTTCTGCCGGGATCTGGATGCAAATCTGCGGGAGATGGGCGTCGGGGATATGGGCGTGCCACGACGGATGCGGCGCTTTGGCGAGGAGTTCTACGGCCGCCAGGCTGCCTACCAGGCCGCGCTGGATGGGAGCGACCTGCCCGCGCTTGAGAACGCGCTGGCGCGCAATATCTTCGAGCTGGACGGCGAGGAGCCAAAGGTGGGCCGGCTTGCCAATTATGTGTGCGCTTCAGCGGCACAACTTGAAGATGCGAAAATGGATATGCTCGTTTCAGGCGCGGCGATGTTTCCCGATCCGGACAAGTTCGCAATTGCCGAGCGCTGAACATGAATGACGCGAAGCCCGCCCCTGTGAGACCATGGCACGTTCCGGTCGCGGTCGAGGATGTGCCGGAAACCGGCGAACATTTCGACCTCACCGCAGACCCCCAAACTCGCGACGCGGTTGCGAAAGTGGCGGGCCTGCGCGATTTGCCGCGCTTCGAGGCCAGTTTTGACGTGAGCCGGCAAGGCGGCGGTGGTCTGCGCGTCGCCGGTCACGTTGCCGCCACCGTCGGCCAGACTTGCGTGGTCACGCTCGAGCCAGTCACCAACGAAGTGGCAGAAAACGTCGATTTGGTTTTCGTGCCGCGGGCATCTACTGGCGACGCCGGGGGGACGGCAACTAAACCTGGCGCGACCGAATATGAAATGGAGCCATTGGTCGGCGGGGTTGTCGATCTTGGTGCGCTTGCCACGGAGTTTCTCATTCTCGGTCTCGATCCGTATCCGCGTAAGGCGGGCGCCGTTTTTCAACCGCCTCAGGAAACGGGACCAGACGAAAGTCCATTTTCGGCGCTTGGCGCCCTAAAGGGTCGGCGGGCTGACCGATGACGGTTGTTTCCGGATGCTGAGCCGCTATTGTCCCTGCCGGCCTCGCTTCCGGTTGCGTTGAGTTGAACACGCTCGAGGACCGTGGGGCGCCCATGTCACAGAGGGTCCGGATTGCGCTCGATGCGATGGGAGGCGACCATGGGCCTGACGTGGTCGTGGCCGGCGCTTCCCTCGCGCTGGCGCGGCACCCTGAAATTGAATTCCTGTTCTTTGGCAACGCCGCCCTCGTCACGCCGCTGGTGGCCCAATATCCGGCGTTGAAATCCGCGTCGCGGATTACGCACGCGGAATTTGCAGTGCGCATGGACGACAAACCGAGCCAAGCGCTGCGCTCGGGAAGGCGCAAATCATCGATGTGGCTCGCGATCGAGGCGGTGAGAAAACGTGATGCGGATATCGCCGTCTCCGCGGGAAATACCGGCGCGCTGATGGCGATGTCGAAATTCGCGTTGAAGACCTTGCCGGGGATCGACCGGCCCGCGATCGCCGCGTTGTGGCCGACGTTACGTGGGGAGTCCATCGTCCTCGATGTCGGCGCCTCGATCGGGGCCGATTCCGAGCATTTGGCCGACCTCGCCATCATGGGCGCAGCCATGGCGCGGATTTTATTCGGGTTCGAACGCCCGACCGTTGGCCTGCTCAATATCGGTGTGGAGGAAGTGAAGGGGCTCGAACAGGTGCGAGAAGCTGGGCGCTTGTTGCGCGAACGCCAACCGCCCGAACTCGAATATCTCGGCTTTGTCGAAGGCGACGATATCGGTAAAGGAAAAGTCGACGTAGTCGTCACCGAGGGTTTTGCCGGCAATATCGCTTTGAAGACGGCCGAGGGCACTGCGCGCCAGATCGGCGAATATATCAGAGGTGCAATGAACCGCTCACTCGCAGCGCGGATCGGGTATTTGTTCGCGCGTTCGGCCTTTCAGGAGTTGCGTGCGCGTATGGATCCGCGCCGTGTCAACGGCGGAGTGTTTCTCGGCCTCAATGGTTTGGTGATCAAGAGTCACGGCGGCACCGACGCGGAAGGTTTCGCGGCAGCAATCGCGCTCGGCTACGGCGTGGTCCGTGATCAGCTCCTTGCCAAGATTACCGAGGCAGTCGGCGGCGCCAGGGTTGAGCAGCGCCGCGTGGCTGCTGGAGCAGCCTTGTGACCGTTCGCCGTTCCGTTGTGCTTGGTTGCGGCAGCTATTTGCCCAACCAGGTTCTCACCAATGCCGACTTGGCGCACAAGGTCGATACCTCCGACGAGTGGATCGTACAGCGCACGGGCATCCACGAGCGGCGAATCGCTGCCGCGGGTGAATTAACGTCGGATATGGCGACGCGCGCCGCCCGCGCGGCGCTGGCGCATGCACATGTCGATGCGAAATCGATTGATCTGATCGTGCTGGCGACGTCTACGCCCGATAACACGTTTCCAGCCAGTGCCGTTTCCGTGCAGGCCAATCTCGGCATAACCGGTGGCGCTGCTTTTGATTTGCAAGCCGTGTGCTCCGGATTTGTCTACGCGCTGGGGACGGCCGATGCGCTGCTGCAAGCCGGCACATTCAAGCGCGCCCTGGTTATTGGCGCCGAGACGTTCTCGCGTCTGCTGGATTGGAGCGATCGCACCACCTGCGTCCTGTTCGGCGACGGCGCCGGTGCCATTGTGCTCGAAGCACAAGATCAGCCGGGGGGCCGCGACGATCGTGGGGTTCTTACCGTGCGGTTGCGTTCCGATGGCCGACACAAATCAAAGCTTTATGTCGATGGCGGCCCATCGTCGACCGGCACGGTCGGTCATCTGCGCATGGAAGGCCGCGAGGTCTTCCGCCATGCGGTGGCCATGATAACCGACGTCGTGCAAGACGCCTTCAAGACGACGGGCTGCACCGTCGCGGATATCGATTGGTTCATCCCGCATCAGGCCAACAAGCGCATTATCGACGGCTCGGCCCATAAACTGGGCATCGCGCCGACCAAGGTGGTCAGCACGGTAGACAGGCATGGCAACACCTCGGCGGCCTCCATTCCGCTGGCGCTGGCCGATGCGGTCGCCGACCGGCGGGTGAAACGCGGTGATTTACTGCTGCTGGAGGCCATGGGCGGTGGCTTTACCTGGGGCGCCGCGCTGCTGCGTTGGTAGCCGCAAACACCGCCAAGGCCGTTGACCAGTTGGGCAGAACCTAATATCCTTGATAATTCAGTACGATACGTTGATCGATGGTATCGGGCGCCGAGAGTGGGGCTGGCGATGGCGAGGAAGACGATCACGCGTGCCGATCTATGTGAGGCGGTGTACCAGAAAGTCGGCCTGTCGCGGACGGAGTCCGCTACGCTTGTCGAGCTGGTGCTTAAGGAAATCACCGACTGTCTCGAGCGTGGCGAAACGGTGAAGTTGTCGTCATTCGGCTCTTTCGTCGTTCGCAAAAAAGGTCAGCGTGTTGGCCGCAACCCCAAGACAGGTAAGGAAGTTCCGATCTCGCCGCGGCGGGTAATGGTGTTCAAGCCGTCTGCCATTCTCAAGCAGCGCATCAACGCCGAGCCGAACGGCGGCGGCGACGAGAGCCCGGAAATCGGCGCATAATTCAGCAGGGGACGAAGTTGGACAAAGCCCCGGACGCGTTTCGCACCATCAGCGAGGTTGCCGAAGAGGTAAACGTCCCGCAACACGTGTTGCGATTCTGGGAAAGCCGCTTTTCGCAGATAAGACCGCTCAAGCGCGGCGGCGGCCGGCGTTATTACCGTCCCGAAGATATCGACCTGCTGCGCGGCGTTCGCCACCTGCTTTATGGCGAGGGCTATACCATCCGGGGCGTACAGCGCATTTTGCGCGAAGAAGGCTTGGCATTTGTTCAAAGCGTATGGCGAAGCGACGCTCAAACGCCGCCGCCGGCCGTCGATGAAGTAGATGACGAAGACGAAAGCGCCCCGGTGTTGCGCGAAGAGCCGCGGTTCTTCGCCAAACCATCGTCCAGCCAGCCACCTCATCAACCGCAGCAAGCACCAACGACCCGGCAGGAGCCTGTGCTCCAGGCGCCGGCACCTTCGCAGCCGCCGACGCCGCAAGCTCACGGCGCCGATCAGAACGATCGCGCGAAGCTCCGCGAGGTCCTCGACGAACTCATGGAATGTCGCCGGGTGCTGGAAGCCGCAATGGCGGCGGCGTCTCCCGCGTAGGCTCTGAACCTAAGTCACGTTCTGGGACGTGAGGCCGCCCGCCGGCACGGATCGGTCGGCGACCAGATCAAAGGCCTTTGCTTTTTTTGAATTCTTTGCGCCGCGCATAAAGAATCGGCTCGGTGTAGCCGCTTGGCTGTTCTCTGCCCTTGAAAATGAGATCGCACGCCGCGGCAAACGCGATCGAGCTGTCGAAGGCCGGCGCCATCGGCGAATAATGCGGATCGGCCGCGTTCTGCTGGTCGACGGTGCGCGCCATGCGCTTGAGCGTGTCCATTACTTGCTGTTCGGAAACGATGCCGTGCCGCAGCCAGTTGGCGATGTGCTGACTGGAAATGCGTAACGTCGCGCGATCTTCCATCAGCGCGACGTTGTTGATGTCCGGGACTTTCGAGCAGCCGATGCCCTGATCGATCCAGCGTACGACGTAACCGAGAATCCCCTGCGCGTTGTTGTCGAGCTCCTGCTGAACTTGTTCCGGCGAAAAATTCGCGCCGCGGGAAACCGGAACCGTCAAAATGTCATCGAGGCTGGCGCGCGGGCGGTTGGCGAGGTCACGTTGCCGGCGGAAGACATCGACTTTGTGATAATGGGTCGCGTGAAGCGTTGCGGCAGTCGGCGATGGCACCCACGCGGTGCTGGCGCCGGCTTCGGGGTGAACGATTTTCTCGCGAAGCATCAGGCCCATCAGGTCGGCCTTGGTCCACATGCCTTTGCCGATCTGCGCATGACCGGGAAGGCCGCAGGCCAAACCAATATCGACATTGAAGTCTTCGTAGGCTTTCAACCATGGCTCGGCTCGCATCGCCTCCTTGCGCACCATGGGGCCTGCCTCCATGGCCGTGTGAATTTCGTCGCCGGTCCGGTCGAGGAAGCCGGTGTTGATGAAGAACACCCGGGACTTCAGAGCCCGAATACTCTCCATGAGATTGACGGTGGTACGCCGCTCCTCATCCATGAGGCCGACCTTGATGGTGTCGCGCGGCAGCTTGAGCATATCTTCGATGGCGCCGAATACGTCGCTGGCAAATTGCGCTTCTTCGGGACCGTGCATCTTCGGCTTGACCACATAGATCGAGCCGGTGCGGCTGTTGCGTGTCGGCGTCCCGCCTTTGAGATCGTGCAGCGCAATGGTGGATGTGATAGCCGCATCCAATATCCCTTCTGGCGCTGCTTGCCCGTTACTGTCGAGGACGCCTTCGTCCATCATCAAATGGCCGACGTTGCGAATGAGCATGAGGCTGCGGCCGGGCAGCACCAGATCGGCGCCGTCGGGCGTCGTGTAAGATCGGTCGGGCGCAAGTCGTCGCGTCAGCGGTTTGCCGTCCTTCTCGAAGGATTCGGCCAGCGTTCCCCGGCAAAGGCCGAGCCAATTGCGGTAGGCTTCGACTTTGTCGGCCGGATCGACCGCCGCAATCGAATCTTCCAAATCCATAATGGTCGTGACTGCAGCCTCGAGAATGACGTCGGCGACGCCGGCCGCATCGGTGCGGCCTATCGGGTGACGCCGATCGATCATCAATTCGATGTGGAGGCCGTTGTTCACGAGCAGGATCGCTTCGGGCGCCTGAGGTCGACCACGATAGCCGCGCAACTTTTTCGGGTCGGCTAATCCAACGGTATCGCCGTCGGCCAACGCGGCCGTGAGCCGGCCGTTTTTAACTGCGTACGCACGGACATCGGCGTGCGAGCCTGCGGCGAGCGGCACGGTCTCGTCCAAAAACTGCCGCGCCCAGGCGATGACCAGTTTGCCGCGCTCCGGGTTGTAGCGGCCGGTGGGGGCCGAAGCGCCGTCTCTGGGAATAGCGTCCGAGCCATATAAGGCGTCGTAAAGCGAGCCCCATCGCGCGTTGGCGGCGTTGAGCGCGTAGCGCGCGTTGCTGACCGGCACCACCAGTTGCGGGCCGGCGACGGCGGCAATTTCGTCGTCGACGTTGGCGGTCTCGACCGCAAACGGCGAACCTTCGGGCAACAGGTAACCGATCTCCCCAAGGAAGGCTTTTTGCGCGGCCGCATCGGCGGTCTTGCCCGCGCCGCGCCTTGTACCAATCGTCAATGCGGGCTTGTAGGTCGTCGCGCTTCCGCAACAGCGCGCGATTAGTAGGAGCGAAGCGATGGATGATGCCATCGAGCCCTTCCCAGAAAGCGGGCGCCTTGATCTCGAGCCCGGGGAGCACCTCGTCGACGACGAAATCGTGAAGCACTTTGGCAACTTGGAGATTGCCAACGCTAACGCGCTCAATGTCCGGCATTCGGCTATCTGTCCGCTGGAGTTTGACTCGGGAGAAAAGCTTCCACATTTCTATACCATTGGGGCGCGGAACATAAACACATCTGCACCGGCTTCGTTGCACACGTTTTCGTCTTCGCGTGCAGGGTCATGCGGGGTGTTCGCCCCCTCATTTTTGCCGATGTTGCCGAGATGGATAGACGCTATAGTTCGGCGCGAGCGGCGCATCGGGGTTTGCTGAGCGCCGGCCAGCAACAGGGCGCATTAAACGCCCGATTAGGGAGATTTCACAGGTGCAAACAGCTGCTGCCCGACCGCCGTCGCCGGATGATGTCGAGCCGGCACTCGGTACATCGCTGGATCGCGATGCCGAGGCCGCGAGCAAATACATTGCCGAGGCGGGCGCGGCGCTGAAATCGGCCGCCGCGAGCGGATCCGATGTCGCCGCGCTCAAGGCCCGGACGTTTCGCTTCAAGGAGCGGTTTTTCCGCCGTCATGCTGTTTCGATCTACGATCAAGTGACCGCGCGGGGCAGCCGTTTTTTGCGCGTTTCCGAATTGTTGATGGCGGCAGCAAGCCAATACCCGGCGCTGTTGCCAACCGGTGAGGTGATCGACGCCGAACGAGCGCTTAAAGAGCAGAGCGCGAAAGAGGGCCGTGAGCTCGATCAGGGTCTCTTCCTCGGCCAAGTTCTGGCCGACGAACGCTGCGGCATGCACCTCATCCACGCCATGCTCAAGCCGAGGCGCGAGGCGCTCGACCGCATCGCCGAATTTCGTAAAACCGGCTTCATCGACCTCGGCGAAGCGACCGCCGAACGCCAAGGCAATGTCGGGCACGTCACGCTGACCAATACCAAATTCCTCAACGCCGAGGACGATCGCGCGACAGCCGCGCTGGAGACCGCCGCCGATCTCGTTTTGCTTGACGATGCAATCCAGGTCTGTGTGCTGCGCGGCGGCAAAGTGCAGCATGCCAAATACAAGGATCGCCGTGTCTTCAATTCCGGGATCAACCTGACGCATCTCTATTACGGCCAGATCTCCTTCTCGAACTTCATGATGGAGCGGGAGCTTGGCTTGCTGCACAAGATCATCCGCGGTCAGTGGCGTTCTGAATCCTATGAGGAACAATATGAGGATTACGCCGAGAAGCCGTGGATCGCGGCGGTTGAAGCGCATGCCATCGGCGGCGGATGTCAGCTTCTTTGCGCCATGGACCGCGTCATCGCCGAAACAGGCTCGTTCTTTAATCTTCCCGCCAGCAAGGAAGGCTTTATTCCCGGCGGCGCGAATTTAAGGCTACCGCGACTTGCCGGCATCAAGCTCTCGCGCGAAGGCATTTTCTACGAACGGGTATTTCACGCCGATACGCCGGAAGGACGATTGATCTGCGACGAGGTCGTGCAGGCGAGTGAGATGGACGGCGCGATCGAGCGCAATGCCCGCCAGTTGATGGCCGCGGGTTTTACCAGCGCGATCTGGAATCGGCGAGCGCTGCGTGTCGGCGAAGAGCCGCTGACTTTATTTCGGCGATATTACGCGACCTACGCGCGCGGTCAGAGCGCTTGCATGTACGATGCAAAGCTCATCGAAAATCTCAAACACAGCTGGAAGCCCGACAGCCGTCGCATGTAACGCAACTTCGATCGCGGATTGCCAATTGTCGCCGGAAAAGCCGTAACATGCGAACGCTCGCAGAAATGCTTCGCTGGCGCGCGCAGCGGCATCCGTCATTGATGGCGGTCTGGTACGAGGGCAAGACACAAACCTACGGCGAGCTCAATGAATCGAGTTCGCAGCTTGCCGCCGGGTTGATCGCAAAGCTCGGGCTCCAGCCCGGCGACCGTGTCGCCATTCTCGATAAAAACTGCGCGGCTTACCTCGAGTTGTTTTTCGCGCTCGACAAAGCCGGTCTCGTTACCGCGCCGCTCAACTGGCGGCTGACAGCGCAGGAAGTGAAAAAAATCATCGACGACATGAAGCCGACGCTCGTCGTCACTGGCGCCGAATTCCACGCAACGGGCGCGGCGTCGGGTGTGCCGACCATGACGTTTGACGATTTGCCGCGCGGCGGCACCGACCCGATGCGCGACGCCGACGGTGCGGTGAGTTGCCAGTTCAGCACGTCCGGCACCACGGGATTGCCGAAAGGCGCCATGCTCACCGGCTGGAACGTGCTCAATGTCGGTCTATGCCTGGCGCTCGAAATGCCGGAAATTCGCGAGGGCGGCCGCCATCTGGTTTGCCTGCCTATGTTTCACATCGGCGGTGCGGGCTGGGCGATTTGGGCGATGCAGGAGGGATCGGCGGCGATCATTGTGCGTGAGACGGCCGCCGAGCCACTGCTCAAGACGATGGTCGAGCAAAAGGTCGAGACGGCGCTTCTCGCTCCGACACTCATGCTTTTTCTTACTGAGCTGCCGGCGGCACGCACGGCCGACTTCTCCGCCCTCCGGCACATTACCTACGGCACGGCGCCGATTTCACCCGCGCTGTTGCAGCGTTCGATCGAGACATTCAAATGCCGCTTCTCCCAGCTCTATGGGCTGACCGAGACGACCGGTCCGATCACCGCGCTTTCCCATGAACACCACGTTGGCGAGCGGATGTTGTCCTGCGGGCGGCCGATGTTCGGCGGCCAGGTGCGCGTGGTCGATGCTGAGGGCAAAGATCTGCCGCCGCGGCAGGTTGGCGAGATTCTCTATCGCGGCGAGAGCCTGATGAGCGGTTACTGGCAGCGGGAGAAAGAAACAGCGCAAGCGGTTCGCGGCGGATGGTTTTACACCGGCGACGCCGGCTTTCTCGACGAAGACGGTTTCATTTTCCTCAAGGACCGACTCAAAGACATGATCGTCTCCGGCGGCGAGAACGTCTATCCGGCGGAGATCGAAGCCGTGCTGATGGGGCATCCCGAAGTATTGGAATGTGCCGTCATCGGTGTGCCGGATGCCAAATGGGGTGAAACCGTCAAGGCCGTGGTGGTGCGCCGTGCCGGTACGAACCTAAGCGACACCGTGCTGATCGACTGGAGCAGGGACAAGCTCGCCGGCTTCAAGCGGCCGCGCTCGGTCGATTTCGTCGAAGCGTTGCCGCGGAATGCCAGCGGTAAGCTTCTCAAACGCACGTTGCGGGAGCCCTATTGGGCGAACTACGAGCGCCGGGTCAACTAGCGGCACGAGGTTGGAATACAACAAAGTCAGTTGAGGTCAGGCTGCCACGAAATGGCTCGCCTTCGCCGCTCGCTCTCGCACCCGTGTCGAAAATGACGCAAAGTTAATCGGCCGGACATCGGCCGTTTAGTTTGGCACGCCTAGCCTTACCTCGTCGTTCGGAAGTTTTTGAGCAAGAGGAGAGTGCCATGAGATATCTAACACGTAGTGCATTGATCGTTGCCTCGCTCGCGTTGACCGCAAACACGGTGCCAGCCGCCGCGGCGGGCGCACACGCGGCGGTCTGGCCGGATGTCGATGTCTCGAACGTGACTGCGTTTGCGGCGCCGCACGATCAGCGCACGGCCGGTCTGTTTGGCTTTGCATACAACGGAAAAGCGCGTGGCGGAGTTGACGTGTCGTCTTCGTCGCCGGATTACGATACCAGCCCGGTGATCGACAACAGCGCGGATCAGGCCGCGCAACAGGCGACCGACGCGGCAAATCTGCAGATGATGTTAAATTCGATGCAAGCCACGCAACAACAAAACGACGAGGCGAATGCGGAAGTCACCGCAGGCATCCTTGCCGCCCAGCAAACCGAGATCAACGCTAACAACCAGGCCAACAACATCAACAACTGAGCGTGAACCGCTGCAGAGCGGTTTTTGAGGCCGCCCAGTTTGGCGGCCTCTTTGCTGCCGCCCCCTCAACATCAGGGCATGGCGAAGTTGGTGTGAGCGATTTGATTGGTCGGAGCGCCGAGATTTGAACTCGGGACCCCCAGTCCCCCAGACTGGTGCGCTAACCGGGCTGCGCTACGCTCCGAACTGCGGCCGGACTATAGTAATCGCCTATTCCAGGCACAAGACACGAAACCTCAACACATGCAGGCTAAACGGGCGAAATCGCCCGTGGAGGCTGCGCTTGCCCATTTGCTCCCTGGATCGGCCGTGAAACGAATTTTCAACGCCACGCTCAATTCGGTGCGAGGAATCAGTTACGGCATTGCCACCGAGGCCGCGCTCCGCGAAGAAGTGGCGCTTTTGATTGCGGGCGTATTCGTGGGCGTTATCGTCGCGCCGACCTGGCTTTGGTATGTCGCGATGGTCGGGTCGCTACTGGTCTTGCTGGCCGTGGAGTTCCTCAACACAGCCATTGAGAAGCTTGCGGATTACGTCACGCGCGAGCAGCACATCGAAATTCGCCGGGTCAAGGATTTCGGCTCGGCCGCAGTGTTCTGCGGCATCTGTCTTGCAGGGATAACCTGGCTTGCGGCTCTCGCGATGCGGATCGCGGCTTATTTCACCGCGTGACTATCGGGCGAGCCTGAAGTTCGCCTCGCATCTGAAAGCGTCAGTATGCGTTCTTGGCGCGGATCAGCGCAAATGGGGTGCGCGCCAGGATCGAAATGTCGAGCAGCATCGACCAGTTTTCAATGTAGTAGAGGTCGTGCTCGACCCGCTGCTGGATTTTTTCGTGGCTGTCGGTCTCGCCGCGCCAGCCGTGGATTTGCGCCCACCCGGTGATGCCCGGCTTGACGCGGTGCCGGGCGAAATAGCCGTCCACCGCCTCGTGATAAAGCCGGTTTTCCGCCTTGGCTTGTAGCGCGTGTGGCCGCGGTCCAACGAGCGACAGATTTCCGGCGAACACGACATTGAGCAGTTGCGGCAGTTCATCGAGGCTGGTCTTACGAATGAAGCGGCCAACGCGGGTGACACGGGGATCGTCGGCGGTGACAAGCTTGCTCGCCGTCGCGTCGGTTTTGTCGGTGTACATCGAGCGGAATTTGTAAATCTCGACCAGCTCGTTGTTGAAGCCGTGACGCTTCTGCTTGAAGAGCACCGGCCCGCGGCTGTCTAGTTTAATGGCCATGGCGACGAGCAGCATGACCGGCGCGGCGCATATCAGCGCCAGCGTGCCGACGATTTTGTCGAACAGCCACTTCATCACCACGTCCCAGTCGGCGATTGGCTTGTCGATAATGTCGAACACCGGAACGCTGCCGAGGTACGAATACGTGCGGGGGCGGTAGCGCAGCTTGTTGGTGTGGGCGGAGAGGCGAATGTCGACCGGCAGCACCCACAGCTTCTTGAGCATCTGCAGGATGCGACTTTCCGCCGTCACCGGCAGCGCAAAGATCACGAGATCGACGCGCGTGCGGCGGGCGAATTCGACCAGGTTATCGACCGTTCCGAGCTTGGTGACGCCGGCGACGCTTTCGCTGCTACGTTCGTCGCTGCGATCGTCGAATACGCCGATCACGCGTACCTCAAACTCGCGTTGCGCTGCGAGTGACTGGATGAGCGTTTCGCCGTTGGGATCCGCGCCGACCACGACGGTGCGCCGGTCAAGCCGGCCTTCGCGCGTCCAATGGCGCACCAGAAGAAACAGGCCGCGCCGGAAGACGACCAAACACAACAGCCCGAGGACGAAGAAGCCGCCGAGCCACGCGCGCGAAAATTGATCGCCTATTTTGGCGAAGAAGGAGACGCCTACCGCGATCAAAAAAACCACGGACCACGCCGAGGCGAGCCGCATGTATTGCTTTTCGTAGCCGCGGAAGGCCTGCACCTGATAGATGTCGGCGGCCTGGAACGCCAGAAGAGCAAGCAGGGCGATCCCGAAGATGGCGACGACGTAATACCAGGCGAAACCTTCCGCCCGTACCACATAGGCCAGATAAATGCCGAGGCCGACCGCCATCACCAGGCAAAATTCGATCAGGCGGACGAGGCCGGCGAGCACGATCGGCGAATAAGCGGCGCCGTAGGGTTTCGCGGCTTCCGCCTGCGCCTCGGGGGAAAGGCCCTCGGATGCGCGTCGCGCTTCATTCGGCGCGGCCGAAACCGCGGACAACACCGCGGAAGACGGCTCAAAACTGGTGCCGGGCTCGGGCTTGGACATTCTCACCGCGCTCATAGCCGTACCGCCGCACGGGTGCCGCGGGGCAGATCGGCGGAACAATAGTAAACAAAGTTCAAAGAATCGTTATGCGAACTGCGCGAGTTTTCGCATCGCGATGGCCTCGCGATAGGCAGTCAAACCCCCATCCACCATCGCCGCCGCCGAGAATTCGCGGCGCACGCGCGCGCAAACCGATTGCGCGATATGCCGCAGCTGCGTCGGATCGGCGATGGCGGCGCCAATTGCCGCAGCGAGCGCAGCGGAACTGTCCGGTGCGACAAGGTGGGCGGCATCGTCGCCGAAGATCTCCGGCAATCCGCCGACTTGGGTAGCGATGATTGGCATTCCCGCAGCGGCGGCTTCGAGCACGACGTACGGCAACAACTCGGCGCGCGAACAGAGGACCATTGTGCGCCCCATGGCGAATGCTTCGCGGGCGGTGCGGTGGCCGACAAAGCGGATTTGATCGGCGACGGCGAGACGGTCGGCTTCCGCCTTGAGTTCCGTATCGAGTGGACCGGCACCGGCGATGGTCGCGGTCACACGGTGGCCGGAGACGTTCAACATCGGTCAGCGCCTCGATCAGAAGATCGAAGCCTTTGACCGGCCGTAGTTCCCCAAGCGCGACAATGTCGGTCGCGTCCGTCGGATGCGTGATCGGCGCGAACTCGTCGTCGCCGACGCCGTTGTGTACGACGCGCACCAATCCCGGCGGCCGCCCGATTTGCGCGCGAAATTGCGCGGCCGCGTAATTGCTCTCGAACAAAAACAAATCGGTGCGCCATTTCAGCAGCCACTCGAGCGACCGATAGAACCCGCCTGAGAGCGTGCCCGGACGGTAGACGAGGGTGCCGCCATGCGGGGTGTACGCGCGGATTGCGCGAGGCGCGCTCCGGCTCAATCGGGAAAGCGCAGCGCCTTTGGCGCCATGCCCGTGAATGACGTCCGGCGAGGCCTCCGCGATCCAAGGCGAGATGGTACGCAAGGCGCGAAGGTCGGAGTAATCGAGTTGCCGGCTGATGGCGAGCCGGCGCACACCGAACGCGAGTTTCGGGGCGAGTTCGGCAAGCGCGGCATCGGCGCGCGGGCCACCGGTCAAAGTGTCGGCAACGAGTCCCACGCGATGTCCAAGCTCGGCTTGGCCGCGGGCTATATCGAGCACGTGCCGGAAAAGACCGCCGACCGGTGCGCGCAGGATGTGCAGGATGTTGAGCGACGCGTCCGCCGGCGCGCGACGATCGCCACGGACCGATGCGCCGGCTCCGCCGGTTTCATCCGCCGCCGGCTGAATCTGGACAGCGGCGCGCCCGTCGGCCATCGGTCCATTCCCTAAAAGTCGCGCGAGAAAATTAAGCCGGATTGAGCGCCGCCGCGGTTAAGAAAGTCTGACGCTGGTCCGATGCGGGCAGCAAAGCAGCGCGCCCGCAGCCGCTTAACCGGATGGCAACCTTAATAGTTTCTTATGCCGGCCCGGGCTTAAACCCGGTGGGAGCCTCGAAATGAGTCTGGCATCGCCAGTATCCGATGCCCGGTCGCGCGGGCCGTTCATGGATGCCGAATTCGATCTTTCCGTGCTTGGAGCGGTGCTCAGGCGCAATTGGCGGAAGATTGTATGGCCCACCGTTCTGATGGCGATTGTTGCCTTCGCTGTGGTGGTGATCATTCCGCCGAAATACCTCTCCGAGTCGCGTGTGCTGATCGTGGGCCGGGACAATGTTTTCCTGCGGCCCGACGTCGACAAGGATATCGCCGAGCGCGCTACGGTCGACCAGGAAGCGGTGACGAGCCAAGTACAGCTCATCCTTTCGCGCGACCTCGCGCGCCAGGTGATCGCCAAGCTCAAGCTTAACGAGTTGCCGGAATTCGATCCGGCTCGAGGCGGCGTCTCGTTGATCAAGGGCCTGCTCGGCACCTTGGGCATCACAAAAAACCCGATGCGGATGACGCCGGAGGAGCGGACGCTTGACGCGTATTATGATCGCCTCAACGTCTATCCGGTGGAAAAATCTCGCGTCATTGTCATTGGCTTTTTGTCGCAAAATCCCGAACTCGCAGCACGCGTCGCCAACGCGATAGCGGACGCCTACATCGAGCGGCAACGCGCGGCGACGCAGGAGCAGGCGAGCGCAGCCGGCGAGTGGCTCTCGGGCCAGATCGAATCGATGCGCCAGAAGGTTGCCGATGCCGAAGCGAGGGTAGAGGCGTTCCGCGCTAAATCGAATCTTTTGGTTGGACCCAACGGCACGACGCTCTCGGCCCAACAGCTCGGCGATCTCAATGGACAATTGGCCGCCGCCAGGACGCTGAAAGCCGATGCCCAGGCCAAGGCGAAGCTTATTCGGCAGATGCTCAAAACGGGCGAACCGATCGAGTTCGTCCGATATTCTGAATTCCGAGCTTATTCGGCGGTTGTCCGAGCAACGCGTGACCCTGACGGCCCAGCTTGCCGAGCAGTCTTCCTCACTGCTCGGCAATCATCCGCGCATCAAGGAACTGAAAGCGCAGATCGAGGATCTCGACAGGCAAATCCGGCGCGAGGCCGAGACCATGGCGCGTTCGTTTGAGAACGATGCCAAGCTCGCCGACGCGCGTGTCGAAGCGCAGATGTCGATGTTCGATCAATTCAAGAACCAGGCCGCCTCGACGAACGAACAAGACGTGCATTTGCGCGCACTTGAGCGCGATGCAAAGTCGCAGCGCGATCTGCTGGAATCGTATCTGGCGAAGTACCGCGAGGCGAGCGCGCGCGACACCATCGCATCAGCGCCGGCCGATGCGCGGGTCATTTCGCGGGCGACCGTTTCCAACGTTCCCGCATATCCGAAGAAGCTGCCGACCGTGCTTATCGTCACGCTGGCGACGCTTCTGGTCAGCAGTGGCGTTGTGCTCACGCGCGAGTTTCTCGGCGCGCCGCCCGCTGAAGCTGCGGAGGTCTTGGTTGATCCCGTTGATTCCGGTCCCGAGCGACCGTCTGGTGTGGGTCCGTTTGCCCGGATGCTCGCGGCGAAAGAAAAGTTGGCTGCCCGCGCAGCTTCCGCGATCAAAGGCATGCAAGGAATTGCGGATCAGAGCCCGCCGCCGGGGCCGGTGGGGATTCCAATCAGCGCGGTCGAGGATTTCGCGCGCCATTTGCATGGTGAAGGCGTCCCTAACAGTCAAATCGCAATTTTCGGCGCGGAACCGCATCTCGACCGGACCGGTGTCGCGATTAAATTTTCCCGCGCGCTCGCCCGGGAGGCTCCTGTCGTGCTGGTCGGTTTGGGCTCGGGCGATGCCGGCATCACCAACATCGCGGCGGACCCATTCGCGCCCGGCTTGACGGAACTCGTCGCCGGAAGCGCATCCTTTGGCGATATCATTACGCGCGACCGCTTTTCCGGACTTAATCTGATCCTGTCGGGACGCGCTGCAGCCACGCCCGCGGATTTATTGAAAGAAGCGACCCTCACGCAGAGCTTTAAGGCCCTTTCGGCAGCCTACGCCCATGTCGTGGTCGATGCCGGCGATACTGGGGGCAGGGGCGGCCGATGCCGTCGCAAGTTTGGCACCTCACGCCATCCTGCTGGTCGAGAATATTAGCGACGAGGGCGTCGCGCAGGCGTATCAACGGCTCTTGCAGGCGGGCTTCCACCACGTCACCATCGTGATTGTCGGGCCGCCCGAATCCACGACAAAATCCACCGCGGAAGCCGCCTAAATTTAGGCCTTGGACGTCGGTTGGGATCGTCGCTCGTCCCCAGGAGCCCGGCAAAGGATTATCAACCACGCCTTGGCTAGGATGACCGGTCAGCGAGGATCATGACTTGGCCGGACTACGACAAGCGATCATCCGTGGCGGACTAGAGTCGCTTTACTTTACGGGAGCCTATTCGGCGTTGCGGCCTTTGGTCGGCGGCGTGGGCGTCATCCTGACGATGCATCACGTGCGTCCGCCGCGACCGGGGCGCTTCCAGCCGAACCGGCTTCTCGAAATCACGCCCCGATTTCTCAGCCGCGTCATCGGGCTGTTGCGCCGCTCGGGCGTTGATCTTGTCAGTCTCGACGAATTGCATCGCCGTATGAGCGAAGGCGATTTTCGCAAACGATTTGTCTGCCTCACATTCGACGACGGTTACCGCGACATCAAAGAGCACGCTTATCCGATCCTGAAAGCCGCCGGTGTGCCGTTCGCAATCTATGTGGCGACGAGCTTCCCCGACCGGCTCGGTGAATTGTGGTGGCTTGCGCTCGAGGCGATCGTTGCCAGGAACGAACGCGTGGGCGTGATGATCGATGGCGAAAACCGCGTCGTCGACTGCAAGACGGTTGCGGAGAAATGGGCGCTTTACGATGAGCTTTACTGGTGGCTGCGGCGCCAGCCGAGCGAGAACGACGCGCGCGCGATCATGCGTAACCTTGCCGCTTGCCACCATGTCGACATCGCCGCCTTCTGCAAAGATCTGTGCATGGACTGGAAGGAGCTGGCCGAGCTTGCCGCCGACCCGCTGGTGACGGTAGGCGCGCACACCGTCAATCATCCCGTGCTGGCAAAGCTTTCGGAAAAGGCCGTGCGGACCGAATTGGAGATGAGCCGTTCGGTTATTGAGGCGGCGCTGGCGATGCGGCCGGCGCATTTGTCCTATCCGTATGGCGACGCTACATCCGCCGGGCCGCGCGAATTTCAAATTGCCGCCGAGATGGGGTTTAAGACTGCGGTGACGACGCGGCCGGGTGTGCTGTTTCCCGCACACCGGACGCAGCTGACCGCGTTGCCGCGCATTTCGCTCAACGGCGAGTACCAGCAACTGCGCTATGTGCGCGTGCTGTTATCCGGTGCGGCCACCGCGATGTGGAGCGGCTTCCGCACGCCGCAGGCGGCCTAGTTGGCTGTCCGTCCTCCGTCCCCGCTCATCCATCGCACCAGCGGCATGGCCGGAACAACCCAGCCGAGGCCGGCAATAACGTAGTAGGCGACAGAGGCGACGGAATTGTCGCGAATCGCGGGCGATTGCGCCAGCGCCATGGCGACCAGCGCCCATACGATGACCAACACGAAGAGCGCAATGGCGCCGACGAATTTGCGTGAGCGAGTCCGCATGACCGCGTGTGCTATCACAGGCGGTAGCGTGCGTCATGGCCGGCGTTTGTTTTGCGCTGCTACGCGACGGAACATCGGCCCGCCATGACGCATTGCCGGCCGTGATGCCGGCACATATGGTCCGCGCGAGTGGACAAGAGATGACCAATCCAGCGCCCTGCGACACTCACATGCGCGCCATTCGGCTGTGGCTCTATGCCGTGGCGGCGCTCGTCGTTGCCATGGTTCTGGTCGGCGGCGCGACGCGGCTTACCGAATCCGGCCTTTCCATTACCGAATGGCGTCCGGTCATGGGCGCATTGCCGCCGCTAAGCGAGAGCGCATGGCAGGAAGCTTTTGCGAAATACCGGGCAATTCCGCAGTACCAGGCGCTGAACGCCGGCATGAGCCTCGCCGATTTCAAAACCATTTACTGGTGGGAGTGGACGCATCGGCTGCTCGGCCGCGCGATCGGTGCCGCGTTTCTTCTGCCGTTTCTTTGGTTCTTGTGGCGCGGCTGGATACCCCGCGAGCTGCGCCCACGGCTGTGGTTCATCTTTGCGCTTGGCGCGTTGCAAGGCGCGGTCGGCTGGTGGATGGTAGCGTCGGGCCTGTCTGAACGGATCGAGGTTTCGCAATATCGCCTGGCGACGCATCTCACGCTCGCCGGCTTCATCTATGTCACGCTTATTTGGACGGCCGCGAAGCGCCCAAGTCCGCTCGTGATACCTGTCCGTACCAGCGTTAAGACGGGGGCACTAATTCTTCTTGTGCTTGTAGTCGCGCAAATTTATTTCGGCGCACTGGTGGCCGGATTGCGCGCGGGCTACGCCTACAATACCTGGCCGCTGATCGACGGTGCGCTGATTCCGAAATCAGGTGGTTTGTTGTTCCAGACGCCAGTATGGCGGAATTTCTTTGAAAATATTCTGACCGTGCAATTCGATCATCGGATGATTGCGTATTTGGTCTTCATCGGCGCCGGCCTTCATGCCATCGACATCATGCGCGACGAAAAGGCGAGGGGACGTGCTGGCGCGCTGGCGCTGCTTGCCGCCGTTACACTGCAAATCGCGCTCGGTATCGCTACGGTATTACTGGTCGTGCCATTGCCGCTCGCGCTCTTGCATCAGGCCGGCGCGATGCTTGTGCTTACCGTGGCGACATTGCACGCAGCGAACGTCACAGCCCGTCCCGGTTTCGCCAAGGCTCCGTGGAATAGTCCGAGCACGCGATAATTCTGTCGCGGTCGCGGCTGATTAGGCGCTTAGAGCCTGCTCAAGGTCGGCAATGATGTCGTCTTTATCTTCAATGCCGATTGAAAGCCGCACCACATCGGGCCCCGCGCCGGCCGCGGTCTTTTGTGCGTCGGTGAGTTGCCGGTGCGTGGTCGAGGCGGGATGGATGATCAGCGAGCGGGTGTCGCCGATATTGGCGAGATGCGAAAACAGCTGCACGTTTGAGACGAGCTTCACCCCGGCGTCGTAACCGCCCTTAAGGCCGAACGTGAACACCGCGCCGGCGCCGTTCGGACAATATTTTTGCGCGAGTCCGTGATAACGGTCGCCCGCCAATCCAGGATAGCTGACCCAGGCTACCTGCGGATGCCGCGAGAGCCACTCGGCGACCGCGAGCGTGTTGTCGCAATGCGCACGCATGCGCAGCGGCAGCGTTTCGATCCCGGTCAGAATGAGAAAGGCGTTGAACGGTGACAAGGCCGGACCGATGTCGCGCAGCGCGAGCACCCGGCAGGCGATGGCGAAGGCGAAATTGCCGAACGTCTCGTGCAGCACGATACCTTGATATTCGGGTCGCGGCGCGCTGAGCATCGGATAGCGATTGTCGCGCGACCAGTTGAACGTGCCGGCATCGACAATAAGTCCGCCGATAGAGTTGCCGTGGCCGCCGAGGAACTTGGTCAACGAGTGAACGACCACGTCGGCGCCGTGATCAATCGGTTTGCACAGATACGGCGTGGCTAGCGTGTTGTCGACGATGTACGGCACGCCGGCGCTGCGCGCGACCTTCGCTACCGCCTCCATGTCGGTGATGACCCCGCCCGGATTGGCAATCAATTCAGTGAAGATCGCTTTGGTCTTCGGTGAAACTGCGCGTTCGAACGAGCCGACATCATCGGGATCGGCCCACACCACGTTCCACCCGAAATTCTTGAACGCGTGATTGAACTGGTTGATCGAGCCGCCGTAGAGCTTTTTCGAAGCGACGAATTCATCGCCCGGCTGAAGTAGACAGTGAAAAACAATGACCTGGGCCGCATGGCCGGAAGCAACCGCAAGGCCGGCGGTGCCGCCCTCGAGCGCTGCGACGCGCTCCTCAAGCACCGCGTTGGTCGGATTGCCGATCCGGGTATAAATATTGCCGAACGTCTGCAGGCCGAACAGCGAGGCCGCGTGATCGACGCTTTCAAAAACATACGATGTGGTCTGGTAGATCGGCGTCGCGCGCGCCCCTGTCGTCGGATCAGGTTGCGCGCCTGCGTGAACCGCAAGAGTAGAGAAACCGGGAATGCGTTCGCTCATCGGTCTGTCCTTGACGGGTGCGAGGGGCGACACTTGCGGTCCGGTGTATAGGAGCCGCAAAGCCCGTCAAGGTATCACGACGCAACGCAGGCAAGGTCGATCGCCGTGCGTTGCCGGCACGGCGATCGATCCAGCGGTATCAGCGTGAAGTTATTAGTCTTTCCAGTGCGCCAACTGCGCGCGGCAAGACGCAGAAATGCGATTACGATTGCTCATCAGACAACCCGCGACCCGCGTGCGGTCGGGAATGTATTGCGAGCAGATATTCATCGCATCACTAACACACGCGCCGTCGTCCTGCCGGTTGTCCGCATAACTGGCGGACGGGACGAATGCGAGCGTCGAGAAGACAAGCACAGCCACCGAGCCCATTCTCATGACCCGTTCCTCATTATCCAGAGTTTCTTTGCAACGTTGGGGCAGAACCGCCCGTTGTTTGCTTCTTCAGAAAAGCACAAAAATGTAAAGAAGTTCCGCACTCGGCTGATACAACTCGCGTATTTGATCGGTAATTTTCACTTAAAGCGGCCGCGCCGCGCGGCGCGGCTGCTCAGACGCCGCTGTCCTGGCGTTGCGCGCGTTCGCTGGCGCCGGTCGCGCCACCGGGCGCGGATTGCCGGTTGAGCGACAGCCGTTGAATGCCGCCGCCGAGCGTCGCCTTCCGAGACGAGATCGTCCGGGTATTGACTCCCATCCACGAGATCTCCGAGGAGAGACGGCCGTACTCGATCTTCGGACAGCGGTTCATCACGACCTTTACGCCGGCCGCTTCGGCGAGTGCCGCCGCCTCATCGTTGCGGACACCGAGCTGCATCCAGATAATCCGCGGTTTCGGATTCAGTGCCAGTGCCTCCTCCACGATCGGCAGTGCGTGGGCCGAACTGCGAAAGATGTCGACCATGTCGATCGGTTCAGGCACGTCGGCAAGCCGCGCGTAAATTCGTTGGCCGAGCATCTCCTTGCCCGCCAATCCCGGATTTACGGGGATCATGTGGTAGCCGCGTTCGAGCAAATATTTGAACGCAAAATAACTCGGGCGGTTGGTTTTCTCCGACGCCCCGACCATCGCGATGGACTTGACGGTGTTGAGGATGCCGCGAACGTAGCTGTCGGGATAGGTATCGTGTTCCATCGGATTCTGTTCAGCGGTCTTCCCAATGTGCAGAACGTTTGTCGATGAAGGCGCCAATGCCTTCTTCGGCATCGTGCTTCAGCATATTCTCGACCATGACGTCGGTGACGTATTCATAGGCTTCGGCCAGCGGCATTTCGAGCTGCCGATAGAATCCCTGTTTTCCAAGTTTGACCGTCATTGCCGATTTTTCCGCGATCCCACGGGCAAGTTTGATCGCTTCGTCGCGTTCGCGGCCGTTTGCGACCACGCGGTTGATGAGCCCGATCCGCGCGGCTTCTTCCGCCGAGATCAAATCTCCAACCAAAAGCATTTCCATCGCATGCTTGCGGGCGACGTCACGCGACAGTGCGACCATGGGAGTGGAGCAGAACAGCCCGATATGGACGCCGGGAGTGGCGAACTTGGCATTCTTTGAGCCGATGGCGAGGTCGCAGCTCGCCACCAACTGACAACCTGCCGCCGATGCCGGCCCCTGCACCGCGGCAATCACCGGCTGCGGCAGGCTGACGATCTGCTGCATCACGGTGCTGCACATGGTCATGATGTGCTTGAAATAGGCCCGGCCGCCGTCCGCCTCGGAGCGGTGGCGGCTCAGTTCCTTGAGATCGTGACCGGCGCAGAACGCCGAACCATTGGCGGCCAGCACGACCGCCCGCACGCTTTCGTCGTGGACGATCGCCGTAAGCGCATCACCGAGCGCCGCCAGCATGGCTTCGGAAAGGGCGTTACGGCTCTCCGGTTGGTTCAAGGTAAGGACGGCCACGCCGGCAAGGTCCTCCCGCAGAAGCATCAATCCGGGCAAACCCCGGGGCTTTGCGGTTGCGGTAGGCGCGTCCATGACTCTCATCCTCGCAAGATCACCCAGAGATCAGTGTCCGGCGGCGATTTGGCAAGCGGCCGTTCCCATTGTATCCGATCCGCCGCGCTGCGGGAGGGGAACCACATGACGGCGAAGCTCACGGTCGAGGAACTGCAAAGACTGCTCGACGCCGAGTTTCCGCAGATGTTCCACCCGGACGGCGGGTTCGTCATCGAAAAGGTTTGGTTGGGCGGTGCTCGGGTGCGCAAGCATTTCGACAAGGCGTCGTTGCGTCCGGGCGGCACTATCGCGGGCACGACTTTGATGGTCCTGACCGACGTGGTCATGTATGTGGCCATCCTCGCCACCATCGGCTGGAAGCCATTGGCAGTCACCACCAACCTGAATATCAATTTCCTGCGCAAACCCGAGCCGCGCGACCTCTTGGGCGAAGCGCGTTTGCTCAAACTCGGCAAACGTCTCGTGGTCGGCGATGTTGCCGTTCGCTCTGACGGCCAAGACGAACTGGTCGCGCACGCAACGTCAACCTTTTCTATTCCGGCGGAAAGGTAATATAATACCGTTGGCGCAAGCCCTTGAATTTGGGTCTAAACCGCTGTCGTAGGGTTGACCGCGGGAGCGTTCGCCGCTAAGTACCCGGCGCGTTGCCCGCCAGTACTGCGGGCGGCCATTCCCAATGGATGCGATTATGAAAAGCTTTTCGGCCAAACCCGCCGACGCGGACAAGAAATGGGTGATGATTGACGCCGACGGTTTGGTTGTTGGGCGTCTCGCCTCCCTTGTCGCGATGCGGCTGCGTGGCAAGCACAAGCCAACCTATACGCCGCATGTCGACTGCGGCGACAACGTCATCGTCATCAACGCCGCGAAGATCGTGCTGACGGGGCGCAAGGTCGAGCAGAAAGTCTATTACAGATACACGGGCTACATCGGCGGCATAAAGGAGCGCTCAGCCAAAGCGATCCTGGCCGGACGGTTTCCCGAGCGCATTGTCGAAAAGGCGGTGGAGCGCATGCTGCCGCGGGGTCCACTCGGCCGCCGGCAACTCGGCAACCTGCGGGTTTATCCACACGCCGAGCATCCCCACGCCGCGCAGCAGCCACAGCAGCTCGACGTCGGCGCCATGAATCGCAAGAACAAGAGGTCCGCCTAATGGCCGACACCATCCAGACGCTTGAAGAGCTTTCCACTCTGAAGCCGGCAGCGGCGCCACAGCCGCCGAAATACGTGCAGAAACTCGACAAGCAGGGACGCGCCTACGCTACCGGTAAACGCAAGGATGCGGTCGCGCGGGTGTGGATCAAAATGGGCGGCGGCAAGATCGTCATCAACGATCGGCCGGTGGAAACGTATTTCGCGCGCCCGGTGCTGCGCATGTTGATCCAACAGCCGCTCGTCGCGGCAAACCGCCAAGGCCAATATGACGTCGTTTGCACCGTCTCCGGCGGTGGCCTTTCGGGTCAGGCAGGCGCGGTGCGCCACGGTCTGTCCAAAGCTCTGATGCGCCATGAGCCGGACTTGCGCAGCGTGCTCAAGCGCGGTGGCTTCCTTACGCGCGATCCGCGCGTTGTCGAGCGCAAGAAATACGGCCGGGCCAAAGCGCGCCGCAGCTTCCAGTTCTCCAAGCGCTAAACAAAAAATTCGAACTGCTGGACGGCCCGCGTGATATTTCTCGCGGGCCGTGGTGCGTTTTTGCGCCATACTTTTTGCGTGCGGTCGAGACGTCCGCACGGGAAAGAAAAGGGCGCGGCAAGTGCGGCGCCCTTCAAGTTAGGTTGGAACGCAAGTTCAGGGAGGATCGATTACGCGTACGCTGACAAACCAAAGAAACTCGCGGAGCGAATGCCCAAAGCCTAGGCCGAGTAATACATTTCGAATTCGACCGGATGCGGGGTGTGCTCGAAGCGGATCACCTCGCCCATCTTCAGATCGATGTAAGCGTCGATGAAATCGTCATCGAACACGCCGCCGGTCTTGAGGAAGGTACGGTCTTTATTGAGCTCTTCGAGCGCCTGGCGCAGCGACCCGCACACGGTCGGGATTTTTTTCAACTCCTTCGGCGGCAGGTCGTAGAGGTCCTTGTCAATCGCCTCGCCTGGATCGAGCTTGTTTTTGATGCCGTCGAGGCCGGCCATGAGCATGGCGGCGAAGCCGAGATAGGGGTTGGCCAGCGGGTCGGGGAAACGGACCTCGACGCGCTTGGCTTTCGGATTGGTGGTGTAGGGGATGCGGCAGGAAGCGGAGCGGTTGCGCGCGGAATAGGCGAGCAGCACCGGCGCCTCGAAGCCCGGCACCAGCCGCTTGTAGGAATTGGTCGTCGGATTGGTGAAGGCGTTGATGGCCTTGGCGTGTTTGATAATGCCGGCGATGTATTGCAGGCAAGTGTCGGACAGGTCCGCATATTTGTTACCGGCGAACACCGGCTTGCCGCTTTTCCAGATCGACTGGTGACAGTGCATGCCCGAACCGTTGTCGCCGTAGATCGGTTTCGGCATGAAGCATGCGGTCTTGCCGTAAACCTGCGCCACCTGTTGGATGCAATATTTGTAGATTTGCAGATGGTCGGCCATCTGCACCATCGGCGAAAATTTCAGGCCGAGTTCGTGCTGCGCTGAAGCGACCTCATGGTGGTGCTTCTCGACCTTGGCGCCCATGCGCGCCATGGCGGCGAGCATTTCCGAACGCATGTCCTGCGCGGAATCCTGCGGCGGCACCGGGAAGTAGCCCTTCTTGGTCCACACCCGGTGACCGAGGTTTCCGCCCTCAAACTCGGTATCGGAGTTGCTCGGAAACTCTACCGAGTTGAGCTTGAAGCCGGTGTTATACGGGTCGGCCCGGTAGCGAACGTCATCGAACACAAAGAATTCCGCCTCGGGTCCGAAATAGATCGTGTCGCCGACGCCCATCGACTTGACCATGCCTTCGGCTTTCTTGGCGATGCCGCGCGGGTCGCGCGAATAGGGCTCACCGGTCGTGGGCTCGAGCACGTCGCACACCAGCACCAGCGTCGTCTCGGCAAAGAACGGATCGATGCAGGCCGTCGACGGATCGGGCATCAGGCACATGTCGGATTCGTGGATCGCCTTCCACCCGGCGATCGAAGAACCGTCGAACATCTGGCCTTCGGCGAAGGTCTCTTCCTCGATGAGCGAAACATCGAAGGTCACGTGCTGCCACTTGCCGCGCGGGTCGGTGAAGCGAAAGTCGACATATTTGACGTCGCTGTCCTTTATCAGCTTCATCACATTCTTCGGCGTGGTCATGGCAGGCGTACCCTTTCGTGCGTTTGGTAATTGGCCCGTACTGATTGAAGTTGCTGCCGCCGATGCGGGCGGCGCTGAAAGCTTCAGATGGCGTCAGTTCCGGATTCCCCAGTCCTGATCCGGATCGCTTCCTCGATTGTGGAAACAAAAATCTTTCCGTCGCCGATGCGGCCCGTTTGCGCGGCGCGGCGGATCGCGTCGACGGCCTTTTCAACCATATCATCGCCCAGCACAATCTCGATCTTCACCTTCGGCAGGAAATCCACGACGTATTCGGCGCCGCGATAAAGCTCGGTATGGCCCTTCTGCCGTCCAAAGCCTTTGGCCTCGGTGACAGTGATGCCTTGCAATCCGACTTCCTGCAGTGCCTCCTTCACCTCATCGAGTTTGAACGGCTTGATGATGGCCTCGATTTTCTTCATTGCGTTTCGTCTCCCGGCTACGGCATTGGAAACGCGCCCGCCGTAACCGACGCTTGGTTAGCAGTTCCCGTGCCAAGGCCGCGAAAGTAGCGAAAATACTGCGAAATCAGCCGCCTAAAGCAGCACTTTGACTACCGAGTACCAACTTGCCCGTTCATCCGGATGCTAAAATGGGCATATTGCCTATTATCGCGTCAATAACGCCTGATGACAAATTCCGAAGAAGGCGGCGCGTGGCCGCGTAGTTCTGCGATCGTTATGTTTGCCCGGTCATGATTGAACTTCTCAGCAACGCCGAAATGGCGAAAGCCGACCAGCTAACAATCGGCGGTGGGACTGCGGGCATGACGCTCATGGAGCGAGCGGGCGGCGCGGTCGCCGACGCGGTAGCGGCGCGCCATCCGGTGGGATCCGAAGTCGTGGTGCTGGCGGGTCCGGGTAACAATGGCGGCGATGGTTTCGTTGCGGCTCGGATGTTGGCGCAGCGCGGGTACGGCGTGCATCTCATGCTGGTCGGGGAAGTTGCTCGCCTGCAAGGTGACGCCGCGGCCGCGGCAACGAAGTGGAAAGGAGCGGTTGCGCCGCCTGATCCGAACGGTTTCGCGAATGCCCACCTGATCATCGACGCTTTGTTCGGCGCCGGGCTTGATCGGCCGGTGGAAGGTAAGGCGCGCGCGATGATCGAAGCCATGAATGCCCAGCCGGCGCCGATTCTGGCCGTCGACTTGCCGAGCGGAATTAACGGCTCGACCGGAGAGGTCATGGCGGTCGCCGCAAACGCGACGCAAAGCGTCACCTTCTTTCGAAAGAAAGTCGGACACGTGCTGTTGCCTGGGCGGCTTCATTGCGGCCGCGTCTCTGTCGCGGACATCGGCATTGCGGCAAAGGTTATTCCGGAGATCGGCGTGAAAACCTTTGAAAATAGCCCGCAGCTTTGGCGCGGCCTTTTCCCGCGTCCGGGAACGGATGGGCACAAATACGACCGCGGCCACGCCGTCATTGTTTCCGGTCCGGTATGGTCAACGGGAGCTGCCCGGCTCGCCGCCAGGGCGGCACTGCGCGCTGGGGCAGGGTTGGTGACCATCGCGAGCCCACGCGACGCCCTTGCGGTGAATGCCACGGCAAATCTTGCCGTCATGGTCCGGCCGGTCGACGGTGCGCGCGAACTCTCCGAGTTCTTGACTGACCAGCGGCTCAATGCCCTAGCCCTCGGTCCTGGATTGGGCGTGGGCCCCTCGACCTGCGAGACTGTCCTTGCGGCACTTGCGGGCGAGCGCGCGGTTGTTTTAGACGCTGACGCCATCACGAGCTTCGCGGCTGAGCCCGCGCGCCTGGCCAAAGCGCTGCGCGCTCGCGGGAGCAGACCCGCCGTGATGACCCCGCATGACGGGGAATTTCACCGGTATTTTGGGGCCTTGGACAAACGAACTGAAGCAGGCTCCAAGCTCGATCGGGCGCGCCTTGCGGCTTCGCTTACGGGGACGATCGTCGTGCTCAAGGGGGCGGATACGGTCGTCGCTGCGCCGGATGGCCGAGCCGCGATTGCCGCCAACGCGCCGCCTTATCTCGCGACTGCTGGCGCTGGCGACGTGCTCACGGGAATGGTGGCCGGCCTGCTGGCGCAAGGAATGCCGGCATTCGAGGCTGCTGCGGCGGCGGTTTGGCTTCACGGCGAGGCCGCGTGCGCTGTTGGCCCCGGTCTGATTTCGGAGGATTTGTCCGAGGCGTTGCCGAAAGTGTACCGCGATCTCCTTACCTGAGCCGACACGCAGAGGGTTAGCTTTCCCCGGCTATTTTTATAGTGCCCAGCGGATGGCGCGTGTTATAAGCCGCGCCGCCGGGCCGCCCCTCGGTCCGCGGGCGTGGCGGAATTGGTAGACGCGCGGGATTTAGGTTCCCGTGACGAAAGTCGTGGGGGTTCGAGCCCCTCCGCCCGCACCAGCGGGCGGCTATCCAAGCAAAGCCCAGAAACCGGCAACCTTGGCGAGTTTCTTGGCGGATTGAGTGTGATGTCGATGGAATTCACCGAAACCAGCACTGCCGGCCTCAAGCGCGAATATCGCGTCGTCGTTCCGGCAAGCGATCTTGAAGCCAAAGTCAACGAGCGGCTCGACGACCTCAAAAACCGGGTGCAGCTTCGCGGTTTCCGCCCGGGCAAAGTTCCGGTCGCGCACCTCAAGCGCCTCTACGGCAAGTCGGCCATGGCGGAGGTGATCGAGGCGACCGTTAATGAAGCCAACTCAAAGATCATCGCAGACAACAAGCTCAAGCTCGCGATCGAGCCCAAGGTCGTGCTGCCGACCGAGCAAGCTGACGTCGAGAAGGTGATCGAGGGCAAATCCGACCTCGCCTACACCGTCGAGATGGAGATCGTTCCGCCGATCACGCTGGTCGACTTCAAGTCGATCAAGCTGACGCGGCTTACGGCCGAAGTGAGCGACGAAGAGATCGATAAAGCCGTCAACACCATCGCCGAGCAGAATAAGCCGTTTGTTGCCAAGACCGACGGCGCGGCGAACGGTGACCGCGTCACAATATCTTTCGAAGGTTCGATTGACGGCGTGCCGTTTGAGGGCGGCAAAGGCACGGACGCGCCGCTCGTGCTGGGGTCCGGCCAATTTATTCCCGGGTTCGAAGAGCACCTCGTCGGCGTGAAAGCCGGCGACAGCAAAACCTTCGATGTGAAATTTCCCGACGATTACCGGGCGACCAACCTCGCCGGCAAGGATGCGACCTTCGCTGTGACTGTCAGCGCTGTTGAAACGCCGGGCGAGGTCAAGATCGATGACGACTTCGCCAAGTCGCTCGGAGTGGATTCGCTGGCCAAGCTCAAGGACGCGGTCAAGGAACGCATCGCGCGCGAGCACGCGGGCGCTACGCGACACAAGCTCAAGCGGGCGTTGTTCGATCAGATCGACGAGCGTCACAAGTTCGAGCCGCCCCCGACGCTGGTCGAACAGGAATTCGCCAACGTCTGGTCGCAAGTCGAGAAGGATCTGAAGGACCAGAACCGCACCTTCGAGGATGAGGGGACAACCGAGGAGAAAGCGCGCGCCGAATACCGCGGCATCGCCGAGCGCCGGGTGCGGCTCGGCCTTGTCATCGCGGAAATCGGCGAGCGCAATAACATCAAGGTGACCGACGAGCAGTTGCGCTCCGCCGTCATGGAGCAGGTGCGGCAATTTCCCGGCCAGGAGCGGCAGATCTGGGAATACTACCAGAAGAACCCGAACGCGCTGGCCGCGCTGCGCGCACCGCTATTCGAGGACAAAGTGGTGGACTTCCTCGTTGAGCTCGCCGAAGTGACCGACAAGCCGGTTTCGCGGGAGGAGCTGTTCAAGGAAGATGAGGAGTAGGGATTATGGCCGGCCGCAGGGGCGATTGCCGGTCTTGTGGCCGCAAACTTCGAACATATCTCCGCGGAACTGGGCCGCTTGGTTCCTGGCCGCAGGACAATCTTCGACAAGCGCCCCGAACTCAAGCCACATTGTGCTCTCAATGTGAGCCCAAAGCCCTGACAGGTGAGCTATGCGCGATCCGGTAGATTTTTACATGCAGCATCTCGTTCCCATGGTGGTCGAGCAGACCAACCGGGGCGAGAGGGCTTACGACATCTACTCAAGGCTGTTGAAGGAGCGGATTATCTTCATCACCGGCCCGATCGAGGACGGGGTCGCCTCGCTGGTGGTTGCCCAATTACTATTCCTCGAGGCGGAAAATCCGAAAAAAGAAGTCTCGATCTACATCAACTCGCCGGGCGGGGTGGTGACCTCGGGCATGGCGATCTACGACACCATGCAGTTCGTCCGGCCGGCGGTGTCGACGTTGTGTACCGGGCAGGCGGCGTCCATGGGCTCGCTGCTGCTTGCGGCGGGCGCCAAGGATTTGCGTTTTGCGCTGCCGAATGCCCGCATCATGGTCCACCAGCCGTCTGGAGGTTTCCAAGGGCAGGCCACCGACATCATGCTGCACGCCCAGGAAATCCTCAATCTGAAGCGTCGGCTCAACGAGATTTACGTGAAGCACACGGGCCAGCCGCTGAAGAAGATCGAGGATGCGCTTGAGCGCGACATGTTTCTGACGCCGGAAATGGCCAGGGATTTTGGCATTATCGACAAGGTCGTCGAGAAGCGGCCGGAGGAACCCGGCCTCAAACTCGAACCGACTGTGCTCGCCAAGGTATAGATGGAACGACCGAATTGGCATCGGCGGACTGCCGCCGGCTTTTTGGTCAAGGGGGTTGTTCGCGACTGTGTTCCGGAAAGCACACCACGTCAAACTCTCGTTATCGTTAATAAATTCTTGATTGGCACGCCGTTAGCATGCACGCTTGTGCTGGGTGTTGAGGTGTTGTCACTCTAACGTCGCATGCGGGAGCAGGTCGCGGAAAGTGCTACGGATTTTTAGCGTGGCGGGCGGTAGGGTACGGGAACCCAAAAGGCTCCCCTCGCGACGAAGACGGAGACGGGAATGAGCAAAGTCGGCGGCGGCGATTTCAAGAACACGCTTTACTGCTCGTTCTGCGGCAAGAGCCAGCATGAGGTCCGCAAGCTCATTGCCGGGCCGACGGTTTTCATCTGCGACGAGTGCGTCGAACTCTGCATGGACATCATCCGCGAGGAAAACAAATCCTCGCTGGTGAAGTCGCGCGACGGCATTCCGACGCCGCGCGAAATCCGCAAGGTTCTCGACGACTACGTTATCGGCCAGGACCACGCCAAGAAGGTGCTGTCGGTGGCCGTGCACAACCACTACAAGCGCCTCAATCACCAGAGCAAACACAACGACGTTGAGCTCGCGAAGTCGAACATTCTGCTGATCGGTCCGACCGGCTCCGGCAAAACGCTGCTGGCGCAGACGCTGGCGCGCATCCTCGACGTGCCGTTCACGATGGCGGACGCGACTACGCTCACGGAAGCCGGTTACGTCGGCGAGGATGTCGAGAACATCATTCTGAAGCTGTTGCAGTCGGCCGACTACAATGTCGAGCGCGCGCAACGCGGCATCGTCTACATCGACGAAATCGACAAGATTTCGCGCAAGTCGGACAATCCGTCGATCACGCGCGACGTATCCGGCGAAGGCGTGCAGCAAGCGCTGCTGAAAATCATGGAAGGCACGATTGCCAGCGTCCCGCCCCAGGGTGGCCGCAAGCATCCGCAGCAGGAATTCCTTCAGGTCGACACCACGAACATTCTTTTCGTCTGCGGCGGCGCTTTCGCCGGCCTGGAGAAAATCATTTCCGCTCGCGGCCGCTCGACCTCAATCGGCTTCGGCGCGAGAGTCATGGCGCCGGAAGACCGCAAGCAGGGCGAGATTTTCCGTGAGGTCGAGCCCGAAGATTTGCTGAAGTACGGCCTCATTCCTGAATTCGTCGGCCGGCTCCCGGTCGTTGCCACGCTCGAGGATCTCGACGAGGCTTCGCTCAAGCGTATCCTCACCGAGCCGAAGAACGCGCTGGTCAAGCAATATCAGCGGATGTTCGAAATGGAGACGGTGGATCTAACGCTGGCGGAAGAAGCGCTGGGAGCGATTGCGCGCAAGGCGATCGATCGCAAAACTGGCGCCCGCGGGTTGCGCTCGATCATGGAAGGCATTCTGCTCGACACCATGTTCGATCTGCCGAGCCTCGAAGGTGTCGAGGAAGTCGTGATCTCGCGCGAGGTCGTCGAAGGCAGCGCGCGGCCGCTCTACATCTACGCCGATCGATCCGATCGTGCCGGCGAGACCGGCGGAGCGAGCGCCTAGACGGTGCCAGATTGCCGCATGCGCGATTCGGCCGGCAGTGCATCGCTGCCGCCGAGCGCCGTGCGGGTTTCCGCGAAAAACTGCGGTTTCTTGACACGCTCTTGCGTCAACGCCACCTATATTCAGCGCGTGAGGCATTTCGCCAAATCGCGTAGCGAGCAGTCGATTGCGGCAGCGCCGATGGCGGGTTGTGAGCGACGTGCACAACAATAAGGAAATGGGGCCATGACAAGTGCCACCAAGCCGAAGCAACCGCTGGTGACCGGTGAGACCCGGGCCTACCCGGTGCTGCCTTTGCGGGACATCGTTGTCTTCCCGCACATGATTGTTCCGCTCTTCGTCGGCCGCGAGAAATCGATCAAGGCACTCGAAGAAGTGATGCGCTCGGACACGTTCATTCTGCTTGCGACGCAGAAGAACGCGTCCGACGACGATCCGGCGACCGATGCAATTTATCGTGTCGGCACGCTGGCAAGCGTGCTGCAACTCCTCAAGCTTCCCGATGGCACGGTGAAGGTGCTGGTCGAGGGCGCAGCTCGCGCCGAGGTCGGCCGCTACACCGATCGTGAGGAATATTACGAGGCCGACGCCACGGTCATCGGCGATGCATCCGGCGACCAGGTTGAAGCCGAAGCGCTGGCGCGCTCCGTAGTCAACGAGTTTGAAGGCTACGTGAAGCTCAACAAGAAAGTGTCGCCGGAAGTGGTCGGCGTCGTTCAGCAGATCGACGATTACGCCAAGTTGGCCGACACCGTCGCCTCACACCTCGCCGTCAAGATTCCCGACAAGCAGGTTATTCTCGAGACTCCGGTCGTTACCGAGCGATTGGAAAAAGTGCTCGGCCTGATGGAGAGCGAGATTTCGGTGCTTCAGGTCGAGAAGCGCATCCGTACGCGCGTCAAGCGCCAGATGGAGAAGACCCAGCGCGAGTATTACCTCAACGAACAGATGAAGGCGATCCAGAAGGAGCTGGGCGACGAGGACGGCAAGGACGAACTCGCCGAGATCGAAGAGAAGATCAAGCGCACCAAGCTCTCGAAGGAAGCGCGCGAAAAGGCGCAGCACGAGCTCAAGAAACTGCGGCAGATGTCACCGATGTCGGCCGAAGCGACGGTCGTGCGCAACTATCTCGACTGGTTGCTGTCGATCCCGTGGAACAAGAAGTCCAAGGTCAAAAAGGATCTGACGCTGGCCGAGCAGATTCTCGAGGCGGATCACTACGGCCTCGAGAAGGTCAAGGAGCGCATCGTTGAGTATCTCGCGGTCCAGCAACGCGCCAACAAGCTGACCGGACCGATCCTGTGTCTGGTCGGTCCGCCTGGCGTCGGCAAGACCTCGCTGGGCAAATCGATCGCGCGGGCGACCGGGCGTGAGTTTGTGCGCGTCTCGCTCGGCGGCGTGCGCGACGAAGCCGAGATTCGCGGACACCGGCGCACCTACATCGGCTCGATGCCTGGCAAAATCATCCAGTCGATGCGGAAGGCGAAAACCTCGAATCCGCTGTTCTTGCTCGACGAAGTCGACAAGATGGGCGCCGATTTCCGCGGCGACCCGTCGTCGGCGCTGCTTGAAGTGCTCGATCCGGAACAGAACCACGCGTTCAACGATCACTATCTGGAAGTCGACTACGATCTGTCGAACGTGATGTTCATCACCACGGCGAACACGCTCAACATCCCGCCGCCGCTGATGGATCGGATGGAGATCATCCGCATCGCCGGCTACACCGAGGATGAAAAGGTGGAGATCGCGCGTAAGCATTTGATTCCGCACGCGACCGTCAAGCACGGACTCGAGCCGAAAGAATGGTCGATCGACGACGACGCGTTGTTGACCCTCATTCGCCGCTACACCCGCGAGGCGGGCGTCCGCAATCTCGAGCGCGAGCTGTCGACGCTGATCCGCAAGGCGGTGAAGGAACTCACGGTCAAGAAAAGCGCCTCGGTTGACGTCACGGCGGAAAGTCTCAGCACCTATCTTGGCGTGCCGAAATTCCGCTACGGCGAAGTCGAGGACGAGGATCAGGTCGGCGTCGTCACCGGCCTTGCCTGGACCGACGTTGGCGGTGAGCTTCTGACCATCGAAGCCGCAATGATGCCCGGCAAAGGCAAGATGACCGTCACCGGGAATCTGCGCGACGTGATGAAGGAATCGATCTCGGCGGCGGCGTCGTATGTGCGCATGCGCTCGACCGCTTTCGGTATCGAACCGCCTTCATTCGACAAGCGGGACATTCACGTTCACGTGCCTGAAGGCGCAACGCCGAAGGACGGTCCGTCCGCGGGCGTCGCCATGGTCACCGCCATTGTTTCGGTGATGACTGGCATTCCGGTGCATCGCGATGTCGCCATGACCGGCGAAATCACGCTGCGGGGCCGGGTGTTGCCGATCGGCGGTCTGAAAGAGAAGCTGTTGGCGGCTCACCGGGGCGGCATCAAGACGGTGCTTATCCCCGAGGAAAACGCCAAGGATCTCGTCGAGATCAACGACAGCATCAAAAGTGGGCTCGACATCATCCCGGTGTCGCGCATGGACGAGGTGCTGACACGGGCGCTGGTGCGAATGCCGGAGGCGATCTCCTGGGACGAGGCGGCCGCGAAACCGGCCGAAGTCGCCGAACCCATCGTCGAAGAAGACTCTTCGGGTTTGACAGCGCATTGATAGCGCGAATTGAACGGCAAAGCGGCGCCCAACGTGGCGCCGCTTTTGCGTTTATCCCCACGTTCAAGGTGATAACTCGTCACAACATTGGTTTTATGTCGCCGACCGATTGCTCGCCGGATGGGATTCGGTAAACTTCGCGCGCGAACCGGGCTGCAACAATGCATAGGTGTTCCGATGAGGCTCGTTGGCTGGCTGGTCGCCTGCACGGCTCTGATCGTAACTGTCGCTGGCGCGTATGCCGAGGATAGCTTCTGGCTGAGCGGAGATTACACCCAGAACGTTCCGTGTAAGGGCGACGGCAAGGACCGGCCCGAAACCAAAGTGCACATCACGGCCCAGGAAATCGAGTCGAAGGTCGGCGTTTGCACATTTCTCGATTCTAAGGTCGACAGCAAAAGTGTGATCGGGCACGTCGAGTGCAAGTTTCCGGCGGGCCCGTTGATGGGTGATGTCACCTTCACAATGAAATCGAACAACACCGTAGCCTTCATCGACACCAACAAGACCTATAGCGCAACGCTGTATCGTTGCCCGAAGTCGCCGCCGAACTAGCTCCACCATCCGCGGGATTGATGCTAGGATGACTACTGTCTCGAGGAATCAAGTCATGCTTCGTTACCTGATCGCGACCGCGATGTTGGCGGTGATGCTGGCCGGCGCTGCCGGCACTTGCGGCGACATCGAAGGACAAAATGGCGACGTGCAAATTCGGCGCCGACGATCAGAAGCTTGAGGGGGCCGCCCGCAAGGCGTTCATGAAGAACTGCATGTCCAACAAGGACGATCCGCGCGGCCCGCCCGTCGGCACGCCGCCGCCTCAACATTAAGGCGCGTCAGCACTACGCTGATCCGCTACGTTCCCCGACGTCGCGTGTGGCGCTAAATCCAAAGGACAAGACTCGATGCGAATGATCGCTTACGTTCTCGCCATCATCTGCCTGATCGCCGCCGTGGTGTATTTCGCAATTCCGGCGGGCTCGTTGCCGACCTTCATGCCCGGTTATGAAGCGGGTTCCCAACACATCCACAAAACCCACGCCATTGCCGCAGTGATCGGTGCCGTCATCCTGTTTGTGCTGGGATTGATTGCCGGCCGTTCGCGGGCGTGACGCCGCGGCAATTCGTAGTTTCCGGCTCGCGGAATGCCGAAGCTGCGGGGAATGATTACGTTTGCGGTCGTGTGCCGCCCGGCAGCTTGCGCTGGATCCGGGCATCGAAGCGCGGAACGCTGACCACGACGCGACGGTGGGTGCCGCCGCCAATAACTTCGAAGTCGTCGCGGGCTTCCACCCGAAAAACCACGTTACGGCCGTCAATCTGCAAAACTTCGGCAGTGGCGGTCACGCGTAGGCCGACGGGCGTTGCGGCGACATGGCTTACGTCGAGATGGGTGCCGAGGCTCTGATGTTCGTCGGGCAGGAGATGCTCAATTGCATTAAGTGCCGCCGCTTCGATGACGTTGATCATGACCGGTGTGGCCAAAACCGGTATGCGGCCGGAGCCGACAAATGGCGCGGTATGCTCAGGCCCCACCAGCAGATGCGCGGATCCTTTGAGGCCGGGGAGGATGCGGCCGAGATCGACCATGGGAGCCTCAACAGCGAAAAACGCCCGGATGGGAAAGGTATTCCAAGCGCTAATTCCTTGACCTGATCCCACTGCTAATGTCCAGCTTGCGGGTACCCTCGTTGCGCGTTCCAATGCCGCGATGACATCTCAACAGCTGCTCACGCTTCGCACCTTGTTCTTCGAAGACCTGTCGGTCGGCATGACCGAACGCCTGAACAAGACCGTCGCCGCTTCCGATGTGGTCGGCTTCGCGCAATTGACCGGCGATCGCAACCCGATCCATCTCTCCGAGCATTTCGCCGCCAAGACGTCATTTCGTACCCGGATCGCGCACGGCCTCTACACGGCAAGTCTCATTTCGGCGGTCCTCGGAACGCGGCTGCCCGGGCCCGGCGCCGTGTACATTTCGCAAACCCTGAATTTTCGCGCACCGGTCAAGATCGGCGACACCGTGGTGGTGACGGTAACGGTCGCGGAGCTCATCGCCGAGAAGTGCCGTGCGCGACTCTCGTGTCAATGCGAGGTCGACGGCGAAATTGTGCTGGATGGCGAAGCCTGGGTGAAGGTGCCGAGCCAGAACGCCAAAGGCAAGCGGCCGCTACCAAGACTCTGAGGCGTTATCACCCGATGAAGTCAGCCGACGCGGTTGCGAGGAAAAATACAATTAGGGGACGACCGAACCCCTCTGTAGCGATGACGCTGTTTGCGGCGGCGGTCTCATTGGCCTTCACGCTTGCTCCGACGCCACGCTCGATAGCTCAGCCTCCGGAAAGCGATCAAGGCGCGATACGAGCAGCGCTGGCTAAATGGACCGACGATTTCAACGCCGGCAACGTGGAGGGGACTTGTAATCTCTTCTCCTCTGACCTTCGTTATGACTACCGCGGCTTCCCGGAGCGCAATTACAAAGACATATGCGACGGCCTCCGTCGTTCCTTGACCGACCGAGCAAAACGATACGCCTACTCTTTGGCGGTCAAGGACGTACTGGTTTCGGGCGACTTGGCAACGGTGCGACTGGTCTGGACCCTCGCGGTTACGAAGCCGGGCGCCCCGCCCAAGGTCTCAAAGGAACACGGGATCGACGTGTTCAAGAGACAGGCCGACGGTACATGGAAAATAGTTAGGTTTATTGCCTACGACGAACCTTGATGATCGACGTGGCGGCTGGGACGTATGTTGAAACCCGGTGGAGTTGTTTGGCCGGGCGGATTGCGGGGTAATCAGTTTGGTTGCGTTACGCAAGAAGGTTTCTGACCTCTGGATGCCGATCCACATATGTTTTGACGAATGAACAGAGCGGGACGATTTTGAGCCCGCGCGACCGGGCTTCCACGAGCATTCCTTCAATGAGGCGTGAGGCGATGCCTCTGTTGCGCGCATCCGGCGGCACTTCGGTGTGCGTGATTGTCATCACGTCGCCGGACAGGCGATAGTTCGCCACGGCGGTGACGCCTTCGGCGTCAAGCTCGAAGCGGGAGAGGGCGGTGTTGTCGCGGATAGTTGAGGCCATGCGGCTAATATACGTTCCGTCCGCGTCGCCGCCTATCCTGTGAGTTCGTTGTGCTCCAATGAAAATTGCGACCTTCAATATCAACAACATCATCAAGCGGCTCCCCAATCTGCTCGGTTACCTTCGCGCGGCAAAGCCCGATGTCGTTTGCCTCCAGGAGCTGAAAGCGGCGGACCGGGAATTTCCTAAAGCCGCGGTCGAGAAGGTGGGCTATGGCGCCGTCTGGCGCGGCGAGAAATCTTGGAACGGCGTCGCCATTCTCGCGCGTGATGGTGAGCCGGTGATCACGCGCACTGAGCTTCCGGGCGACGCCGGTGACCGGCAAAGCCGGTACATCGAGGCAGCGGTCAATGGGGTGCTGATTGCGTCGCTCTATGCGCCCAATGGCAATCCGCAGCCAGGGCCGAAATTCAGCTACAAGCTTGCGTGGATGGACCGGCTCGCCGCGCATGCTGAGGAACTCATCGCCGCCGGGGTTCCGGTGGTGCTGGCGGGTGACTACAACGTGGTGCCGACCAGTCGCGATATCTATCCGACGAAGTCTTATGACCGCGACGCTCTGCTCCAGCCGGCAAGCCGCGCGCGTTACGCGGAAATCCTGCGCCAGGGTTGGCGCGATGCCATTCGGACGCTGCATCCGAACGAGCCGATGTACAGTTATTGGAGTTACCTCCGCGAACGCTGGCCGCGTGACGCGGGCCTGCGTATCGATCATTTGTTGCTCAGCCCGAACGCGGCGAAACGGCTCCTCGACGGCGGCGTGGATCGCGGGGTGCGCGGCAAGGAAAACGCCAGCGACCATGCGCCGGTGTGGATCGAATTGCGCGAGAGCGCCGGCGCGTCACCGCGAAAGCGCAGACCCGTTCCGGAATCCCGCACGGCGCAAGAAAGAGGAAAATCAGCGGCCGACCAAGCGGGCGAGCAAGCCAACAACCAAGGCAATCCGGCGTCCGCTTCTCGTCATCGACGGCGATTCGTTCGCGCATCGCGCCTATCACGCACTGCCGAAGAGCATCAGGCGCAAAGGCAATCGGCCCGCCGGCGCGATACTTGGCTTCGCTAATCTGCTGCTGCGGCTTTATCGCGAGGAGAGGCCGCGCGCTGTGCTGGTCGGTTGGGATACCTACGAGGCGCCGACTTACCGGCACGAAGCATACGCCGCCTACCAGAGTGGCCGAGAGTTTGACGATGACATCATCGAGCAACTCGAAGTGATTCCGGAGTTCGTTGCGGCGTGCGGCTTCGCGAACGCCAAGGGAGCCGGCTACGAAGCCGACGATTTTCTGGCCGCGGCAGTCACCGTCGAGGAACGCCGCGGCGGCACGGTTCTCGTCGCGAGCGGCGATCGGGATACGTTTCAGCTGGTTTCGGATACAACCACGGTGCTTTATCCGATCCGCGGCGGCGGCGTGGAGCGCATCGGTCCGGCGGAAGTCCGCGCGCGCTACGGCGTTGATCCGGGTCAGGTACCGGATTTCATTGCGCTGCGCGGCGACCCGTCCGACAAGCTGCCCGGCGCGCCTGGCTTGGGCGCGGCCGGCGCTGCCGGATTACTGCGGCAATTCGGCACTTTGGACGCAATCCTCAAAGCCGGGCGTTATGCCAAATACGCCGACGACCTGAGGCTCTATCGCTCCATCGCCACAATGGACCGCAAAGCGCCGATGCCGCGTTTGCCGGATCAGGCGCCGACATGGGCCAACGCGGCGGCGCTTGCGGAAAAGTGGCAGCTCAGGCAGTTGGCTGCGCGGCTGGAAGAACTCGCCGTCGCGCCTTCTCGTCGTTAGTGTTTTTTGTGAGCGCCGCCTCCGCCACCACCGCCATGCGGATGACCGCCACCGCCCCCACCGCCACCACCACCGTGTGGGTGACCACCGCCACCCGGATGACCGCCGCCATTCGGATGTGGATGACCGTGATGTTCGCCGCCGCCATGTTCCCCACCGCCCTTGTGCTCTTCGTGTTTCGGGCGGGAATGATCGACATGCGGGTGGTTGCCGTGATGGTGCCAGCCGCGCCAGCCTTCACGTCCGCCAAAGCCGCGGCCTCGGAGGCGCTCTAATCCGATGATGTACCAGCCGGGTCCGTTCCAGCCGTCGTCGTACCAGCCATAGCTGTTGCCGCCCCAGTCAAACTCTTCGGCGGTATCGGGCGGAGGCGCGCCGGCAAATTTGATTTGCAGTCGTGCCCAGCCGCCGTCGGTGGGAACGAGCCGCCACAGCTGGCAGGCGCCACCGGCGAAGTCGGATGACTCGCTTAACTTGACGTTGTCCGAACACTGGTCGGCGTCGAGAAATTTGCCGTTGCGTTTGATTTGCAGGCGCGACCAGCCATCGCTGTCAGGCACAAGCTTCCACAATTGGCAGGAGCCGCCGTCGAACGTCGAGCCCGGATTCATGTTCAGCTCGTCGCTACAAAACTTGGCGTCGAGAAATTTTCCGTTGCGTTTGAGCTGAAGCTTTGACCAGCCGTCGGCATCTGGAACAAGCTTCCATAATTGACACGAGCCACCGTCGTAGTCGGAGCCCGGATTGAGGTTGAGCGCGTCGCTGCAGAACTTGGCGTCCAGAAATTTGCCACCCGCGTCTTGGGCGGCTGCCGGCCACGACAATACCCAGGCGCCGGAAACGGCGAGACCCGCAAGAAGGCGGGCCCGAAAATGCCCGGATCGCCGCGCGGTCTGCGATGTTATCTTCAGGCGCATTTTTACCCCCCATGGTTGTACAGCCTACAATCGGCAAAATCCGGATCAAGAATATGACCGGGATCACACTGGCTTGGTTTCTATGGGTGAAAGTGCTGGGGAGGCCACCCTGGGAGGCCTCAGCACTGACAAAGGCCGCCCCGAGCGTTGCCCTAATTTCTTCGGATTTGACGGATTTACGTTCGGCCGGCCGTCGGAAATGTATATTCCCCTGCGGCGCTTTCACCCCAATCCGGAGTCGGCAGAGCGCTATGACAAGAACCGTATGTGCTTCGTTGAGTTTTATAGTAGCGCTTGTCGGCGGCGCCGCCCTGGCCGCCGATCGGTTTGCCTCGGCGGACGACGGCAAAGCCATGCTGGAGCGTGCCGTGACCGCGCTCAAGGCCGATCCGACGGGGGCCCTCAAGCAATTCAACGACGAAAAGAACAAGCAATTCCGCGACCGGGATCTCTTTGTCTTTTGCTTCAGCCTTCCCGACGGCAATTTCACCGCATTCCAGAGCCCGGTGATGCTCGGGACTGATGTGCGCGAGTTGAAGTATCAGGACGAACCGATCGGCCAGCACGCCTACGATGCGGCCGTCAATGCGGCCGAGGGGGATTTCGTCACTATCGAATATGAGTTTCCCCAAGCCGGGCACGAAGGCGGCCGCGACCAAGCAATCGCTGGAAACGCGCATCGGCAAGCAGGTGTGCGGCGTCACCTATTTCAAGTAACTGGCAACTTTAGTTGCTCTTCGGAGCGATGCTGACGAGCCTGGGCGCTCAAGCGTCATCATAGCCACCGTCCGACGAACCCCAATCGTCGTCGTTGTCGAAGTCGTCGTCGTCCTGATCTTGGTCCTGATCCTGGTCCGCATCGGCCAGCGCCTGCCGATCGTCGGAATCGCGAGCGCGATTGCCGATGTGATCTATTCCGGCGTCGCGCGCGAGTTGGCTGTCGGCGGCACTGCCAGCCGAGTCGCGCCATGGCGACGAGCGATCCCCGGCAAAGTTTCCCAAGCCGCTTGGCGCATAGCCGCCGCCATGGTGGCCGAACATGCCCCGGATGGCGTCAAGCATCAGCGCGCCGCCGACCACGCCCGCGGCAGTGGACGCCGCGCCGCCAAGAAACGAACCGCCGCCGCCAAACGGCGGTCCGCCGCCATAGCCGGGTGGCATCGGCGGGGGATAATCGGGCGGCTGACCTTGCGGCCCGTAACCGGCTTGTGTTGCTCCTGAACGTACGCTTGGCACCGAACCGCGCGCTGAACTGCGTGGACCGAGAACTGCCTCGCGCATGGAATCGAGGAAGCTTCCGCGTTGCTCCTCGGGTGCACCTGTACCGTCAAGCTGGGCCTCAAGTTCCTCAATGCGCGCATTGGCGCGCTTGAGCGCCTCATCCTGAATGAGCGCCGTCTGAGTCAGCGCGTAGAGGGCATGCGGAGCCCGGCTCAGGCCTTGCGCGACAAGGCGTTCGGCCTCCGGATCGCGCGGCATGTTTTCAACCTGAGCCAGGCGATCGAATAATTCTTCTACCAACTGCTGTTCCTGGGGGGTCATTGCGTCTCTCCGTTTGGGTCGCGCAACTTCGGCCTATGTAGGAAGCGATTGCGGCAAGGGGAGGGGCGCCGTCGCCGCATAGGCAAAGCAGCCGGGCCCGTTCATAATTGCGCGACAAATCACTGATCCGGGGAGAGCTCCCATGCATGCCGCGCTTCGCCGCCAAACGCTTGCGGACTTGTTGCGCCGGAGCGCCAGGCGGTTTCCCAACAAGACGGCAGTTATTTGCGGGGATACGACCTGGAGTTACGCGGAATTTGACGCAATTTGCGATCGCCTCGCCGCCGGCCTTGCCGGGCGTGGGGTCGGAAAGGGTGCGCGCGTCGCAATTCTGTCGCGCAACTCGCACGCCTTCGCTGCTTTGCGGTTTTCGTTGGCGCGACTCGGCGCAGTTCTGGTCCCGATCAATTTCATGCTCAAGCCCGAGGAGGCGGCGTTCATCCTCCGGCATGCCGGTGCTGAAATTCTGGCGACCGATTCCGGTCTCGCCGAAGTTGCGCGTGCCGCGGCCGCGCTCGACACCAATGTGCGCGAAATGATTTGGCTGCCGTCGGAGGAGAAGACGGCGCCGGTCACGGGTATGCTTGCTTTCGACGAGCTGTTGTCCAACGCCGTGCCGCCGGAGGTGGAGCTCTCTGGCGGCGATCTCGCGCAAATCGTCTACACCAGCGGGACTGAATCACTACCGAAGGGCGCCATGCTCAGCCACGACGCGGTGATCTGGCAGTATGTGAGCTGTGTCGCTGACGCTGCGATCGCCAGCGACGATCTCGCCCTGCACGCGCTACCGCTCTACCACTGCGCCCAGCTCGACGTATTTCTCGGCCCGGCGATCTATGTCGGCTCGACCAACGTCATCACAGCGAAGCCGGTGCCCGATAATCTCCTGCCGCTGATCGAGCGCCACCGTGTCACCTCGTTCTTCGCCCCGCCGACCGTATGGATCTCGCTGCTGCGTTCGCCGCTATTTGATAGGACCGACCTTTCGAGCCTGCAGAAAGGCTACTACGGCGCCTCGATCATGCCGGTCGAAGTGATGCGCGAAATGGCCAAGCGCATGCCGAACGTGCGGCTGTGGAATCTCTATGGCCAGACTGAAATCGCGCCGCTCGCCACCATGCTTGGTCCTGAAGATCAGCTGCGCAAGCCGGGCTCATGCGGGCGCGCCGCGCTCAATGTCGAGACCCGCGTGGTCGATGATGAAATGCGCGACGTGGCGCCGGGCCAGATCGGCGAGATCGTGCATCGCTCGCCGCACCTGATGCTCGGCTATTTTCACGACGACGAGCGCACCAAATCAGCTTTCGAGGGCGACTGGTTTCATTCCGGCGATCTCGCCACGATCGACACCGACGGCTACATCTACGTCGTCGACCGCAAGAAGGACATGGTCAAGACCGGCGGCGAGAATGTCGCCAGCCGCGACGTCGAGGAGGCGATCTACAAGCTGCCGCAGGTTTCCGAGGTGGCGGTGGTCGGCGTGCCCCATCCGCGCTGGGTCGAAGCGGTGCTCGCTGTTGTCGTCGTCAAAGCGGGACACACGCTGTCAAAGGACGGCGTTCTGGCTCACTGTCGCGAACATCTGGCGCACTTTAAAGTGCCGAAGGAGATTGTGTTTGCGGAAGTCTTGCCGAAGAACCCGAGCGGCAAGCTGCTCAAGCGTGAATTGCGCCGCGAGCACGCCGGACTGTTTGCTGCGGCGTGAGCCGATGCAAGAAGGTTACGCCGCGGCCATTCGCCGTCCGCGCAAATAGTTCGTGATGAACAATGCCGCGACCGGCAGGTGAAGCAGGATACCGGCAAGCGCGATCCAGCCGACTTGGGCGCCGGTGAGCATGCCGTGCGCGACTTCGTGCGCCAGCACGAAAATGGTGAAGGGCAGGAACAGCACGATCCCGGTGACCAGGCCGGGGTTGTAGATCCGCAGCCGGATCGTGGTCACGATGTGAATGATGCCGTTGATCAGGGTCAGCCCGACCCAGCCGAGGCCGACCCAGCGCAGGGACTGGGGGAACGCGACCGCGAGCGCGACCGGCAACCAGACATAAGCGATATTGACCAGGGCAACGCCCCCGACATCCACCGGCCAGTCGTCGTTGCCGCTCTTGAAAACGTGGGCGTCAGTGAACTGGCGGAACCCGCCGGGCCACAAATGCTCTTCGATCTGGTGCACGAAGTAGATCACCAGCAGGGCGGCAAACAGCGCGCGCTCGCTTATCGGATCGCCCCAGAACGCGATAACCCAAATGGCAGCGCCGAGGATGGCGAGAACCGGCAGCGCTTTCTGCCAATCAGCGGCGATGCGGGACAGGAGCGGCATGGCGTCATCCTTCGGCGAAATTACCGGGAAGGAAATCGGTGAACCCGGGGGGCGTCACCGTTACATCGCGCTGCTTAATATTTGCTTTGCCGGCCCGCTCGTTTTGCTCAGATCGCGGTCGCAGTTATTCTGCGGCCTCCTTGCGCGGAACTTGCGGCGTGCCGTGGCTATGGAACGACTCGATGGTCTTGAGCCCCCAGGCCTGGCCTTTTTTCCGTTCGGCTTCGTTCCACACTACCGTCTTCCAGTCGGGCGCCAGAATGAGCCGGGCGCCGGCATTGGCGACTTCGACGCGGTTGCCGCCGGGCTCGTAGAGATAGAGGAAGAAGGTCTGCTGGATGGCGTGCTTGTGCGGTCCGGTCTCGATGAACACGCCGTTCTCCAGGCAAATGTCGGCGGCGCGCAGCACGTCCTCGCGGCTGTCGACCGCATAGGTGACGTGGTGGAACCGTCCGGGCACGCCCGAGTGATCGTGCGCGATGGCGAGATCGTAGGTCTTGTTGGTGCAGGTGAGCCAGACCGCCTGCTCACCGCTTTCGAACAGGATCTGCTCGGTCATGCGCATGCCGAGCTTTTCCATGTAGAAGCGCCGGGCGCCGGGGATGTCGACGGCGAAGAAATTGAGATGATCGAGCCGGCGCACCGAAATGCCACGCGCCGGATATTTCTGCGCCTGGTTTTTCAGCGCGGGTTTTAGATCGGCCGGCGGCTGGTACCACTCGGTCTCGTAGTAAAGCTCGATCAGGTGGCCGTCGGTGTCTCGGCATTGATAGGCCGGGCCGTGGCCGACGTCGCCGTCGTTCCAGCCGACGTGGTGGGATGTGTCCTTGAGCGCCGCGACGCGGCGTTCAAGCGCCTCCGGGCTGCGCGTGCGGAACGCGGTGTGGGCAACGCCGGCGGTTTTTGCCGCGGTCACTTTCAGCGTGGCGCGCTCGTAATCGTCCCAGCCGCGCAGATAAACGCTATCGCCCTTGCGGCCGGACTCGGTCATGCCGAAGACGTTGGTGAAGAACTTCAGCGATTCATCGGGCTTCGGCGTCAAAATCTCGACGTGGCCGAGATGCGCCAGATCCATGTTCGGTTCGCTCACGCGCGGCTCCTTGGGGGTTTCGGTGTTGTTGCAGCAATGCGTACCGGGGGAGAAGCGGCCGTGCAAGCGGACGGCAACAATGCACGATTACGGCGCCATGTTCTTTTTCGCCAATTGCTTTTTCGCGTCGGCGCTTTTTTCGCCGGCGAACTGCATGCCGCGCAAGACGTTGGGCGCCTTGCTGAACTGAACGTCGGCGTAGGCGACGATCTCGATCCGGTTACCCCACGGATCGACGAAATCGACAAAGGGCCCATCGACCATCTTAGCGCCGGCGGCCTCGGCGAGTTCGCGTATGCGGTCGCGATGGTCGACCACCAGGCCGAAATGGCGGCCGCGATCCTGGTGAGGTGTTTCTGTTTGCATCAGCGCCAGGAACTGATCGCCCATGTCGATGAAGGCCTGACCCTTGCCGCGGCCGCGCAAGGTGAAGCTGAAAATCTTGCCGTAAAAGGCCAGCGCCTGGTCGATGTCGCCGACTTCGAGCGCGACGTGATTGATGCCGATAAGGCGGGGCAGATCGGTGGGCATGGGTCGCTCCCTTTTGCCGACGGAACGCGGATCGTATGTTATTTGGGAAGGCGCGACGGCAAACGGGAGATGCTTGCAGCGATCGGCAAATACGTGGAGGCGGGCTTCGATCACATCATTCTCACGCGGATCAACCGGGAGCAGGATGCGCTCTTCGATTTAGTCAAGCGCGAGCTGAAGCCCGCGCTGGCGGGCAAAAAGGGCGGCGTGACCGCGCACTCGGTGCGGGATGATGGTAATGCATCTCATACGTCGTCACCGCCGGGCTTGACCCGGTGGTCATACAGACGTGTCGGCCGCATGGATTGCCGGATCAAGTCCGGCAATGACGATGGCGGAGTGGACGCGAGCGCGCAGGCGACTGGAGGCGAGATGTTCGAGAAAGACGAAGTGCTCAAGGAGCTGCACAGCCGGCTGGTGGCGGCCGGCATCAATCCGCTCGATCCAAAGGTGCAGGCGGTCAGCGAGGTGATCAACGCGTTCTATGCCGAGAAGACCCGTGAGGTGTTGCAGAAGATGCAAGAGGTTCTCAGCAAGATCGATACTTCAACGCCATGACCGCGATCCGGCACGTCGACGTTCCCGGTTACCCGCAGCCGCATTCGCCATATTCGCATGCGGTAATTGCCAACGGGTTTGTGTTCGTTTCGGGCCAGATCCCGGTCAAGCCGGGCGGTGGACCGACCGAAATTGCCGGCGCCACTATGGCCGAGCAGACGCGGCAATGCTTGCGCAACGTCGAGACTATCCTCAAGGCCGCCGGTTCGTCGCTCGACCGCGTGGTGAAGATCACGGTGCTTCTGGCGCGGCCGGAGCTTTATCCGGAGATGAACGCCGCTTACGCCGAGTTCTTTCCCGGCAGAAAGCCCGCCCGCGCCATGGCCCGCTTCGGCGCCGACATTTCGGGCGTGCTGGTGGCGATGGATGCGGTGGCGATAGTGTAGCAAAGTTTGCAGAACGGCATGGCAAGGAGAAAGACGTAAATGACCAAGTTCACGTCCAAGTTCACTTGGGACCACATTCATCTTCGCACCACCGACCCGGAGGCGATGGCGGCGTGGTTCGAGAAAATGCTCGGCGCTGAAGTGATCCGCAGCACGGTGCAGGGCGCGCCGCGCATCGACCTCAAGGTTGGCGGCGCCGATGTGTTCATCATGCCGGTCAAGGACGGCGACGGCGTCAATGCCGCGCCGAAGACGCCGTATCGTGGCCTCGACCATTTCGGCCTGGCGGTGACCGGCCTCGACACGGTTGTGGCCGAACTTAAGGGCAAGGGCGCCGAATTCACCATGGAGCCGACCGTTGCGCGGCCCGGCGTGCGCGTCTGTTTTCTGCGCGCGCCCGAGGGTGTGTCGGTCGAGCTGCTGGAGCGGAGTTGACGGGCCGCCTCTGGCCCGTCATGGCCGGGCTTGACCCGGCAATCCATGCGGGCGTGAGGGCGGCATGGACCACCGGGTCGAGCGGTGGTGACGCCATCACTGTGTCAGCGTTCGTCGGGCCGCGGCTTCGACACCGTCATCGAGCCGTCACCGTGCTCGGTCACGTCGACGCCCTTGCTGCGCAGCCACGCGGCAAAGTCCTCACGGGTGATCGGCCGGCGCGGATCCTCCAGCGGCGCATCCGCGACCGCCGTGCCGGCCGGCAGCGCCGCACGCTTGAGATAGCCGCTCAGCTCGCCCCAGCCGTTGCGCTCCTCGTAAGTGTCCTTGATGTACGGCATGGCGCCGTCGCCGAGCTTGAACGGCGTTTCCAGATACTCGCGCTCACTGGCATGCAGTTCGCGCGCCGTGCCGTCGGCGTTGACGTAGATGTAGGGGTAGGGATCAGCCGCTACCTTCGCTTTGGACTTTGGCATCAGTCCTCCGGCGCCTCACGCTGTCGCCGCTTTCGCGATCTCCTGCAACGCCTTGCTCATCGCCGCGACCGGGCCGGCGCTGTGCGCACCGAGGCCGTGGCGTTGCGCGATCCATTGCGGATCGTTGTAGCTCACTTGCGTCTTGCCGGCTTCGTCCTCCCAGACCAAAGCCTTGAGCGGTAAGTCGATGCCAGCGGTCTGCCGGTCCTGCATCAGCGCGGTGCCGCCTTTCGGATTGCCGAACAACACCACTTCGGTCGGACGCAGCGGCAGGCCTGCGGACGCCGCGCCGGCGGCGTGATCGATGCGCGCGAACACGGTCATATTGTGCGCCTTTAGCGCCGCGAGCAGGCGCTCTATCGTTTCTCGCGCGTTGTACGCGCTGGCGACGGTGACAAGGCCGTTGTCGGGCATGGCAGTCCTTTTGCTATGCGCGGTCCATCGGCACCAAACGGAACGGCTGCGCGGCTAGCGTAATCCTTGATAGCCACGAGCGGTAAAGCAATCGAGCACCTTTTGTTTCTCGCGGTGGACCATATTGGAAGTGTTCTTGAGCCAATCCGCGGTAAGCTCTTCGGAAAATTCGATATCGACATTCCCGTTTTTGCGGGGTCCAAATTTCCATAACCTAGAGGGGAGTTCCGTGGTTGTTACGAGCCGCCCGTGAGCGATGGCGTCGCGGATATGCACGACCCCTATGTCAACCTCGAATTGCTTTTCCGGCTCGGCAAGAGCCTCATTAAATGTTCTGATGAGTTTGCCGAGTGTGGTGCGCCGTGTGAGGTATGAAACTTTGACTGTTTGATCGCGGTCTTTGGGAAATTCCACAACCTCATTGCGAAGTTTCGCCAGAAAATATCGTAAAACGGTTTCGAGGGCCTGTAGATTGGAGACTATAGCGCCCACCCACTGCGTGTGCTCTTCGGAATTCAAGGCTACTCCGCCGCCTCGATGCGCCGCTTGCGCTTTTGATTTGAGCTGCGCGCCAGCACCGGCTTGAGAAATTGCCCGGTATAGCTGCGCTTCTCGCGCACAATGTCTTCGGGCGTGCCGGCGGCGACGATTTCGCCGCCGCCGTCGCCGCCTTCGGGGCCGAGGTCGATGATCCAGTCGGCGGTCTTGATGACTTCCAGATTGTGCTCGATGACGACGACGGTGTTGCCGCTCTCCACCAGCTCGTGCAGCACTTCCAGAAGCTTCGCCACGTCGTGGAAGTGCAGCCCCGTGGTCGGCTCGTCGAGAATGTAGAGCGTGCGGCCGGTGGCGCGCTTGGACAGTTCCTTGGCGAGCTTCACGCGCTGCGCCTCGCCGCCCGACAGCGTGGTCGCCTGCTGGCCGACATGGATGTAGTCGAGGCCGACGCGGCGCAGCAGCGCGAGAATGTCGCGCACCCGCGGCACCGCCTTGAAGAATTCCAGCGCCTCCTCGACCGTCATGTCGAGCACGTCGGCGATGGATTTGCCCTTGAACAGGACTTCCAGCGTCTCGCGGTTGTAGCGCTTGCCCTTGCAGACGTCGCAGGTGACGTAGACGTCGGGCAGGAAGTGCATCTCGATCTTGATGACGCCGTCGCCCTGGCAGGCCTCGCAGCGCCCGCCCTTGACGTTGAACGAGAAGCGGCCGGGCTCGTAGCCGCGCGCCTTGCTTTCCGGCAGGCCCGCGAACCATTCGCGGATCGGCGTGAACGCGCCGGTATAGGTGGCGGGATTTGATGCGCGGCGTCCGGCCGATCGGCGACTGGTCGATGTCGATGATCTTGTCGAGGTGCTCGATGCCCTCGATGCGGTCGAACGTGGCAGGGGCTTCGTTGGCGCCGTTCAATCGCCGCGCCAGCGCCTTGTAGAGCGTGTCGATCAGGAGCGTCGACTTGCCGCCGCCGGAGACGCCGGTGACGGCGGTGAACAGGCCGAGCGGAATCTCGGTGGTGATGTTTTTCAGGTTGTTGCCGCGCGCGCCGACGATCTTGAGCACGCGCGACGGATTTTTCGGCCGCCGCTCCGGCACCGGAATTTCGCGCACGCCGTTGAGGTATTGGCCGGTCAGCGAATTCGGCGCCGCCATGATGTCGTCGGGCGTGCCCTGCGGCGATAATGCTGCCGCCATGCACGCCGGCGCCGGGGCCGACATCGACCACGTAATCGGCGGCGCGGATGGCGTCCTCGTCGTGCTCGACCACAATCACGGTGTTGCCGAGGTCGCGCAGCCGCCTGCAGCGTTTCCAGAAGCCGGGCGTTGTCGCGCTGGTGCAGCCCAATCGACGGCTCGTCGAGCACGTAGAGCACGCCGGTGAGCCCGGAGCCGATCTGCGACGCCAGCCGGATGCGCTGGCTCTCGCCGCCGGACAGGGTGCCGGACGCGCGGGCGAGCGTGAGATAATCGAGCCCGACATCGACCAGGAATTTCAGCCGCGCGCGGATTTCCTTGAGGATGCGGACAGCGATTTCGTTCTGCTTGGCGTTGAGCTTGTCGGGTAGCTCCGCGAACCATTCGGCTGCGGCGCGAACCGAAAATCGGACACCTGGCCGATGTGATTGCCGCCGACGCGAACGCACAAGGCTTCGGGCTTCAGCCGGTAGCCGAGGCAGGCCTCGCAGGGCACGTCGGTGAAATAGCGGGAAATCTCCTCGCGCGCCCAGTCGGAATCGGTTTCGCGGAAACGGCGCTCGAGATTGGTGACGACGCCTTCGAACGGCCGCTTGGTGTCGTAGGCGCGCACGCCGTCGTCGTAGGAGAAACGGATCTCGGTATCGCCGGAGCCGTAGAGGATCGCGTCCTGGGTCTTCTTCGGCAGATCCTTCCATTTGGTGTCGAGCGTGAACTTGTAGTGCTTGCCGAGCGCGGCGAGCGTCTGCACGTAATACGGCGACGACGATTTCGCCCACGGCGAGATCGCGCCCTTGCGCAGCGTGCGCTCCTTGTCGGGAATGACCAGCTCCGGATCGATGTGCTGCTCGACGCCGAGGCCGCCGCATTTCGGGCAGGCGCCGAACGGGTTGTTGAACGAGAACAGCCGCGGCTCGATTTCCGGAATGGTGAAGCCCGAAACCGGGCAGGCGAATTTTTCCGAGAACACAATGCGCTCGGCGGTCTCGTTGCGCTGCCGGTTGGCTTTCGCGCGCTCGGTCTTCTTCTCGTCATGGCCGGGCTTGACCCGGCCATCCCGTCTTCCTTTTCGCCGGAGCCCGGTGATGACGAAGTGGCGTCGGCCAGCTCCGCGACCGCAAGCCCATCGGCGAGTTTCAGCGCCTGTTCGAGCGAGTCCGCCAGACGGATGGCGATGTCGGGCCGCACCACCAGCCGATCGACCACCACGTCGATGTCGTGGGTGAATTTCTTGTCGAGCGCCGGCACTTCGCCGATCTCGTAGAACTTGCCGTCGACTTTGACGCGCTGGTAGCCCTTCTTGCCGAACTCGGCGAGCTCCTTGCGGTACTCGCCCTTGCTGCCGCGCACCACCGGCGCCAGCAGATAAAGCCGCGTGCCTTCCGGCAGCGCCATGATGCGGTCGACCATCTGCGAGACGGTCTGGCTTTCGATCGGCAGTCCCGTGGCGGGCGAATAGGGCACGCCGACGCGCGCCCACAGCAGCCGCATGTAGTCGTGAATTTCGGTGACCGTGCCGACGGTCGAGCGCGGATTGCGCGACGTCGTCTTCTGCTCGATGGAGATGGCCGGAGACAGGCCGTCGATCTGGTCGACGTCCGGCTTCTGCATCATCTCGAGGAATTGCCGCGCGTAGGCGGAAAGGCTCTCGACATAGCGGCGCTGGCCTTCGGCATAGATGGTGTCGAAAGCGAGCGAAGACTTGCCGGAGCCGGAAAGGCCGGTGAACACCACCAGCTCGTCGCGCGGCAGGTCGAGGTCGATGTTCTTGAGGTTATGCTCGCGGGCGCCGCGGATGGAAATCGTCCGCGAATCGGCACGGCCGCCGCGCCGGCCGTTTTTCTTCTCGGAACTGTCGAACAGGTCGGTCATTCACTCATCCGCTCGTCCCGCCAAAACCGGGACCCGCACTGTGGGCGAACAATCCTGCGGCAATGTGGATTCTGCGCGAGAATGAGCGGAAAGGGCCGCCTATGCCGTCAGGACGCAGCACCGAACATAGTGAGAACGTTGCGGATTTGCCAGCGCGGATCACGGCTTTACCGGGGAAAACCGGGAGATTTTCCGTCAAAACGGAATGGTGATCCCGACCCTGGGAATAGCGGTCGAAATCCAGCCGAGGACGCGGTTGGTCTTGTCATCCGGGCGGAGGGGCGCCGTAGGCTCGGGAGCGTCCGACGACGCCAGCTTGAGCGCCATCATGCACAGGAACATGCACGTCGCCCAATTCGACACCCAACGCGAATAGTCGAACGCCACCACGAAAATGACGACGTAGGCGGCGGTGATGCCGGTCAGTCCCAATATCGCGACGACGCGAAGGTGGCGCGCCGGCAGGGCGGCGATGAGCGTGGCGATATAGCGCGCGACCGGAATGTGGAGAGCGATCAAGGCGGCATAGACCGGCAAACGAAGCGCGTTTTTGACGAAATGAAATCGTGTCAGCCCCAGCTCCTGGGGCAGCGTTGCGTACCAAAGCCATGCGGTTTCGGGATTGATCGGGTGGGTAGCTCGCGCGCCCACATAAGCGAGGTAAGTTTCGAGCGGCACGGGCATGCGCCCGAACAGGGCGGTGAGCACGAAAACCGCGGCGAGCAGGGCCGCGAGGGCCATGCCGTAAGCGATTTTGCCGGCGGAAAGATTCGGGCGCAGCCCGTAACGCATCGCGACAATGAAGGCGATGGTCGGCAGGTACAGCAGAAAATGCAGATGATGCATCAGGATCAGGACGACGCATCCGGCGGCAATGATCAGCGGATAAAGCGGCCCGGTGCCGATCAGCAACGCAACCAGCGCCCAGGCGCAGCCGTAAATGTCGAAGTAGCCGAGCGAGATCATGAAATTCTTGAAGAAGAACGGCGAGCCAATGACGAACACGAACAGCGCGAAAGTGTTTTGGGTCAGTCCGAACGCTTTGCGGAAGGCGGCGACAAAAAGCGCGACGGTCACGAGCCAGATGATAATGCCGAGGACATAGACCAGTGAGATCGGCACGTGGTCGGTGAACAAGGCGATGATGCTGCCGACCAGCGCGCGGCGCGCGAAACCGAAATGATAGGTCGTCAGATACTGGCTGTATTCAAGCAGCGGGACGTGGAAAAAAATCTGATACAGAAAAGAAAGTGCCGCGATCGCCGCATCGATCGCCAGCATCCATCGCCACGGCCGGTTGGCGTCGCCGCGATAAAACTCAAGCGTCATGAAACGTTCGCGCGCTGGCCTGCTTCACTGGAAGGAGAGGTGAGGGAAGCGGCGCCATAGTTTCATTTTCGCAACGCCAGCGCAATTTGCGCTTCCTGGCCGCGCAAACAAAAACCCCGGGCAAGGCCCGGGGTTTCCGCAATTACGATCCGAAGTTTAGTCCGTCACCACGGATTAAATTTGAAGTTGATGCCGGCGCGAAGGACGTTCTCGGTGAACTTGACCGAAACCGGCGGAGTGGCCCCGCCGCACGCCGTTATGCAGGTTCCGTTGTTCAAGTCGACGAAGAGATACTCGGCTTTGGCGGTCCAGTTGGGCGCGAAAGCGAATTCGACACCGCCACCGGCAGTCCAGCCGACTTCAGTGTTGCTGTCAGTGCCCAGTCCGCTACCGATGAGTGATGCTTGGACTGGAGCAAACGCGGCGCCGCCTGTCCCGTAAACCAGAACGCGATCAAACGCCCAGCCGGCACGGCCGCGCACGGTGCTCAGCCAATTGCTACTGGTCTTGCAACCCGTAACTGGAGCAACGCTGCATCCCACACCAACGGCCGAGCTGGTCCCGCTGAGGTTCGTCCAGTCCCAGTCGCCTTCGACGCCGAGAACTGCGCCGCCCCAAAACTCGTAATTGGCGCCGACGGTTCCGCCGGCGAGCCAGCCGGTCGTATTGAAGTTACCGGTCGAGCCGAACGCAGTCTGGCTCCAATTGCTGGTGCCGAATCCATACCCGCCGTTCACGCCGATATAGATGCCGCTCCAGTTGTACATCGGTACGACCACAGGCACGTAGGTCGCGGGCGCCCGCGGTGCCGGCGGCGGCGGCGGCAGATCCGCTGCCAGCGCTTGTCCCCCGGCTACGAGCGCGATCGCGCCGGCCCACAGAATACGCTTCATGCAACCTTCTCCTTACTCGCGTGATTTCGCGTTGTTGTTCGCATGACGCCCCGTTCGCCCCGTCTCACCTTAAGATTAACGGAAGAGCCCCAGAATTGCTGTGCCTGAAAGGCCACATCCCGGGGACATTCGACACAAACAATGCGCCGATAAAATGTCGCCGATCTGGTTAACCCCAATCCGCTCCAATCCCGCCGTTTCTGGCGCGAAACTCTGGCGAATTTTGGTTAATGGCCTATGCCGCCAACGAAGGCCTAGCTTCTCCCCAAGGTCCCATAATTCCAGCGATGGTTAACACTTTGCTGACGGTGTTCTTGCCTCCTTGGACGGAACAAAGTAAGAACATATATGTCGGCGCGGCGGGCAAGGGCCGTCGCCGGTGTGGATAAGCCCGATCGGGCTTGCATCAGCCGCAGCCAGGCCGGCTAGTTGAGAGAAGCGAAGCCAACGGAGCGTGTCATGGCGGGAAGCGTCAACAAAGTCATTTTGATCGGCAATCTGGGCGCCGATCCGGAAATTCGCCGCACCCAGGACGGCCGCCCGGTGGCCAACCTGCGGATCGCGACCTCGGATTCGTGGAAAGACAAAGCGACCGGCGAGCGCAAGGAAAAGACCGAGTGGCACCGGGTGGTGATTTTCAACGAAAATCTGTGCCGGATTGCCGAGCAATATCTCAAGAAGGGCTCGAAGGTTTACATCGAAGGGGCGCTGCAAACGCGCAAGTGGCAGGACCAGTCCGGCCAGGATCGCTATTCGACCGAGGTGGTGCTGCAAGGATTTCGCGGCGAGCTGACGCTGCTCGATCGCGCCGGCGGTGCGGCAGGCGGGGGCGGCGGCGATTTCGGCGGTGACGAGGCCAGCGGCGAGTTCGGCTCCTCGGGTCCGACGCGGCGGGTTGCAGCGGCGGCCGGCGCCGGGCGCGGGTCGCGCGGCGATATGGACGACGAAATTCCGTTTTGAGATCACACTCCGCTTTGACTTGAAACGCGGAAACGAACACGCGCTTTGCTTCACCTCTCCCGGGCGGGGAGAGGTGATTTAAGGCGAGCTCATTCCGGCGAGTGCCGATGGAGCTGATCTTTCTTTGGAAGTTCGTGCACGTGCTGGGCGGATGCGTCCTGCTCGGAGCCGGTCTCTGCATTGCCTTCTTTGTGTTCGCGGCAAACCATACGCACCATCCGGGCGTGATCGCAGTGACGGCGCGCATTGCCGTTGTCGCCAATCTGATTTTCACTATCGCCGGCATGGTGGTGCTGCCGCTGAGCGGCTGGGCCCTGGCGCGAGCGATCGGCGTCTCGCCGTTCGAAGAATCCTGGATCGTGCTTTCGACCTACCTCTATCTGTTTATCGTCTTGTGCTGGCTGCCGGTCGTGTTCATCCTGTTCCGCATGCGCAACCTGGCGCGCGATGCGGCAATGGCCACAAAGACGCTGCCGGACGAATATCGCCGTCTTTTCGTGCTCTGGTTTTGTCTCGGCTGGCCGGCATTGGCTGCGGTGGTCGCCATCTTCGCGCTGATGGTGTGGCAGCCGCGCCTGTGGTGACGGATTTTTTTGGGCGCGTCGTATCCGCGCACGCCCGACTGAGGCGCCTCGCGCCGGCCCGGCAGTTCGACTAGAATTTTTTCATGCCAGCGCACGACGCTATCGCCCGGGCCGAAACGTTTTGCGAATTGTATGATCTGCGCGTGCCCATCTTGATGGCGCCGATGGCGGGAGCGTGCCCGGCCTCGCTCGCCATCGCGGTCGCCAATGCCGGCGGTCTCGGCGGCTGCGGCGCGTTGCTGATGCAGCCGGACGCCATTCGGCAATGGGCCGCCGAGTTGCGCGCGAAGACCAACGGTGGTTTTCAGTTCAACCTGTGGATTCCCGATCCGCCGCCGCGTCGCGACGCGGACGCGGAAGATGCCGTGCGGGATTTTCTCAAAAGCTGGGGCCCGGAAGTGACGCGCGAAGCCGGCGACGTGACGCCGCCCGATTTCGCCGCGCAATGCGAGGCCATGCTCGAAGTTGGGCCGCCGATCATCTCCTCCATCATGGGGCTTTATCCGGAATCGTTTGTCGCCAAGATGAAGAGCAAGGGCATCAAGTGGTTCGCCAACGCGACGACGGTTGCTGAAGCCCGAGCCGCTGAAAATGCCGGTGCCGACGTGATTGTCGCGCAAGGAATGGAGGCGGGCGGACATCGCGGAGCATTCGATGCCGACCACGCCGAGGCGCGTCTGGTCGGCTTGTTCAGCTTGTTGCCCGCGGTGGTCGACGCAGTGAAGGTGCCGGTGGTCGCCACCGGTGGCATCGCCGACGGCCGCGGCGCTCGCCGCGGCGCTCGTGCTCGGCGCTTCGCGCTGTTCAGATCGGCACCGCGCTGCTGCGCTCGCCCAGAGGCAAAGATCGCACCGGCCTGGGCCGACGCCATTGGACGAGCCGCACCGGAAGACACGACAGTCACCCGCGCGTTCTCCGGCCGTCCCGGCCGCAGCATCGTCACTCCCTACGTGCGCGCCGCCGCGGCGCCAGACGCTCCGCGCCCGGCCCCGCACCCGGTGCACCGCGGGCTGACGGCCGCGATGCGCGCGGCCGCGGTCAAGGACAACGACATTACGCGCATGCAGGCATGGGCGGGGCAATCGGCAGGCTTGGCGAAGGCGGTGCCCGCCGGTGAAGTCGTGCGATCGATGTGGGACGACGCACAAAAGCTGCTGGGATGAACCTACAGGAGGCGGCAATGGCGGCTGATCTGCAAGGCGGATGCGCCTGCGGTGCCGTGCGCTACCGGCTCGGTTCACTGCCGATGTTCGTGCATTGCTGTCACTGCCGCGACTGCCAGCGGCATACCGGCAGCGCGTTCGTGCTCAACGCGCTGATCGAAACCGAGCGGGTCGTGCTTCTCTCCGGCACTCCCGAACCGGTCGCGGTGCCAACGCCGAGCGGCAAGCCGCAGGAGATTTATCGCTGTCCGTCCTGCCGGGTGGCGCTGTGGAGCGCTTATGGCGGCGTGCAAAAGCTGCGCTTCGTACGTGTCGGCACGCTCGACGACCCTGCGGCCCTTAAACCGGACGTGCACATCTACGTCCGCTCGAAGCTTCCCTGGGTCACCTTGCCGGAAGGCGTTCCCGCATTCGACTTTTACTACGACTCGCGCAAGCTTTGGCCGCCCGAGAGCATCGAGCGGCGCCGCGCGATTTTCGGCGAAGCGCCGGTCACGCTCAAATAGAGCGCCGCCCGGCGCGAGGCCGCGCGCCGTTAGGTCAACGAGCGGTCGTGTATGCGGCAGCGCACGTTGTCGGATCAGCCGTGATGCTCGGCGTGCTTCTTTGAAGCGTGGTGATGATGATCGGTGGCGTGCAGCGAATGGCCGTGCGCGACCTTCGAGTGATGCGCAGCCTTTTCGTGATGGCCCGACTTTTGATGCTTTGCCGCTTCGCGGTGATGTTTCGCCGCTTCGTCGTGGTGATGCGCGGCTTTCTCATGATGCTCGTGGATGTCGTGATCCATGATCCTCTCCTCGGCTGGGATGCCGCAACATTGCAGGCCGGCATGAACCATTTGCGACCCTCATGTTGCAGAAGAGAGACCCGGTAGGCGGGGCGAGGTGATTTTCAACGCGCTCCGACTTATTCATGCGCTAAGCCGCAAGAAGCGCGCGCACGCCGTCGACAACGAATTGCACCGCCAGCGCCGCCAGCAGCACGCCGAGCAGGCGCGACAGCACGATGTTGCCGGTGAGGCCGAGTAACCGGCCGATGCGTCCGGCGCCGGTGAAGCAGACAAATGACGCCAACGCGACAAACACGACGACGGCGAGCAGAAGGCCGACGAGTAAAGGATCCCGCCCGGCCCGGCCGGCGAGCAATACCGTCGCAGTGATCGCGCCTGGCCCGGCGAGCAGCGGTATCGCCAGCGGAAACGCAGCGACGTTGCGCACGTGCTCTTCCACCGCCTGCTCGGCGGCTTCACTCTCGCGCCGCATGCGCGCGCCGAACACCATTTCAAACGCGATCGCGAACAACAAAAACCCGCCGGCAATGCGAAAAGCCGGCAGCGAAATACCGAGCGCCCGCAGCAGCCAATCGCCGATCAGGGCCGAACCGATCAGGATCGCCCCGGCGATGAGTGCCGCACGCAGCGCCACGCTTTTTCGTGCGTGGTCCGGCAGACCTTCGGTCACGGCCAGAAACGTCGGCGCAAGCCCGACCGGATCGACCACGACCAGCAAAGTCACGAGTGCGGAAATAGCGAAATCGAGCGGCATTCTTGGTCCTCGCAGGAGGCCTACGTTGGGCGGCGGCCGGCCCGGGCGCAAGCGCCTCCCAACCCCGATTCAGGCGAATTTTGTCTCCTCCCGCACGCCCTAAGCCACCCCAGCCGCAGGGGTTTACGAGCTGGGCAAATATCGCCGCAAAAGGCGGCTGGAACATGTTGAAATTTCAGCGGAAAACCTTATCTCGATGAGGCCAAAACAAGTGGCGTCCGAACGCTCAATCGGCTATGAAAATGAGCGCGGATTCGCGCTTGCGTTCTTACCAGGAATAATCGAGTGGCTGACGAAGATAACACCCCGCCGATAGACGGCGGACCCTCCGATATTCGCCCGGTGTCGATCACCGAGGAGATGAAAAAGAGCTACCTCGATTACGCCATGAGCGTGATCGTGGCGCGCGCACTGCCCGACGCGCGCGACGGGCTCAAGCCGGTCCACCGGCGCATTCTCTACTCGATGCACGAGAACGGCTACGAGTGGAACAAGCCGTACCGCAAGTCGGCGCGCGTGGTCGGCGACGTGATCGGTAAATATCATCCGCACGGCGACCAGGCGGTGTACGACGCGCTGGTGCGCATGGCGCAGGATTTTTCCATGCGTCTGCCATTGATCGACGGGCAGGGGAACTTCGGCTCGGTCGACGGCGATGCGCCAGCGGCCATGCGTTACACCGAGGTTCGCCTCGAACGCGTCGCCGGTTCGCTGGTCGAAGACCTCGACAAGGACACCGTCGACTTCCAGGCCAATTACGATAACTCCGAACGCGAACCGGTAGTGCTGCCGGCGAGATTTCCGAATCTCCTGGTCAACGGCGCCGGCGGCATTGCCGTCGGCATGGCCACCAACATTCCGCCGCACAATCTCGGCGAGGTGATCGACGCTTGCGTGGCGCTGATCGACGATCCCGGATTATCGATCGAGGATCTCATCGCCATCGTTCCGGGCCCGGATTTTCCGACCGGCGGCATCATCCTGGGGCGTCAGGGCATTCGCGCCGCTTATCATCTCGGCCGCGGCTCGATCGTGATGCGCGGCAAAGTCGCTTTTGAAACGCTGCGCGGCGATCGGGAAGCTATCGTCGTCTCTGAAATTCCCTATCAGGTAAACAAGGCGCACATGGTCGAGCGCATCGGCGAATTGGTGCGCGAGAAGAAGATCGAAGGCATCTCCGCGTTGCGCGACGAGTCCGATCGCGACGGCTATCGCGTCGTGGTCGAATTGCGGCGCGATGCGGTGCCGGACGTCGTGCTCAATCAGCTTTATCGCTTCACCGCGTTGCAGTCGTCGTTCGGCGCCAACATGGTCGCGCTCGACAACGGCCGCCCGCTGGTGATGAACCTGAAGGACCTGTTGCGGCTGTTCCTGGCGTTCCGCGAAGAGGTGATCTACCGGCGGACCAAACATCTTCTCGGCAAGGCGCGGGATCGGGCCCATGTGCTGGTCGGTCTTGCCATTGCGGTCGCCAATATCGACGAGGTGATCAAGCTCATTCGCGCCGCCAGGGACGCCAACGAGGCGCGCGAGCAACTGATGGAGCGCGACTGGCCGGCGCGCGATGTCGCCACCATGGTCACCTTGATCGACGATCCGCGGCACCGCGTGTCGGAAGCCGGCACGACGAAACTTTCCGCCGAGCAGGCAAAAGCGATCCTTGATCTTCGGCTGCAGCGGCTCACCGCGCTCGGCCGCGATGAGATCAAGGCCGAACTCGATAAACTCGCCGAAGAGATTGCCGACTATCTCGAGATCCTGCGGTCGCGCGCGCGCATCCAGGCCATCGTCAAGGACGAGCTCGCCGCCATCAAGCGCGACTTCGCGACGCCTCGGCGCACCGTCATCGTCGATCAAGAAGGCGAGATGGAAGACGAGGATTTGATCCAGCGCGAGGACATGGTGGTCACCGTCTCGCATGCCGGCTACGTCAAGCGCGTGCCGCTTTCGACCTACCGGGCGCAACGACGCGGCGGCAAGGGCCGCGCCGGCATGCAGACGCGCGAAGAAGATTTCGTGACCCGGCTGTTCGTCGCCTCTACGCACACCCCGGTCTTGTTCTTTTCCTCGCGCGGCCAGGTTTACAAGGAAAAGGTCTGGCGATTGCCGCAAGCCGCGCCGCAAGCGCGTGGCAAAGCGTTGATCAACATCCTGCCGCTGGAACAGGGCGAGACCATCACCACCATCATGCCGCTGCCGGAGGATGAATCGACCTGGGGCCAGCTCGACGTGATGTTCGCCACCACTCGCGGCACCGTTCGCCGCAACAAGCTTTCAGATTTTTCCGATGTACGCCGGTCCGGAATTATCGCCATGAAGCTCGATGAGGGCGACAGGATCGTCGACGTGCAGATTTGCACCGAGACTGACGACGTGCTGCTGACCTCAGCCGCAGGCCAGTGCATCCGTTTCGCCGTCAATGACGTGCGAGTTTTCCAGGGTCGTACCTCCATGGGCGTGCGCGGCATCAATCTGGCCCAGGGCGATAAATTGATCTCGCAGTCGATTTTGCGTCACGTCGAGGTCAGCGCCGAGGAGCGCGCGGCGTATCTCAAGCGCGCCAACGCGGTGCGGCGCGGCGGGGCCAACGGCGACAGCGAGGTTGAAGAGAACGGCGGCGATGGCGAGGAGGCAAGCGGCGCGATCGAGCTCGGCCAGACTCGCTATGTCGAACTGTCGGCAGCCGAGCAGTTCGTGCTGACAATCTCGGAAAAAGGCTTCGGCAAGCGCACCTCGTCGTTCGAGTACCGGGCCACCGGTCGCGGCGGCAAAGGCATTGTCGCCATGGCGATTACCGAAAAGAACGGGCCGATTGTCGCTTCATTCCCGGTCGAAGAGAGCGATCAAATCATGCTGGTCACGGACGGCGGCCAATTGATCAGATGCCCGGTCGAGGGCATTCGCATCGCCGGCCGCGCCACTCAAGGGAGTGATCGTGTTCTCCACCGCCGAAGGCGAGCGCGTCGCCTCGGTCGAGCGATTGAGCGAAGAGGGTGAAGAAAACGGCGGCGCCGAATAGACGCCGCCGCAATCATGTTTCGTAAGTTGCAGATCCGGCGCGGGCGCCGTTGCAGCTATTTAAGTTCGGCCGAAGTCTTGTCGGTGGCCCGATCGTAGCGCAGCGTCATGCTGTCGATGCTGCAAAGATCGATGTCGCGCCATAACACGCCCGGATAACCCTCATCGGCCCAGTCGATGCGGACATTCCACTTGCAGCCTTTGTCCTGGGTGTTGAATTTCACATAAACGCTATTGCCGTCGGGGAGCACGCTATTTGGCGGCAGCTCGTTTTCCGACCAATCGCTGTCGCCGGGATTGTTGAAGCCCAGGAATTTTATGCCGTATCCAGTGCCGTTGACGACGGTCACATTGCGCTCGTCCGCGGCAAACGACGACGAGCCGCTCAAGGTTGCGGCGGCGATAACAAGCGCGACGAAAAATGCTTTCATGATCAGCCCCTGTGCTGCCTGATGGCGGCGGACTGTAACGACCGCGACTCGGCGACTGTCAAGTTTTTATTGGGAATGTGCGGCATGCCGAATTTCGTGGAAGATATTTCGTAAAAGCGAAACAATTCTCGGCAGCTGTGTTCGCTGAAGCATCGCAGCAAGCTGCCGCCGCGGCGCGCCGAAAAAACGCCAGGCCGAATGCAAGCAGGTCTCAGGCTTTGGCCAACAGGGACGTCAGAGCGTGGCGGAGCGCCGATTCAGGATCGGCGCCGAGCGCCGGCGCGCGCCAGCCGACAAATCCGTCAGGCCGGATCAATGCCGCGCCGGTATCGGTCAATCCATACAACGCAGCGAATTGTCCGCTCGGATCGGTAAGGTCGTCGCCAAAACGATAGGCGGCGAACGGAAGGCCGGGGAAAAGTTTGACAGCGCGATGTGCCGCGCGAATCCAGTCGGCGCCACCGTTCGCCGCCAACAGCACAAAGCGTGTGTCGAACAAATCAAGCGTCGACAACCGGCGGCCGGCCTTCTCGATCCAAAGGTGTGGTGCGCGCGAGCCGGGACGTCCTGCCGATGCGCGCGGGTCTTCGTGCAGCAGGGGCGACGCGTCTTCGGTAACAATGGCCGGCGAGTGGTAGAGGTAGCCGAGCTCGATATTAAAATCGTTGGCTTGCGGCTCATAATCGGTGGCGCCGAGATATGGTGCGGTGCGCGTGACGTAACGCGTATAGGCCTGCTCGACCGTGAACTTGCCGACCGGTTGCCGCTCGAGATTGTAGGTCGCGAGCAGCTCGGGTCCGGCATGACCGTTGAGCACGAAGGCGAGCTTCCAGGCGAGATTGTGGGCGTCGCAAATTCCGGTATTGCCGCCGAAGCCGCCGTTCGGCGGCATGACGTGGGCGGCGTCGCCGGCGATGAACACGCGCCCCTCGCCGTAGCGGCGCGCCACGTCGGACACCGCGCGCCAGCGCGCGACGCCGTCGATCTTCACTGCGATATCGGATACGCCAATGCCGGCGCGCACGAGTTCAAGGAGGCGCTTTTCGCTGGTGTCGCCGGCGGCGTTGGCGGTTTCCGGCAGGCTGGTGTCACCGACGGTGTTGACCACGAGAAAGCCCGCCTGGCTGTCCTTGTCGAGCCGGATGAAACCGCTCAATGCCGGATTGATGATGTACATGACGCTGAGGTTGCGCCCCTCCATCAGTTTGGCGACGTCGGCGTGGAAATAGATGGTGATGCTGTTGGAGAACACGCCGCGGCCGTCGAACGGAATGGACAGGAGCTCGCGGGTTTTGCTGTGCGGGCCGTCTGCGCCCACCACATACTTGGCGCGCAGTTGTTGTTCGACGCCACTGTCGACGTCGCGCACGGTCGCGGTGACGCCATCGCCATCCTGCGCCAGCGCAACCAGTTCGGTTCCGTCCATGACTTTCGCGCCGGCTTGCTCGGCGCGCGCCCGCAGTATCGGTTCAAGTCCAGGCTGGGTGATGAACAGACGGCGCGTCGGGCTTAAAGCTTCGACGCCCTCGTTGAGGCTCGGGATAAACGCGGCGATCTGTTTGCCGGCGAGCGATTCCAGCGCGACGATCGCGCCCTCCGGCGTGAATTCACGCTCCGACTGACGGCGGACGTCATCTTCCACGCCGGCGGAGCGAAACAGCTCGAGCGTGCGTAGATGAAAATGGGCGGCGCGTGGCAGCGCCGAGACGCCGCGCAATCGCTCGATCGCGACCGAGGCGACGCCGTGCTGCGCCAGAAACATCGCCGTCGACAAGCCGACGAGGCCGCCGCCGATAATCAGAACAGGTATGTCCGCGCCTGAGCGCGAACGGTCTTCGCGTGCAGTCATGGCAGCGGCCCCCGGCGCGCCGTGTGCCTAGTTTTAGCCCGCAAATCCGCCGGCGTCTAAGAAATCCTGCTCCGCCGGAGTGGTCGCGCGGCCAAGCGCTCGGTTCCGGTGCGGGAAGCGCCCGAATTTGGCGATGATGTCGCGGTGGATCACGGCAAATTCTTCCCAGCCTCCGTCAGGAAGCGCCGCCATGAGCTCCACGCAGCGATCCTGATGGACGAGAATCTCGGAATGCATGAACGGCAAATAGAAGAACATCCCCATCTCTTGATCCATCGCCGCATCGTAACCCTGCGCGATTGCGCGCTCCGCTACCGCCTGCGCCAGCGGATCGGTTGCGAACGAATGCGGGCTACCGCGAAACATGTTGCGCGGAAACTGGTCGAGTAAAATGACCAGCGCGAGCGCACCCTCTGCGCTGCCTTCCCACGCCGCAAGCTCGCCGCGCGCGGCTGCTTCATGGAGCGAAAGGAATTGCGACCGGACCACACGATCGAATTCGTCATCCTTCTTCCACCAGCGGTCAGGCCCGGCCTCGCGCCAGAACGACACGATTTCGGCTGCGGTAGGATCGCTCATGGCCTGACGTCCGCTATTGTCCGCGACCGCCGCCGCTCGCGAAGCGCTTGGCCTCTTCGGCGGCACGGAACAGCGCCTTAGCCTTATTGATGCATTCTTGCTGCTCAAGATCGGGATCGGAATCGGCGACAATGCCGGCGCCGGCCTGAACGTACATCACCCCGTCCTTGATGAGCGCGGTTCGCAATACAATGCAGGTATCCATCTCGGAGGCCGCGGAAAAGTAGCCGACACAGCCGGCGTACAGCGAACGCTTTTCCTTTTCCAGTTCGTCGATGATTTGCATTGCGCGCACTTTCGGCGCGCCGGAGACGGTGCCGGCCGGGAAGCCCGCGGCCAGCGCGTCGAGCGGCTCGCGGTCCGCCCGCAGCCGGCCTTGCACGTTGGAGACAATGTGCATCACGTGGCTGTAGCGCTCGACGAAGAACTGGTCGGTGACTTTGACGCTGCCGATTTCAGCGACCCGGCCGACGTCGTTGCGGCCAAGGTCGAGCAGCATCAGATGCTCCGCCCGCTCTTTGGCGTCAGAGAGAAGTTCGGTTTCGAGCGCCTTATCCTGGTGCGGGGTGGCGCCGCGCGGCCGGGTACCGGCGATCGGGCGCACGGTGACGGTTCCGCCTGCGGTCTTGACCAGGATTTCCGGGCTTGAGCCGGCGACGGCAAAATCGCCGAAGTCGAGAAAGAACAGATAAGGCGACGGATTGACGCGCCGCAGCGCGCGATAGAGCGCGAACGCGGGGAGCGAAAACGGCATTTCGAAGCGCTGCGACAACACCACCTGGAAAATGTCGCCGGCGAGGATGTACTCCTTCGCTCGCAACACCATTCGCTTGAATTCTTCCGGTGTGGTGTTCGAACGCGGCACCCCTCCAGACGCGCCGCCGTCGCTGCCGTGCGCCGATTTGTCGAGCGCACCATCGAGCGCGTCGACGATCCTCGATAATCGTTCCACGGCGCGCGCCAGCGCGTCGTTTGCGGTAATGCCCGCGTTGCGGTCGCACCGGCGTGACCAAGGTGATGGTATTTTCGACCGCGTCGAACACGACGACCAGTCGCGGCCGCACCAGCAGGGCGTCTGGAATACCGATCGGATCGGGTCCCGGTGCGGCAAGCGAATCCTCGAGCAGCCGCACCACATCGTAACCGAGATATCCGAAGATTCCGGCCGCCATCGGCGGCAGCGCGTCGGGCAGTGTGATGCGGCTTTCGGTGATGAGTTCGCGCAGTGCCGTAAGCGGCTCGGCATTCGCCGGCAAAAAAGCTTTTGGATCGTGCGGCTTATGGTTGATTTCTGCGGTGCGCCCGTTGACGCGAAAAATCACATCGGGATCAAGTCCGATAATCGAATAGCGTCCACGGACTTCCCCGCCGGCGACCGATTCCAGCAAAAAGGCGAATGGCGGCGAGTCTTTGGGTTTTGCCGCGGTGATTTTAAGGAAGGCGGAAACCGGCGTTTCCAGGTCGGCGACCAGCGTAGTCCACACGATTTGCGGTTCGCCGGAGTTATAGCGGGCCGCAAAGCTCTCCGGCGGAGGTTCAATCCGCACGAGGTTTAATCCGGGCTAGTTGGTGTCGGGCGCGCTGTTGCCGAGCGCCTGCGCCAGCGCCGCCTGGTTAATGCTTAGGCCCAGACTGTCCTGCAGCGCGGCGACGTATTGCCCCAGGATGTCGTTGTTCTGCTGACTCTGCAGCGTGTCTTCGATCTGCTTTTCCTGTGGCAAGTTGGAGTCGATCTTCGGCATCGACACCCCTGTCACGCGGAATACGACCCAGTCGCTGGGCTGATCGCCCTCGGCGCTGCCGAACGCATCCTTGGCGGTACGAAATACCGCCGCGACGATCTTGGTGGAGAGGCCAGGGCCGGGCTTGTTGCGAAGCAGGTTGTCCGCGGTTTCCACTTTAAGGTTTTCGGCCTTGGCAACATCGTCGAGTGAGCCGCCGTTTTTGAGTTTATCGAGGAGATCGGCCGCTTTCGCCTTCAGCCGCGTCGAGATTTCGTCCTCGCGCCAGCGCGCCTCGACCTCGCTCTTGACCTCATCGAGCGTGCGATCGTGCGCCGGCGTAATGGCGGTGACGTTGTACCAGATGTACCCGCCGTCGGCTGAGATCGGGTCGTTGTCGACGCCGACTTCGGAACCAAAAGCGGCGCTGATCACGTCCGCGGCGTGGGGCAGGTTGGTCACCGGCTTGCCGCTCGGATCGCGCCCGGACCGATCGATGTCGTAGTTCACGACCTGAAGCTTGGCTTTTTGCGCCGCTTCTTCCAGCGTGCTGCCGCCGGCGCGCGCATCTTCGATTTGATCGTGCAGGGCTTGCACCTGGCTCTTGGCGCGCTCTGCGGCAATATCGTTGCGGATCTGCGCCGTCACGTCTGCAAGCGGCTTGGTTTGCTCTGGCTCGATCTTGGTGACAGTGACAATGACAGTGCCGAAGCGGCCCTTGATTGGTGCGCTGACCTCGCCCTCCTTGAGGGAGAACGCGGCATCCGCCACCGCCGGATCCACAATTTCGGACTTTGGCACAGTGCCGAGATCGATATCTTGATCCTTGAGGCCGCGCTCGGTCGCCAGAGCGGCGAACGTCAGCCCGTCCTTGAGCCGCGCCTCCGCGGCGGCGGCGTCCTCAGGCTTCTGAAAAACGATTTGCTCGACGTGGCGGCGTTCGGGCGTGACGTAGCGAGTGTGATGGTCCTCGTATGCGGCTTTGATATCGGCCTCGGAAATCTCCATCCATTTGCCGAGTTCCAACGGCGTCACCTGCACCGTCGATATCTTGCGGTATTCGGGCGCGCGGAAAAGGATTTTGCGCGCCTCGAAATACTTGTTCAACTCCTCCGCTGTTGGTTGCGGAATATCGCCGGCCTGCGCCGGGCCAAGCCGCAAATAGGCGATGTTGCGTTCCTCATTCTGAAATTCATTGATCGCGCTGAGCCAGGCTTTCGGAACCGGTAGCGCGCCGGTCAATGAATCGATGATTTCCCGCCGCAGCATCATGCGCCGTTGCTCGGCAATGAAACGCTGTTCCGTGTAGCCGGCGCTGCGGATGAGTTGCTCGAACCGCAGCTTGTCGAAACTTCCGGTCGGCGATTTGAAAGCCGGATCGGCGCTGATCCTCTGCACGATCTCTGAATCGGGGATGCCAAGCCGCATCTGTCGGGCGCGCTGATCTAGGCCGGCTTCCGCGACCATTTCGCTGAGCACCTGGCGGTCGAGCCCGATGGCGTTCGCCTGCTCCGGCGTGATTGGACGTCCGACCTGCCGGCTCAATTGCTGTATGCGATCGTTGTAGACGCGGCGGAATTCTTCGATCGGAATCTCGGTGCCGCCGATTTTGGCGACCGTCGAGCGGCCGAAGCCGCGAAAAATGTCGTTGATACCCCAAATCGCGAAGCTGAGCGCCAAAAGCCCCATGACCACACCCATGACTGTGCGGCCGAGCCAATTGGCGGAGGCTTTGCGGATACCTCGGAGCATGTTCTAGCGTTCTCGCGTGAAGACGTTGCGTCGGAAGCTGTCTCGTTACTGCGGACCTGCGTTAGCTCTTTCCGCAGGAGACGAGCCCATCTTTGGCGGCCGCATCATAAGGAGCCGTAAGCGAAGCCGCAACCGGCGGAAAGTTCTTGCTAAATCGCCTCTTTTTTATCCGCAAGCGCTCTGCTAACGCGTCGTTGTCGCAGGCATCGTCCGATATTCAAGCACCATGATCGCCCCCCGTCCGTTAGTCGCCGGCAACTGGAAAATGAACGGCCTGAGGGCCTCGGTCGGCGAACTGCAAAAGATCATTGCTGGGGCCAAGACACTTTCGATGGTCGAGCTGATGGTCTGCCCGCCAGCGACCCTCATAGCGCAATTTGCCGCCGCCGCGGCCGGCAGCGGCGTTGCCATCGGCGGCCAGGACTGTCACGCGCAGAAATCAGGGGCGTTCACCGGCGACATTTCGGCAGAAATGCTTAAGGACGCGGGAGCAACCGCCGTCATTGTCGGCCATTCCGAGCGCCGGCGGTATCACGGAGAGACCGACGCGGCCGTGAAGGCAAAAGCTGAGGCAGCGCAACGCGCGGGGCTACTTCCTATCATTTGCGTCGGCGAAACCCGCGATCAACGGGAGGCTGGAAAGACACTCGCCACGGTGGGCACCCAGCTCGACGGCTCGCTGCCCGGTGCTGCCGATTTGGCCATTGCTTACGAGCCGGTCTGGGCGATTGGCAGTGGTCTGACGCCGCAGCCAAAGGACGTCAGCGAGGTCCACCGCCTCATTCGCGACCGGCTGAGATCGCATTATGGCGAGAAGGCCGATCAGGTGCGCATTCTCTACGGCGGATCGGTCACGCCCGCGAATGCGCGGGGAATTGCTCGCCGTGACAAACGTCAATGGGGCTCTTGTCGGTGGCGCGAGCCTCAAGGCGGATGATTTTCTGGCTATTGCCGCGTTCTACGGTTAACGGCGGTCTTGCCCAGCTCGGCCATAGAAAATTCGCGTTGCATCATGTAGAGACCCGCGCGACCGCCTATATCGGGGCGGTATAGGGATCGAGGCCGGACTTCGCGCATGCTCACCGTTGTCATTGTCATTCATCTCATGCTGGTCCTCGCCATGATTGGCGTGGTGCTGCTGCAAAAATCCGAAGGAGGGGGCCTCGTCAGCTCGACCAGCGGATTTATGACCGGCCGCGGCACGGCAAACGTGCTGACGCGGACCACGGCATTGCTGGCCGCCGGCTTCTTCGTAACGAGCCTCGCGTTATCTTGGCTTGCCGGATTGGGCCGGCATCCTGCGTCAATCATCAATCCCGGCGCCCCCGCGACGCAGCAAGCTCCGGCGGGGCGTCCCGGCGTGCCGCTTAGTCAAAGCGGCCGCGGCGTGCTTGATCAGTTGGGCGGTGCACCGGCGGCGAACGCTCCGGCCACGCCGAACCCGGAACCCGGCGCGCCACAAGTTCCGCAATCGAAGTAGGCGATCCGTATGATGTTTCCCGCCGCCCCGGCAGCCACCAGACAGATAGCCGGGGCAGCTTCGGCGTGGCATGAGGATTCCGCCTCAGCCTGTTGCTGCTCAAACAGAATTCGCCTCCGTCGATCAACCAGCACGGCTGCCATTCGACAATATCGCTCGTCGAATCGGCGGGCCGACGCTAGAGGTTAGGTCCCATGGCGCGGTACATTTTCATCACCGGCGGCGTGGTTTCCTCTCTGGGAAAAGGTCTGGCGTCCGCGGCGCTCGGCGCGCTGCTGCAAGCGCGCGGCTATAAGGTCCGGCTGCGCAAGCTCGACCCGTATCTGAACGTCGATCCCGGGGACGATGTCGCCGTATCAGCACGGGGAAGTGTTCGTCACCGACGACGGCGCCGAGACCGATCTCGACCTCGGCCACTACGAGCGCTTCACCGGGCGGCCGGCGACCCGCACCGATAACATCACGACCGGCCGCATCTATCAGGACATCCTCACCAAAGAGCGCCGCGGCGACTATCTCGGCGCGACGATCCAAGTCATTCCGCACGTCACCAACGCGATCAAGGATTTCATCCGCGACGGCAACGAAGGTTTCGACTTCGTGCTGTGCGAGATCGGCGGCACGGTCGGCGACATCGAAGGCCTGCCGTATTTCGAGGCCATCCGCCAGCTCGGCAACGACCTGCCGCGCCGCCATGCGGTTTATATTCACCTGACGCTGATGCCGTTCATCCCCAGCGCCGGCGAGCTCAAAACCAAGCCGACCCAGCACTCGGTCCGTGAGCTGCGCGCCATCGGCATTCAGCCCGATATCCTGCTTTGCCGCACCGATCGGCCGATTCCCGAGAGCGAGCGCCGGAAACTCGCGCTGTTCTGCAACGTGCGCGAAAGCGCGGTGATCGAAGCGCGCGACGTCGACAACATCTATGCCGTGCCGGAAGCCTACCAGGCCGGCGGTCTCGACACCGAAGTCCTCGATGCGTTCGGCATTGAAAGCCCGCCGGCGCCCGGACCTCGTGACCTGGCATCTCATCAACGAGCGCATCCGCAATCCGGAAGGCGACGTCACCATCGCCATTGTCGGCAAATACACCGGGATGAAGGACGCCTATAAATCGCTGATCGAGGCGCTGTCCCACGGCGGCATTTCCAACAAGGTCAAAGTCAACCTCGACTGGATCGAAAGCGAGGTGTTCGAGAACGAGGACCCGGCGCCGTTCCTCGAACACGTCGACGGCATTCTGGTGCCGGGCGGATTTGGCCAGCGCGGCGCCGAGGGAAAAATCCGCGCGGCGCAGTTCGCGCGCGAGCGGCAGGTGCCGTATTTCGGCATTTGCTTCGGCATGCAGATGGCCGTGATCGAGGCGGCGCGCAATCTCTGCGGCATAGAAGCGGCAAACTCGACCGAGTTCGGGCCGACGTCAGAACCGATCGTCGGCCTGATGACCGAATGGATGAAGGGCAACGAATTACAGAAACGCGGCCTCGGCAGCGATCTCGGCGGCACCATGCGGCTTGGCGCCTATCCGGCGTTGCTGGCGCGCGGCAGCCGCGTCGCCGACATCTACCAGGCTACGGAAATTTCCGAGCGCCACCGGCATCGCTACGAGGTCAACACCGCTTACAAGGACCGGTTGGCCCAGCACGGCATGCGATTTTCCGGCATGTCTCCCGATGGACTACTGCCGGAAATCGTCGAGTACGACGATCACCCTTGGTTCATCGGCGTGCAATTCCATCCCGAGCTGAAATCGCGGCCGTTCGCGCCGCACCCGCTGTTCTCTTCGTTCATCGAAGCCGCGGTCGATAAAAGCCGGCTGGTGTAGTCTTCCGGGCGAATTTGCTGGTCCGGAATACGAATATCCGCTCTGCGGCAATCCGGAGTGAGACTTGGGAGGAAAACGATGATCTACGAGCTGCGTATCTATTCATGCATACCCAACCGGTTGCCAAAGTTGCTCAAACGGTTTGAGGAGCACACCCTCAAAATCTGGGATAAGCACGGAATCCGCCAGGCCGGGTTTTGGACCGTGCTCGTCGGCGACGGCAACAACGATCTGCATTACCTGCTGGCCTGGGAGTCGCTCGCCGAGCGAGAGAAAGTCTGGGAAGCATTCCTGGCGGACCCGGCCTGGATCAAAGTCCGCAGTGACACCGAGAGCGACGGACCGATCATCGCCAATGTGAAGAGCAGCTTCCTCAAACCGACCGCGTTCTCCGCGGTCAAATAGGGGCGGCGCCGGTTGACCGGGCGCGATGCACCAATCATGGTCGCGCCGCAAGGATGCTCATGGCGGCAAAGCCAAATCCGACGGTGACCATAGGCAATGTGCGCTTCGGCAACGCGTTGCCGCTTGCATTGATCGCGGGACCTTGCGCGCTGGAAAGCCGCGCGCATGCGTTTGAGATGGCCTCGGCGCTCAAGGAGATTGCCGCGCGGCGGGGCATTGGGCTGGTCTATAAAACATCATTCGACAAGGCGAACCGGACTAGCGGCAAGAGCGCGCGTGGTCTGGGTCTTTCCAAGGCACTGATGATCTTCGCGGATCTGCGCGCAAAACTCGACGTGCCGGTGCTTACGGACGTGCATGAGGCGGATCAATGCGCGGCGGTGGCCGAGGCAGTCGACGTCTTGCAAATCCCTGCGTTTCTTTGCCGGCAGACTGATCTTCTCGTCGCCGCCGCGAAAACCGGGCGGGTGGTCAACGTGAAGAAAGGGCAGTTTCTCGCGCCCTGGGACATGAAACACGTCGTCGAAAAAATTACCGGCGCGGGTAACCGCAATGTGCTGGTGACCGAGCGCGGCGTTTCGTTCGGCTACAACACGCTGGTCTCCGACATGCGCGCGCTTCCGGCGTTGGCCAAGCTCGGCGCGCCGGTTATTTTCGATGCCACCCATTCGGTGCAGCAACCGGGCGGGCAGGGCGCTGCATCGGGGGGCGAAAGGGAGTTTGTCCCCGTGCTGGCGCGGGCCGCCGTGGCCGTCGGGGTAGCGGGGCTGTTCCTGGAGACCCACGAACGTCCGGAACGGGCCCCGTCGGACGGCCCAAATATGATCCCGCTCAAGGAGTTGGAACCGCTACTTGAGCGGCTGATGGAGTTCGACCGGGTGGCGAAAGCCAGTCCTGCCGCAAAAGGAAAGGCGGCCGCCCGGCGCTAGGGCGGCGCCGGCCCTTGTCGTGGCGCGCGAAAATCCCCATCATCAGCGCATCGGCCAGGGGTGCTGCGCGGTAATGGCGCGGCTGAGATCACACCCGTCGAACCTGTCTGGGTTATTCCAGCGAAGGGAGCCGCGTTGAGCGCTACGTCTTCAAAGCCAATAGCCGTGAACCGTCGTCCGCGCGTCGTCATCATCGGCGCGGGCGTTATCGGATTGGGTATCGGCTGGCGGTTGGCCGACCGCGCCGATGTGACTGTTTTTGATCGCGGCAAGGCGGGCATGGGCGCAAGCCATGCCGCTGCGGGCATGCTGGCCGCATGCTGTGAAGCCGAACCAGGCGAGGAAGCGCTGGTCGCGCTCGGACGCGAGAGTCAGGCACGCTGGCCGGGTTTTGCCGAGGAGCTCAAGGGTGCGAGCGGCATTGACGTCGAGTTGCGGACAGAGGGCACCCTGCTGCTCGCCTTGACCGCGGACGACCAGGCCGAGATCGCACATCGGCTGGAATTTCAGCGTCAGCTTTCGTTGCCGCTTGAATGGCTTTCGGCCGCGGATACGCGACGGCGCGAGCCGCGTCTTGCCGGGAAGATCGCGGGCGCGGTCTTTTCGCCGCGAGATCACCAGGTGGATAACCGCAAGCTCGCCGCAGCGTTACGCGTCGCCGCGGAGGCCGCGGGGGTGAAAATCGTGGAGGACCGGCCGGTCAAAGACATCATCGCGCAGGGCGGCCGCGCCAAAGGCGTCGCCTTTGAAGACGGCGGGCTCGAACACGCCGATTGCGTCGTGCTCGCTGCCGGGGCCTGGTCGCGCGGCATCGGCGGGCTTCCGCCGGATCGAAGGCCGCCCGTACGCCCGGTCAAGGGCCAGATGCTGTCGCTGCGCATGGATGCGGATGCGCCGCTCCTTCATCACGTGCTCTGGGCGCCGGGCGCTTACCTCGTGCCGCGCCGTGACGGCCGGTTGATTGTCGGCGGGACCGTCGAGGAAAAAGGTTTTGACGAGACGATCACCGCCGGCGGCATGCTGACTCTTTTGGAAGCGGCATGGCGCGCGGTGCCGTCGATCGAGGAATTACCGATCGAAGAGACCTGGGTCGGCCATCGTCCCGGCAGCCGCGACGATGCGCCGATCCTCGGACGCGGGCCGCTGCAAGGCTTGGTCTATGCGACCGGTCATCATCGAAATGGGATCTTGCTGGCCCCGGTGACGGCGGATGCCATCGCACGTCTCGTGCTCGATGATATTGTCGAGCCGGAGATCGCCGCGTTCGGTCTTGAGCGTTTCCAGCCGGCGCGGGCGGCCGAATGAAGTCGCGGTATTGGAGAGATTGATGACGGAAGCGATCATCCGCATCAACGGCGAGAGCGAGCCGCTTGCGGCGGAGACGCTCGCGGCGCTGCTGGAGGAGAAAGCCGTCGACACCGCGCAGCGAGGTATCGCAGTTGCGGTCAACGGCGCCGTTGTGCCGCGTGCGGCGTGGCCGTCGACACCAATTGCGGGCCGGCGACAGCGTCGAAATTGTTCGCGCCCGCCAAGGTGGATAGAGCATGCTCCGGAAAAGCGGCGTCCGGTTTTCCGAAAAGAGCATGCTCAAATAATGGAGAATGTAATGGCGGATCCGCTCATCATCGCCGGACAGCAGTTTTCCTCGAGGCTGTTTCTCGGCACCGCCGGTTATCCCAACCGCAAGCTCATGCTCGACGCGGTCGCCGCGAGCGGCTCGGAAATGGTCACCGCTTCCATCCGGCGTATCAGTCTCGCCGGTGACGATGAGAGCCTGATCGATTTGCTTTCCGGGCGCGTGCGCTTTCTTCCCAACACCGCTGGATGCCAGACCGCCAAGGATGCGGTGCTCACCGCTGAACTAGCGCGCGAAGCGCTCGACACCAACTGGATCAAGCTCGAAGTGATCGGCGACCGCGAATTGCTTTACCCGGACGTGGAAGAACTCATTCGCGCCACCGAAACGCTGGTGGCGAAAGGCTTCGTCGTGTTGCCCTACTGCACTGAAGATCCGGTGACCTGCCGCAAGCTCGCGGATGCCGGCGCCGCTGCCGTGATGCCGCTCGGTTCGCCGATCGGCTCCGGTCTTGGCATTTCCAATCCGCACCTGATTGAACTGATCTGCACGCGCTCACCGGTGCCGGTGGTGCTCGACGCTGGCATCGGCACCGCTTCGGACGCAACGCTGGCGATGGAGCTCGGTTGCGCCGCCGTCCTGATCAACACCGCGGTATCGAAAGCGCGCGATCCAGTGCTGATGGCCAAGAGCATGCGCGCCGCCGTCGACGCTGGGCGCATGTCGCGCCTCGCGGGCCGCATTCCCAAGCGGGCTCATGCAGAGCCGTCGAGCCCGCAATTGGGATTGGTGGGGACTTAAGATAGCCGCCTACTCAGCCGCCTCCGCTACCGCGAGCATTTCGCGCACCTGCGGCATCACCTTGGTGCCGTAAAGCTCGATCGAGCGCATCATCTCGCCGTGCGGCAGCGTGCCGGCGCTGTATTTGAGGTCGAAGCGCGCCAGCCCGAGCGCCTTGGCGGTCGCCGCGATCTTGCGGGCCACAGTATCTGGCGCGCCGACATAGAGCGAGCCGCGTTCAACTTCCTGCTCGAATTGCGCCTGGGTGATTGGCGGCCAACCGCGTTCGCCGCCGATCTTGTCGTGCATGGCCTTGTAGCCGCGAAAATACTCGGTGCGCGCCTGTGCGTCGGTCTCTGCCACATGCCCGGGCGAATGCACGGCAATCTCTTTGGCCGGCTTGCCGAATTGCGCGAAGGCGCGATGGTAGAGATCGACGTAAGGCTTAAAGCGTTTGGGGTCGCCGCCGATAATGGCGAGCGCCAAAGGAAAATCGTAATGCGCGGCGCGCACCACCAATTCCGGACTGCCGCCGACGCCGATCCAGGTCTTCAGCGCACCGGTCTCGATTGGCGGGTAAACGTGCTGATCTTTCAAACGGCGGACGCAGCCGGCCCTCCCACGTGACGGGGTTGGATTTCACCAGCGCGGCGAACAGGTCGACCTTCTCTTCGAACAGCACCTCGTACTGGGACAAATCGTAGCCGAACAGCGGAAACGAACTCGGTGAAGGAGCCGCGGCCGAGCGTAATCTCGGCACGGCCGCTGGAGACGGCATTGATGGTGGAGAACCGCTCGAAGACCCGGATCGGGTCATCGGTAGAGAGCACCGTCACCGCCGAACCGAGATGGATTTGTTTGGTCCGCGCAGCGATCGCGGCGAGCACTACCTCGGGAGCCGATACGGCGAAGTCGGGCCGGTGATGCTCGCCGACGCCGAAAGCGTTCACGCCGAGCCCATCGGCCAGCACCGCCTCATCGATCAGGTCGCGGATAACCTGGGCGTGGCTCTGCAAATGGCCGTCGCCGCCAGTGGTGACATCGCCAAACGTGTCCAATCCGAATTGAAATTGCTCTGCCATGACGCTTTAAGAAAGCACGATCCGGCGCCCAAAAGGATCGTTCGGGGAAGGAATTTGCGCCCAGAATGTCCGTCAAGTAGGGTGCGCAAGACGCTGGCGCAACTGTCCTTTCCACGGAAAAGTTACGGCGGACGAGAGGGATGTAATCATGATGAAGAGTGTAATCGCAGCGGCGATGGCGTTGGGCCTGGCAAGCGGACCGGCGTTTGCCCAGGAAAAGACGGTCAAGATCGGCTTTATCAGTACCTTCAGCGGGCCGACGGCGGTCATTGGTAACGAAATGCGCAATGCCTTCGAGCTTGCGCTTGACCATCTGGGCCGCAAGCTCGGCGGCTTGCCGGTCGAAGTCATCTACGAAGACGACCAGCAAAAGCCGGATGTCGGGGTGCAGAAGGCCCAAAAGCTGATCGAATCCGACCACGTCGATTTCATTGCCGGCTTTATCTGGTCGAACGTGCTGCTGGCGGCGCTCAAGCCGATCGTCGATTCCAAGACCTTTCTGGTGATTAACAACGCCGGTCCGTCGCAAATTTCCGGCGAGCTCTGCTCGCCGTATGTGTTTTCGACATCGTGGTCCAACGATCAAACGGCCCGTGCCATGGGCCGCTACATGAATCAGAAGGGCATCAAGAGTGTCTTTCTGATCGGACCGAATTATGCATCGGGCCGCGATCAGCTCGGCGGCATGCGTGACCTGTTCGCGGGTCAGGTGCTGGGCCAGGAAATGACTCGCTGGCCGGATCAGCTCGACTTTTCCGCCGAACTCTCCAAGGCGCGTGCGTCCGGCACGGAGTCGATCTTCGTGTTCTATCCGGGCGCGTCCGGCATTCAATTTGTGACGCAATATGCGCAGGCGGGGCTTAAAGGACAGATTCCGCTTTATCAGGTGTTCACGGTCGATGAATTGTCGATCCCGCGGCTGAAGGATCTCTCGCTCGGAATTCTGGGGGCCCAGGAATGGGTCAACGACCTCCCCAACGACGCCAACAAGAAATTCGTCGCCGATTACAACGCCAAGTATAAAGCGCATCCGTCCTATTATGGCGCGCAGACCTATGACGGCGTGAACTTGATCGACAGCGCTATCACCGCCGTGCACGGCGACCTCTCGAAAAAGGACGAGATGCGCCGCGCCATGGAGAAGGCCGACTTCAAATCCGTTCGCGGCAACTTCAAGTTCGGCAACAACCACGTTCCGATCCAGAATTTTTATTTGCAGGAGACGGTCAAACAGGGCGACGACTACGTGCTGAAGACCGTGTCGACCATTGTCGAAAACGATCAGGATCGTTTCCACGACAAATGCCCTATGAAGCTCGGAGAATAATCTTTGCGTGGGCCTGAGCGGACACGCTCTCTTTCGGCCGCTCTTCGCAAGAGCGGCCGGAAGCATTAGCGCAGCATGCTTTATTTAATCGAGCAATGCCTTAACGGCGTTCAGCTCGGAATGCTGCTGTTCCTGCTCGCCGCCGGACTGACGCTCGTCTTCGGCATCATGGACCTCGTCAATCTTGCGCACGGCTCGCTTTACATGCTGGGCGCCTATTTCGCGGCGACGTTCGCTGCCGTCACCGGAAGCTTTGTAGTCGCCATTGCACTGGCGGTTATCTGCTCCCTTGTCGCCGGCATGGTGCTTGAAGTCATTGCGCTGCGACCGCTGTACGGTCGAGATCATCTCGACCAGGTGCTGGGCACATTCGGCCTCATTTTGTTTTTCAACGAACTGGTGCGGTTGATCTGGGGACCGGCCGGCATGACGCTGGCACTGCCGCAGCAAATGCTCAGCGCGGTGCACATCCTGCCCGGCCTTTACTATCCGGCGTACCGGCTGGTGATCATTCTGGTGACGCTGGCGGTCGCGGCGCTGCTTTATGTTCTGGTCATGCGCAGCCGGCTTGGCATGCTCATCCGCGCCGGCGCATCAAACCGGGAAATGGTTGGCGCGCTTGGTATCAACATCAAGCTCCTCTACACGCTGGTGTTCGGGCTTGGCGCGGCGCTTGCAGCATTCGCCGGCGTGATGCAGGCGCCAATCCTCACTGTGCAGATCGGCATGGGTGAGAATATCCTCATTCTCGCTTTTGTCGTGATCATCATCGGCGGTATCGGATCGATCCGTGGCGCGTTCGTCGCGGCTTGTATCGTCGGTTTGATCGATACCGTCGGCCGTGCCTTTCTGCCCGACCTCCTGCACGCCGTGCTCAACGCCAATGCCGCGTCATCGTTGGGGCGGGCGCTGTCGTCGATGTCGATCTACATGCTAATGGCGGCGATCCTGGTCGTCCGGCCGGAAGGCCTATTCCCGGCGGCCAGCCGATGACTGCTTCGCTTGATGCGCCAACCGACGCGGCGCCGCGCTTGTCGCTGTCGCCGCGTTTGCTGGTGACCGCGTCGTTGCTGGCGGTATTGGCGTTACTTCCGCTCTACGCCAAGCTGACCGGCGATACGTTCGCGCTGACACTGTTCACGCGTGTGCTTATTCTCGCCATCGCCGCGGTCAGCCTCAATTTGATCACCGGCTATGGCGGCATGGTGAGCTTCGGCCACGCCGCGTATTTGGGTATCGGCGGCTACGCCGTCGGCATCCTTGCGGCGGAGGGGATTAATTCCGGTCTGGTGCAATGGCCGGTGGCGATCGTGTCGTCTGCGCTTTACGCGCTGGTCGTGGGGGCGCTCAGCTTGCGCACGCGTGGCGTCTATTTCATCATGATCACGCTGGCGTTCGCGCAGATGGTTTACTACGTGGCCAGCGGGCTTGCCGAATACGGCGGCGACGACGGTCTCACGATCTACAAGCGCAGCCTGTTTCCCGGGCTCGACCTCAACAACAAGACGCTTTTCTATTATCTGTGCTTTGCGCTTTTGCTCGCCAGCATTTATCTGGTGTGGCGTCTGGTCAATTCTCGCTTCGGCATGGTGATCCGCGGCGCGCGGTCGAACGAACGACGGATGCGCGCGATCGGCTTTCCGACATTTCGTTACAAGCTCGTCTGCTTCGTTATTGCCGGCGCGATGTGCGGGCTTGCCGGGGCTCTGCTTGCCAATCACACCAACTTTATCAGCCCGGCGCTGATGCATTGGACGCGCTCGGGCGATCTTATCGTCATGGTGGTCTTAGGCGGGCTGGGAACGCTGTTCGGCCCGCTATTCGGTGCAGTGACGTTTTTGCTGCTGGAGGAGGGGCTCTCCCGCATCACCGAATATGCCGGTTTGATCCTCGGCCCGTTGTTGCTCCTGGTCGCGATCTACGTCCATGGCGGGATCGGGGGACTGCTCGAAGGCCGCCGTGGCTAGGTCGCTGCTGCAAGTCGAAGGGTTGACCAAGCGGTTTGGCGGCGTGGTCACCGCTGACGCGCTGTCATTCGAAATTCCCGCGGGTGAATGTCACGCCATCATCGGCCCGAATGGTGCCGGCAAGACCACACTCATCGGCTTGCTGGCGGGCGAGATTTCGCCGCAGGGCGGCATGATCCGTTTCGATGGCGCCAATATCTCGTCATTGCCGCCCTATCGCCGCAGCCTTATAGGCATTGCCCGCTCATTCCAGATCAGCTCGCTGTTTGCCGATTTCACCGCGGCGGATAACGTCGCGCTCGCGGTACAGGCGCATCACGGCCATTCGTTTCATTTTTGGGGCAACGCTCGCCGCGACGAACAGTTGCGCGACCCAGCGCTTGCGGCACTCACGCGCGTCGGGCTGACCGATCGGGCGCGCTCTCGCGTCGGCCGTTTGAGTCACGGCGAGCAGCGGCAGCTGGAAATCGCCATGGCTCTGGCGACGCAGCCGCGGCTTCTTCTCCTCGACGAGCCCATGGCCGGCATGGGCCCCGAGGAGTCCGCAGCGATGCTCAAACTGCTGCATGAACTGAAAGGGACGCTGACCATCGTCCTGGTCGAGCACGACATGGAGGCGGTATTCGCTCTGGCGGACCGCGTGACCGTGATGGTGTATGGCCGGATCATCGCCTCGGGTGAGCCAGCCGCAATCAGAAACGATCCAGAAGTGCGTCGCGCTTACCTCGGCGAGCACAAACGCGCCGCTTCACGAGGCGGCGATGCCTGAAGCGCCGCTCCTTGAACTCGACGGCGTCGAAACGAGCTACGGCTCGAGCCGTGTGCTGTTCGGCGTCTCGCTCGGGATCGCTGCCGGCGAAATGGTCTCGCTGATGGGCCGAAACGGCATGGGCAAAACCACGACCGTGCGCTCGATTATGGGATTGACCGCGCCCGCGGCCGGCTCGATCCGCCTGAACGGAACGGAGCTTCGCGGCCTGCCGGCTTACCGGATCGCCAAGCTCGGCATCGGGCTCGTACCGGAAGGGCGTCAGGTATTTCCCAATCTCACGGCCCGGGAAAATCTTGTGGCGACCGCGGCCAACCGCAACGACGTGGCCGACCCGTGGACCATTGAAAAGATCTTCGCGCTCTTCCCGCGGCTCGCGGAACGCGGCGGCGCCATGGCCAATCTCCTTTCCGGCGGTGAACAGCAGATGCTGGCCATCGGACGCGCGCTGATGACCAATCCCCGGCTTCTTATTCTCGACGAAGCGACGGAAGGGTTGGCGCCATTGATCCGCGAACAAATCTGGCAATGCCTGGCGGCGCTACGCGGTGCCGGGCAATCCATCTTGGTTATCGACAAGAACGTCGACGCGCTCACCGACATCGCCGACCGGCACTACATCATCGAGCGCGGCCGCGTGGTGTGGAGCGGCAACTCGGCGGCGTTGTCGGCGGCGGCTGATATTCAGCATCGATATCTGGGCGTCTGAAACAGGCGGCGCTGGCTGCGCACCGTTCCGGAAACTTTAAGCTTGAAGTAGTTTAGCCTTTTGCCTAACGTTCACGGCTTCGGGGCCACCTGCAACAGCGTTGGCTAATTGCCGGACTGTTGCGAGACACACGACGGCAAAGAAGCCGCATCCAAAAATTTGGTTCGACAACGGAATTAGGCAGGGGAGTTCACATGGTCAGAAAACTGGGCATGGCCGCGCTGGCGGCGTCCGCGATTGCAGTCGTTTCCGCCGCGAATGTCAGCTGGGCGGCCGATAAGCCGGTCTTCGGGTTGGTGATGTCGTTTAGCGGCTGGTTTGCTCCGGTCGACGCCGACACCATCGCTGGCGCTAAGCTTGCGGTCGCCGACATCAACGCCGCCGGGGGCGTGCTTGGCCAGCCGATCGAGGTTGTGGAATTCGACAATAAATCCGAGCCGCCGCTCGGCGCCGACGGTGCGGTCGACGTCATTGGCAAAGGCGCCAAAGCTATTCTCTTTCCCAGCGACTTCGATTTCGGCGCGCCGGGAGCCTATGTCGCCCAGCAGAAAGACGTCGTCGCGTTTTCCGGCGCGTCCGATCCGAAATTCGGCGTGCAGGGCGTTGGACCTCTGGCGTACTCGACCTCAAACGCCAGCCAGGCGCAGGGCGCGCTGCTTGCCGAGTGGGCGTACAAACAAAAAGGTTGGAAGAACGCCTACGTTCTTTTGGACAACACCATCGCCTACACCAAGTCGCTGTGCGGAAGCTTCGCCACTCGTTGGACCGAGCTCGCCGGCAAAGAAGGCCTGCTCGGACAAGACACCTTCCTCAACAACGATCCTTCGATTGCGGCGCAGGTCACGCGCATCACCGGACTTTCGAAGAAGCCTGACCTGGTGTTTTTCTGCTCGTACGCGCCGGGTGGCCCGAGTGCCATCAAGCAGATGCGCGCCGCCGGAATTGATGCCGCCATCGTCACCGGGGAATCGCTCGACGGCGATTACTGGATCGGCTCGGTCCCGGATTTGAGCAACTTCTATGTCATCAGCTACGGCTCAAAATACGGCGACGATCCGGACGCTGAGGTCAACGGCTTCTTCAAGCGCTTCGAGGCCAAATTCAACCGCAAGGCCGATGTCTCCTACGGATTGCGCGGCTACGCCGCCGTGCAGGCGTGGGCAATCGCGGCAAAACAGGCGAATTCGCTCTCAGGCGCCAAGGTGGCGGCGGCGCTCGACACTTTCGACAAGAAGGCGCTCATCATCGGGCCGACGACCTATACGCCCAAGCTGCACATTCAGACGACGCGGCCGATGGCCATTCTGCAAGCGACCAACGGCAAATTCGCCTGCATTGGCCGCTTTTCGCCGGAGAAGTTTCCGCCGCTTGCAATGAGGAGCCGCCGTTCGACCGGCCGCTCCACATGCAGCTCCGGGCCCGCGGCGTGACCGTCCGGTTCGGCGGCCTCGTCGCGGTCGATGACGTCAGCATCTCCCTGCAACGCGGCGAGATCCTTGGCCTGATCGGGCCGAACGGCGCCGGCAAGACGACCCTCGTCAATGTTCTCTCCGGCTTTCAGCGCCCGCTCGACGGCGGCATTTTTGTCGGCGAGCGCAATTGCACCGGTCTTGCCCGTCACGGCTTTGCACATGCCGGGGTAGTGCGCACCTTCCAGGCGGTGCGGCTGTTTCGCGGTCTGACGGTCAGCGAAAACGTCGAGATCGGCTACGTCAGCCAGGGCGCCGGCCGCGGTGAGGCGCGCCAGCGCGCCGCGCAAATACTCGAAGAGCTCAAACTTGGTGACAAGGCCGGGCATCGCGCCGCGTCGTTGAGCTACGGCGAGGAGCGGCGTGTTGGTCTTGCCCGTGCGCTGGCGACAAATCCGCGTTTTCTTCTTCTCGACGAGCCGGCAGCCGGGCTCGCCGCCGCCGAAGCTGACGAACTGCGCGAGCTTATTATCGGCATCAGGTCCAAATACGGTTGCGGCATCCTCGTCATCGAGCACAACATGGCGCTGGTGATGAACCTGTGCGAGCGCATTCATGTCCTCGACAGCGGCCGGACGCTCGCCGCGGGAACTCCTGCCGAGATTCGAGCGAACGCCGGCGTGCGCCGCGCCTATTTGGGTGGCGAAACCTTGCAATGATCCTGCCCGCGCCTTTGCTGGTCGTCTCCGGGTTGGTCGTGCGCTACGGCGCCATCACGGCCGTGCGCGGACTTGATCTCGAAGTTGCAGACGGCGAGACCGTTGGCATTGTTGGTCCGAACGGCGCCGGTAAAACCTCGCTCCTTTCGGCGATTGCCGGGATCGTGCCGCCGCTTGCAGGCCGTGTGAGCTTTGCCGGCGCGGCGCTTTCCGGGATTGCGCTCGAAGATGTGGTCGGCCGCGGCATTGCTCTCGTTCCCGAGGGCCGGCACATTTTCGCGGCGCTGACGGTACGCGAGAACCTGTTGCTCGGCGCCACCGTGCGTCGCGACGCGCAAGCGGTCCGAAGCGACATTCGAGCGCGTGTTCGCCATGTTCCCGATTCTGGCGGAGCGCCGCCACCAGCCCGCCGGTCAATTGTCCGGCGGTGAACAGCAACAGCTGGCCATTGCCCGCGCGCTTCTTTCGCGCCCACGGCTTCTAATGCTCGACGAACCTTCGCTTGGGCTCGCGCCGAAGATTGTCGATCAGATCTACGCGCTCCTGCACACCATCAAGGGCGAGGGCGTGACCATTCTCCTGGTGGAGCAGAACGCCGAACGCGTTTGCGCGGTGTCCGATCGTGTCTACGTCATGAGCGGCGGTGAATTCGCACTGAGCGGAAATGCCAGCGACATGGCGAACGATCCCAGATTTGACGCCGCCTATTTCGGCGTCGGCATGCGCGAACCGGCGGGCCTCTGATGGAGCGTTTGGTTCAAATCCTCGTCGATGCGGTGAGTGTCGGCAGCCTTTACGCGTTGACGGCGCTCGGCATCGGCCTGATTTTCGGGGTGATGCGGCTGATCAACTTCGCCCATGGCGAATTGATCACGCTTGCCGCTTACGCGTTGCTTGGCCTTTCCGGTATGCCGGTGCCGGTGATGATTTTCGGCGCCATCGCCGTTGCGGTACTCATGGCGCTGATAACGGAGCGAGCGGCATTTCGGCCGTTGCGCAATGCCGACCCGACGACGCTGCTGATCTCTTCCTTCGCCGTGAGCTTCTTCCTGCAGAAGCTTCTCATTCTGGTAGTCGGCTCGCGGCTCAAGGGGCTGAATTTTCTTCCGGAGCTTGCACGACAAACCGAGCTCTTCGGCATCCGGCTGCAACTTCTCCAGATTGTCACCATCGTCGTTGGCGTGGTGCTCCTGGTCGCGCTGACCTGGTTTCTCAGAGCGACGCGGTTGGGCTTGCATATGCGGGCGGCGGCGGAAGATTTTCGCATGGCGCGGGTATTGGGTGTGCGCGCTAATAGCGTGATTGCTATGGCGTTTGCGCTGAGCGGTCTGCTCGCCGCCGCCGTGTCGTGCCTCATTGTCATACAAACCGGCGTCGTACAGCCGCGTATGGGCGTGCAACTGGTGATCATCGCCTTCGTCGGCACGGTGATCGGCGGTCTCGGCAGTTTGCCCGGTGCGGCGTTGGGCGGATTTCTGGTCGGCGCCGGCTCAATCCTGTTGCAAGCGCTGTTGCCGCCCGACCTTCGCGCGTTTCGCGAAGCTTTCGTGTTCCTCGCCGTCATCGCCATTCTGCTGTTCCGTCCGCAAGGTTTGATCCCGGCCCGCGGCCTGCGGGAGAGGATTTGATTGTGGAGGTCGGGCGCGGACAAGCGGGAGAGCGGCTCCGCCGGCTGTGGCCGCTCGTTGCACTTGTCGTGGTTGTCGCGGCGATAACGATTGCCGCTTCCTTCGCGCCGGCCGTGCTCCAGCGGCGCACGACGCAGGCGTTGATCAACCTCGTCGCGGTGGTGGGGCTTTACGTCTTCGTCGGCAATTCCGGGATTCTGTCGTTCGGCAACGTCGCCTTCATGGCGATCGGCGCTTACGTTTCCGCGCTGCTCACAATGAAATCGGCGGCAAAATCGGTATTTCTTCCAGAACTGCCGCAACTCATCGCCGCCGCGGAATGGCCGGTATTGCCTGGCGCGCTCGCCGGCGGCGCAGTCGCCGCGGTGATCGCGCTGGTGGTCGGCTGGCCGCTGATGCGTCTGTCCGGCGTATCGGCGAGCATTGCGACCTTCGCACTCCTTGTGGTCGGCAATGTCGTCTTCGGCAACTGGACATCGGTCACCGGCGGCCAGAATTCGCTGATGGGGCTTCCGGCTTATGTGGATTTATGGACCGCGCTCGGCTGGGGGATCGCGGCACTGGTCATCGCCTTTGCTTATCAGGAGACCCGATCGGCGCTGTTGCTTCGCGCCTCACGCGAGGACGAAGCCGCGGCTCAGGCGTCCGGCGTTAACGTCGTCGCGCACCGCCTGCGCGCCTTTGTGGTCTCGGCGTTCTTGTCGGGCATTGCCGGCGTGCTGCTGGGGCACTTTCTCGGCATCGTCCGGGTCGAGAATTTTTATCTCGATCTCACTTTCCTCATCGTCGCCATGCTGTTGATCGGCGGCCGCGGCAGCCTGACCGGCGCCGTCGCCGGCACGATCGTGATTGCGCTCCTGACCGAAGGGCTGCGTGAAGCTGAAATCGGGATTCAGATCGGCACCATGAACATCGCCGCGCCAGCGGGCACCGGCGACGTCATTTTGGCGTTGCTGATGCTGATCATCATCCTGTTCCGGCCCGACGGCATCGCGGGCGGACGGGAATTGACGTGGCCGTTCTGCCGCCGTTAGCGGCGCTTAGATCAGATCTGAAAAACCTTCAGCTCAGCGTGGCGTAATATCGGATCGCGAAATCGATCCATTCCGGCGCCGACCAATCGGGATGTTCGGCCCGGATCTTTGGCCCCAGTTCCGCGACTATGGCATCCGCGCCTTTGCCGGCTTTGCGCTCCTGCGCCACGCGGTTTCCCACGTCGAGAATGTAGTCCCGCACCGCGTTGACGATCTCGACGCCGCCGATGTCGCCGTGTCCCGGCACCACGATGGCGGGCTTCCACGACGCCACTTCGGTGAGGATATGCGCCCAGCGGGCGGCATCGATGGTGGCGTCCTGCGGCGGGAACCACGGAAAAATCGGAAATATACGTTCTTCGGCCAGATCGCCGGTGAACAGGATGCGCTCTTCCGGCAGCCAGACCACCTGATCGCCCGCGGTATGCGCGAGTCCCCAGGTTCTCAGTTCGACCTGGCGGCCGCCGAGATCAATCATAGTCGATGCGTCGTCGTAGACATCGTCCGGTTCGACCAGAACCGTGCCTTCGAGAGCCGCGGCGACGCCCGGACCGAAAGTCTTGAACATGCCGAGGTAGGCTTCGCCTTTCGCCCGCAGTTCATCGAGTTGGGCGCGATTGTAATGAATCCTCGCCACGCCCTTGAACGCTTGCGAGCCGAAACCGTGCTCTGGATGAAAATGCGTCAGCGTCAAAATCAGCGGACGCCCGCCGGCGACGCGCTTGGCTGCGGCCAAAACCTTTTCGCCATTGGCCGGCCCCATGCCGGTATCGACGACAAGCGCCGCATCGCGCCCGAGGATGATGCCGATGTTCGGCACCAGCGGAACGCGCCGGTCGCCGATGACATACACGCCGGCGGCGATTTCCTTGATCGCGCTCGGGTCGACAATTGGCGCCGGCGGTTGCGCGCCGGCAGAAGCATCACTCATGGCAGAACGCCATTCGCTGTTGAGGCCGCGGCTATTGGACATTTTAAGCCTAAAACGTCAAGATGACCGGCATCGAAGAGGCATGAGCGCGGCCGCAGCGAGCGAGACAGGCAATTGAGTGACGCGCTGATCGCGCTGCATTTTCAGAACGACATTTGCGATCCGCGCGGCCTCATTCCGTTTTCGCTTCAGCGCGGAACGGGAGCGGCCAAGCGGTTTCTCGAAGCAAGCCGGCGCGCGCTTGAAGCGGCGCGCCGTGCCGGCTGGACGATTGCGCACATGCACATCGTGTTCGCCGCGGACCATTCCGATCTTCCGCGCAACTGCCGCCTGTTCGCGAAAACGCATGAACTGGGAGCGCTGAAGCAAGGCTCCTGGGGTGCCGCGCGCGTACCAGGGTTTCGAACCGCTCGACGGTGAGATTTTTGTCACTGGCAACGCCAACAGCGCGTTCCGCCGCACCGAGCTCGAGAGTTTGTTGCGCGATCGCGCGGTCGACCCGGATCAATGTCATGGGGCTCGCGACCCAGTTTTCCGTCGAGCACACGGTGCGCGACGCGGCCGACATGGGTTATCCGGTCAGGTTATTTGCCGATTGCTGTATATCCGGCGATCTCAAGGCGCACCGTGCGTCGTTGCGGACGCTGGCCATGCTGGCGGACGTCGTGGATAGCAGCGACGTGTTTGAAGCCTGAAGGTCAACGGGCCGCGATGAGGGGAGGGCGCATGTTCACGGAAGGATTGTTGCGCGGCCGGCGTATTCTGGTGACCGGCGGCGGCACCGGGCTCGGCAAGGGCATGGCCGAAAAGTTTCTTTCGCTCGGCGCCGAGCTCTTTATTTGCGGCCGGCAGGAAATCGGTGTGCGAGGCGACCGCTGCCGAGCTGACCGGACAAGCATGGCGGCAGCGTTCACGCCTACGGCGTCGACATTCGCGATGCGGCGGCGGTCGACGCCATGGTGGCGGATATTTTTGCCGGCGGACCGCTCACTGACCTCATCAACAATGCCGCCGGCAATTTCATCTCGCGCACTGAAGATTTGAGTCCGCGCGGCTTTGATGCGGTGGCCAATATCGTGATGCACGGCACGTTTTACGTCACCCACGCGGTCGGCCGCCGCTGGATCGCCGGCGGTCACCGCGGCAACGTCGTGTCCATTGTGGTGACCTGGATTCAAAATGGCAGCCCCTACGTCGTGCCGTCGGCCATGAGCAAGTCGGCCATCCACGCCATGACCATGTCGCTCGCGACCGAATGGGGCCGCTACGGCATCCGGCTCAACGCCATCGCGCCGGGCGAAATACCGACCGAAGGCGCCGGCAAGCGGCTCAATCCCGGCGGCGAGCCGGGCGCGCGCACCGAGACGCACCAATCCCATGGGCCGCGTGGGCCGCATGGAAGAACTGCAAAACCTCGCAACCTTCCTTATCTCCGACGGCTGCCAATGGTTGACCGGCGAAACGATTGCGCTCGACGGCGGACAAAGCCACGCGACCGGCGGTAATTTTTACGAGTTGCGACATTGGACGGACGCGCAATGGCAGGCTGCGCGCGAGGCGATCAAGACGCAAAACGAAAAGGATCGCGCCCAGCGTTCGGTTTGATGCGGCCGGCCCGCGATCAAACGCGGCTGGAAGGCACCAGTGCGAAAACGCGCAATGGGCTGCCGCTGCCATCCCGGATTTTCAGCGGCGGGGCGACAATCAGCGCGCCGGTCGGCGGCAAGCAGATCGAGATTGCACAGGCATTGCAGCCCGTATTTTCCGGCGCCGTGCATGTAGTAATGACAAGGGTAGGGCGGCTTGAAGTGTGCCGCCTGTCCGGCGTCGGTGCCGATGGTTTCGGTGCCGAAGCCGAGCACGTTGCGCTCGTTCACCAGGAAACGCACGCAGTCGGGATCGGGGCCGGGCGTATGCTGTCCGGTCTCATCGAGATTTTGATAGGCGACCGGGTCCGAGCGCTTCGACCAGTCCGTGCGCATCAACAGCCACGACCCGGCGGCAATGCGTCCATGGTCTTGCTCCCAGGCGGCGAGATGGTCGACGGTCAGGAGGAAATCGGCGTCGGCGCGGGCTTCCGCGCTGCAATCGATCACGCAGGCCGGTGCGATGAAATGCTCGACTGGCAATGCGTCGACGGAATTGTTCGGAAGATCCCGGCCCGAAATCCAATGGATCGGCGCGTCGAAATGCGTGCCGGTGTGCTCGCCGAAACTGACATTGTTCCAATACCAGGCCGGGCCGCTCTCGTCGTAGCGGGAGATCGGCTCCATGCGAAACGGGTGGCTCTGTCCCATTTCCGGCGGCAGCACAATCGGCGGGAAATCGGGCGACAGCGTCTGCGTCAGATCGACGAGCTCCAAACGCGGCGATGCCGCTAGTCTCTGCAGCAAGGTGTGCAGGTGATCGTTCGCTGGCGCCGGTTTGTTTGTTTTCCTGGCCACGCCGTTCTTGTGGCGCTTCTTTGCGGCGCCTTCATCGGTGGCCCTCGCTCAACTCGCGCTCCAGCGCCTTGGCATTTTCCTGGTGCCGCGCCAGCCAATCTTGCGCGACGTCGCCCGGATAAACGTCCTCCAGTCGAGCCTTTCAATGCCCCGACCAATGCGGCCGCCAAAGCATCCGGCGAAAGCTTTGGCGGCAATTCCAGTTGATCCCACTCGTCATCGATCGGGCCTGGAAAAAGATTGATGAGCCGCACGCCGGCCGCATAAAGATCGCCGCGTAATGCCTGTGACAGCGACAACGCCGCGGCCTTGGATGCCGAGTAAGTGCCGTGCGGCGGATAGTTCGATAGCGCGAAAATCGACAGCACGTTGACCCAGGCGACGGCGTTCGCTGTTCCGTCAGCGGCGCGGGCCTTCAGGAGCGGCGCGAACTCGCGCGCCAGCCGCAGCAAGCCGAAATAATTGACATCCATTTCAATTTGCGCGGCATTGAGTGCGCCGCGCGCGCCGATGGCTAATGTCCGATGACAATCGGCGGTGTTGACGAGGATATCGACTTTGCCACCGATCTCGCCCGCGAGTTCGCGCACCGAGGCGCTGTCGGTGACGTCGAGCGGCACCGTTGTCGCTTGCGGTACCTCGCGCAGCTTTGGCAAACCCGTGATCTTCTTCCACGGCTCGGCTTCGCCCACCCAAATCGTCTCGGCGCCGGCGTCCGCCAAAGCGCGCACGATCGCTTGACCGGTTGCCGTCTTGCCGTCGGTGACCAGGATTTTTCTTCTACGCGGATCGCACGTCATCTCACGCAGTTTCGGGTCGGCGGACAAGTTGGTCCTCCTGTTTGGGGGTACGGCGAGCAGCACGGCCTCGCCGGCGCGGTCCAGTGCCGCTTCGACGCGAACGCGGCACGGCGCGGCGGCGACGCTCTCGTCCAAATAAACGACAAGATTGGCGCCGCTGTCGAGGCGGACCATTCCGATGCGCCAGGGAAGGCGCTCGCGGAAATAAAGCTCCTGCGCGGCATGCAAGACGGTGTCGGCGAGGAGTTCGCCCTCACCGTTGTTCGGACGCCAAACGAGCCTGGAGGATAAACACGCGCGGCAAACCTCGCGCGGCGGATATTGCACGGTCCCGCAGTCGCGGCAGACTTGCAGCTCCAACGCGCCGCGCGCCGCGGCGGCCGTCAGGCCAAGCGCGACGCGACTGCGCACCCGCGGCGGCAGCGTCGGCTGCGGCGTGCGCAGGATCGGGTTCTTCCGCTTAACCCGCACCGGAGCTTCAGCCACTTCTGCCTCCTTCGCGCATCACTCGGCGGCAAGGATCACGGCGCCGCTGCAGATGCCGCGATCGTAGTTGATCATGCCGAATCCCGACACGAGACCATACCTTGCGTCCGCAACCTGTGCGCCGAGTGTTTGGCCGGTGAGTTGCCGGATCGCCTCGACGGCTCCCAAATGGCCGCCGGCCGCTCCGGCTTGCCCGGCGGACAATTGCCCGCCGGAGGTATTGCAGGGGAACGTGCCGCCGACTTCAAAGCTGTTTGTCCGTATGAAGTCCGGTCCCTCGCCCTTGCCGCAGAAGCCGAGATCCTCGAACTGCAGCACGTTGATGACCGGGTAATCGTCATACACCTCGACAAAGTTGATATCGGCAGGTTTGAGGCCGGCCTGCGCAAACAGTTCGTCGCGGTCCATGGCCCAGCCGCCGCGAAATTGAATCGGATCGTCGGGAAAAGCATTGTGTCGTTCGATCGCGCCCAATAGCCGCGCAAAGGGCAGGCCGAGATCGCGGGCCGTAGCCTCGCGCATTACCAGGAACCCCTCGGCGCCGGCGCAAGGCATGACGCAGTCGAACAGGCGCAAGGGGTCCGCGACCAAACGCGCATTGAGGTATTGCTCGATGGTCAACGGCTTCTTGAACAGCGCCAGTGGATTTTTCAGCGCGTTGTTGCGTTGCGCGATACACAGCTTGCCGAAATTCGCGCGCCGTGCGCCGTAGGTGCGCATATAATAAGCCGTCAGCAAAGCGAAGCTCGTATTGGGGCCGCCCGAGCCGTAAGGATAGACAGCATCCTGGGCAAATTGGCTGAAGGCTGACGTGTTACGTCGAAAGCTGTCGGTGTGATTGGTGTCGCCGCCGATGCATGCCACGATCTCGGCGTCACCGGTCTGTACGGCGCGCGCGGCGCGGCGGATGGACACCACGGCAGACGCGCCGCCCATCGGCACGCTGTCAAGCCACCGCAGCGTCAAGCCGAGATGCTGGGTGAGGCCGACCGCGCTGTCGGGAGCGAGCGTGAAGCTTGCGACTGCGAGACCGTCGACGCGTTCTTTCGGAATTTTCGCCGTCGTCAGGATTTGCGCCAGCGCGCGGCCGAGAAACCAATGGGCGCCCCGGGTGGAGAAGCGGACGTAGGGCACCGTGACCGGCGCCGCGAGAACGACATCACGGTAGCTGACGCGCGCCATCACACCGATCCGCCGAGATAAGTCGCGTTCACGCGCGGGTCGCTGACCAGCGCCGACGCCGGACCTTGGAAGGTGATTTCTCCAGTCTCCAGAACATAGCCGTAATCGGCGGTCTCAAGCGCCGCGCGAGCGTTCTGTTCGACCAAAAGAATCGAAACGCCGGCATCGCGGAGCGAGGCAACAATGCGAAATATTTCCCGAACGATAAGCGGGGCTAATCCCAGGCTCGGCTCGTCGAGCATCAAGAGCACCGGCTGCGCCATGAGTGCCCGGCCCAGCGCCAGCATCTGTCGCTCGCCGCCCGAAAGCGTGTGCGCATGTTGCCGCCGGCGCTCGTTTAAACGAGGAAACCGCGCGTAGACCTCCTGCAATCTCTGTTGCACGCTCGTGCCCCGTCGCCGCGCGTAGGCGCCGAGCAAAAGGTTGTCAGCGACCGTCATATCCCCAAACAACTCGCGGCGTTCCGGGACGAGGCAAAAGCCGCGCTCGACGCGCTCCTCAACGTCCATGTGCCGAAGGTCGATGCCGTCATAGATCACCGACCCGCGGGAGCGCAGCAGGCCGGCTGCCGCTGCGAGCAACGTGGTTTTGCCGGCGCCGTTTGGACCGATGACGGTGACGATCTGGCCCGGCTGCATCTTAAGCGCGACGCCGCGCACCGCCTCGACCTTGCCGTAGGCGACATGAAGATCCTTGATTTCCAGCAAATTCTTCATGCGACGCTGCCGAGATACGCTTCTTGCACGCGGGGGTCGGCGCGAACCGAGGCTGGCGCGCCTTCTACCAGCTTGGAGCCGAAATCCATCACCACAATGCGATCGACCAGCGTCATGACGAATTCGACATCATGCTCGACCAGCAGCACGGTGACGCCCTCTTTGCGCAGCGCGCGCAGGAGTTCGGCCAGCGCGCGTTTCTCGGGCCGGCTTAATCCGGCCGCGGGCTCGTCCAAAATGATCAGCGCCGGGTCGGCGGCAAGGGCGCGCGCGACTTCCAGAATGCGTTGGCGGCCGAGCGGCAAGTTGCCGGCGAGTTCATTGGCGCTGGCTCCGAGTCCGACGCGCTCGAGCTGGCGCAGCGCCTCGAACCGCGCCCGCGCTTCTTCCATTCGATCAAGGCGCAACGCGCCGGCGACAAAGCCCATGTGAGTGCGCAGGTAAGTGCCCAGCAGAACGTTGTCGATCGACGACATGCTCGAGCGCAGCTTCACGTGTTGAAAGGTGCGCGAAATCCCGGCTGCCGCAATGCGTCGCTGGTTGGCGCGCGTAATGTCGTGGCCAAGAAACGACACAGTGCCGGCGTCCGCGCGCATTGTGCCGGTAATCAGATTGAACAACGTGCTCTTGCCGGCGCCGTTCGGACCGATGACGGCGACGATCTCGCCCGCGGCGACGTCAAAACCTACGCCGCTGACCGCCTCGAGGCCGCCAAACCTTTTGACCAAACCCGCGACGCGCAGCAGCGCGCTTCCGGATTCCGGCATGGTCCGCCGCGACATCGGTTCGGTTGAAGGCGTGATTTTTTTCGCGGGCCTCGGAAGGTAGCGCAACACGAATGGCATCACGCCGCCGCGCGCGAATTGTAGCGCCAGCACGTAAATAATCGCGAACACCAGCGCCTGAAGTTGTTCGCCGTTTCGCGAGACGTACGGCAAAATGTCCTGCAAGGCGTCAGTCAGCACACTCAACAGGCCGAGCCAACCACTGCCCCAAGGATCTGACCCGATCCGCCGAGAATGGCCATGAACAGGTAGTCTATGCCCATGCGCACGTCGAACGGCGCCGGGCTGACAAACCGGCTCATGTGTGCATAGAGCCAACCGGAGAGGCCCGCGAGCAGCGCCGCGATCACGAACGTGATCAGCCGGATGCGAAACACGTTGATGCCGAGGCTTTCGGCCATGACCGCACCGCCGCGCAGGCTGCGAATGGCGCGGCCTTCACGTGATTCGAGAAGGTTGGCCATCAACAGCATGGACGCTGCCAACGCGATCCAGATCAAATAATAAATCGCGGCGTTCGGCTCGAAGGAGATTGAGCCGATCGAGATTGGCGGCACGTTGGTGATGCCGTTGTGGCCGCCGAGTGCGTCGAGATTGCCAAACAGGTAGTAGATCGAGAGGCCCCACGCGATGGTGCCGAGCGGCAGAAAGTGTCCCCCGAGGCGAAGCGTAACCGCGCCGAGGACAGCCGCGACGGCGGCCGTGACGGCGAGCGCGAGTAAAAGCCCGAGCCAGGGAGAAAAGCCGTGTGCCGTTGTCAGCCAGGCCGTGGCGTAAGCGCCGATGCCGACAAAAGCGGCCTGCCCGAATGACGTCAGCCCGCCAACGCCGGTCAGTAGCACGATTCCCAAAACGACGAGCGCATAAATGCCGATGTAGTTGAGGAGCGTGATGGTGAATGGCGCAGCCCACAGCGGCGCCGCTATCATGAAGGCCACGACAACGCCGGCCAGAAGATGGACCGCTCGCATCCTCACTGGTCGACCTCCGCGTCTTCCTCATCGACCTGGGTGAGCGAGAGAGAGCGCCAGAGCAGGACCGGAATGAGGAGCGTGAAGACGGCCACTTCTTTGAGCGAGCTATTCCAAAACGACGCAAAGCTTTCGAGAAGTCCGACCAGTACCGCACCGATCGCCGTACCCGGATAACTGACGAGACCGCCGATGATGGCGCCGACGAAAGCTTTAAGCCCGATGATGAAGCCTGAAATCGTAATACAGCGTCGTCACTGGGCTGATCAAAATGCCGGAGATCGCGCCAAGGAGCGACGCTAGCAGGAACGCGAGCGCGCCAGAGCTCGCCGGGCGAATGCCGACAATGCGCGCGCCGGTGCGGTTGATCGCGGTGGCGCGCAGCGCCTTGCCGGATAGTGTGTGCTCGAAGTACAGGAACAGCAGCAGGCTGAACACCGCAGCGGATGCGATCATCAAGATCGTCTGCGACGTCACAATCACGCTGCCGAAGCGGAACACCTGGGTGGTCAACGGCTTTGTCCGGAATCCTTCCGGTCCAAAAAACAAAAGCCCGAGCCCCGACAGTCCGAAAGTGAGCGCAACGGAGACAATAAGCAACAACAGCACCGAAGCATCCGCGATCGGGCGGAGCGCGATCCGCTCGATCAGCGGCCCGATCGGCGCCACCAGCGCGATGGCAAGCACAATTTGCACGAGGGACGGGAGCGAAGTTCCTGCCGTGAGCCAGGCGATGACAGCGGGGATAAGCGGCAAAACGCCGTAAACAAAAAGGCCGCGCGGAATTTGTCGTGAGTGCCCGCGCCGCCACAGGTGCACGGCCTCCACCGCACAAGCCACCAGCGCCAGTGTGGCGATCAAATAAACCGTGCCGGGCAAGCGATTGAGTTGAATGGAAGCAAGTGTGAGCGCGGAGAACGCGACAATATCGCCGAACGGCACGAATACCACGCGCGTGACCGAGAAGATCAGGACAAGCCCGAGCCCGATGAGTACGTAGATCGATCCGGTGGCGATGCCGTCGATGCCGAGAATGAGGGCGATCTCGGGAGTCATTCGCAGCCTGACGCCGCGGAGCGCTCGCGCGTGCGCGTAAAGTGTGCGCTCGCTGCGCGCTGCCTTCCGGTCGGCATCATGACCTGTTTTTCAGTTGCGAGTTGTCCGCTCGAACAGCAAGAAAACCATTGCGGCACAGTTGTTTCAAGCTTAAAAAGTCGGCCAATAACAGCGCTGGGGCGAAAGCCGCGCGGGCCGGCGTTATAGGCCAGTTTGGGAGGTTCTCGTGAGCAATCGGCTATTCCTGCTGGGCGGCGTAATGTTCGCCTCGCTGCTGTCTGCGTCGGCGATGGCAGCCGACATCACCGTTGGGCTGGTTACATCAATGACCGGCCCGAACGCTTCCATCGGCATCCCTTATTCGAAGGGCGTTGCCGCGGGCGTAGCCTACAAAGACGAAGTTAAGGGCATCAAGCTTAAGGTCATTCAGCTCGATGACGCGTCCGATCCTTCGACCGGCACACGCGATGCCCGCAAGCTGATCGAGGAAGACAAAGTCGACGTGCTCATGGGCTCGGGCAACACGCCGATCACGCTCGCGATCAACGCGCTGGCGCACGAGCTGAGGGTTCCGCTCATCGGTCTTGTTCCTTTCAGCGTCCCAGGCGAAGCGGGCTCGTGGGCGATTTCAATACCGCAGCCCGCGGATCTGCTGGTGTCGACGGTCGCCGACTACATGAAAAAGACCGGCGCGAAAACCGTCGGCTATATCGGTTTCAGTGATGCGTGGGGTGATCTCGTCTACGGCGGATTGGAAAAGGCCGCGCCCACTGACGGGCTGCAGATCGTCACCAACGAGCGCTACGCACGTGCCGACACGTCGGTGACCGCGCAGGCGCTGCACATTGTCGCGGCCGCTCCCGACGCCGTGCTGACCGGGGGATCGGGCACGCCAGGCGCGTTGCCGTTCATTGCACTGCGCGAACGCGGCTACACCAAGGAGATTTACGGCACTGCCGCGCTGATCAATCCAGATTTTATCCGCGTCGGTGGCGCCGCAGTCGAGGGCATGATCGCTTCGACCGGACCTGTCGTCGTGGCCGATCTGCTTCCGAACTCTTATCCGACCAAGAAAATCGCGCTCGAATACCGGGAGGCGTATCAGAAGGCGCACAACGAGCCGGCGCGTGGCGCTTTCGGCCCGTACGCGTTTGACGGGTGGTTGGTGCTGTTGGATTCGGTCAAGCGCGCACTCGCAACGGGCGCCAAACCGGGCACTCCGGAGTTCCGTGCGGCTCTGCGCGACGCCATCACCAACGCCAAAGAAGTCGTCGGCACCCACGCGGTCTATAACTTCTCGCCGGGCAAGAATTCCGGCGTCGATCAGCGCTCGGTGATTTTGGTCAAGCTCGTCGATGGAAAGTGGACGCTGGTCCAGTAGCGCCGGCGCGGGCTAAAGCCCTTTCGGGTTCGCCAAAAACTCTTCGATGATCTCGGGCGGCGGCTTGATGTAGTCAGAGGCGCGGCTGACGCCGAGGCCGGTCGCGCGCTGTAGCTTGACCGCGACTTCTGCCATTTTGACGACGATCGGTATGCCGTTGATGACCGGCGCGCCGTCGACGGCGTGTCCTTTGATGGCGGCAAACAACAGCATGGGGATGCCGCCGCCCGGAATGAGCACGTCGCAGCCCTGAGCGACGAGCGGCCGTGCCTGCTCGGCGAACAGCCGCTCCACGTCAGCGGCGAGTTCGGCGGACTCGTAAGCTTTCAGAAGTTGCCCCGGCTCGAACGTCATGGCGTGTACGCCGGCGACGCGCTTCTCCAGGCCATACTTGCCGATCTGATGATGAAACCAGGAAATGTAGCGCGGGTTGATGGTGATGATGCCGCTGCGCTGCCCCAACTGACAGGCGTAGAGCATTGAAGCTTCGCCTAGCGCCACGACCGGAATGTCAACAACCGAGCGCGCTTCATACAGGCCGGCATCCTGAAAATGGCCGACGACGAAGGCGTCGTATCCTTCGCGTTCCGCCTTGACGGCGTTGCAAATGACTTCCCGAGCGCAGCGGAATTCAACGATTGGATGCGCATAATTGTCGTGCGGCGTTATCCCGCTGATGTCCACGGTTGTGCCGGGGTCGACGATGGCCGCGAGGTGTTGCCGCAGCCGCCCCCAGTAGTCCTTGCCGTGGTCCTCGTCGACGAAGCTCTGATACCAGATGCGGATCGGGTCCAAGTTCGGCTCCAATTTCGCGGTCAAAACGCGCGTTACAGGCTAATGCTGGCGATACTGGCGCCGCCGCAGACATAAAGCAGCTGCCCGGTGACGAACGAATTTTGCGGATCGGCGAAAAACAACACAGCGCGCGCCACGTCATCGCTGCGGCCGAGGCGGCCAACGGGGATCGATTTCGCAATCGCTGTTTCGCGCTCGCTGCCCGCCGGCACCACATCGCGGAACATGTCGGTGTCGCCGATCGGGCCTGGCGCGACGACGTTGACGGTAATGCCAAATGGCGCGAGCTCCAGCGCCCAGGTTCGCGCCATCCCGACCATCCCGGCCTTGGTCGCCGAATAGGATGTGCGTGTCTGCAAGCCGAGCGCGGCGCGCGACGAGATCAGCACGATACGGCCGAATTGACGCTCGCGCATTCCCGGCAACACCGCTTGCACGAGAATGATCGCTGCGCCGAGGTGAAGCTGCGCCAGATCGTGCAAATCTTTCTGCTGCACGTCCGCGAGAAGTGCGGGCCGGATCACTCCGGCATTATGGACGACGGTTGAGATTGCAAATTGCCGGGCGACGTCAGCCGCGGCTTGTTCCGTGGCCCGGGCATCAATCAGGTCGACTTCGATGGCGCGGAGCGCCGGATGCGACCAGTCGGGACGACGGCGCGCCAGTGACACGACATCATGGCCGCGGTCGATGAGCTGGCGGCAGATCGTGGCGCCGATGCCGGCGCTGCCGCCGGTGACGAGGGCGACCGGGCGTTCGCTCATGTCGGCATCTCGCGACTCACATGAAAAGCTGAATGCTGCGCAGCGCGGCGTCGCAATTGACCAGATCGACGCGCTTTAATTTGATTTTCAGCTTGCCGCCGACCATCGCCAACGTGTGGGTGGCCCAAGCGGCGTATAAATCCTGATCATCGAGCCGCGTTTCCACATAGTGCATCGGCGTCCAGGTGACATATTCGTTGGCCACTTCGTCACGCCGATCGATCTGCGGCGTTTGCAGAACGTGATGGCAGCGGCTCTTCGGCTTTTGCGAAAATGTGCGGTTGCCTTTCAGCCGTTCGATCGCGGATGCGCAACAGAAGCTTGTCCTCGTACATCAGCGACGTCGTCAGCCGGGGATCGGTCTGGCCCCATTCGAGCGGCATCCAGTAGTAACCATCGTCGGCGAACAGATCGAGCCACTCCTCGAAGCGGTGCTGGTCGATCAGCCGCGCTTCGTGGATCGACGAATCCGGCGAGCTCCTGGTCGGTTGGCGCGGCCACAACGAGTTCCGTTACATCGACAAGCGTCATGAATTTCGACCAGGCGCGGAACTGATTGCGCATTTGCCACTCGGACGTGCCGTTAATGACGGCGGTGTCCTGTTCGGCTTCGGCCGGGTCGTAGAGCCGCTGGATGTTAACCCAAGGATTGGCGTCGACATGCAGCCCCTCTTGCGCGCGCTCATACATTTCGAGGTCATCGTGACCGACGATCGAAGTAGGCGCATTGATGAGACGGCTGTAGGTCAGCGTGCGCTCGAGCAGCATGTCGGGAGCGCCGACCAGGCGGAACGTCCACGATTCCGCGAGCGTGCGATTTGGCGCAATCGGCTTGAACAGCCGGATCGCCTGGATCGGGCCTTTCACGGTGAAGTTCGGAAAGTACGACGTGTTGTGGCGGTTTTCGTCGAGGATCGTCTTGGCGCGCTGTTCGCCGTAAGCGGCGACCATTTGATCGAAATAGCCGGGAATGGCCGAATAATCGGAGTGGATGGAGTGGTGCACGCCGGTGTGGCCGTGGCCGTTGCGCCAGACGCGGATGCCCATTTTCTCGAAGAATTCGTACGACGACATGAATGGCGCGTAGATCTCGACCGCCGCCGGCTTTTTTTGATTGCTGCCGGGCGCGAACTTCTTCCACACGTCGATGGCGGTTCCGGCTGAGGACTCGTGCGCCACCATCGGGTGGCACGTATCAGTCAAATTCTCGACCAGCATTTTCCAGTTACAGTTGTGCATGTAGCGGAGTACCCCGCCGGCCACTTCCAGCCGGCCGACCGGCGAGCGGTCCACCATGTTGTCGATGGTCGAGAGGCTCTCGCCGAAATAATCCTCGAAGTTCGGGCCGACGTCGTTCAGCTTCGCGAACACGAAGCCACGGTAATTCTTGACGTGGCGGACTTTCGGAATGCCTTTGACAGCCTCGCTATTCTCGAGGCCGGTGTGTTCGTAGCCCTTGCGCAGCGGGATCGCGAGCAACGAGCCGTCGGTTTTGAATGACCAGGCGTGATAGGGGCAGCGGAAGAATTTTCCGGCATTGCCGCAGGTATCGATGGTGATGCGGGTGCCTTTGTGGGGACAGCGATTGTAAAGGACGTGCACCTCGCCATCGGTATGGCGGACCATCAGGATCGGCTGCTTGCCAATGGTGGTGCCGTAATAATCTCCTGCATTGGGCACCTGGCTGTCGTGTCCGACATAAACCCAGGTGTTGGCGAACAGGTGCTCCATTTCGAGATCGAAGATTTCCTGATCGACGTACACGTCGCGGTGCACTTCGGTCTCGCGGACGAGATCATGAACGGCTGCCGACTTACCGTCATATTTGCTCATGCCGATTCTCCTGTTCCGCCGATCCGGACATGGTCGCGCTAAAGATCAAGCACGAGGCGCGGGGTCTTTGCCCGCGACACGCAAATCTGCATGACGTTGTTACTGGCGCGTTCGTCATCGCTGAGGATGTGATCACGATGATCAGGCTCGCCTTCGAGCACGGTGACCTGGCAAATGCCGCATTCGCCGCGCTGGCAATCGTACATCGGATCGATCCCCTCATCGATCAGCACTTGCAAGATGCTCTTATCCGGTGGGACCGTGAAGGTAAGGCCGGATCGCCGCAACTCCACCTCAATAGCGCCATCTGTGGCCATCGGCCTTTCCTTTGTCTCCGGGGGCTCCCGCGACACTTAGTTCAAGCCTAAAATAACGTCGCCCGCGGCTTTGTGCTAATACAATTCGGCAACTCTACAATTCGCCCAATCGCAATTCGACGCACAGCGTAAGCAGATACGATGCCGGTCACCGCGTTGACTGAGAGTTTTCCACCCTCCGAACGCACGCTGCCGAAAATGCTCGCCCGCCAGGCGAAGCGCCACGGGACGCGGCGGCTGGTCACGGTCGGCGGCCGAAGCCTGACCTTTGCGGAAACCGAGGCCGCGGCGGCGGGATATGCCGCGGCGCTCGCCGCCGCCGGCGTGAGGGCCGGTGATCGTGTCGCCATCATGTGCGGCAACCGGCTGGAGTTGTTGCTCACGGTTCTCGGCTGCGGCTGGCTCGGTGCCATCGCCGTGCCGATCAATACCGCCTCGCGCGGCGCGCAGCTCGAGCACATTCTAGCCAATTGCGGCGCCCGGCTTCTGGTCGTCGAGCGCGAGCTCATTTCAGTGGTGGCCCGTCTTGACCGGGGGCGCATCGCGCTCGAAGCCCTATGGCTGGTCGGTGAGGAAGAGGGAACGCAAAGCGGGCCGCACTCCTATTCCGCGATGCCGTTTCCGCAACCGCGCGACCGCTTGCCGCCGCACGCGGTCGAGCCGAGCGATACCTTCGCCATTCTCTACACATCCGGCACGACGGGTCTTTCCAAAGGCGTGTGCTGTCCGCACGCCCAATACTTTTGGTGGGCGGTCTATACCGGCGACCTTCTCGGCGTGTGCGAAACCGACGTGCTGATGACGACACTGCCGCTGTTCCACACCAACGCGCTGAACAGCTTTTTCCAGGCGCTGCTCAACGGCGCGAGCCTGATCGTGGAGACCCGCTTTTCCGCTTCCCAATTTTTCGCCCGTCTGGCGCAGGAGAACGTGACGGTAACTTATCTTCTTGGCGCCATGGTGCCGATGGTTTTGGCGCAGCCGCCGAGCGATGCCGAGACGGCACATCGCGTGCGCGTCGCGCTCGCGCCGGCCGTGCCGGCGCATTTTCATCGGCAATTCACCGAGCGCTTCGGTATTGGTCTGGTCGATGGCTACGGCTCGACGGAGACCAACTGCGTCATGGGCGTGCTCGCCTCGGAACAACAGCCCGGCACCATGGGACGGCTCCTTCCCGGCTTCGACGCGCGGGTCGTGGACAATCACGACAACGAGGTGCCGGACGGGGAGGCGGGCGAGCTCACCTTGCGCGCCGACGAGCCGTTCGCGTTTGCTACCGGCTATTTCGGCATGCCGGAAAAGACCGTCGAAGCCTGGCGCAATCTGTGGTTTCACACCGGCGATCGGGTGATCCGCGAGCCGACCGGCTATTATCGCTTTATCGATCGCATGAAGGATGCCATTCGCCGGCGCGGCGAGAACATTTCCTCTTATGAAGTGGAGCAAGTGCTGATCAGCCACCCGGCAGTGGCCAACGCAGCGGTGTTTCCGGTGCGCTCCGAGCTTGCCGAGGACGAGGTCATGGCGGCGATTGTGCTTCGATCCGGCGCGCAGCTCGAGCCGCCCGCCTTACTCGATTTCTGCCAGCCGCTGATGCCGTACTTCGCGGTGCCGCGGTTCGTCGAGTTTGTCGACACGCTGCCGGCCACCGAGAACGGCAAGGTGACCAAATATAAGCTGCGCGAGCGCGGCGTTACCGCCGCGACTTGGGACCGGGAGAAAGTCGGATACAAGGTCGTCCGGGCAGCGAAGCGTAGCAACGAGGCTTGATACGGAATGAAAGCTTTAATCGCAGGCGGCGGAATCGGGGGATTGATTGCGGCGTTGTTTTTGCATCGCAAAGGCATCAATTCCGAAATACACGAGCGAGTGCCGGAAGTTCAGGAAGTAGGTGTCGGCCTCACAATACTCCCGCATGCGGTCATTCTGCTGTCAGAACTTGGAATTTTCGACGCGCTCGACAAGGAGTCAATTCGTACCGAGTACATGTATTTTCGCACGCGTTGGGGCCAGACCGTATGGGAGGAGCCACGCGGGCTCGCAGCCGGTTATCCCATCCCGCAATTATCCATTCACCGGGGTCGGTTGCACGCTGCGCTCTACGATGCCGTATGCGAGCGCCTGTCGCCCGGAGCGGTTCGCCTCGGAAGCAGCGTCACCTCGTTCGTGGAGACGGATAAGAAAGTCAGGATAACAACGGCCGGAGCAAGCCCCGCGGAGTACGAGGGCGATATCCTTATTGGAGCTGACGGCATCCACTCGGCGGTGCGGAGGCAGCTTTATCCGGATGAAGGTGTGCCGAGGTGGAGCGGCCGGATGCTTTGGCGCGGCGCCACGGATTGGCCGGTCTTTCTCGACGGCCGCACGATCATCAATTCAGGCGGCGCCGATAAGAAATTCATTGTTTATCCGATCGCCGAGGGCGAAAGGCCTGAGACGATGTTGACCAATTGGGCCGCCGTCGTGCGCGTCGCAGACGCGGGAAGCGCGCTGCGGCAGCGTGAGGATTGGTCCCGCGAAGCGCTTCGCGAAGATCTGGTCCCGGTGCTGGACGACTTTCGCGTTCCGGAAGTGAATATCAAGGACCTGGTCGCGGCAACGCCCACATTTTGGGAATTTCCGATGTGCGACCGCGAACCGCTCGCGCATTGGTCGTTTGGCCGGACGACGCTCTTGGGTGACGCCGCACATCCGATGTATCCCTTCGGCGCGAACGGCGCGGCTCAAGCGATCATAGACGCCAAGTGCATTTCGGAGCTGCTGGCATCGACCGCCGATCCGGTCGCGGCGCTAAAACAATACGAGGCCGAGCGTCTTGAGCCGGTCAACAAAGTCGTTTCCATGAACCGATCCGCCGGTCCGGAAGGCGTCATCGATACCGTGGAGTCACGATGTAGTGGTCCGGTAAAAGACTTAAACGAAGTGATGCCGTTCGCCGAAAGAGAGGCGATCGTAAAAGGGTACGCGAAGGCCGCCGGTTTTGCCCGCGACCAGGTGCGTGGGGGGTAAACGCTTCCAACGAAATCAAGTGGAGTCACTTTAGCGGCAAGCACGAAAAGTCGAACTGGGGAGGGAAGAATGGGACTGCCGGGATTGGCAGGTGCAGAGCACATCGGCATCACGGTACCGGACCTCGAGGCTGCGACACGTTTCTTTGTCGACGTGATCGGCTGCAAGGTCGTTTTCGAGGTCGGTCCATTCGCGTCGGATGACGACTGGATGCAAAAACATCTCGGGGTCGATCCGCGCGCCAGGATCAACAAATTGCGGATGCTGAAGTGCGCGAACGGTCCGTCGATCGAATTATTCGAGTATGACGTCAAGGATCAAAAGAAAGCCGTGCCGCAGAGTTCCGACGTCGGCGGCCACCACATCGCTTTCTACGTCACCGACCTTGACGCCGCGGTCGCGCATTTGCGGCGGCATGGCGTCAAGATATTGGGCGAGCCGACCTCGATGGGCGAGGGACCGTCGGCGGGGTTGCGCTGGGTTTATTTCGTCTCGCCGTGGGGAATGACTATGGAGCTCGTGTCATATCCCAAAGGCATGGCCTACGAGGCCGGTGCGAGGGACCTGCTCTGGAAACCGGCCGAGGCCTGACGATCTCGGCCTGCTTATCCCGGTGGCCGCTACGGTGCGGCGCGCGAGTATCATTGCAGGATCATGCCGCCGTCGATCATCAGCACCTGACCGGTCATGTAGTCGGAAGCTGGCGAAGCCAGAAACCTCACGGTGCCGACGACGTCGCGAGGCTCCGCAGCGCGACCAAGCAGGATCGACTTGGAAAAACTCTCGAAGGCCTCGCCCGGCGCAGAACTTGCGCCTATCGCCACGAGGTCCTTGTCGAGTTGCTCCCACAGCGGCGTAGCGACCACGCCGGGAGCAAACGCGTTGACGGTTATTCCATTGCCGGCAAATGCCCGCGCGCCGGCGTGAGTGAGCGCGACGACGGCGAATTTGCTGGCGGAATACGGCGCAAAATCCGGATAGCCGGTTCGGCCCGCGATCGAAGCCGTGTTGATGATTTTACCCTTCGTTCCAGCAGCGATCATCGCCTTGGCGGCTTCCTGAATTCCAATCAGTACGCCGAGCGCGTTCACGTCCATGATCTTGCGCCAGATGTCTTCGCTCGCTTCCAGGAACGGTTCGGGCTTGTTGAAGCCCGCGTTGTTCACCATGACATTGATCGAACCGAATTGGCGCGTGCACGTCACAATCGCGGCCTGCACCGATGTCCGGTCAGTCACGTCGACGCGCTGGTAAACGGCGCGGCCCTCATTGGCGGCGGCAATCTCGTCTGCAACGGCGCGGCCGTTCGTCTCATCGAGATCGGCAATCAGGACAGAAAAACCGTCCGCGGCCAAACCGGCGGCGATGGCGCGCCCAATTCCGCTCGCCGCGCCGGTAACTACCGCCCCGCCGGCGTGTTTTGATGACATGGTTGTCGCTCCGGCGCGGTCGCCTTCAATCGTTACGCGTCGTTGGTCAGCGTGACCTTGATGCACTCCTTTGGGTTCTTGCCGAACTCGAAAGCTTCGATGCCTTTGGCGAGATCGAAAAAGTGCGTTTGGATCGGGGAAAGATCGAGTTTGGTGCGGGACAGGAAGCGCATGGCCGCCGGCCAAACTCCGGGCGAACCGATCGTGCCTTTTATGGTGAGCGATTTGCCCTGAATCTTGCCGAGTTCGACCGGAATTTTTCGGCCGATGCTGATGCCGACAAAAGTAATGCGCCCGCCGATGCGCGCGTAGTCGAACACCGCCGCCAAGGAGGCATCGTGGCCCGAGGCCTCGATGACCAGATCCGCGCCCTTACCGTTGGTCAGCTCAAGCACCTTGGCGACGGCGTCGCCCGCGCCCGGGTCGATGGTGACATCGATGCCGATTTTTTCGGCTGCCGCACGGCGAAGCGGCAACGGATCGACCAGGATGATGCGGGCGCCCATGCCGAGCGCCGCCGCCGCCGCGCACAGGCCGATATTTCCGCCGCCGGAGACGACTACGGTCTCGGACGCATTGGTGCGGCCGTTGGCCTCGATGGCGTAGTAGCCGCAGGTGAACGGCTCGACCAGCGCGCCGGTCTGGAAGCTCACTCCTTCAGGGCAGCTTATGCAGCCATTCCGGGCGCGCCTTGAACAGCTGCGAATAGGCGCCATCAATGCAGAAACCGAAATGGTCGATCTTCTCGCCGCTCTCGATCACGCATTCACCGACCACGCGGTCGCCGCGCTTGAGGCCGTCCGACAGCTTTGCCGGTCTCGACGATCTCGCCCGACCATTCGTGGCCGGGCGTGACCGGGTAGTCGATCGGAATGATGTATTTGCCGCTATAGAGCTCGTAGTCGGAATGGCAAATGCCGACCGCGCGCATGCGGACCAGCACTTCGTCGGCGGCGATACCCGGCGTCGGCAAATCCTTGACCTGAAGTTCGCCGGGTTTGTTGATCACCAATGCTTTCATTTCCGGTCTCCTCACAAATGCGCGGCGACGATGCGATCACGCCACCTTGACCAAAACCTTCATCTGATTGCCCGATGGGTCGAGAAGCGTTTTAAAACCTTTGTCGACAACGTCGTCGGCTTTGATTTGCGCCGTGATCACCTTTTCGATCGGATAGACGCCGCGCTCGACCATGCCGATGATCCGCGGCCACATCGTCACGTGGTAGCACCACGTCGCTTCGACAGTGATGTCCTTTAGCGCCCATAGCGCCGGGTCGACGCTCGCCTTCTTCACGTGCAGGCCGACCTGGGCGACGGTGCCCTGGTTACGCACCGCCTCGACGCAGGTGTTGAGGCCGGCTTCGCTGCCCGAGCATTCGACGGCCGAAGTCGACGCCCACGCCTTCTTCGGTCTCCTCGCGCAGCATCTCGACGACGTTGACCGATCTCGGATCGACCACACGTGTGGCCACGCCCAACGCTTCGATCTGCCTGCGCCGGTTTGGGTTCGGTTCGCTGACAAAAATCTTCGAGGCGCCGAGCGCCGCGGCGGCCAGCGTGCATAGCGCGCCGATCGGACCGGCGCCGGTGATGAGTACCGTGCTGCCGCCGCCGACCTTTGCGCGTTCGACGCCATAGAGCGCGACGGCCGCCGGCTCGATCATCGCGCCTTGTTCGTCGTTGACGGTGTCGGGAAGCTTGTTGGCGTTGTAGTCGTTGACGATGGCGTATTCGCCCATGCCGCCCCAAGCCCACGACAGGCCGATGCATCCCATTTTCGGGCTCAGATGGTTCAGGCCGCGCCGGCTGTAATAGTCGTCGAGCGGCATTACCAACGGCTGGATCGATATGCGCTCGCCCTTGCGGATGCGGGTGACGTCCTTGCCGACCTCGATCACTTCGGCCGAGAATTCGTGGCCGAGAATTTGCGGCAGCGTCGCGCCGGTGAATTGATGCTTGTTGATGGGAGTGACAATCGGACCGGACGCGTATTCATGCAGGTCGGTGCCGCAGATGCCGCACACCTTCGGTTTGATCACGATCTGTTTTGGTTCCGGAGCCGGCGGCGCGGTGACCTGCTCGACCCGGATATCTTCCTTGCCGTAGTAGCGAACCGCTTTCATGTGCGCCTTCCTTTTGCTTTCCCGCCAGCCCGCTTCATTGACCGTCGCGCAACGGCGTTCGAAGTCGTTGCAGCTCAAGCGCGCGAGCGCCTGAGCACCGACGAATAGATCAGGGCTGCGCTGACAATGAGCGCGCCCTGAAACACGTACTGATAGGTCTCGGTGAATCCGAGGAATGAAACCGCGTCCAGCACTTCGGTCAGCAGCACCGCGCCGAGCACGGTGCCGATGAACGTGCCGCGTCCGCCGCGGAGGCTTGTGCCGCCGAGGACGACCGCGGTGATGCTGGAGAGCGTGTAATTTATGCCTTGCCGCGGATCGCCGACGCCGATTTGCGACATCAGCATCACTGCGCCAACCGCGGTGAAAAGCGAGCAGCAAATGTAACCGAGCAGGAAGGTGCCGATCGACCCGGACGCCGACCCGGCGCGCAGATTCTTCATTCGAGCCGGTGGCGCGCAGCCGCCAGCCAAGCGGTGTCTTTCGCAAAACGTATTCGCTGACGATGGCGACAACGACCAAGGCAATGAATGCCGCTGGGATGGGGCCGAACTGCCAGGTGATGACCTGCACGACGTCGGCGTTGATGTAGCCGCCCGGGTTCTCGCGAAGCAAAAAGCTCATGCCTTGCAGGCCGATGTACATGGCGAGCGTCGCCGCGATCGGCGTGAAATTCGCAAAACGAATAAGGATGCCGTTGATTCCTCCGACGGCAAAGGCGCCGAAGAACATCAGCACGAAGCCCGCGGCGATCATCGGCGCGGATTTGTCGTCGTTGATGAAGAACGACGCGACGACGACCAGAAATCCCGAGAGCGGGCCGACCGAAAGGTCGATGGCGCCGAGCAACAGCGTGATGGTCTGGCCGAGCGCAATAAAGCCCAAAGCGGTCGCAAGCGACAGGATGTTGTTGAGATTGAACGATGACAGGAAATTGGCGTTCTGGCTGAAGACGTAAAGCCCGAGCAGGATGGTCACGAGCGCCAAGGGAACGGCCGGGGCATTGTCGGATTGCAAAAAATGCCGGAAGCCCCCCGCAGCGAAGCGGGCCCGTTCTTGCGGATCGCCGGTCGGCGACGTGTGCGGTAGCGCCTACCGCCGCGGCGACAATCCGTGCTTCCGAAACGTCAGCGCCGGTCAGTGTAGCGACCGCGCGGCCGCGGGACAGCACGATCACCTTGTCGCACAATCCCTCGAGCTCGGCGGCGTCGGAGGAGTTAACAATGACCGGCGTGCCTGAGCTCGAGACCTCGCGCAGAATTCGGTAGATTTCGGCGCGGGCGCCGACGTCCACACCTTGCGTCGGCTCGTCGGCGACGATCAAGTCCGGCCCAGCAAGAAGCGCCCGCGACATGACGACTTTTTGCTGGTTGCCGCCAGAGAGCGAAAGGATTGGCGCTTCGATGCTTGGCGTTTTGACGGCAAGCGAGCTGAACGTCGCAGCAACCTGTTTCAGCTCTCTGGCGTTGCTCATGAAACCGAACGTCGAAAACTTGTCGAGCGCGGCAAACGACGCGTTCTCGCGCACGGTGAGGCCGGCCGCCAAACCTTCCGTATGCCTGTCGGACGGGATGAAGGCCGCCCTCGCAGCAGGCCCCTGGTTTTCAGCGAGCGTCCCTGAAGGGTTATCGCGCCTTCCGACGGCTGAAGTCCGGCAAGCGCCCGCATCAACTGCGACTGGCCGTTACCTTCCACGCCGGCGACGCCGACGATCTGCCCGTGCTCGGCCTCGAAGGATATGTCGTGAAAGCCGCCGCCCTTCAGCGATTTCACCGAGAAGATCACTTCTCTTGATCGGATCGATCCGACTTCGGTGGGAATGCCGATCCGAGCGTGCGGCCGACGATCATGCCCAGCAGTTCCTGGAATCGCCGATCTCATCGACCGGTCCGCCGCCGCGGATCCGCCCGTCGCGAAGGACCGTCACGCGCTGCGCGATCTGGCGAAGCTCGGCAAGCCGGTGGGTGATGTAGATCACCGAAGTGCCGGTCTGAATGACCCCGCGAATGCGCTCGAACAGCATTTCGGTCGAATTCTGGTCGAGCGAAGCCGTCGGCTCATCAAGCAACAAAATCTTCGGCTTGATCGCCAAGGCCTTGGCGATCTCGAGCAGATGCTTCTGTGCCACCGTCAGTGCATCTGCGCGCGTGCGCAGCGGAACGTGCAAGCCGACCGCATCGAGCATTCGAGAGGCCGCGACTTGCGCGAGATGCGCCGGCGAACACCGATGCCGGCAACGCTACCTGAAGATTTTCAAGCACCGAAAGATCGTTGAGGATCGCCGGATGTTGAAAGGAAATTGAAATCCCCAACGAGGCCGCGACCTCCGGCGACATAGTGGAAATCTGCCGATCGCCAACCCAAATCTCGCCCAGTTCCGGATGAACCGTTCCGGAAATGATGTTCATTAGCGTGGATTTTCCCGCGCCATTTTCGCCGAGGATGGCGTGAACTTCGCCGGCATAGAACTCGACGCTCACGTCGCGGAGCGCGGGAACGCCGGAATAAAATTTCGAAATGTTGGACAGCCGGATCGTGACGTCACCATGAGCCGGTGCGCCGGAAAGAGCAGATCCCTCCCTATGACCGTTCACGCCGAGGATTCCGCTGCGGGCATCCACGTCCGGCACTTTCCAAAAAGAGCCGTGCCCCGAAGGCCATTCTGCCTCCGGGGCACGCACGATGCTACTTGGTGTTGACCGCTTTGGCCTGATCGTCCGCCGAGAGTTGAGCCGACAGATAGATCTGGCCGGGAAGATCCTTGCGGCATTGCACCGGGTGCGGCTGGCCGGTCACCGAATTTTCGAAAACCGGGCCCTTGAAGATTTCTTCTTGCGGGGCCTTGCCGTCCGTCGCGGCCGCGACCGCCCATTGCACGGCGAGGCGGACGTTGTCGTTTTCGGTCGAGACCGTGAACAGCTTGAAGTCCGGGTTATCGCCGTGGACGTCGGTCCAGAAGCAGCCCAGCGAATTGCCGTCGGAGGTGGCAAGCGCCGGGATCGAGCGGCCGGATTGCTTGAACAGCGGCAGCGCGCCGACCAGCGATGGCCCGAAATCGGAAACGATGACGTCGATCTTGTTGTTCTTGGCGATTTCGGCGGTCAGCACCTTCTGCGTCAGCGCCGGGTCCCAGTTCGTCACATCGAACGGCTCGGGATTGAGGAACTTATATTCCGGCCCAAGCACCGACTTCAGTCCCGTCAGCTCGTCGAGACCCTGGCTGTTGCCGGCCGGACCGCTCAGGAACAAAAGATTGCCGCCTTGCGGCAGCACGCCCTTGATCCAGTTGCCCCAGTTCGCGCCGTCGTTCTTGAAATCGGTGCCGATGAACTTGGTGTAGTTCACGCCGGCCTTGCCGCCGGCTTCGACGCGGTAAGGCACAATGACCTTGCCCGATTTGTAGACGCTGGTGATGGCAGGCAGCATCGCCGGTCCGGCGTCGGGGAAGACAACCAGCGCGTCGATGCCCTTGGCCGCCATGGCCTTGATGTCGGAAATCGACTTTTGAGTGTCGCCCTGGCCGTCAGCATATTCGTACTTGGTGATGCTGGGGCACTTGAGCGCTTCCTGCTTGCCGGAAGCAGTGGTCACTTGCCGCCAGCTGTTGCCGCCATAGCCGTCCAGCAAGGCAAGCGTCGCCTTTTTGGGACCGCACCACGACGGCGTTTGCGCCTGCGCTAGCTGAGAGCAGGCGAGAGTGAAGATCGCCGCCACCGCGGCGAGTTCCAGTTTCCGTCTAACCGAGCACTTCATTTTTTCCTCCGTTGACGCTGGTGTTAGTTTGTTTGATGGCGTTTACGGTCCAGCGGATCGAGTAAACGCCGATACCAAAACCCAAGGCCAACGCTTGGATGATGGTTTGAGCCGAATACGGCACGCCGACTGCGAGTGCGAATTGGCTCAATTGGTTCAGGAAGAACGCGGCGATGACGGTCGAAATCGGAAAACCACGACCGCCAAGCAGCGACGTTCCGCCAAGAACGACAACGGCGACGGACGGCAGAAGCAGGGAATCGCCCTGAAACGCCGTCGGCTCACGCGTGATGCCGGCGATCAGCACGCCCGCCATGCAATAAAGGAGTTGCGCGTAGACGTAGGCCAGCAGCTGATGAAGCCCGACGCGAAGTCCCACGGCGCGGGTCGCCAGCGGATTGGCGCCGATCGCTTCGAAGCGCCGTCCGGCGACAGATTTTTTCAGGAGCAGCGAGACCACCACAAGCGCGGCGAGCGCGAAGTAGACCGTGTTGGGCAGCCCCAGCGCCTGGCCGCCGGCGATGGCGGCCAGCAACGTCGTCGTTGTTTTTGGCACGCCGCCGGAAACGGCGAATACGCCGCCGTAGAGCAGGGCGTTCACGCCGATGGTGGCGACAATGGCATTGAGCCGGAAAAAGCTGACCAAAATTCCGTTGATGAGGCCGGCGAGAATGGCGCAGGCGATGGCGATCAGAATCGCCGGCAGCAGCAGAGCGTTGTCGCCTTGCGGATAGTGCGTCGAAATGACGACGGCAAGCGAGACCGCGCCGGCGAGCGAAAGATCGAAGCCGCCCTGCTGGACGACCAGCAATTGTCCAAGCCCGACAATGGCGATGATGGCCGCGAACGGCAGGCTTCCCGACAAAGCACCCCAGGTCACGCTCGATGGGGCAAACAGAAGACACGCAACGATGAGTGCGAGCGTAGAGATGACTACCGTCACAAAACTTCTGGCCTGCGGCACGGGAAACAGATGCTGCAGTTGCGGCAGGACCATCGTTCTATTGGCAGCCTGGCTCATCCTCTATTGTCCGCACATTGTGCAACTCCGGCCTCAGGGAAGAACTTTGGCGGAACGAAACTTGTCGAAAGCGTCCGTGAACGACGGCAACCGAGTTCTGGTAGGCGGCAAAGCCCATGTCCCGGCTTTTGGTCATGTCGTTGAAGTTCTCGATGACGCGGCCGAGATCGGCGTCGCTGTGCCACCACGACGCGACCGCATTGAGCGGATTTTTCTGAAGACCGTGCTTCGCCACGATCTTGTCCCAGACCGGCTCCATGTCCGGCCATTTGTTGTTCAAGCGGCTGCGCGTGGCCGGGATATTCGGCGGCAGCCACACCGAGATGGTCGGCAAGTTTTGGCCACATCCAGTTCCAGCGAAACACTTCGCCGTTGACGATGTTGAACGCGTTGTTTCTGGCCGCGGGCTTTGTCGCGGCCCACAGCAGATGCTTGGCGATGATGCGCCCGTCGGTGATGTCGACGGCTGCTTCGTACTGCTCCGGCGAACCGGGAAAGACGAACGGGCGGCCGGTTTCCTTGCAGATGGCAGCGTACGCGCCGAGCGTCGCCGCCATGTTCATCTGGTTGCCGACGGTGTAGCCGATGAGCGTGTGCGGCCGGTGCACTGACCAGCTAAAGCCTTGCTTTTCGGCGGCCGCAAACACCTCGTCTTCCTGGTCGTAATAGAAGTTTTGATAGGGCAGGCGCGGCTGTTCTTCGCGGAACGGCGTCACCGGCTTGTTTTTGGCGTAGGCCTCGAAAGGCCCCATGTAATGCTTGGCGCCGGTGACGAGCGCGACATGCTTTATCTTTTTGCCTTCAACCGCGCGCAGCAGATTGCGCACCATGCCGGCGTTGACGCGGCAGTTTTCGGCCTCGGTGGACTGGCGCAACCAAGTCGTGATGAAAACGTCGGTGACCTTCGTGCGCTTCAGCGCCTTCTTCACGTCATCGGCAATCTGAAGATCAACGGCAATATGCTTCACGCCTTTCGGCAGGTCGTGCTTGTGGCGGGAAATACCGGTGACCGTCCAGCCTTTGGTCGCGCGCAAATGCTCGGCAAGATGGCGTCCGACGATGCCAGACACACCGGCGATGAGCGCGTGGCGATCCATCGCGGTCGATCACTCCTCCCTGACGCGGCACTTTGCTCGGCGGAAAGATTGCCGGCACGGGCTGCTACTTGCTCTTACGGCGTGGGCGCCCGTCCCACTCGTTGACCCAACGCTAATCCCGGACGCCAGCAGGCGACAATATTTCCAATTTTCCCATCACTGGGGAATTGCGCGCCCCAATCGCCCCGCTATCCTGTGGCGTGTGGTGGGCCGCGTGAAGGCGGGAACGGTATGACAATCGAGAGAATGCGGGACATTCACGCCTTCGTTCACGTGGCCGAAGCGAAAAGCTTCACGGCGGCGGCCGAACGGATGGGCATGTCGCGCTCGGCGGTGGGCAAAAGCGTGATCCGCCTTGAGGACCGGCTCGGCGTTCGCCTGCTGCAACGCACGACACGCAGCGTCTCGCTGACAGGCGAGGGCGCCGTATTTCATGAGCGCTGTATTCGCATCCTTGCCGACCTCGACGAGGCAGAGATGTCGATGCTGAGCCACTCGCAAACGCCGCGCGGGCGCTTGCGCCTTGAGTTGCCGGTGTCGTTCGGCCGCCTCCATGTGCTGCCGATCGTCAATGAATTCATGAGCAAGTGGCCGGAGATTTCCGTCAATGTCTCGTTCAACGATCGCTTCGTCGATTTGATCGACGAAGGGATTGATTTGGCGATCCGGCTGGGCGGCAGCGATGACAGCCGGTTGATGACACGATATTTGGCGCCGCATCGTCTGGTGACCTGCGCGTCACCTTCGTATCTGGAGAAGTACGGTATCCCCACGGACGTCGAGCAGTTGCTCGAGCACAGTTGTTTGTCCTTCGTTCACGGCGGCCGGCCCGTGGAGTGGCGCTTCACGGTCGGCGGCGTGGTTCGCTCCATGATCATCGACGGACGCTTCAATGCCACCAACGCGGAAGCGGTGCGCGACGCGACGCTGGCGGGCTACGGCGTCGCCAAGCTCGCAACGTTTCTCATCGACGAACATCTGCGCGCCGGCCGCCTGGTGCCCGTTCTCGCGGAATTTGCCGCCGATGGTCCGGAGGTGCGCGCGGTCTATCCATCAAGCCGCCATCTGTCGCCAAAGGTCCGCTCCTTCATCGACGAGCTCGTGACCGCTTGGCGTCCCGAACCGCCGTGGGATCGGCCTTAAACTTTCCTTCCCACTTTCAGCGGGCGAGCGGCGAGACCAAACGAGTTCGCGACCTTTGATCCGGCGAGGAAGGTGAAACGCGGCGATCGGTCTAAATGGCGGAAGGGGTGGGATTCGAACCCACGAGGGAGCGGAACCCCCTGCCGGTTTTCAAGACCGGTGCCTTAAACCACTCGGCCACCCTTCCATATTTTGATCTTACTACAATTTCCGTAAGTCCTGCCCGGGGCGCAGGCGGCTGCTACGCGTCTGCCGGCCCTCTCGCATTTTGGCCCGAGAGGAGGCGGCGTCTTCAGTGACCAAGCGCCCGGTCTGGGGTGACGATTGCGAGCTGGACGTTTCAGATACCGCGGCAAGATGGGTGGAATTATTCTTGGCGTGGGCTAGGCTGTCGGGGGCGACCGGCCCACTCGGGACCGCTCAAAGAATTCGCTAGGGCAACAGGCAGGGCAATACATGCCAGCTCAGATCGCCAAACTGACCGCGGAAGCGGAAACCGCGCAGGCGGATTATGAGCTTTGCCTCGACGTCTACGAGTTCAGTGGCGAAAAGGAAAAGATACGGCTGGTGCCGCATCTCACCCATTTCCTCATGCGCAGAGATGAGAACTCTAGCTGCACTCTTCCTCGCGCTGCGAGTGCCGCAGAAATAACGGAGCTTCGTTGCAAGCCGGTCGCGAGGCACGCGCTGTTTTTTGCAATCTCACGGTGCGATTTCTTCCATCTGGAAGCAGTGCCCTTTTACGAGGGGGATGAGGCGCGCACGTTAACCGGCAAGGCGTCGGACAACGGCGGGCGGCGGCTTGAGCGCAAACTTCGGCAGAAGGGATTTTTCATTTTCAGCGAATCATGTAAACGAGAGTCAAGTGCATCAACGAGTTAGCCACAGCAAATCGCACCAAGAAAAGCTGATATGACTCGACTGGGTCTCGCTGGTGTAGCGCTTCTGGCGGTCGTCACGGCGGGATTTGCAAGCCCGGCAGCACCTCCGCCGGCATATAAATCCTCGCCTCCGCTGGTCTACAAAGCCAAACCGAGGGCTTTGCCGGCATCAACAAATAACAACGAATTTCTGTTTCGGCGATTTTTGGAGTGGCGCAAGAAACAAACGCCGTGACGGTGCTTGGCACGGCGCTTGACGAGATAGCCCGCATCAGCCGGACTTCGCCGCGCTTAGGCAGTTTCGCCGCTGAACGCTGAAACACGCGGCTATCTCTCTGCACTCCTCAAGCGAGGGGGGGGGCGGCCGTCCAATTGAATGCCATCCACAGTGTCTTTTCTGCATTAGAGCGTCACATGCGCGCTGAGTAGTAGCGCCAGGCGGTTCATGGCACGGAGGATTCGGTAATGAAGAAGCTTTCGCTCGCGATCATCGCGGTGCTTACTCTCGCGACGATGGCTGGCTGTACCACTCCGCCGCCACCGATGGTGACCAAGCGATAATAGAGAGCCTCGCTAGCGCGCCGATTTATGCGGCGTGACACCACAAGGCTGACGCATCCGGGTCTACTCGCGACTTGGCCGGCCTAATGGCTCGCCGGCGCGCGTGCTGTTGTGGCGGCCGCGATCACGGCGTGGCAACGCCGTTTCGGCGGCGTTTCCCGTTTGGCGGGCCCGAGGACGCCACCAAACCTCAAACTCGACAGTCGGATAAAATGGCCGGCCATCTCTGATTCGAGTGTTCGCGTGCGCTGTTTGGCAAAACGGTCTCGCGACAGGTCGATGAGGAAGCCAAAAACCCAAAATTCTGCGTGGGGCTTAGCGCGACGCGCAACAGCGGGCGGGCTTGTTCTTGTTGTCACGCTGATGTGCCGTTCGACGGGGTTTGCCCAGCAAGCCTCGCCGCCGCAGCAAGCCGAGAACGCGACGCCGTCAGCGCCTCCACTGGTCGTGAAAGCGCAGCCGCCGCCAGCGACGTCCGCTGACGCGGCTTCTACCTTTGATGCAAAGTTCAGCGCCGGCGTCACCACCGATTATAATTATCGCGGCTACACGCTTTCAAACCATCTTCCCAGCGTCTCCAGCAATATCGAGGTGGACTACGAAATCCTGTTTGCCAGCGCGAACGTCGCCTCGGTGCAGATGCCGGGTCTTTCGCACTTTCAAATGACCGATACCCTGGGACTGCGTCGCGCGTTCGGCGCGCTTACGATCGAGACCGGCGGGGCGATTTACAGCTATCCATTTTTTGCCACCGATCCGTCCTACGCGGAAGTTTATCTTTCGCCGAGCTACGCGGTCACCAAACAGCTCACCGTCGGCGCGAATTTCTTTTATGCGCCGGACTATTACCGCGACGGTGCGTGGGAAAATTATAACTCGCTTGCGGCCAAATACGACATCGGATGGGGGCTAACTTTTTCCGCCGAACTGGGCCATCAATTTTTCGGCACGACCAGCGCAGGCGTAAAGCTCCCAGATTACACCTATGGCAACGCGGGGTTTTCCTATACCTACAAGTCGCTCACATTCGACCTGCGTTACCACGCGACTACGCTGACCAAACAAAGCTGTTTTTTGATAACCGGCACCGGATCGCCAACCAGCGGGTCGAACGGCTGCGATCAGACGATCATAGCTTCGCTGAGCTGGAACGCCACGCTCGCGGACGCGAAGGCAGCGTTCACCGGCTCAAAATGAGCAGCGCGCCATGAAAGAACGTTTGCATGTCACGGCCATGGCACGCGTCCCAGCGGCCAAACCAGGACGACGATCAGGGCAATAACGGCCAAGGCCAGCACGACGATCACTGACGTTTTCACAGATCCGATCCAGGTCGAAGGACCCGCGTGATATTACTCGCGGGCGCTGGGCGTGCCAGCTCCTGCGAGCCAGGATTTGGTCGCGTCCACGGCTTCCAATGCGACTGGAACGAGGCCGGTAAATTGCAGCTCTTGAGCTGCCGCTTGCGAAACATCGATCACGCGATCCTTGACGAAGGGGCCTCGATCGTTGATGCGAACGACGGTTGTTCGTCCGTTGGACAAATTGGTCACTCGCACCAACGTTCCGAAGGGCAGGGTGCGATGCGCGGCCGTAAGCTTGGTCGGCGAATATACCTCTCCACTCGCTGTCATGCCGGATCTTTCCGAGTATCTTGATGCCAGACCGGCTTTGCCGCCAGCGGCAGCGGCTGTGCCGAATGCCAGCAACAATGCCAGCGAGAACGCCCATCTGATCATAAACCGCGTCCCCGTCCATTGCCCGCTCCGGCAACACTCAAGCTCCGCAATCGGTTCCGCTTGGACGGCTCAATCTCTGACGTGGCTTGCGCCGCATTTACGCGCCGACGGATTCGCTGATACGCTTAAGATCAGTACGGTCTGAAAACTGGAATCCTCTGTAATGATCCGAAACGCTTTTGCGACTGTGGTGTTGTTGGCGACACTTGGGAGCGCGTCCGCGAGTGCTGATCAGGCGCCGTGGTGGACGCCTCGACGGTTGGTCGTCTGTAACGCTTACGCTTGTCAGGAGGCACCTGATCCTTATTGGGAGGGGCCAATCCGGGTCCAGCGGCCGTGCCACGAATGGCGTCAGTGCTACTGGCATCAGAGATGGTGGTAGTGCCGTACTGATCGCCGCATGATCGAGCGCGGGTTTTCAGATTTGGATCTCTTTTCAGATCCGGTGACCGTTGCCGCCGACCGATTTTGAATTGTGTCGTATTCATGACTTGGCAACGCTGTCGCAAATCTCCCATCAAAATAAATTAAATGAGAACTGATCGGGAGTAGACATTCTCGCCTGCCTGTGGTTAGTCGCGCGCGCCGGGCGCTTGCCGCCTGCGCATAATCCAAAAAAACGCAACAATTCGGAAGGCACCGCAGCCCATGTCAACACGTGCTGTAGCTTTAGTTCGTTCCTTTCAAAACAAACTCACGGCGCACTCCGAAATTTTTGTGCGCGTCACGTTCGGCGTGTTCATGGGCGGCCTCGTCGTGCTGCTGATCCTGCTCTATGCCGACGTTCCAATCCTGGGGCTCTAATCCCTCCCGCCTTCGTCGCCCGCTCTACCTTTCGATCCAGCGGGCGTAACCTTCTGTTCACCATTGAGTTTTGCCCTGCGCATTTTCGCCACAATGTGACCACGCTCGGATTCAATAGTTGGGGGCGTAGGGGACTGGGGACGTATGCTGGGGCGGGTGAGTGCGGCATTTCGGGTCGTGGCGCCAATGGGCGCCTGCGTCGTTATTTGCCTGTTCTTGGCCAATTGCTCGAGCGGGGTTGATTCAAAATACGGCGTCTCGGCGAGCCCCCGCGTGGTGAGCTATGGCGACACCGTTCCCAAGGGTGGCGGCGTCTACCGGGTAGGGGCGCCTTACGTGGTGGCCGGCCGCGTTTACGTCCCCGAAGACAATCCCAATTACCGGGCTGATGGCCTCGCCTCGTGGTACGGCGAGGATTTTCACGGCCGTCAGACCGCCAATGGGGAAGTGTTCGATCTCAACGGCATCTCCGCCGCTCATCCAACGCTACCGCTGCCGTGTTACGCGCGCGTGACCAACCTATCGAACGGCCGGTCCATCATTGTGCGAGTGAATGACCGCGGTCCCTATCACGGAAACCGCATCATCGACGTATCGCTGCGGACCTCGCAGCTTCTCGGCTTCCAGAACAACGGCACCGCCTGGGTCCGCGTCGAGTATGTCGGCCGCGCACCTCTTGTGGGCTCCGACGACCAAGTGCTGGCGTCCACCTTGCGCACCGACGAGCCGGCACCCCTGCCGGGCTCAGTCAGGCTTGCGTCCGCGAAATCGGTCATTTCGGCGGAGGCCTTGACGCCGGTTGAGCGCGGCCCACGCTTCGCCAGCGCGTCGGCGAGTGACGCCCCATTGCAGACCTCCGCCGTGCGTCCGGCGTCATTCGTAGCGCCGCTCCGCCCGACCACGGGCGCCGAGCAACTCCTCAACGGACGCGGGCTCTACTAAACTCATCACCGGGATTCGACGATCGGATCGGCCGCATAGTGCGGCTTTGTGCGCGTCCTATTGCGCGCCGCGAAGGCGCGTGCCAATCGCTGAGCGCAAAGATTTGCGGGGAGACGAAATTGCGGACCATCCGCGATGTGGTGCCGAGGACGTGTTTGACGGTGGCGATCCTTGCCGCCGCGATGGTCCTCGCGCACGCCGCCTCGAACATGACGGTGCGGAAGGACGATACCTTCCAGACCAGCGTGCCCAACGCGCTCTTGCTCGATCCCGACAGCAATAGCGTGCTGTTCGAGAAAGGCGGTGACGACCTGGTCGCACCGGCAAGCCTCGCCAAGCTCATGACGCTCGAATTCGTGTTCAATGAAATCAAGCAAGGCCGTCTGAAGCTCACCGACGAATTCACCATCAGCGAAAACGCCTGGCGCAAGGGCGGAGCGCCCTCGCACGGCTCGACCATGTTCGCGGCCATCCACAGCCGGGTCAGTCTCGATGACCTGATCCACGGCATCATTGTCAACTCGGCGAACGATGCTTGCATTGCCATCGCCGAGGGCATTGCCGGCAACGAGGCCGCGTTCGGCGTCATGCTGACCAAGCGCGCGCGCGAAATCGGATTGCAGAAATCTACTTTCACCAACGCGACCGGTTACTCCGATCCAAACTTGCGGGTCACTCCGCGCGAGCTAGCGCAACTCGCGCGCCACATCATGCAGACCTATCCGGATTTTTATCCCTATTTCGCCGAGCGCGAGTTCACCTGGGACAAGATCCGGCAACAGAACCGCAATCCGCTGCTGGCCATGGGCATCGGCGCCGACGGAATGAAAACCGGCGAAACCAGCGAAGCGGGTTTTAATCTCGTGGGCTCGGCGGTCGTCGACAATTTCCGGCTGATCGCCGTACTCACCGGCGCACGATCAGACAAGGAACGTGCCGACGAGGCGCGCAAGCTGCTCGATTTCGGCTTCCACGGATTCGAGGGACGCATCCTGTTTGCCGAGGGCCAGACCATCGGTGAGGCCAAAATCTTCGGCGGCGATTCAGGTTACGTGCCGTTGGTCGGGCCGGGAACGGTCCGCGTGATGATGCCGAAGAACGGCGGCGAGCACTTGATCGCCCGCGTCGTCTATAACGGGCCGGTACCCGCGCCGGTCAACAAAGGGCAAAGCATTGGCAAGCTCAAAGTCTGGCGCGGCGAGAATCTCGCCCTCGAAGTGCCGCTCCAGGCGGCAGATGACGTCGGGCCCGGCAGCATGACCCACCGCGCCATGGACGCGGCAACGGAATTGATCATCGGTCTGTTTCGCGCGGGCGTAAATCGCCTCTGATGTGCTGGCTCCTGCCGGTGCCGCGGCTGATGGCGGCGGCTCTATTTTGCGCTTATATCGGCCCTTAGCCGGCGAAGCGTGGGCTGATGTTCCTTATCTGCTTGAACGGCCGCTGAATTTAGCCCATCGAAGAAATTGCATGCGGGGACAATTCATCACTTTCGAAGGCGGGGAGGGGACCGGCAAGTCGACGCAGGCGACGACGCTGGCGGCCGAACTGAAGGGTCTCGGCATCTCGGTGGTGCAAACGCGCGAGCCCGGAGGATCGCCGGGCGCCGAAATCATCCGTCACGTGTTGCTTTCAGGCGCCGCTAAGCCGTTGGGACCGGAAGCCGAGGCGATGTTGTTTGCCGCCGCCCGCGACGATCACATCAAGTGCACGATTCAGCCGGCGCTGGAGGAGGGCAAGTGGGTCATCTGTGACCGGTTCGTCAACTCAACGCGCGTCTACCAGGGGATTCTCGGCCGCGTCGACCACCGCTTCATGAACGCACTGGAGCGTGTCTCGGTAGGGGGCCTGCTGCCTGACCTGACGCTGGTGCTGGATGTTCCGGCGGAAATGGGTCTCAAGCGCGCCGCGGGCCGGCGGCGCGGCAAGTCGCCTGACCGGTTCGAGGCCGAGGAGCTTCATTTTCATCAAAAGCTGCGCGCCGCCTATCACGCGCTGGTCAAACTCGAGCCTCGGCGTTGCGTGCTGATTGACGCGCGCGCCGCGAGGAAGGTCGTAGCCAAACGGATTTGGGAGGCGGTTTGCAAAAAATTCGGTTTGCAGCCGCCTGTGGCCGCGTTGGAACAAGCCGAGCCATGAGCCGCGACGCGACGGACGACAATGACGACGACGTTGCGGCGCCGCGTACTGCGACATCACTGTTCGGACACGCTGAAGCCGAGAGTTTGCTGCTTGCCGCCTATCGAAGCGCCAAGCCTCCGCACGCCTTTCTGCTCGTAGGCCCGAAAGGCATCGGCAAGGCGACACTCGCTTATCGGATGGCGCGGTTTGTGCTCGCTCATCCGGACCCGGCCGCAGCCGAAGTCAAAGCCGCAACGTCGCTTGCGGTCGACCCCGCACACGCCGCAGCGCGCCGCATGACAGCCAAGGCGCATCCAGGCCTTCTCGTGCTGGAGCGTACGCCGAACGAAAAAGGCGCGATGCGTCAGCAGATCGCGGTCGACGACGTTCGCCGCACTGTGACGTTCTTCGGCAACACGTCGGGCGAGGGCGGCTGGCGCATTGCGTTGGTCGATGCGGTTGACGAGCTCAATCGTTTCGGGGCGAACGCGCTGCTCAAGGTGTTGGAGGAGCCGCCGGAGCGCGCGCTTTTGCTTCTGGTGTGTCATTCCCCGGCCCGGGTTCTGCCGACGCTCCGCTCGCGCTGCTGTGTGGTGAACATGCGTCCACTAGCCCAGACTGACGTGGCTGCCGCGTTGGCCGCGGCCGTGGAAGGGGAGGCGGGCGACGCCGACATCCACACGGCGGCGGCCGCGAGCGACGGCAGCGTGGGCCGCGCGCTCGAATTTCTCGACGAAGACATGTTGAGCCTGCGCCGTCACGCGCTCGCCGAACTCGACCGCCTTCCGGCAATTGACACCAAAGCGCTACATGAACTGGGCGAGGCGCTTGCCGGCACCGACGCAAGACCGCTCGGCGCTTTCTTGGATACCGTGAATGCCTGGATGTCGCGGCGGCTTGGCCGCGGCTCGGGCGACCTCGCCGGCTTCGCGCAGCTTGCCGGCGCCTGGCAGCGAATCAATCAAGCGGCGCAGGATGCCCTTGAATACAATTTAGAGCGAAAGCCGCTGGTGTTTAGCGTCTTCGGCCTGCTTGCCGACGCCACACGCCATTGATACCTAGGCCATGACGCTCCATGGCCGGGAAATCCCGGCCATCCACGTCTTGGACACTTGAATATTGACAATGGCGCGCAAATCCAAATCGAAGTCCGGCCAAAAAGTCGAACGCTCGCAGGCAAAAAGCCGGACTGCCGCAACAGCTGAGGCGCAGGCGCAAAGATGCGAAGTCGACGGCGAAAGGCGCAAGGCGGCAAAGCGAAACGGGCAAGACGTCGGCGAAGCCGAAACGCAAGGCGTGAAGCGGTAAGCAGCTGCGCGCGCCGAGCGTTGCGCGGCCAAAAAAGTCGCCGCGCGGCTACACCGAAAGCTTCGCAAGAAAAAAGCGCCCGTGCGGCCACAGCCGCAGCCGTCAATCCGGCAAGACTCCACGGGTCGCGGCAAACCCTATTTCATCACCACCGCCATCGCTTATCCAAACGGCCCGCCGCATATCGGGCACGCCTATGAAGCGATCGCCACCGACGCCATCGCGCGCTTCACGCGACTTGACGGTTTCGACGTGTTCTTTCTTACCGGCACCGACGAGCATGGCATCAAAATGCTGCAGACGGCGGCCAAGGAAGGCATCACGCCGAAAGAGCTCGTTGAGCGCAACGTGCCGCGCTTCAAGGCCATGGTGGAGATGCTCAATTGCTCCAACGATGCTTTCATCCGCACCACCGAGCCGCGCCACCATCGCGCTTCCGAAGCGATCTGGGAGGCGATGGAGAAAAACGGCGACATTTATCTCGACAAATATTCCGGCTGGTACTCGGTGCGTGACGAAGCCTATTACGACGAGAGCGAAACGCGCCTCGATGCGGCGGGCGTGCGGATCGGTCCCAACGGCACGCCGGTCGAGTGGGTCGAGGAGGAGAGTTATTTCTTCCGGCTTTCGGCATACCAGGGCAAACTTCTGGAGCTATACGCCAGCGACCCGAATTACGTGCTGCCGCGCGAGCGCTTCAACGAAGTCACGAGCTTCGTCAAAGGCGGCCTGAAAGACTTATCGATCTCACGCACGACTTTCGATTGGGGAGTGCGGGTGCCCGGCAATCCGCGCCATGTCATGTATGTGTGGGTCGATGCACTGACCAATTACATCACCGCGGTCGGCTATCCCGACGTCGATAGCGAAAAGTTCAAGCGCTACTGGCCGGCCGACCTGCACGTCATCGGTAAGGACATCGTGCGCTTCCATGCGGTGTACTGGCCGGCATTTCTGATTTCGGCAGGCGTTGCGGTGCCGAAACGCATTTACTCCCACGGCTTTCTGTTCAATCGCGGAGAGAAAATGTCGAAGTCGGTCGGCAATGTCATCGACCCCTTCGATCTCGTGAAAGCTTATGGCGCCGATCCGCTTCGCTATTTCTTCCTGCGCGAGGTGCCATTCGGCCAGGACGGCAATTACAGCCACGAGGCCATCATCAATCGCATCAACGCCGACCTTGCCAACGATCTCGGCAATCTGGCGCAACGGTCGCTGACCATGGTGGCGCGTCAATTCGCTGGCGCGCTGCCTGAGCCGGCGATCTTCAGCGCGGCCGATGAGGCCATTCTCACCGCGGCGGACGCCATGATCAATAAAGCGCGGGATTACATGAAGACCCAGCAGCTCCATCAGGTGCTCAATACGGTGTGGGCTGTCGTAGCCGATGCCAATCGCTACTTTGCCGGCGAAGCGCCCTGGGCGCTGGCCAAGACCGATCCGGCGCGGCAGGGCACGGTGCTGTATGTGACTGCGGAGGTTATCCGCCAAGTCGCCATTTTGTGTCAGCCCTTTATGCCGGAGTCGTCCGGCAAGCTCCTCGATTTACTTGCCGTTCCGCAAGAGCGCCGAAGCTTCGCCGATCTTGGCACCCGCATTTCTGCCGGCGCGAAATTGCCGGTGCCGACACCGGTGTTCCCGCGCTACGTAGAGCGCGAAACACAAGCGGCGCAGTAAATGCTCGTCGACAGCCATTGCCATCTCGATTTTCCCGACTTCGCCGACGAGCTTGATGCGGTCGTCGCGCGCGCCGGCGCGGCCGGCATCGCGCGCCTGGTCACTATTTCGACCCGCGTTGCCCGCCACGCGGGCGTGCTATCGATCGCCGAGCGTTTTCCCGATGTTTATTGCTCGGTCGGAACGCATCCCCATCACGCCGAGGAAGAGCTCGATATCACGGCAGATGACCTGATCGCTCGCGCCAAACATCCGAAAGTTGTCGCCATCGGCGAAGCCGGACTCGATTATCACTACGACCGCTCGCCGCGCAGCGCGCAGGAGCAGGGATTTCGAACTCACATCGAAGCGGCACGTAAGAGCGGCCTGCCCCTGGTCATTCATTCGCGCGACGCCGACGCCGATATGGCGCGCATTCTCGAGGAAGAAACCGGGCAGGGCGCCTTCCCGGCCGTTCTGCATTGTTTCACTGGCGGACGCGAGCTTGCCCGGCGCGCCATCGCGCTTGGGCTGTTTATCTCCTTCACCGGCATTCTGACGTTCAAAAACTCAGCGGCGTTGCGCACCATCGCCGCCGAACTGCCGCCCGACCGCATTCTGGTCGAAACCGATGCACCGTACCTCGCGCCGAGCCCGTTTCGCGGCAAGCGCAACGAGCCCGCCCACGTCGTCGAGGTGGCAAAAGTTCTCGCCGAGACACGCGGCGTGTCCTTAGACGAGATCGCGCGGCAAACCACCGACAATTTCTTTGCGCTGTTTCGCAAGGTGCCGCGGCCGATCGGCGTTAACTTATCGCGCCAAAAGGCGCAGAGCGCGCCCGCCGCATGACGCTGAAATTCACCATCCTCGGCTGCGGCTCGTCGGGCGGCGTGCCGCGGCCGGCACTTGGTTGGGGCGACTGCGATCCGAACAACCCGAAGAATCGCCGCCGGCGCACGTCGCTCTTGGTGGAGCGGCTCGGCCCCGGCGGCGTGACCCGGGTTCTGATCGATACCTCGCCGGACTTGCGCGAACAGCTCCTCGACGCGAACGCCGATGCGCTCGACGGCGTGTTCTATACCCACGAGCATGCCGACCACGTTCACGGCATCGATGATCTGCGCGGCTATTTTCTCAAACAGCGCCGGTTGATCGATGTCTATCTCGCCGCCGAGACGGCGAAGATCGTCCGCGCGCGGTTCGACTATTGCTTTGAATCGCCGCCGGGCAGCGACTATCCGCCGATTGTCCGGGAAAATCGTTTCGCTGCGGGCCAGCCGGTCACGGTGGAAGGCAAAGGAGGGCCGATCACCGGTCTGCCGGTTCTACAAGCCCACGGCGACACGCCGTCCTTCGGCTTTCGTTTTGGCCGGGTGATGTATTCATGCGACCTCAGCGATCTGCCGGCGGAGAGCGTCGCGGCGCTTGCCGGTCTGGACGTGTGGATCTTGGACGCACTTCGTTACCGGCCGCATCCCAGCCATTTCTCGGTTGCCGACGCGCTGGGTTGGATCGAGCGGCTGAAGCCCCGGCGGGCGATCCTGACCAATCTCCACACCGATCTCGACTACGAGAAATTACGCCGCGAATTGCCGCCGCACATTGAGCCCGCATTCGACGGCATGTGCATTGAAGTCGAGGATGCCTGAGGCTGAGGGCGGCGCCGCTCTGCGCGCCAGGCGGAGAATGAACCGCCCGATTTATATGGCCTACATGGTCATGTTCCATAATATCTCTTATGCGAATAGGTCCATGGGACGCCATGGCGCGGCTTTGGCCGTCACAGACGGAACCAAACACTTTTGCTATGGTTTTCCTCCCCGCTGACCCGTTCTCGCGGCCAGCGCTTTCGCTAGCTTTTTCCAAACCTCGACATTTGCACCAAGGGGCCCGCTGTGAGCAAAACCAACGACACGCGCCGCAAGACTGCGGCCGCGCTCGACACGCCGACCGACCTTTCGTCGGATGCGGTCAGCAAGATTTCCGCCAAGCTCAATGAAATTCTGGCAACGACTTTTGCGCTCTACCTCAAGACCAAGAATTTTCATTGGCACGTGAGCGGTCCGCACTTCCGCGACTATCACCTGCTGCTCGACCAGCATGGCGACCAGATCTTCGCCATAACCGACGACATCGCCGAGCGGGTTCGCAAGATCGGCGGCACCACGATCCGTTCGATCGGCCAGATTTCGAAGCTCCAAGGCATCGAGGACAATAACGAAAACTTCGTGCCGCCGGTCGAAATGCTGCGCGAGCTAATGAACGACAATAAGGCGCTGATCGCCGCGATGCGCGAGGCGCACGAGATCACGGACAAGGGCGGTGACGTCGCCACCACCAGCATGCTTGAGAACTGGATCGACGAGGCTGAACGCCGCACCTGGTTCCTGTTTGAAGCGAGCCGTCACGGCGACAATTCCGGTCACTAAGCTTCTGATTGTTAACAGCCAGCCGGGCGCCGTCGCGGCGCGACGAGGGGTCTGATAGCTTTCCGGGGCAACTGGAAAGCTCTCATGACCCCTTCGCGCGATATTGCCCGGCTGATAGAAATCATGGCGGCGCTGCGCACGCCAAAGACCGGCTGTTCGTGGGATTTGGAGCAGAATTTCGCGACCATCGCGCCCTACACGCTCGAAGAAGCCTACGAGGTCGCCGATGCCATTGCGCGCGACGACCTTTCTGACTTGCAGGACGAATTGGGCGATCTCCTGCTCCAAGTCGTTTTCCACGCTCGCATGGCGCAGGAGCAAGGTGCCTTTGATTTTGGCGACGTCGTCGAATCAATCACCGCAAAACTGATCCGTCGCCATCCCCATGTCTTCGGCGAACACGTCTTCGGCGAGCATCGCGCCGCCACTCCGCAGGCCGTCAAAGGCCTCTGGGATGAAATAAAGGCGCAGGAGAAAGAACGGAAACGAGCGAAAGCAGGAACGAGTTCGCCTTTGGAAGAGGGCGCCTTGGCCGGGGTACCGATCGCCCTCCCCGCGCTGACGCGCGCGTTAAAACTCCAGAGCAAAGCCAGCAAGGTCGGATTCGACTGGAACGACGTGCGCGCGGTGCTGCGCAAAATCCGCGAAGAGGCCGACGAGATCGAAGCCGCGCTCGAAGCCGATGAAAGCGAGGCGGCCGCGGAGGTGGGCGACCTACTATTTGCCGCCGTCAATCTCGCCCGCCACCTGCACGCCGATCCTGAGACGTTGCTGCGGCAAACCAACAGAAAATTCGAGCGGCGCTTTGCTGCCATCGAGCGCGCGCTCTTGGCGCGAGGCAAGAAGCCACAAGACGCATCGCTTGCCGAAATGGACGCGCTTTGGGACGAAGCCAAAGCGGATGAATAAGCTACGCCGCCACCCGGTGCATGGCAGACTTTTCGCGGGCGCCGCGGATGACCTTGACGGACTTCTCTATGGCCGACCACAAGCCGCTAATCTCGGCGGCTGAACAGGGGTCGTTATGGAGATCGGTGACGCCCTCGCCGTCGCTCAGCGCCAGCGAGTAGCTCGCACGATGGGTGATTTGCCCGCCCCAAAGCGGGACCTCCAGCCGCGTCAAACATTGCCGCGCCGCCGCGACCGCTGGTGCTTCCACCCCGCTTCTTTTTGCCGGCGCAGCGTTGAGTATGACGGCGTAAGGCGTGCGCGCCTGCTGCGCGAACGCGATGGTCTGCTGCACGGCGTCGATGTCAAACAAACCCGGCCGGCACGGGATGACGACCAGCGTTGCCGCTTCGATCGCGTCGATGACACTGGCCGAGCCGTTCGACGGCGTGTCGATTAACATCCACTCCACGCCGTTCTTCTTGGCCTTTTTGACGATCTCGCCAACGCCACGTTTCACGATTTTCAGCGGTAAACCGTACTCCGCGCGCAATTCATTCCACAGCGTCAGCGAGCCTTGTGGGTCGTCGTCGACGAGCAAACAGCTTCGCCGCATTGCGTGGATGTGAACGGCGAGATGCGCCGCCAGGGTGCTCTTGCCCGCCCCGCCCTTGCGCGACGCAAACGTAAGAACATTCATCGCAAGCAATCCGCGACCAAAAAGGAAATAGCGATCCGGCGGGCCGGATCGCGCGCATCATCATGGGCGAGTTTCGAGCAAGACAATGAACAACCCGTCTATGACGGCGTCGCACAAGTGTCACAATAGAGATGGCGCTGACGGCAGAGGTAAGCCGCGGCATCCGACGAAAGGCGAGAACGTCAGTTGGGGATAGGTTGCGCCGGCGAGGCAAACCGTTTGCGGACGGCATCTGCCCTGCTCGGGTCAGTCCTCACTGTCATCGCGATACTTCCGGTTTGCGCATCGACATCTTTGCGAATGACCTCGGTATGCCGGTGCAGCCAGCTCACGCCGGCGCCATCGGCAGCATCGAGAGTAAGCTCGAGAACGACCCGGCCGGCGGCAAGCCGCGTCTCGATCGCCTCTTCGAGGGCGGCAATCCCCTCCCCGCTGACGGCGGAAACGAGCACCGGGCGCTCGTCAGCGGCCTGCCGCCCCGCGAGATTTTCAAGTTGCGCCCGCGCGTCCGCATCGAGCCGGTCGATCTTGTTCCAGACTTCAATCAAAGCAGGCTTATCGGTTGATTTGCGCTCCGGATCGATGCCTAGCTGGCTCAGCACTTGTTCAACGTCGTGCAGCTGGGCCGCGGCATTGTCATGCGACATGTCGCGGACGTGGAGAATGACATCAGCCTCGGTCACCTCCTCGAGCGTAGCGCGGAACGCCGCGATCAGCATGGTCGGCAGGTCGGAAATAAATCCGACCGTGTCGGACAGGATCATGCGCGCGCCGTGCGGCAGGTCCACGGCGCGCAGCGTCGGATCGAGCGTTGCGAACAGCATATCCGCCGAGAGAACGCGTGCCTGCGTCATGCGGTTGAACAGCGTCGACTTGCCGGCGTTGGTGTAGCCGACCAGCGCGACGATCGGATACGGCACCCGCCGGCGGCTTTCGCGATGAAGTGCGCGCGTGCGCTTGACCTTGGTGAGTTCGCTCTCGATCTTGGCGAGGCGTTCCTCGATCATGCGGCGGTCGGCTTCGAGTTGGGTCTCGCCGGGACCGCCGAGAAAACCGAAACCGCCGCGCTGACGTTCGAGATGGGTCCAGGTGCGCACCAGCCGGCTCTTTTGATAGGTCAGGTGCGCATGCTCGACTTGCAGCGCGCCTTCTCGGGTCCGTGCGCGCCTGCCAAAAATTTCAAGGATCAGCCCGGTGCGGTCGATCACCTTGGCGTTCCAGGCTTGCTCGAGATTTCGCTGCTGAACCGGGGTAAGCGCGCCGTCAATCACCACAATGCCGGCTTCGAGCGTCCGCAGCAGGCCGGCGATTTCCTCTACCTTGCCCTTGCCAAGCAGCGTTGCCGGACGCGCGGCGTTGAGCGCCACTACGCCGGCCTGTGCAACGTCAAGATCGATGGCTCGCGCCAGCCCGACCGCTTCATCGAGCTTTTCTGCGGGCGTGCGTTCGGCAGCAAGGTGGGCGGCCGGCGGCCGGCGCAACGCAGGCTCGAGGACAAGCGCCCTGCCTGTTGCCGAGCCCGAGGTCCCCGCTCCCTCCCGTTGACCCGAGGGAACGTTGGCAAGAGCGGAGCGCGTGTCGCGACGGCGCGGCTCCAATCAGATCTTGTCCCCGGCCGACGCCTCTTCGGCGCCCTCGAACAACTGCACCGGATGCCCCGGCATGATTGTCGAGATGGCGTGCTTGTAAACGAGCTGCGAATGCCCGTCGCGGCGCAACAGCACGCAGAAATTATCGAACCAGGTCACCACGCCCTGCAACTTGACGCCGTTCACCAGGAAAATGGTCAGCGGAATTTTGTTCTTGCGGACGTGATTGAGGAATGTGTCTTGCAGATTTTGTGCGCGGTCGGCTGCCATGGCCGTTGTTTCCGTTTTTGTACCGCGGGCCCCTACCCCACGGGTCGTTTCTTGTGCGTCCTAAAATAGGGTGGGCCGAGCAAAACGAAACCCACTCAGAACAGTGCTTTTGCAGCTAAAAGGTCGGATCGCTCACCTCAGCCCAGGCTCATCACCCCCACCGGTCGGCACTTACCGACGCGGCCGAGCAAATTTATTAGACGGTACCGGGCCCTGGTATGCAAGCCCAAGTTGGCGGCGGAGGTTGGAATCCGCCGTCGCGGCCGCCCGCCGGAGAAGAATTATCTCATAGCCAGGTTATCAGCCCGCTTCCGCAAAACGATGAAACTCTCGACGAAGGGCGGTGGCTATCGGCCCGGGCTTGCCATCGCCAATTTTGTGCCCGTCGATCCGTGTCACGGGTACGACAATCTGCGTCGCGGAGGTGACAAACGCCTCGCGGGCGGCATAAGCCTCTTTAAGCGTGAATGGCCGTTCCTCGACGGCGAGTTTCTCCGCTTTAAGTGCCTCCATCAGCACTTCACGCGTAATTCCCCGCAAAATGCCCTCATCCGACCGACGGGTCACGACTTTGCGATCCGGGGTCACAATCCACGCGTTGGACGAACTCGCTTCGGTGACGTTGCCCTCCTTGTCGACGAACCACGCATCGCGCGCACCCTGCTCAATGGCCGCTTGCCTCGCGAGAACGTTGGGCAGAAGTCCAATGGTCTTGATGTCGACCCGGCCCCAGCGGTTGTCGGGGACGCTCACAACGGCAATACCCTTCGCCGCGACCGCTTCATTGCGGATCCTGTTGAGCGAGCGCGCCGTGACGACGAGGCTCGGCGCTACTGCCGGCACCGGAAAGGCATGGTCGCGCCTCGCCACGCCGCGGGTCACTTGCACATAGAGAATGCCGTAGCCGATCCGATTGCGGGCGGCCACCTCGCGCATCACGATGTTCAGCGCGGCCAGCGGCATGGGCATCCGAATTCGCAACTCGTCGAGTGAGCGCACCAGCCGCATCAGGTGGCGGCGCTGGTCGATCAACCGCCCGCCGCGGACTTCGCAGACTTCGTAGACACCATCGCCGAACTGATAGCCGCGATCTTCGACATGCACCTTGGCGTCGCGGAACGGCAGATAGCGGCCGTTGACGTAGGCGATCCGGCTCATCGGGCTTTAGTCGATCCCCAGCGCCTTGAGCTTGCGGTGCAGTGCCGAGCGCTCCATGCCGACAAATTCCGCGGTGCGCGAAATATTGCCGCCGAACCGGTTAATCTGCGCCAGCAGATATTCGCGCTCGAACACTTCGCGCGCCTCGCGCAGCGCCAGGCCCATGAGATGTTCGCCGCCGTTGCCATTGGGCATGGACGGAATCATTGAGCCGACGTCCGGCGGCAGCATGGATGCGGTAATCACCGCTTCGGGCTCGCCACCGGCGAGGATCATCAGCCGTTCGACGTTATTGCGAAGCTGACGCACATTTCCCGGCCAGTCGTGCGATTGCAACACCGCCAGCGCGTCGGGCCCGATATTGCGCTTGGGCAGGCCGGTCGTCTGCGAGATTTGCGTCATGAAATAGTCGACCAGCTCGGGAATGTCCTCGCGCCGCTCGGCGAGCGGTGGCACGCGGATCGGCACGACGGAGAGGCGATGATAGAGATCGTCCCGGAATTTGCCGGCCACGATCTCGGCCTCGATATTGCGGCTGGTCGAGGACACGATGCGCACATCGACAGTGACCTTGGTGCTGCCGCCGACACGCTGAAACGTCTGGTCAAGCAACACGCGCAAAATCTTGTTCTGGGTCTCGCGCGGCATGTCGGCGATCTCGTCGATGAAGAGAGTACCGCCATGGGCCTCTTCCAGCGCGCCGACTTTGCGCTGCTGCGTTCCGTTGATCGTATCGATGCCGAACAGCTCGTTTTCCATCTGGTCCGGAACGATCGCAGCGGCGTTGATCACTACGAATGGCCCGTTCGACCGCGCCGAAAGCGCATGAATGGTGCGGGCGGCGAGTTCTTTGCCGCTGCCGGAAGGACCGACGATCAGAACCCGGCTATTGGTCGGGCCTACCTTCTCAATGGTCTGCCGTAGCGCATTGGCGGCGGGCGAACGTCCGACAAGCGCCGAGGCCAGCGGTCCAAGTTGGCGCAGTTCGCGCACTTCGCGCTTGAGCCGGTAATTCTCCAGCGTCCGCTCGGCGACCAGCAACAGCCGGTCGGCCTTGAAGGGCTTCTCGATGAAATCGTAGGCGCCGCGCTTGATGGCCGAGACCGCGGTCTCGATGTTGCCGTGCCCGGAAATCATCACGATCGGCAGATCCGGGTGGTCCTGCTTGAGCGAGTTCGAGGAGTTGCAATCCATCGAGGCGGCTGCCTTGCAGCCAGATGTCGAGGAAAACGAGATTGGGCCGGCGCGCGACGACGGCGGAAAGCGCCTCATCGCTATTGCCGGCGGTGCGGGTGCCGTGGCCCTCGTCCTGGAGGATGCCCGCGACCAGGTCGCGAATGTCCGCCTCATCGTCGACGATCAGGATGTCGGATGCCATGGCTACGCCGTCGCTCCTACGGGGGTCGGCGTGTCTGCGGCGCGTTCGATCGGCTCGGCGGCAAAGCGCAATTGCATCCAGGCGCCGCGCGCCCCGGGGATCTTCTCGGACGCGTCACGCAATTCGATGCCGCCGCCGTGTTCCTCCAGAATGCGGCCGACAATCGCGAGGCCGAGCCCGGTGCCTTTCTCGCGCGTCGTGACATAAGGCTCGAGCAATCGCGCGCGGTTCTCTTTCGGCAGCCCAATGCCGTTGTCGATCACGTCGACGATGATGTCCTTGCCGACGCGGCGCGCGCTAACGGCGATACGGCCGCGCTCGGCTGCCCTGCCCTGCCCAGACGCGGCGTCGGAATTAGCCGCAAGCGACAGTGCCCCGATCGCCTCGGTCGAGTTTTTGACGATGTTGGTCAGCGCCTGCGAAATCAGCCGCCGATCGAAGCGCGCCGGCATGCTTTCGGTCGGTAGATCGACTTCGAAATCGATGTCCGGATGGCCGACGCGCATGAGAAAGACCACCTGGCGCACGGTGTCGGCGACGTCTTCGGCGGCAATCACCGGCTTGGGCATTCGCGCGAAGCGTGAGAACTCGTCGACCATTCGCTTGATATCGTCGACTTGCCGCACGATGGTGTCGGTGCACTGCTCGAACACCGCGGCGTCTTCGACGATTACTTTGCCGTATTTGCGGCGCAGCCGCTCGGCCGACAATTGAATAGGCGTCAGCGGGTTTTTTATTTCGTGCGCGATGCGCCTCGCGATGTCGGCCCATGCCGAAGAACGCTGAGCCAGGACAAGCTCGGTCACGTCATCGATGGTGATGACATAGCCGTGCTCGGATTCGGCGGCCTGCTCACTGGTCACCCGCACCGAGAAATTGCGCTCCTGGCCATTGCGGGTGACAGTGACCTGACGCTGCACCAGCCGCTGGGTGCCGTTGCGCGCTGAAGCGAAAACCTCCGCCAGTTCAGGCGCAACTTCGGTGAGCGGCCGCCCCAGCGCCTGGCTCTCGGTCCGCGCGATCAGTTGTTCGGCCGATCGGTTCAGGATGGTGATTTGGCCGTCCGCGTTGACGCCGATGACGCCGGCGCTGGCGCCGGCCAGCACCGCTTCAGTGAAGCGGCGCCGGCTATCGATCTGATCGCGCGCGCGGATGATGTCGTCGTGCTGCGTGCTCAGTTCTTGAGTCATCTTGTTGAAGGTCTCGCCGAGATGGGCGAGATCGCCTTCGGAACGGCGGATCGGGACGCGTACCTGCAAATTGCCGGTCGAGACGACGTTGGCGGCACCGATCAGGCGCCGGATCGGGGCCACCAGCCGGTTGGCGAAATCAAGCCCGATCCATGCCGACGACAACAGCACGATCAGCGCGATCACGGCGAACATCAACGCGAACGCGATCTGTATTCCGAGCCGGCGGGCTTCGAGCGTGGCGTATTCGCCAACGTTCTCCTGGGTGGCGCGCAACTGTTCGACCACACGCGGGTCGAGCAGCCGCGCGGCGTAAAGATACATGTCGTCGTAGCCATGCAGCTTCACCGCCGCGGCAACGTGGTCGCCCTCCGGGAATGAGCGCGATCTGCGGTTCGGTTTCGGTGATCTTGGCCAATAGCTCCTTCGACGGAAGCACGATCGCCTTGTCCATCTTGACGTCGGCGCGCTCGACCGTGGTGCCGTCGCCGTGAATGATCAGCGCCGCGGAAAGACCGCGCGCGGTCGCCTGCGCCGTAAAGAATTTCTGGAAGCGCTCGCGGTCGGAATCGAACATGGTCTTGGCGCGGCCAAGGTCGAAGGCCATCGCCATGATTTCCCCGCGGATCGCCTGCGCGTGCTCGCTGACATAAGCGTCAGCCACAATCATCGACTGTTCGATCATGGAGCGGGTGCGGGTAGAGAAGAACCGGTCGAGGCCGCGGTCGAGCGTGGTTGAGGCGACCACGGCGACGAGGACCGTCGGGACGGCGGCGATCACCGCGAACAGGCCGACGATTTGCACATGGAGCCGCGAACCGGCGTATCCGCGCCGTCGCGCCTGCACCACGCTCCAAACTTCCCGGCCGATAATGCCAAGGAGCAGCAACCCAGTCGCCAGATTGCCGAGCAGCAGCTTGACCACGACCTCGTGCACCGGGGTGATCGGGGTCAGGTTGGCAAGAACGAGGAACGTGGCCGTGGCGGAGAGAAGCGCGACGCCGACGGCCGCCGCCCCGATAAGGCGCGAGGCTGCAGGCATCGGCGCCGCGGCGGCCGGATCTAGCGGGGCGACCTGATCGGCAGTCGTCATGGCCTTTAAGAACGCGGGACTTGGGCCAGCTTCAGGGAAGATCGGCGGACGATGAAATGGAGCCCCCGGGCCATTCCCGCCGTGGCATTTCGACAACGTTAAGCAGTCGGGTGATGCTTTTATACAACAATGTTGCCGGATTGCGACAATTTGCGGGCGAAGTGAGGCGCCGGTGTCAGCTTCCAGCGGTCCGGTAAACCTGGATTTCCAGGTCGCGGATCTTTTTGCGCAGCGTGTTGCGATTGACGCCCAAAAGGTCGGCCGCGCGGATCTGATTACCCCTCGTCGCCGCAAGTGCTGCGGTCAGCAGCGGCCCTTCGACCTCACGCAAGATCCGATGGTAGAGCCCGGGCGGCGGCAGGCCCTCGTCGAAGCCCGAAAAATAGCGCGCGAGGTGACGCTCCACGGCATTGGCGAGATTTTCCTCGCCGCGGTAGTTGTCGCCGGGCGAAAGACTAGGCTGCGCCAGTTCGGAATCGATCACCGCCGAGGTGATGGTTTCCTGCGGATAGAGCGCGGCGAGCCGGCGGGCCAAATTCTCTAATTCGCGTACGTTGCCGGGCCAGCGATGCCGCTTCAGCCGTTCGATCGCCGCCTGGTCGATCTGCTTTGCCGGCAAGCCCTCGCGTTCGATCAGCGTGAAAAAATGGCGGATCAGATCGGGAATATCTTCAGTGCGTTCTCGCAATGGCGGCAGCCGCAGCGGCACGACGTTGAGCCGGAAGAACAGGTCCTCGCGGAACAGGCCTTGCTGAATGAGTTGCCGCAGATCTTTGTTGGTCGCGGCGATAATGCGCACGTCGGCCTTGATGGGCGTGCGGCCGCCGACCGTTGTGTATTCGCCCTGCTGCAGCACGCGTAGCAGCCGAGTCTGCGCTTCCATCGGCATGTCGCCGATTTCATCGAGAAACAGCGTGCCGCCCTCGGCTTGCTCGAAGCGTCCAGCGCTGCGGGTGTTGGCGCCGGTAAAGGCACCCTTCTCGTGCCCGAACAATTCGGACTCGATGAGGTCGCGCGGGATCGCCGCCATGTTGATGGCGACAAACGGACCGGTGCGGCGCTTGCCGTAATCGTGCAGCGCGCGCGCCACCAATTCCTTGCCGGTGCCGGACTCGCCTGAAATCATTACGGTCAGATCCGTCAGCATCAGCCGCGCCAGGACTCGGTAGATTTCCTGCATCGCCGGAGAACGCCCGATCAGCGGAATTGACTCGAAATCATCGACTTGCGCCGGCGGCCGCGGCCGCTCCTTCGGCTCGGACAGCGCGCGGCCGACGATTGCCGTCAATTCCTTGAGGTCGAAAGGCTTCGGCAGGTATTCGTACGCGCCGCGCTCGGACGCGCGGATCGCGGTCATGAACGTGTTCTGGGCGCTCATGATGATGACCGGCAGATCCGGCCGCGCCTTCTTGATGCGCAACAACAGATCGAATGCGTTTTCGTCCGGCAATACGACGTCGCTGATGATGAGGTCGCCGTCGCCCTGGTTGATCCAGCGCCAGAGCGTGGCGGCGTTGCCGGTCGAACGCACGTCGTATCCGGCGCGCGTCAGCGCCTGATTGAGAACGGTGCGAATTGCCGCGTCGTCGTCGGCAATGAGGATGTTTCCGGCGGGCATTTAATGATCCCCTGATGGTCGGCTCGGACCTGGACGCGCGGCTACCTGCTCACCGCCGTCGGCGGCGGTGTACATCGGCATCAACACGCGAAAGACGGTTCGCCGCGGTTGCGACTCGCATTCGATGATGCCGCCATGATCGCCGACGATTTTGGCGACCAGCGCGAGGCCGAGGCCCGATCCGGTGGGCTTCGTGGTCACGAATGGGTCGAACAGGTGCGGCATCAACTCGTCGGGCACACCTGGGCCGTTATCCCTGACGCAAAATTCAAGCGGCAGCGATATGCGCGTCTTGGCGCCGGGAATGGAAAGACGCACGCCGGGCCGGAACGCGGTCGATAGCGCGATTTCTCCGCCGGCGTTGTCGCCGATAGACTCGGCGGCATTCTTGATCAGATTAAAAAACACCTGCACGAGCTGGTCGCGGTTCGCCAGCACCGGTGGCAGGGAGGGATCGTACTCTTCGGCGAAACGGATGTGACGGGCGACGCCGGATTGTGCCAGCCGCTTCACATGCTCCAGCACGACGTGGATGTTGATGGGCTCGCGCTCGATCGGTCGCTCGTCGGTGAAAACTTCCATGCGGTCGACGAGCTTCACGATCCGATCGGCCTCATCGCAAATCAATCGCGTGAGCGCGCGATCGTCATCGCCGACTGACTGTTCCAGCAACTGCGCCGCGCCGCGAATTCCCGACAGTGGGTTTTTGATTTCGTGCGCCAGCATGGCAGCCAGCGCCGTCACCGAACGCGCCGCGCCGCGATGGGTAAGCTGGCGATCCATCTTGTCGGCGATCGAACGCTCCTGAAGCATCACCACGACGTATTCGGGCTGCTCCGTCAGCGGTGCGACGTGAAGGTCCACCGAGCGATCGCCGGGATTTCGCGGCGTGCCGAGATCGACTTTGTACTCATTGACCGCGGCTCCGGTCGCACGCACCTGCTCGACGAGCGCCAGCAGCGGACTGCCGAACGGCACCAGGTCGTGCAACATGTGTCGGCGCAAGTGGGTAAGCGAAGCCTCGAAAAACGCTTCGGCGGCGGCGTTGGCCTCAACCACCTTGCCGTCGGCGGCGACTACAATGACCGGATGCGGCAGCGCGTTGAGCACGGCTTCCGCGGTTGTACCGATCGGCAGCAATGATGGCGCGGTGCTCACCATGAGCCCCCCGGCCATGGCCAAGCCCAATCAGGAGGTTCCCACGCGGCGAGCTCCGCACTGCAGCGAGCGCCGATTGTTCTAGTCGTCTGATTGCACACGAATTAGGCGCTATCCTTAATCTGCATAGAGTTTAGCCAAACTTCGGCCGGACGCGCAAGTGTTGCAGTGCAATATAGTCAATTTGTGCGCGCCTAAATCAAGCCCACAAGTTGGGCTCGTTCGCGTCGCCTCTCACCAGAACATGCGCTAAGGGTTGCCCGCGAAAGCAAGCGGGAGCCGCTATGACGAGCAAGGTTGCGGCAGTTATTGTCGCTGGCGGGCGCGGAATCCGCGCCGGTGGCGAGGTGCCAAAGCAGTATCGCCACGTCGGCGGTGACCCCGTGATCCGTTCGGCGCTGGCCGCATTTTCCGGCCACCCGCAGATCGAAGCGGTGCAGCCGGTGATCCACATCGACGACGAAGCGGCGTTCAAGGCGGCGACGGCCGGACTTACAGGATTGAGGACACCGGTTCCCGGCGGGACTAGCCGCCAGGCTTCGGTCCGCGCGGGATTGGAAGCATTGCGCGGCAACGCGCCGGATATCGTGCTTATTCACGACGCTGCGCGGCCCTTCGTCAGCCGCGGTCTGATCGAGCGTGCGATTGCGGCGGCTGGCGAGTATGGCGCCGCGGTTCCGGCGATTGCGGTGGCTGATACAGTGAAGAAGGTCGATGCACACGGAACGATCACCGCAACGATCGACCGCAGCGACCTGCGCGTCGTGCAGACGCCGCAGGCCTTCTCCTATAATCTCATTGTCGAGGCGCATGGCCGCGCGGCGAAAGCCAATCGCAATGATTTCACCGACGATGCCGCGCTTGCCGAATGGGCAGGCCACCGCGTGAGCGTATTTCCGGGCGATACCGCCAACGTGAAACTGACGACCAACGAGGATTTCGCACGGGCCGAGACGTTGCGGATGGCCGCAACCGGCGACGTGCGCACCGGCAACGGCTTTGACGTCCATGCCTTCGCCGATGGCGATCATATTATGCTTGGCGGCGTGCGCATTGCGCACACGCGCGGCGTGACCGGACATTCCGACGCCGACGTCGCGCTGCATGCACTGGTTGACGCTATTCTCGGCGCGCTTGCCGATGGCGATATCGGGCAGCACTTTCCGCCGAGCGATCCGCAGTGGAAGGGCGCGGCTTCGGAAAAATTTCTGGCCTTCGCCTGCGAGCGGGTGCGCGCGCGTTCGGGCGTGATCGCGCACCTCGACGTGACCGTTGTCTGCGAGGCGCCGCGCATCGGTCCGCATCGCGATGCCATGCGCGCCCGGATTGCGGCTATAGCCGGCATCAGCGTCGACCGCGTCGGTGTCAAGGCGACGACGAGCGAAAAGCTCGGCTTTACCGGCCGCGGTGACGGCATTGTAGCGATGGCAACGGCGACGGTGCGATTGCCGTGGAGCGGATCGTGACGCAAGCGGCGTTACGCGCGGCGGCAAAGCGTGTCCTGCAGCGTGCGCGCTCCCGCGGATTGAAAATCGCAACGGCAGAATCCTGCACCGGCGGACTTGTCGCCGCCGCGCTGACTGAGATCGCGGGCTCGTCGGATGTGTTCGACCGCGGCTTCGTCACCTATTCCAACGATGCCAAACACGTCATGCTGGACGTGCCTACCGCCATCTTGAAGCGCTACGGCGCGGTGAGCGCCGAAACCGCGGCGGCGATGGCGCAAGGTGCGCTGAGATATTCGCTGGCTGAAATCGCGGTCGCCATCACCGGCATTGCCGGCCCCGGCGGAGGGAGCAAACAAAAGCCGGTCGGCCTCGTTCATTTTGCCGCGGCGCGTCGCAATGGCCGCCGTCTCGCGCGGGTCAAGCGTTACGGCAACATCGGCCGCAGCAAAGTGCGACAGCGCTCCGTTGCCGAAGCGTTGCGCTTGCTAAAATTGCTGGCCGACAAAAAGCCGAGTTAGCCGGGCGTTTTATTTCCGCTCGAAAAACACCGCCGCGCAGGTGTGATGCGTGATGTTCTGTGCGGTGTGGCCGAAGGTCACCGGGACCTCCACCGGCTGGCCAGCCTTGGTATGAATGACCCGGGTCCCGTTGGCGGACGTCACTTTGATGGCGCAATCGGTCAGCGGAAGGACCACTGACGGAATTGGATGCGAATGCGGCGCGTCCAATTGGCCCGGTCTCCAGACTGCGCGGATGACGCGAAATTTCTCGTTGTCGAGGATGAGCTTGTAAACGCCGGGCGCGCCGGCGTAAGTCGGCGGCGCATCTTGCGCGGCGGCAGTGGACGGCGAAACGAACGCGGCGCGCGGCGACTGCGAGGGCGGGCGCAATGTATTTGATCATCAGAACCTCCCAGAACTCATGAACAAGCCGAGCAGCATACAGAGGGGCTACGACAGCGAGAAGACCTGGAAGATCGTCAGGCGTCACGCAGCGCGCGTGCCGTAAACCTCGTCGGCCCGGCGTTCGAACGCGCCGGCAAAACGGCGGAACGCGGCATCAAACATGGCGCCCATCAGGAGGCCGAGCGTGCGGCTGCGGAATTCGTACGCCAGGAAAAACTCGACATCGCAGGTGTGTTCATCCACCGGACGGAAATTCCAGCGATTGTTGAGGCGGCTGAACGGGCCCTCAAGGTATTCGACCAGGATTTCCAGTTTCGTCCGGTCGAGCGTCACCCGGCTGGTGAAAGTCTCGCGAATGAGCTTATAGGCGACCGTCATGTCAGCGACGATCACCTCTTTGCCCTCCTCGTTGGTGCGCCGCCGTACGCGGAGCGATTGGCAGAGCGGCACGAATTCTGGATAGCGCTCCACGTCGGCGACGAGATCGAACATTTCAGATGCGGCATGCCGCACCCGCCGGGTGGTGGACAATTGCGGCATTATCAGCTTGCCGTCCGGGCCGCTTTCAGCCGGGCGAAATCGTCGCCGGCGTGATGCGATGAGCGCGTCAGCGGGCTCGCCGACACCATCGCGAAGCCTTTGCCATAGGCGATTGTCGCAAGCGCGGTGAATTCTTCGGGCGGAACGAAGCGCTTCACCGGGTGATGCTTTGGCGAAGGCTGCAGATATTGCCCGATGGTCAAAAAATCGACGTCGGCCGCACGCAGGTCGTCCATCACCTGGAGCACTTCGTTCCGCTCTTCCCCGAGTCCCACCATGATCCCGGATTTTGTGAACGTGAGCGGATCGATCTCCTTCACCCGCTGCAGCAGCCGGATGGAGGCGAAGTAGCGCGCGCCCGGCCGCACCGTGAGGTATTTGGCGGGCACCGTTTCCAGATTGTGGTTGAAGACGTCAGGTTTCGCCGCGACGACGACCTCCGCCGCCCCCTCCTTGCGCAGAAAATCCGGCGTCAGCACTTCGATGGTGGTTTGCGGGCAGCGGGCGCGGATGGCGCGGATCACGGCGGCGAAATGCGCGGCGCCGCCGTCGTCGAGGTCGTCGCGGTCGACCGAGGTGATGACGACATGCGCCAAGTCCAAGCTTTGAGGTCGCCTCGGCGACGTGCTCGGGCTCGGCCGGATCGAGCGCACCGGGAAGACCGGTCTTGACGTTGCAGAACGCACAGGCGCGCGTGCAGGTGTCGCCCATGATCATGAAGGTGGCGTGCTTTTTCTCCCAGCATTCGCCGATGTTGGGGCAAGCTGCTTCTTCGCAAACCGTGTGGAGACCGTTGGCGCGAACGATGTTTCGGGTTTCGAGATAGCCGCGCGACACCGGCGCCTTGACTCTGATCCAGTCGGGCCTGCGCACGCTGGGCTGATCCGGCCGGTGCGCCTTTTCGGGATGGCGCGGCCGACCGGTGCCGGGACTAAGCGTGTCGATCAGGACGGCCATGGCCTCTCCGCGCGGTAAGTTCCCGCAAGCCATACTTACGGGCCGTGGTGACTGGCCGCAAGGCGTGCGAATGGCGCACCCACGTCGCCTGCATGGACCTCGTTCGGCCGGTGCGGTGATGAACAAACGGTTAGGTCGGATAAAAAAGTTCGCCAGGTCGCGATGCAAGTTTCGCCATAAAACAATGCTTTGTTGAACACGGCGGCGGCTTCGTTGGCGGAGGAATTGCTTGACGCCACGCGGCAAGGAAGCGGCAGCACTGGCGCTGCACCGATTCGGATTTGGGCCGAGGTTGCGGCGCGACGGCTATTCGCTCGATGGCGTGGCCGCCGATCCCCGCGGCGCTCTGCTCGCCGATCTGGAACGGCCTAACGCCGGCCATCTCGCCGTCGATCTGCCGTCGAGCGCGCAAGCGGCCCGCGCGGTGTCCGATTTCCGCGCCGAGGAGCACGCCAAGCAGAAGCTTGCGCTACGCGCCGCCAAGGACGCGCAGTGCGGGCGCCATGGCTTCGAGCATGTCGGACGCGGCGCATGCGCCGGCAACCGCCATGGCGGTCGGTGCGCAGCCTCCCGACAACAAAAAGCCCCTGCCCCAACAGATATTGCAGAACGAAGCCTCCGCGCGTTTCGACGCCGCGGTGGATTTCAGACATCGGGTTTGTCGAACGGCTCACCTGGTTTTGGTCGAACCATTTCTGCATTTCGGCGGATAAGGACGTTGCGATGGCCGGCGCCTACGAGCGCGAGGCCATTCGCCCGCACGTGCTCGGCCGGTTCGGCGACATGCTCGCCGCGGTGGAGAGCCATCCCGCCATGCTGTTCTATCTGGACAATGTCCACTCAATGGGCGCCGCCTCGGTCGACGGCATCAATCGCGACAAAGGGCTCAACGAAAATCTCGCGCGCGAAATCCTGGAATTGCATACGCTCGGCGTGCGCAGCGGCTATACGCAAGCCGACGTCACGAGCTTCGCCAACGTCCTGACCGGCTGGAGCTGGATTGAGCCGGGCGAGCCGGAACATGGCGGCGAGTTCGTGTTCAACAAGCGCCTGCACGAACCCGGCGATCAAGTGGTGCTGGGCAAGGCCTATCCCGAGGAAGGCGTTGCCCAAGGCCATGCCGTGCTCGCTGACCTCGCGCGCAACGAATTCGACGGCGCAGCATGTCGCGCTCAAGCTCGCTCGTCACTTTGTCGCGGACGATCCGCCGCCGTCTTTGGTCGCGAAGCTGGCAAAGTCCTTCGAGGCAAGCGGCGGTAATCTGAAAACGTTGGCGAAAGCGCTGGTGACCGCTGATGAATCCTGGGCCGCGCAGCGAAGCAAACTCAGGGCGCCGGTCGAATGGCTTGCCGCGACGCTTCGCGTCGCCAGAGCCGCGCCGGCGGAATCGGGCACCGTCATCGATCTGAGGTCACCGCCCGGCGATTGGCTCAATATCGGCCGGTTGATGAATTTTCAGGCCGCTCTCGGCCAGCCGCTTTGGCGTCCGCCCGCGCCCAATGGATGGTCCGATATCGAAGCGGCCTGGATCGACGGCGTCCCGCGCCGGCTTGGTATCGCCAACGAAATCGCAAATCGCGCACGACCGGAAGCCGATCCGCTTGATCTGCTCGACGCTACTCTCGGCCCGCTGGCGTCGACGGAAACGCGTCAGACCATTTCGCGGGCTGAAAGCCGCACCCAGGCGTTTGCGCTGCTTTTGATGACGCCGGAATTCCTGAGGAGATGAGATAATGATTTCCTCATGCGCCGACGCGACGCGCGATGCTTGCCGGTTCGGGCGCGTTGTTCGCCTGGGCACAATTGCCGAGGCTGGCTTATGCCGAGGGCCGCGATCCGCGCTTCCTCACGATCATTCTGCGCGGCGCGCTCGACGGTCTTGCAACGGTGGCGCCGGTTGGCGATCCGGATTGGATCGCGCTCCGCGGCGACAACGCGCTCCGCACCGATGGCAAGGTCACGCCGCTAAAGCTCGACGACTTCTTTGCGCTCAATCCGGCGATGCCGAACCTGCATCACATGTTCCAGGCGAATGAAGCGATTGTCGTCCACGCCTGTGCAACGCCGTACCGCGAACGGTCGCATTTCGATGGCCAGGATTTGCTGGAAAGCGGTTTACCGCAACCGGCGCCGAGCGACAGCGGCTGGCTCAACCGCGCGCTGCACGGGCTGGCATCGGCCGGCCGGGTCGACGCGGGCGAAAGAGCAAGAGCACTTGGCGTCGGTCCGGCGCTGCCATTGGTCGTGCGCGGCCCGGCGCCGGTGCTGACGTGGTCGCCACAAAACGCGCCGGCTGCAGGCGAAGACACCGCGCGGCGGCTCGTCGAGCTTTATCGGCACGCCGACGTCAAACTCGCCAACGTCATGGAGGAAAACGGCAAGCTCGTCGCGATGGAGCATGGCGACGATATGCGAAAGGCGCCGGTCAATCAGCCGCGTGTGTACTTCGCTGATGCGGCCGGCACGGCGGCAAGATTTCTGGCACAGCCGAATGGACCGCGCATCGGCGCGCTGGCGCTCGACGGCTGGGATACTCACAACAACGAGGGCATCGCCGGCGGGCGGCTTGCACAGCTGCTCGGTTCGCTCGACGGCGCGCTTGCAGCGGTAAAAGCCAACATGGGACCGGCCTGGCGCGAGACCGTCGTTGTTTTGGTCACCGAGTTCGGGCGTACCGCGCACATCAACGGTACCGAGGGCACTGATCACGGCACCGCGACGGTTGCGCTTCTTGCCGGCGGTGCACTCAAGGGCGGGCGCGTGATCGCCGATTGGCCGGGGCTCAAGCCGGCGGATCTCTACGAGAACCGCGATCTCAAGCCGACGACCGATCTACGCGCCGTGCTCAAGGGCGTGCTGAAAGACCATTTGCACGCCGACGATCGCGCGCTGGCCGAAACGGTCTTTCCCGGCAGCAAGAACGTGAAGCCCTTGGCCGGGCTGGTCGGTTGATCGTTAGATATTCAACGCTCGCCCGTACGCGTCGCGCACCGCCTCCCCCATCATCTCCGACAGGGTCGGGTGCGGGAACACGGTGTTCATCAGCTCTTCTTCGGTGGTCTCGAGATTCATCGCTACCACGTAGCCCTGAATGAGCTCGGTGACTTCAGCGCCGACCATGTGCGCGCCAAGGAGTTGCCCGGTCTTTTTGTCGAAGATGACTTTGACCAAGCCCTGATCCTCGCCGAGCGCGATCGCCTTGCCGTTGCCGATGAAGGGAAAGCGGCCGACGCGAATGTCGAGTTTTTGATCTTTGGCGGCCTGCTCGGTTAGACCGACCGAGGCGATCTGCGGCGTGCAATAGGTGCAGCCGGGAATCATCCGCTTGTTCATCGGGTGCGGATGAAGTCCCTTGATTGCCTCGACGCAAATGACGCCTTCGTGCTCGGCCTTGTGTGCAAGCAGCGGCGGGCCCGCGACATCGCCGATGGCGTAAATGCCCGGCACGTTGGTCTTGCAGGCGCCGTCGATGACAATGGCGGCGCGCTCGGTCTTCACGCCGAGCTTCTCCAGGCCGAGATTTTCGATGTTGCCGACCACACCGACGGCGGAGATCACGCGCTCGACGGACAGCGTCTGCGTGCCGCCCTTGCCGTCGTCGATGGTCGCGGTGACGCCGTCGGCGGTCTTGTCGAGCTTGGTGACCTTGGCGCCGGTGTAAATCTTGATGCCCTGTTTCTCGAAACTCTTGCGCGCGAAAGCGGCGATCTCGGCATCTTCCGCGGGCAGGATTTGCGGCAGCACCTCGACCACCGTCACCTCGGAGCCGAGCGTGCGGTAGAACGAAGCGAACTCGATGCCGATGGCGCCGGAGCCGACCACCAGCAGCGATTTCGGTATCCGATCGGGCACCATGGCCTCGAAATACGTCCAGATCAGTTTCTTGTCCGGCTCGAGCCCGGGCAGCACGCGCGGCCGCGCGCCGGTGGCGATGATGATGTGCTTGGCCTGATACGCGCCCGCGCCGAGCGCGCCCTTCGGCGCTTCGCTCTTGCCGGCTTTGACCGTGATCTTGCCGGGTGCGTCGATGGTCGCCTCGCCCCAGATGACCGCGACCTTGTTCTTCTTCATGAGGAAGCCGACGCCATCATTGAGTCGCTTCGACACCGCGCGCGAGCGCTTGACGACGGCCGCCGGGTCATAGCTAACGCCGCTCGCGGACAGCCCGTAATCGCCGGCGTGCTGCATGTAGTGAAAAATCTCCGCCGAGCGCAGCAGCGCCTTGGTCGGAATACAGCCCCAGTTTAGGCAAATGCCGCCCAAATAGTCGCGTTCGACAATGGCGGTCTTAAATCCGAGCTGGGCCGCGCGGATGGCGCAGACATAGCCCCCTGGCCCCGAGCCAATGATGATCACGTCGAAATTCGTATCAGCCATTCCAAGAACCTCATGTTCTCACTAGCTTAGCCGTCAAGTGCGGGTTTGTCGCGGCCGGGCGCGAACCAAGTTGGCAGCCTCGCCGTTCTTTTATGTAATGCCGCCATTACCGGGAGAAATGCCGTGATCAATTTGAATTGGCGCAGCACCGCCATTGCAGTCGTGCTCACCGCGCAGGCCTCGATGGCTAGCGCCCAGACGATCAACGTCTACAGCACTATCGCCATGCGCGGCGCTCTCGAGGAACTGGTGCCGCAATTTCAGAAGGAAAGCGGTCAAACGCTGGCCATCACGTGGGGCACCGCGGCCATGCTGATGAAGCGCATTGAAGCCGGCGAACCGGCGGATGTGGCGATCCTCACGCGTCCGAACATCGACACCCTGAGCAAGGAAGGCAAAGTCACCGCTGGCAGCGAGGTCACGCTGGCACAATCGGGCATTGTTGTTGGCATCAAATCCGGCGCCCGCAAGCCCGACATTTCCAGCGCCGAAGCGCTCAAGGAGACGCTCTTGAAGGCAAAGTCCATCGCCTACAGCGATCCGGCGACCGGCGGCGCCAGCGGCGTCCATTTTGCGTCCGTGCTCGACAAGCTCGGCATCGCGGAGGCGATGAAAGCCAAAACAAAATTTCCGCCAGCTGGCGGCAACGCAGCGGCCCTGGTCGCCACCGGCGAAGCGGAGCTTGCCGTTCAACAGAAACCCGAAGTCATGAACGCCGCGGGCGTCGATGTTGTCGGCCCGCTGCCCGGGGATTTGAACAGGATCACCGAATTTGCCGTGGGCTTGAGTGCGACCGGCAAGAATCCGGACGGGCAAAAGGCCTTGGTGAAATTCCTGCAATCGCCGGAGGCCGCCAAGATATTCAAGGCCAGCGGGTTTGACCCCGACTGAACCAATTAGCCCAAGTCAAACGTATTGCGCGATGCCGTTGCCGAACGACCAGTTTTCCTTTTTGCATTCGACCAGGTTGATAAACACGTCTTCTTTGCGCAATCCGGGATCTTCCGCGAGCAGAGTTGCGACACGGGCGAAGAACGCCTGTTTCTGCTCCACCGTGCGGGTGTCGTTGGCCGTTATCTGGATGATCACCAGATCGTCGGTGTGCGTGATATCGAGATAGCTCCCGGCGTAGATGAAATTGGCGGCCTCGTGCTCGTTGACGATCATGAAGCGATCGTTCTCCGGCACGTTGAAGGTTTCGCGCATGGCGCGATAAACGCCGTCGCACAGGGCTTTGCGATACGCTGGCGATTTGCCCTGTCTCAGATCGATGCGCACCAACGGCATGCTTAGACCAGCATCATCACCGGGTTTTCGATCAGCGCCTTGAACGCGCCGATCAGCACCGCGCCGAGCGCGCCGTCGACCGCGCGGTGGTCGCAGGACATGGTGACGCTCATGATCTGCGCCGCTTCGATCTTGCCGCCCCGCACCACCGCGCGCTCTTCGCCGGTGCCGACCGCAAGGATGGTCGATTGCGGCGGGTTGATCACGGCGGTGAAGTCCTTGATGCCAAACATACCGAGATTGGAGACCGACGAGGTGCCGCCCTGATATTCATTCGGCTTCAACTTGCGCGCCTTCGCCCGCGCCGCGAGATCCTTCATCTCGTTGGAGATCGCCGACAGCGATTTCGTTTCGGCATTGCGAATGATCGGCGTGATCAGGCCGCCGGGCAACGCCACCGCGACGCCGATATCGGAATGCTTGTGCTTGAGCAGGCCCGCTTCGCTCCAGCTCACGTTGGCGTCGGGCACGCGCTGCAATGCAAGCGCCAGCGCCTTGATGACGAAGTCGTTGACCGAAAGCTTGTAGGCAGGCTTGCCGTCTTTGTCCTTGCCGGCGGCGGCGTTGATCTCTTCGCGCGCGGCGAGAAGCTTGCCGATGTCGCAGTCGACCGTGAGATAGAAGTGCGGAATGGTCTGCGTCGAAGCGGTCAGGCGCTGGGCAATGGTGCGGCGCATGCCGTCGTGCGGAATAAGCTCGTAACTGCCTTCTTCGTAGAGCGACCGGATTTGCTGATCGGTCATTGCCGCCGCAATGGCGGGAGCGCCGGGCGCTGCGGCCGAAGGCGCGCCCGCGGGCGCCCGCAAACCCTTGCCTTCCTTCGCCGCCGCGACGTCGCGGGCGATGACGCGGCCATGCGGACCGGAGCCGGTGACGCGCCCGAGATCGATGCCCGCTTCCTTCGCCAGACGCCGCGCCAGCGGCGAGGAAAAAATGCGATTGGCGCCCGATGCTCCAGCATCATGCCCGTTGGTCCGAGCCCCCTCACCCGCCGCCTTCGGCGGCGACCTCTCCCCACCGGGGAGAGGTGAAGGTGAACTGGGCTCTTTTGCTTGATGCGCTGCAGCAGCGGCTGGCTGGGCCGCCCCCTCTCCCCGCTGGGGAGAGGGTTGGGGTGAGGGGGGACTGACGGCGGCGGCAGGAGCGCCCTTGGCGGCGGCTGCCGCGGCGGCTTTCGGGTCTTCGCCCTCCTGCGCCATGACCGCGATGAGCTGGTTGACGGGGACGTCGGTAGCGCCTTCCGGCACCACGATCTTCGCCATCACGCCGTCATCGACTGCCTCGTATTCCATGGTCGCCTTGTCGGTCTCGATCTCGGCGATGACGTCGCCGGTTTTGACCGCGTCGCCCTCCTTCTTGAGCCATTTGGCAAGGTTGCCCTTCTCCATCGTGGGCGACAGCGCCGGCATGAGGATGTTGATGGGCATGACGTTTCGATGTTCCGCTGATTGCGCCTAGCGGTAGCACACGGCTTTCGCCGCCTCGACGACTTTCGCGACCGACGGCAGCGCGAGCTTTTCCAGATTGGCGGCGTACGGCATGGGCACGTCCTCGCCGGTGACGCGCGCAACGGGCGCGTCGAGATAATCGAACGCTTCCTCCATCATGCGCGCGGCAATCTCAGCGCCGACGCCGGACTGCTTCCATCCCTCTTCGACGGTGACAATACGGCCGGTCTTTTTCACCGACTCGATGATGGTTTCGGTGTCCATCGGCTTAAGCGTGCGCAGGTCGATCACCTCGGCGGAAATATTCTCTTTGGCGAGCTCGTCGGCGGCTTTCAGCGCATACGTCATACCGATCGACCACGAGACGATGGTCACGTCGTTGCCGCCGCGAACGACGCGGGCGCGGCCGATCGGCAGCACATATTCGGAAAGCTTCGGTACCGGCGACGACACGCCGTAGAGAATTTCGTTTTCCAGAAAGATGACGGGGTTGGGATCGCGGATCGCCGCTTTAAGCAGTCCCTTGGCGTCGGCGGCGTTCGACGGCGCGATCACTTTCAGCCCGGGCACGTGCGAATACCACGACGAATAATCCTGGCTGTGCTGTGCGCCGACGCGGGCGGCCGGCCCGTTCGGGCCGCGAAACACCATGGAGACCGTGACCTGTCCGCCGGACATGTAAGGGGTTTTGGCCGCCGAGTTGATGAGATGATCCATCGCCTGCATGGCGAAGTTGAACGTCATGAATTCGACGATCGGCTTTAAGCCGGCGAAAGCCGCGCCGACGCCAAGGCCGGTGAACGCGTGCTCGGTGATTGGCGTATCGATCACGCGGCTGTCGCCGAATTCCTGCAGCAAACCTTGCGTGACCTTGTAGGCGCCCTGATACTCGGCAACTTCCTCGCCCATGACGAACACATCTGGATCCCGGCGCATTTCCTCCGCCATCGCATCGCGCAGCGCTTCGCGCATGGTGATGGTGGCCATTTCCGTGCCTTCGGGCACGTCGGGATCGGGCATCACCTGCGCCTGCGCCGGCTTAACGGTGCCGGTTTTTGCCGGCGCCGGGGCTTCGGCTTTTTTGGCGGGTTGATCTTTTTCCGCCGGCGGCGCGGATTCCGCGGCCTTTTCCTCGCGCGCCGGCTCAGTTGCCCGCGCGTCAGCTTGGGCCGGGCTTTGCGCCTGCTTTCCGTCCTTGACCGCGGACGCATCTTCGCCGTCGGCCAGGATAGTCGCGATCGGGGTGTTGACCGCTACGTCGTTGGTGCCCTCCGGAACCAGAATTTGTCCAAGCGTGCCTTCGTCGACCGCCTCCACTTCCATGGTGGCCTTGTCGGTCTCGATCTCGGCGATGACGTCTCCCGACTTAACGGGGTCGCCTTCCTTCTTGAGCCATTTGGCGAGATTGCCCTTTTCCATGGTCGGTGAAAGGGCGGGCATGAGAACTTGGGTCGGCATGGCGGGCTAACTCGTCGATCAAGCGCGCCTTAGCGAAGGGCGGAATGCCGGCGCAATTTTTTTCACCGATAGACGTCCGTGTAGAGTTCGGCGGGATCAGGTTCAGGGTCGTGGGTGGCGAATTCGGACGCCTCATTGACCACGGCGCGCGCCGCTGCGTCGATTTTTTTCAGCTCGTCCTCGGCGGCCCAGTTCTTGGCGATCAGCCGCGCCCGCACCTGTTCGATCGGATCGTGCTCGGTGCGTACTTTGTCGACTTCTTCCTTGGTGCGGTATTTCGCCGGGTCGGACATGGAGTGGCCGCGATAGCGGTAGGTCATCATTTCGAGAATCGTCGGCCCGTTCCCGGCCCGGCACCAGGCGATCGCCTCATCGCCCGCGGCTTTGACGGCACGTACGTCCATGCCGTCAACCTCTGTGCCGGGAATATTGAACGAAAGACCGCGCTTCGACAGTTGGGTCTGCGCCGAGGAGCGGGTTATGGACGTTCCCATCGCGTAACGGTTGTTTTCGATGATGTAGACAACGGGCAGCTTCCAGAGCTCGGCCATATTGAAGCTCTCGTAGACTTGGCCCTGGTTCGCCGCGCCGTCGCCGAAGAACGTCAGGCAGACGCTGTCCGTGCCGCGATATTTGTTGGCAAACGCCAAGCCGGTGCCGATTGGCACCGGCGCGCCGACGATGCCGTGTCCCCCGTAGAAGTTTTTCTCTCGGGAGAACATGTGCATCGAGCCGCCCTTGCCCTTGGAATAGCCGCCGCGGCGCCCGGTCAATTCCGCCATCACACCCTTCGGATCCATGCCGCAGGCGAGCATGTGACCGTGGTCGCGGTAACCGGTGATCATCTGGTCGGAGTCGCGCTTGGCCATTTTCATGCCGACCACGACGGCTTCCTGGCCGATGTAGAGGTGACAAAACCCGCCGATCAGGCCCATGCCGTATAATTGGCCGGCCTTCTCCTCGAAGCGGCGGATCAAAAGCATCTGCCGTAGCGCCGCGAGTTCCTGTTCCTTGCTGAATTCCGCGATCGCGGCGCTAGAAGCCGGCGTGGCGGCCGGCGGACGATCGTCTTGCTCTACAGTCTTGGTCTGCGCGACGGCCATTCGTCGTCCTTTGAACGAGCGCGGGGATACCTCCCATAGCCTAATCCGGCTTATGGCGGAAGTCGGCGGCCGGAGAATGGTTCCTGCCGCCAAGCAATTGGTGGAAAAAGTTATTTCGAAAGCGCCGGGGCGCTCTTCAAGGCCGCCGGGTGCGGCGTGCGCGGTCTCGGGGAGCATCAGCGTCAAGTCATTGGGATGGGTGTAATCGAGCAGAACGCGGGCGCGCTCATCGAGCATGTCGGGATCGATGCGGTTCGATTTCAAAAGGCCGAGGCGACGCTCCCATTGGCCGCGTTCCGACCTGCAAATGGGTCAGTTCCGTCGACAGCGAAGTGATCTGCTGTTCGATATCCTGCTTGGCCGTGAGCCCGCGATCGCCGGAAAACGCGTTGACGCCGAAATAGCCGATCAGCAAGGCGGCCATCACGTAGAGGCCGAGCGCGGTCAGGATTGAGCGCAGACGCGTCCGAGTGACCATGCCGCAACATGCGGGCGGCGCACTTAAAGCACGATTAATGCGCGGGCCGGCCGCCACGCTAGCGGCTCGGCCGGTCCTGGCGTCAGGCGAGAGCCTTGAACGCCGCGCGTCCCGGATACACGGCCTGGGGGCCGAGTTCCTCCTCGATGCGCAACAGCTGATTGTATTTGGCGGTGCGGTCCGACCGCGCCAGCGAGCCGGTCTTGATCTGCCCGCAATTGGTCGCGACGGCGAGGTCGGCAATGGTCGTGTCCTCGGTCTCGCCCGAGCGGTGCGACATGACCGCCGTGTAGCCGGCTTTGTGCGCGGTTTCGACCGCGGCCAGCGTTTCGGTCAGCGTGCCGATCTGATTGACCTTGATGAGGATCGAATTGCCGATCCCGTTCTTGATTCCCTCGGTGAGCCGCGCGACGTTGGTCACGAACACATCGTCGCCAACAAGCTGACAGCGATCGCCGATCTTTTGCGTCAGCTTTTTCCAGCCGCTCGAATCGTCTTCGGCCATGCCGTCTTCGATGGAGACGATCGGATAGTCCTTCACCAGTTCGGCCGAGATATTCGACCTGCTGGTCGACCGAGCGTGTCTTGCCCTCGCCTTCGTAGCGGTAGGCGCCTTTTTTGAAAAATTCGCTCGAGGCGGGATCGAGCGCGATCGCGACATCTTTCCCCGGCGCGATATCCGGCCTTCTCGATCGCGGCGACGACTTGATCGAGCGCCGCTTCGGCCGACGGCAGGTCCGGCGCAAAGCCGCCTTCGTCGCCGACATTGGTGTTGAGACCGGCGGCTTTGAGCGCGGCGCGCAGCGTATGGAAAATCTCGGCGCCGGCGCGCAGCGCTTCGGCAAACGAGGCGGCGCCGAGCGGCACAATCATGAATTCCTGAAAGTCGATCGGATTGTCGGCATGCACGCCGCCGTTGAGAATGTTCATCATCGGCACCGGCAGAAGCGCGTGCCGCGGTGCCGCCGACGTAGCGATAAAGCGGCAGCTTGTTGGCGGCGGCCGCCGCTTTGGCGACCGCGAGCGAGACCCCGAGAATGGCATTGGCGCCGAGGCGGCTTTTGTTCGGCGTGCCGTCGAGCGCGATCATCGTCTCGTCGATCTTGACCTGGGCTTCGGCGTCGAAGCCGCTCAAGGCGTCGAAAATCTCGCCGTTGACGGCCTCGACCGCCTTGCGCACCCCCTTGCCGAGATAGCGGCCTTTTGTCGCCGTCGCGCAGTTCGACCGCTTCATGCGTGCCGGTCGAGGCGCCGGACGGCACCGCGGCGCGGCCGCGCGAGCCGTCTTCCAGGACGACGTCGACCTCCACGGTCGGATTGCCGCGGCTGTCGAGGATTTCCCGGCCGACGATATCGATAATGGCGGTCATGTGCGTGCTCCCGGATTCCCGAGGTGCTTCTACAGGATCGCGAGCGCGCTTGTCATGTGAGGGCAACGCGGGCATGGATTGCGCCGGAAGCGAGCTTTCATGGCCGAAGAAGACGCTGCAACTCGGCCGGCCCGCCGCCATTCCCGCCTCGCCCGGACGAGGCGGTGCTCGATCGCGTGCCCAACCCGCACCAGGACACGAATTACGTCGCGCGCTTCACCTTTCCCGGAATTCACCTGCGATGTGTCCGGTCACCGGCCAGCCGGATTTCGCCACTCTCGTCATCGATTACGTGCCGCGGGCGTGGCTGGTGGAATCGAAGTCGCTCAAGCTTTATCTGAACAGCTTCCGCAACCACGGCGCGTTCCACGAAGAATGCACGGTGAGCATCGGCAAGAAACTCGTCGCGGTGCTCAAACCGAAGTGGCTGCGCATCGGCGGTTATTTCCATCCGCGCGGCGGCATGCCGATCGACGTATTCTGGCAGGCGGGAAAGTTGCCCACCGGCACCTGGGTGCCGGACCAGGGCGTCGCTACGTATCGCGCCCGCGGATAGCGAGTGAGCCTGTCGAGCGTCGCGACCAGCGCGCTGACTTCCCGGTCCGGATCGGCTGCGCGCATCACCGAGCCCATCACGCCGACGCCTGCGGCTCCTTCGGCGATCAAATCGGCGACGCGCGCGGTGTTGATGCCGCCGATAGCCAGCACCGGCACGCGCGCTGCTCGCGCGATCGCCGCAAGGCCCTTACGGCCGAGCTCGGGTCCATAGCCCGGCTTGCTTGCGGTTTCGAAAGCCGGCCCTGCGAGCACATAATCGACCACACGATGGATCGACGCTCTCTGCTTCGGTCACGGTGTGGATAGAAACGCCGATGAGTTTTTCCGCACCAAGCAGCGCCCGCGCGGCCACCGGATCGCTGCCAGCGGGAGAGATGCACGCCGTCCGCGCCGGCGGCGGCGGCGAGCGTGCCTCGCCATGGACGGTCAGCTTCGCGCCTTGCTGCCGTGCTAGCTGGAAATCAGCGACGCGGGCCAGCAGCACTTGCTCGTCGGCCGGCAAATCCTTTTCGCGGAGGCTGATCCAGCGGCACCCGGCCTTGACCGCCGCGGTGACGATCTGCACCAGCGGCAACCGCGCCTGGCGGCGATCGGTGACAATGAGAAGCGGCGGATCGGGAATTCGCAATTCGTGCCGACGCCTGCTTGTTTGACGCCGGCGCGCCATGTCGGCCGCCTTGAATTTGGCTGCAAGGCGGGCCAGTTAGCACCTGAGATCAGCAGATGAACCGCCCTCCCCGCATCTCGTTCGTATCGCTCGGCTGCCCGAAGGCGCTGGTCGATTCCGAGCGCATCATCACCCGCTTGCGAGCGGAAGGCTACGAACTTTGCCGCGACCACACCGATTCCGACCTCGCCATCGTCAATACCTGCGGGTTCCTCGAAAGCGCGCAGGCGGAATCGCTTGCCGCCATCGGCGAGGCGCTGGCTGAAAACGGCAAGGTCGTGGTGACCGGCTGCATGGGCGCCGAACCGGAAAAGATCAGCGCGGCGCATCCGAACGTGCTCGCGGTCAGCGGGCCGCAGCAATATGAAAGCGTGCTCGAGGCGGTGCATCGCGCCGCTCCGCCGCCGCACGATCCTTACGCCGATCTCATTCCGCCGCAAGGCATCAAGCTGACGCCGCGGCATTACGCTTATCTCAAAATTTCCGAAGGCTGCAACAACCGCTGCTCGTTCTGCATCATCCCAAATCTGCGCGGCAAACTGGTCTCCCGTCCGGCGGCGGACGTGCTTCGCGAAGCCGAGCGGCTGGTCAACGCCGGCGTGAAGGAGCTGCTGGTCATCTCCCAAGACACGTCGGCGTACGGAATGGATCTGAAATACGCGGCAAGCGAATGGAAGGGCCAATCGCTTCGGGCCAAATTCATCGACCTCGCGCGCGCGCTAGGCGAATTCGGCGTATGGGTGCGCCTGCATTACGTCTATCCGTACCCTCACGTCGATGAAGTCATTCCGCTTGATGGCGGAGGGCAAGGTTCTTGCCGTATCTCGACGTGCCGTTTCAGCACGCCAGTCCGGCGGTGCTCAAGCGAATGCGCCGGCCGGCGGCGCAGGAAAAAACCTTGTCGCGGATTCGCGCATGGCGCGCCATCTGCCCCGACCTCACCATCCGCTCTACTTTCATTGTCGGCTTTCCCGGCGAGACCGAAGCGGATTTTTCCGAACTGCTCGATTGGCTCGACGAAGCCGAAATCGATCGCGTCGGTTGCTTCCGCTACGAGCCGGTCTCGGGCGCTACGGCGAACGATCTCGCCGCTCCGGTGCCCGATGAAATCAAGGACGAGCGCTGGGACCGGCTGATGCGCCGCCAACGCGAGATTTCGCGCCGCCGTCTTAAGCGCAAAGTCGGAACTCGCCAGGCCGTTCTCATCGACGAAGTGGCAAAGGCCGTGGCCAAGGGCCGCAGCAAGGGCGACGCTCCGCAGGTCGACGGTATCGTCCACGTCAAATCCCGGCGGCCGCTGCGCGTTGGCGAAATCGCCACCGTAAAAATCGAGCGCGCCGACGATTACGATCTTCACGGCACTGCCGTGGGGTATTGAGTAGCCCCGCCGGCCTGTGGCCAATAGGCCGCCCATCTCGATTTTCGCTGGTGTTGCCTGACGTTCGGCGCTTTCATAGCGGCAAGGCTTTAAGACCGTGACCGCCATTTTCATCACTGCGACCGGAAGCGACGTGGGAAAAACCCAGGTCGTGGCTTCGCTCATTCGCCAGTTCCGGCAAATGGGCCGGTCGGTGGAGGCCGTCAAACCGATTGTCAGCGGCTACGATCCGGCACAAGCCGCAGCGAGCGACACGGGCATACTCATTTCAGCGCTGGCGTTGCCGTTCACGCCGGAATCCATCGACCGCATTTCGCCGTGGCGGTTTCGCACGGCGCTGCCGCCGGACCTCGCGGCGCGGCAGGAGGAGCGCACCATCGACATCGATGCGCTGGTGGCGTTTTGCCAGAGCGCCGTCTCTGAGCGCCGCGACGTTCTGCTGATCGAAGGCGTCGGCGGGATCATGACGCCGCTCGACGGGCACCGCACCACGCTGGACGTGATGATGGCGTTGCAGCTGCCGCTGATTTTAGTGACCGGAACCTATCGCGGCGCCATCAGCCACACGCTCACCGCGCTTGATTCGCTGTTCCGGCGCGACATGAATGTGCTCGCCACCATTGTCAGCGAAACGCCGGGAAGCGCGATCGCGCTGGACGACGTGGTGTCCGCCGTCTCGCGCTTCACCGCGCCGGTCATTGGTTTGCCGCGCACGCGCGTTTAGCGCTCAAGAGAAAAACCAGGCCTGCACGGCGGTTTCCAAAGTCCCTTCGAGGTTGAATAAGGCGTGCAGGAAAAAAGTCAGCAAAGTCGATCCGCTGCGCCAGCGCATCCAGCCGAGAAACAATCCGATGACGAAAATCTGCAGCACGCCGGTCCAGTCGTATTGGATATGAAGCGCCGCCCATAACAGCGAAATCACGACGATCGCCGGCCACAGCGACCGGTTGGAACGCGCCCAGCCCCGGAAGATGAAGCCGCGGAACATGATCTCCTCGCCTGCGGGAGCAATCAGAATGGCCGCGACAAGAAGCGCGGGCAGCCAGCCTTCCTTTGCGGCAGTGGCGTAAGACTGCGACTGAAATGGAGTTATCAGATCGCGGCCGCCTAGATAGAGCGCGAGATCGGTGACGATCACCAAACCTACGAGGCAGGCAATGCCGATCGCGACATCGCGCGCCCGCGGCAAGACGAGCGCCAGATATTCCGCCTGCGACGCGCGCGCGAGCCGCACCGCGCCCGCGAGCACGGCAATCATCAGCGGGTTGGAGATCACGATGAAGAGCGTGACGCTTTTGCCGTCGAACGGGGTGGCAAGGATCGAGTTGAGGTCGTTGATCCGCCACCACACCAGAAACGCCAACGCCAAAAATTGCCCGACGATGAAGGCGAGCACCGACCAGCCGAATGTCGCCCAATAACCCCAAATTCTCATGAATGACCGGGAGTGCTCACGGTATCAGGATTGATGAACCGGTGGTGGTGCGGGCTTCAAGATCGCGATGCGCGTTCGCGGCGTCTTTCAATGCGTATTTCTGATTCACCGGGATTTTTACCGCACCGCTGGCAACGACCGCGAACAAATCGTCTGCCATCTTCACGAGATCCTCGCGCTTCGCCCCGTACGTATTGAGCGTCGGACGCGTGGCAAACAGCGAGCCCTTTACCGAAAGAAGATTGATGTTGAAGTTGTCGATCTGGCCGGACGCACTGCCGAAGCTGACGAACATGCCGAGCGGCCGGATGCAATCGAGTGAAGCGGGGTAAGTGTCTTTGCCGATGCTGTCATACACGACATCGCATAATTTCCCGCCGGTGATCTCCTTTACCCGCGTTGGAAAATCCTCTTCGCGGTAGAGAATGGTGTGGTGGCAGCCATTGGCGCGCGCCAGTTCCGCCTTTTCCTTGGAACCGACCGTACCGATGACATTGGCGCCGAGATGGTTCGCCCATTGGCAGAAAATCAACCCGACGCCACCGGCGGCGGCCTGAATCAGTACAGTATTCCCCTTCTCCACTTTGAAGGTGCGGCGCAGGAGATACTGCACCGTGAGGCCCTTGAGCATCATGCCTGCGGCTTGCTCGTAGCTGATGCTGGCCGGAAGCTTGATGGCGCGATCGGCCGGCAAGACACGCTCGGCAATGTAGCAGCCGGGGCCCGCGGCATAGGCGACGCGGTCGCCGCGCTTGAACTCGGTGACGCCCGAGCCGACCTCAATCACTTCGCCCGCGCCTTCGCTGCCAGCTACGAACGGCAGGCCGCCCGGAGGCTGGTACATGCCCTTGCGGAAATAGACATCCGTGTAGTTGACGCCGCAGGCGTGCTGCTTGACGCGAATCTGGCCGGCGGCCGGTGCCGGAACGTCGATTTCTTCGTAGGTGAGAACCTCCGGTCCGCCGAATTTATGCACGCGTACCGCAGCAACCATTTTCTGTTCTCCTGAACGCAAAGCTTGTGGCGCGGGATCATAGGAAGTCACCGCGTGAGCGCAAGCCATCAATCGCCGCGGCGGAGCAGGCCTGCGGCGACGAAATAGATCGCGATGGCGGATAGAGCCGCAGCCACCCAACCTGGCGGTCGCAAATCCTGAGCCAGCGCCCACAGCCCCAAAACCGCCCAGCACCCCAACATCGCAAGATTGAGGACGCGCCATCGCGAAGCCCGCACCGGATGAACGAAATAGAGAGGGGCGAAAGTAGCGGCCGCGAGCGCGATAACCGCGAGGGCGCTCAGCCACGCGGGCGGATGCAGCAGAAAAAGATAAAACGCCACCAGGTTCCATAGCACCGGGAAACCACGAAAATAGCCGTCCGCGGTTTTCATCTGCCGGTCGGCAAAATAGAGCGCACCGGTCACCGCAATGAGGATGCCGAGCGCCGGAGCTATGGTCGGCGGCAATACGCTCCCTGTTGCGATCGCGTAGGCCGGGACGAACACGTAAGTCGCGTAATCGACAACGAAGTCGAGGAGATCGCCGGACCAGCGCGGCAGCCGCGTCCCGACATCGAGCCGCCGCGCAATGGTGCCATCCACACCGTCGATGATCAGCGCGACCGCGAGCCAGATGAACATTTCGGTCCAGCGAGCGCCGACGGCGGCGAGCAAAGCCAGCAGCGCGCAGGCCGCGCCGAACGCGGTAAATATGTGCACAGCGAAAGCGGCGGCGCGCAGTGCTTTAGACTGCCCGGAAGAATTAACCGGCTTCATCGCTCGCCTCGCGCAATCCCGTCACCATTGGTAATGTCTGAAGCTAAATCACACCCCATGCGGGTTGCGAAGGTCAGTAATGGTCGGCGTTAACAACAGTATGGCGGCCGAGGCCGCCGTGATCGGCGGCGGACCGGCGGGTCTCGTTTGCGCCATTGCGTTGAAGACCGCCGGAGTCGACGTCCTGCTTGGTCGCGCCGCAGGCGCCGGACGATCATCGCACCACCGCCCTGCTTGCCGGTTCCGTCACGGCGTTGACGACGCTCGGCGTGTGGGAAATCTGCCGCGCACACGCCGCCCCGCTCGTTAGCATTCGGATTGTGGACGCAACCGGCCGGCTGGTTCGTGCTCCGGAAGTGACGTTTCGCGCCGAAGAAATTGGTCTCGAGGCGTTCGGCGACAACATCGAAAACCGCCACCTCGTTGCCGCGCTGTCGGCACGCGCCGCCGCGCTGAAAATTCCGCGCATTGAAGCGGCGGCGCAGACCGTCACAAGTGACGCTGATGGCGTCACCGTCGTTGTTGGCGACAACACGATCCGGGCATCGCTCGTGATAGGCGCCGACGGCGCGCGCTCGCTGTGCCGTGAGGCCGCGGGCATCGACACCGATCGCCGCGCCTATCCGCAAAGCGCATTAACGCTGAACCTCGCGCATGACCGGCCGCACCACAATGCCGCGACCGAGTTTCATACCGAACATGGACCGCTCACCCTGGTGCCGCTGCCGGATGGGCGTTCGAGTGTCGTCTGCGTCCTCCCGCCCACTGACGCCGACGCGCTGTCGGTGATGTCTGACTTGGAGCTTTCGGCCGAGATCGAACGGCGTGCTCATTCGCTGCTTGGAAAAATGCGCGCCGAACCGGGACGCGGCGTGTTTCCGCTGGCTACCGAGACCGCGCATGCGTTCGCCCGTGCGCGCATCGCTCTCGTCGGCGAGGCCGCGCATGTCGTGCCGCCGATCGGCGCGCAAGGCCTCAATCTCGGGCTCCGTGATGCCGCCGCGTTGGCTGAAGTCGTCGCCGATGCCCGGCGGCAAGGAGCGGACGTTGGCGGCGACGATATTCTCGCCCGCTACGACAGCGCGCGCCGCGCCGATGCGACAAGCCGGCGTATCGCCATCGACGTGCTCAATCGAAGCCTGCTCACTGATTTTCTGCCGGTGCAAAGCGCGCGCGGGCTTTCCCTGTTTCTGATCGACCGCGTCGGACCGCTCCGCCGCGCGCTGATGCGTGAAGGCGTTGCTCCCGCCGCCTCGCAACCGCGCCTGATGCGCGGCGAACTGGTATGAGCTGTAGTTTAGGCCGCGCCTGCCCCGAAAAACGGCTTGGCGGCGGTGCGCCGTTCATCCTACGGTCGGTATGTAATCGGGGAATTTCATGAAACTGCCGCGCAATTTTTTCAAGCCGCTGGCGATCGGTGCGCCCGCGCCGTTGCGCGATCTACCGCTCAAGCTCGAGCGCATGATTCATTTCGTGCCGCCGCACATCGAGAAGCTGCGCGCCAAGGTTCCGGACCTGATCCGCGAGGTCGACGTTGTCCTCGGCAACCTTGAGGACGCCATTCCAGCCGACGCCAAGGAGGCGGCGCGCGCGGGCTTCATCAGCATGGCGAAATCGAACGACTTCGGTTCGACCGGGCTGTGGACCCGGATCAACGCCCTCAATTCGCCATGGGTGCTCGACGACATTCGCGAGATCGTCGCCGAAGTTGGCGACAAGCTCGACGTCATGATGCTGCCGAAGGTCGAAGGCGCGTGGGACATCCACTATCTTGACCAACTGCTCGCTCAGCTCGAAGCCAAGCATGCGCTGAAAAAACCGATCCTGATTCACGCCATTCTGGAAACCGCCGAAGGCGTCAACAACGTCGAGGCGATTGCTGCGGCGTCGCCGCGCATGCACGGCATCAGCCTCGGCCCCGCCGATCTCGCCGCGTCACGCGCGATGAAAACCACACGCGTCGGCGGCGGCCATCCGGACTATCGCGTCCTCGCCGACGCCACGGACACAAAAGCCGAGCGCGCCTTCTATCAGCAGGACCTGTGGCACTACACCATTGCCAAGATGGTGGACGCGTGTGCCGCCGCCGGCATAAAGCCGTTCTACGGTCCGTTCGGCGATTTCGCCGACGGTGCAGCATGCGAAGCGCAGTTCCGCAACAGCTTCCTGATGGGATGCGCCGGAGCGTGGACGCTGCATCCGAGCCAGGTCGCCATCGCCAAGCGGGTGTTTTCGCCGGAGCCGGCGGAGGTTGCATTTGCGCAGAAAATCATCGCCGCCATGCCGGACGGCAGCGGCGCGGTCATGATCGAGGGCAAGATGCAGGACGACGCGACCTGGAAGCAGGCCAAGGTTCTGGTCGATCTCGCTCGGCTTGTCGCGGCCAAAGACCCGGAGATGGCCGCGCGTTATGGGCTATAAACCGGCGGCAATTCGTGCCATTGAGCCGGTTAACCGAGCGGCCATGTTCTTTCGGTCGCCCGCCGTGCGCCACAATTATGTTGTCTCATTTACGCCATGAATAAGTTTCGGAGCGCCAAGTTTCAGATCGGTCAGGTGGTGAAGCACCGCCTGTTTCCGTTCCGCGGAGTCATTTTCGACATCGACCCCATCTTCAACAATACCGACGAGTGGTACGAGGCGATCCCGGCCGAGATCCGTCCGCACAAGGACCAGCCGTTTTATCATCTGTTCGCCGAGAACGATGAGACCGAATACATCGCCTACGTCTCCGAACAGAATCTTTTGCCCGACAACACCGGTGAGCCGGTGCGGCACCCGCAGGTCGCGGAAGTCTTCATCCGCGAGGGCAAAGGCTACCGGCAGCGCGACGTCACTACGCACTGAGGCGCGGCTTCGCTGCCGACGGGCCGCGAACGCCTAAAACAAAACTTCAGAATTCTGCGGCCGCCGCGTTAACCGCTTGCGAACAGCTCAACCTGTAATTGAGTGGTCAGCGGGCCCGGCAATCGGGCGCGGCCGGACCGATAAAGTATGTCGCCCAATTCCGACGACCGACTTCCCAGCTTCGTCGCCTTCATCCTCGTGCCCGTTCCTGCAATCCGGCGAAGCGGCGTTAAAGCGCGTTCGCTCATCGGCGCTAGCGAAGTCGGCGACTTCAAATGAAAGGCTGCCTCACCGTCGTTGGAATACTGGTCGTCCTGCTGGCTCTCGGCGTGTTGTTTGTCTTGTCCGGCTTTCAGACCATTCACGTCCGCTATCGCATCACCCTTGAAGTGCAGGACGGCGATCAGATCAGATCGCGATCGAGCGTGCTCGACGCCGCGTATCCGATAGAGCCGGACTCCATCACCTTGTCCGGGCCCGACACGTTCGTACGGATCAAAGGATACGCCCCAACGGTCGACCTACGCGAGGAAGGTTTGCTCTTTCTGACGTTCCTAGACGCGCCGCTGACCGCTGTCGAAAGGAAAGTGCGCAATAATGAATGGGCGTGTGGATTTACCGATATCGGATGCTTGCCGTCCGCGGCCTATCGCACTCTCATCATTAATCGTCCGTTTAGCGAGCGGATGAGCACGCTTAAGCAGTTGCTCCGTCAAAAGGGACTGCGCGATGTGTCATTTATCGTTCTCCCTGCCCTAGGGGGGGTTAGCGATACCGGAGGGCGCCGACTGATGCCGCCGTTCAAGGATACCGAAGGTCCACACAAGCTACTCGAGGTGAAGCCTGACGACCTGGCAGCAAGCTTTGGTCCCGGCGTGCAGCTGAAGCGGGTCACTCTCGAACTGACCGATGAGCCGGTGACCCGGAGCCGCCGATATGGCCACAATGGCTCAAGGATTCAGGGAAGACCTACGTGGGCACGTTGAAGGGAGCGACAAATGAATGATCCGGCCGACGCCGGCGGTCCAGTCGATCGCCCGCTAGCCCCCAAGACCCGCGGCGGCCGCCGTTTTAGCTGTGCGCGAAGCCCGCGTCGCGCGAAAGTGTGCGGCCACGATGTCACCACGTAACAATAAATTGCAATCAGCCGGATGCGACCGCTGAGTGATAAAAATCTGATCGGTCAAAATTAATTCGATTGGTTATTCGCTCCCGGGGCGGGATATCCGCTCTCGGCGAATGTTGATAAGCTCGCTCGCACCTCCACGATTGACAGGAGTGAGCCGTGAAGAGAATTACATTCTTGCTAATTGTAATCCCAGCGGTCGCGCTCGCCGTCTTTGGCGGAAGAGCGATTTCTGCTCAGGACAAGTACACGGTCCAGGTGCCAGGAGGCTTGGCCTTTTCCGAGTTCAGGGGATACGAGGACTGGCCGCTAATTTCGACCAGTGACAATGGTGGCGCGTTCGCTGCGATCTTGGGGAATGCGATACTCATCGACGCCTTCAGGCAAGGCGTGCCCGGCAACGGCAAGCCTTTCCCGGACGGCGCCAAGTTCGCGAAGATTTATTTTCACCCAAAGACGCAGGAGGCGTATCCCGGTCCGCCAAAAGTGCCGGGCGCTCAATACAACGCCGATTTCATGGTCAAGGACAGCAAAAGGTTCGCGGACAGCGGCGGCTGGGGATGGGCCTCGTTCGACTATGATCCCGCCTCCGACACTTTCAGTCCCGCTACCGAAGCGGCCACGCCCCCGCAGGGGCACGACGCGAAGTGCGGGTTCGCCTGCCACACGATAGCGAAGAACCGCGATTACGTTTTCACGGAATACGCTCACCGGTGAAACTTTGTGAGCAACAAAGGGCATCAAGCCTGTGGGGGCCCGATCATGAATGATGGCCAACGCATCTCGCGCCGCCTGGTGCTCGCAACTGGTGCGGCGCTTTCGCTCGGCGCGGCCACAGCGGCTGTGGTGGCGTCGCAAACGGCGGCACAGCAGAAACTCAGCCAGGCGGACGCCAAATACCAGACAACGCCGAAGGGCGACCAGCGCTGCGACGGCTGCGTCAACTTCCAACCGCCGAATGCATGCAAATTCGTGGACGGCAACATCAGTCCGGGCGGGTGGTGCCAGCTGTTTGCGGCGAAGACCAAATCCTAGCACGCCGGCCGCAACCAGACCGGACGTGCTGCTGCGCTAAGCCTTTACCGTCAGGTCTGCGGCGGCCACTTCGCCGTCGGTGACGTAGTGATTGACCTTTTCCCCGGGCAATTGCTCGCCCGCCTTGTATAGTTTGATCTCCTCGATCACCCCGCACTTTCTCAACTCGCTGACGATGTAGTCACGCTCGACGTTCGTGTCTGAGCCGTGGCATGTGTGATCTGGAAGGTCAGTCGCGTCAGTGAGATGCCGGTGTCTTTGGTGCCGGCGCCGATCCAGTGGACGCAGGCGTTCTCGGGCGGCCGGTCGGTGTTCAGCCAAAAGCCGGGGTCTCCCAGATTGCTTTCGGCGTAACTCATACTCAGAGCCCAGAATCGAACGTGATGCCGCTTGCGCGGGCTGTTGTCGATTGCTTTCTGAAAACCGATGTCCTGGCGGCGGCCGAAAAGAAAAAGCGTGCTGAATGGGGCCGTCGCGTAAGGCGAGTTGAATACGAAGGCCTTGATCATGCGCAACGAGCTGGCGATGCCGAGACGATCGGCTTCCGCCCACCCGCCGAGCGCAAACGCGGCGCGAAGCTGCGCCAGCGTTCCGGTGAGCACCAGATTGACCGGATCGCCCGGCAACCCGTCCTCGGTGATGGTGAAGCGCGGCACGTGTTTGCGTTTCAGAATTTTGAGGCCGAGGCGGACGATGCGCGGCAGGAGAATATAGGCCGCGATGGCGTAGGTGAAGGCCACCGCCAACACGGTCGGCAGCCGGCTATCCGTCAATTGAAAGACAAAAACAATCAGCCAAACGGTCAGGATGCCCAGTCCGAGCACAAGGGTGCGGCGGAGGAGCCGATTGAGCATTCTCAGCATTGCGCACCGCGGCGGTTCATCTGCTTGTCGAAGCCCGACGGATCGCCACTATCCGGCTTCAGACGTTAAACTTCCGCATCTAGACTTGCAGCAAAGCCGGTGCAGGCGGGTGCCGCAGCTTCTTCGGCGGAGCCGGCGTCGATTCGCCAATCTGGCGGCGCGCTGGTAAAGGCGGCGTTGACTGCTCGCACACACCTTCGCTGCCGGAAAGGATGCCGGACGCATGTCCAACAGGCGTATTTGCGCTGCAATCGTCGGCGGCGGAATTGCGGGGTTAACCGCAGCATTGGCGCTCAGTCGCCGTGGCATCGACGTGAAGGTATTTGAGAAGGCAAAGGTGCTGGCCGAGGTCGGCGCCGGCATTCTGGTCTATCCCAACGCGCTTCGGCAGCTTGAGCGGCTGGGCCTGCGCGAAAGCATGGCCGAGGTCGGCGCGGCCGTGACTGGAGGGTCGTATATCCGGATGGACGGCACGATCGTAGGGCCGATCCAAGCCACCGATTCCAGCGGCTGGAATGGCATTTACGGCATGCACCGGGCCGACCTGTTGCAAACCCTGGCGGAAGCTTTGCCGCCGCAATCCATCCACACCGATCATCACTGTATCGGTTTTACGCATAGCGGCAGTGCCGCCCGCTTGACCTTTGCCAATGGCGCGGTTGCCGACGCCGACGTCGTTGTTGGTGCCGACGGCATCAACTCGATCTTGAGGTCGCATGTGGTCGAGCCCGCAGCCGCGGAATATTCCGGTTCCCGCGCCTATCGCGGCCTGATGGAGCGCGACAAGCTGCCAAACTGGAAGCCGCAGGCGCATCAGATCTGGATGGGCGACGGCAAACATTTCATCGTGTTTCCGGTCCGGCGCGGCGAACTCCTGAACTATGTCGGCTTCGTGCCGACACAAACCGAGACCATCAAGTCCTGGTCAGCGGCAGGTGATCGCGACCAATTGGCGGCGTCGTTCGCCGGATGGGACACGCCGGTGGTCGAACTGATCGAGAAAGTCGAAGCTTGCTTTTGGTGGGGCGTCTACGATCACAAGCCGTTAAAGTCCTGGACCAAGGGCCGCCTGGCACTGCTCGGCGACGCCGCGCACGCGATGCAGCCTCATGTCGGGCAAGGCGCAAACCAGGCTGTGGAGGACGGCATAGCGCTTTCGGTTTTCCTTGAAGATCGGAATTCCGAAGGCATTGTCGGGGCACTGGAGCGCTACGAAGCGTTTCGGCGGGAACGCACAGACATCGTGCAGGCGGAGTCCCGCAAAAACGGCCAACGTTACGATTCACGTTATCAGCGCCTTGAAGACCGCGATCGCGAAATCAAGAGCAGTGTGGAATTTCGCAAGTGGCTGTTCGACTACGACGTTGAAACCGCTGCGCTGAATAGTCGGCGCGTTGTTGCTGCAGCACTGCCGTAGCGGGGTTTGCCGCTACCTTTTTTGGCGACCGGTCGCTCCGCGATGGCGCTTTCGTATTGTTGCAGATCATCTCGCGAGCGATATCGCGCGGCGAGTGAGCATTTCTCAAAGAGCAAGGTCATCACTAAGAACTCGATACCAAGGACCGTGAGCCTTGCTCATACTTCTTTGCGGCCTGACAACCCGTGCTGTGCATGATCGCCGAAACATACCTTCCTTGTGGCGAGATGGTCTAACAACAAGGAATTACGGCATGCGGAAGATATCGTGTCTCAACGGCAGACCGAGCGCTAACGCAAGGTTCTTGTTGGGATTTTTGGTTGCGCTTTTTTCCAGCGATGCGCACGCCGATGTTTACAACGAAACAAGGCCGATACTGGAAATCAAAAACGGCAAGCTCCAAGGGGTGGAAGAACATGGCATGTTCGCCTTCAGGAACATTCCCTATGCGGCCCCCCCGGTGGGAGAATTGCGCGTGGAGACCGCCGCAGCCGCCGCAAGACTGGCAAGGTGTTCGCGACGCAAGCCGCTTCGGTCAGGCTTGTCCCCAACCGTTGGTCGAGGGGCTGAACGCGGAACTCATTCCGGGCAACGAAGATTGCCTGAAGCTCAATGTGTATAGGCCCAAATCTGATAAAGACCTGCCCGTCAAAAACCTGCCGGTCATGGTCTGGATTCACGGCGGCGCTTTGCTGACAGGGTCTGCGACCGAGCCGTATTACGAGCCAATCGCGCTGGTCGGACAGAACGTGATTGTCGTTACCATTGACTATCGTCTGGGCAAGCTCGGGTTTTTTGCACCCAAGGCGTTGGCGGAGGAAGCCGCGAAAAATGGCGAGCCCGTGGGCAACTACGGGATCATGGATCAGATCGCAGCGCTGAAATGGATCGCGGAAAACATCGGAGCCTTCGGCGGCGACCCTGATAACGTGACCATTTTCGGAGAGTTCCGCCGGTGGCCGCAGTGTTACGTGGCTCATGACTTCGCCGGCCGCCAAGGGGTTATTTCAGAAAGCCATCGCGGAAAGCGCTCAACAAACTCCGTTGCGCGGCCAAACCGAAGAAAGACACGGCCTGGCGCCGGCGCAAGAGCTGGACGAGAAGTATCTGGCGTCGCTTGGCGTGCAAGATCTGCAGGGCCTGCGGGCGCTCCCAGCCGATAAATTCGTGCTGACGCCAAAACAGTTCGAGGACGGAGAGTTCGGCGGCGCTTTCATCGACGGCAAGACACTCGTCGGCGATCCGATCCCGTTATTTGCCCAAGGCAGGCAGCATAGGGTTCCCTTCATGATCGGCACCAATTCCTGGGATGCCAGTTTCTTCGTCCCGAGCCAGCCGACGCTGGCTGCGTACCTGAAAAAGATGAAGCAAGATCCGCAGTTGATCGGAAAGTTATATGCCGGCTTCAAGAATAAATGCGCGCTGCCGGCCGAGGTGATGGCGGATGCCTGGTATCGCGGCAGCGTCAAGATGTTGGCTGACAGCGCCGGCAAAGCCGCCCCCAGCTACGCCTACTACTTCGATTATTTGGCGCCTGCGATCCGCGCTTCACATCCGGGCTCGCCGCATACATTCGAGATCGCATATGTGTTCGGTAGTTTGGGCTTCGTCCTGCCTCCTCCTTTGCGGACCGAGTCCGGAGGAAATCAATGTTCCCAGATCGACAGAGCTACCGGGGATTTGAAGGAAAGGGCCAGATGGTCATCCTACTGGTTCCCGATGGCCGATAAAAACAATGGCGGTGATCGCGCTATATCCCAACAAATGTCGAGCAGTTGGGCGTCCTTTGCCAAAACCGGCAATCCAAACGTCAGCGATCAGGTCACGTGGCCGCGATACGATCTGAAAGCCGACGTGATGAGAGACTTCAGCGTTGGTAAGAGCGGCCTGGTCAACGGCCTGAGCAAAGAAAGAGTTGACTACCAGATCAGGACGTTGAAGTCGCTCTACGGCGTGAACTGACCAAAATCGGGGTGATGACGCTCGTGCCGGGCTAGGGTCTGTGAATTTCAGCCTGCGCGCAAACGCGAGCCGTGCGCGCTGATGACGGCGCGCACGGCGCAAAGTCGCCAACTAAGCTAGTGGGCTACTTGCCGGCTTGCGGCGTGGGCGGTGTGCCAGGAGGCGGTGTCGCTGATGATGACGGCGCGCCTTGCTGGGTCTCCAGCTTCTTGCGCGCTTCATCGGCGCGGCGCTGCAACTCTTCCTGCAGCTTGCGCTGTTGCTCTTCGAAAACCTTGGGATCGGTGGGCGCACCGTCGTACGCCTTGGCGAAGTCGCCCAGCGGCATCACCAGGCTGATCGGCTGACCGGTGGCGTTGATGGCCTGAAGAACGAGGCCCTGCCCTTTTTTCAGCTTGCCAATGAGATCGGCGTTGGCTTCGTAGTCCGCCATGCAGCCGTTGGTGAAGCAGATCACATAGGGCGCGGTCATCGGCTGGTTCTGGTCGACGATCACGCGCGTGCCATGGACGAGCTGCATGCCGAGCGGCAAGGTCACGCGCAAAATCTTACGCTCCTGGCCTTCCGGCTCGATCAGAACCGCGGCTGCTACCGGCTGCCCGGATTCGACGCGCGCATCCTTACCGGTGAAACACACTTGTTTGGCGTTTGGATCCGGCGGTTGGCCGGGTTGGCCCTTCAGGCAGAACTTGGTCCACGGTGAATAGATGAGCTGGACCTGCTGTTGTCCGTTCTGTGCTTGGCCGGGTTGTCCGGGGACCGCCGGAGCGGGGGTCGTCTGCTGAGCCTGGGCAGGTGGCTCGGCCGCGGCGGGCGGCGCTTGTTGCGTCTCGGTTTCCGATTTCGGGTGCGTCGGCTTTTTCGCCGGCTTTGGCTTGGCGGGGGCGGCCGCCGGCGCCGCGTCGGTCTGAGCCCAAACTGGCGAGGCGGCGGCGACGCCGAAGGCAAGCGCGAGCGGCAGGATGGCCATGACCTTCGCGGTTCCCGCACGGCGGCGTGTCGTACCGGCGACGAGCGGTCGGCTCACCGGCCCCCTGGCCGGTGCGTTCCAATAGGTCATGAGATTAAAATCCCTCTCCAGTGCTGCCGTCCGCAATCGACCGGTGCGCCTTGCGAACCGAAAGCATCGCCCCTTGGCGACGCGTGCAAGCCCCCGTTGCAGCGGGGTCATTCGGCGCAGATTACGGCAACAGCGTGACACCGCGATCGAGCGGCGGCCTCAGATAGCGCACCTCGAAGCGCAATTAAAGCCCTGCCCCGAAATGAGCGGCGCTCCCGCGTGTGCTACATTTCGCCACCGGCCCGTCACTCGAATCGCTCGAGTTCATCCCGCACCAAAGTAACGCCATGCGGATTGCGGCTCTCGTCCTTTCCCTGCGCGCTCTCGCTCCCGCAGCGCTGTTGGCGTGGGCGACGCTCGGCGGTTTGGCCGGAGCGACGCCTTCAGCGGCCGAAACAGCCAACGCCATCGCCATGCATGGCAAGCCGCTATGGGCGGACGATTTCACCGTCGCGCCTTACGCCAACCCGGACGCGCCGAAGGGCGGACGCCTGGTGCAGGGCCTGCTTGGGACGTTCGACAGCCTCAACCCGTTCATTGTCAAAGGCCTCGCCGTTCAGGCGGTCCGCGGCTATGTCGTCGAAAGCCTGATGGCGCGCGGTTACGACGAGCCGTTCACGCTTTATGGCCTTCTCGCGCAGACCGTAGAGACCGACGACACGCGCAGCTACGTCACCTTCTCGCTCAATCCCGGTGCGCATTTTTCCGACGGTTCGCCGGTGACAGCAGATGATGTCGTTTTTTCCTGGCAGCTCTTGCGCGATCACGGACGTCCCGGTCATCGGGCTTACTATTCCAAAGTGGCGCGAGCGGAGGCTGTCGATGCGCGCACCGTCCGCTTCGATCTCGGCGGCAGCAACGACCGCGAGCTGCCGCTCATTCTGGGGTTGATGCCGATTTTGCCGAAGCACGCCGTTGACGTGGCGCGGTTCGAGGAAACGACGCTTGCCAAGCCGGTCGGCAGCGGCCCCTACGTCATGAGCGATATCGACGCCGGCCGGAGCGTTACCTTCAAGTACGATCCCAATTACTGGGGACGCGCGCTGCCGATCAATCGCGGCCTGTGGAATTTTGCCGAGCTTCGGTTTGACTATTACCGCGACGCCAACGCCTACTTCGAGGCTTTCAAGGCCGGTAACTATGACGTGCGCAGCGAAACCAATCCCAGCCGCTGGCAAAGCGGCTACGACATTCCCGCGGTCCGCGACGGACGCATCGTCAAGGATTCGTTTGCCAGCGGCCTGCCCAAGCTCAGCTCCGACTTTGTATTCAATACGCGCCGGTCACTGTTCTCAGATCGCCGTGTGCGCGAGGCGATCACGCTTTTGTTCGACGCCGAGTGGGTCAACAGGAACTTTTTCTTCGATCTGTATCGTCGCAGCGCAAGCTTCTTTGACGATTCGGAATTGTCGGCTTATCGACGGCCGGCGGATGACCGCGAGCGCGAATTACTCAAACCGTTCGCCGGCGCGGTTCGCGCCGATGTGCTCGACGGCACCTGGTCGCCTCCGGTTTCCGACGGCTCCGGCCGTGACCGGCGTCATCTGCGCGAAGCGATCGCGCTGTTGTCCGCCGCCGGTTATGAGCTCGTCGGCGCCACGCTGCGCGAACGCGCAAGCGGCAAGCCGTTCGCCTTCGAGATCATGGTCGCCAGCCGCGATGAGGAGCGCCTCGCGCTCGCGTTTTCCAACGGCCTCGCCCGTGCCGGCATTGAAGCGCGCGTGCGGTTGCTCGATGCCGTCCAGTACGATCAGCGCCGGGTATCCTTCGATTTCGACATGATCGAGTACCGCTGGGAAGAATCACTGTCGCCCGGCAACGAGCAAACGCTGTACTGGGGCTCGGCCGCCGCCGGCGAGCAAGGTTCGCGCAATTACATCGGCGTGCGCAGTCCCGCGGTCGACGCCATGATCGCCGCTCTGCTCCGCGCACGCGAGCGCGACGATTTCGTCGCCGCGGTACGCGCGCTTGACCGCTTGCTGATTTCGGGAAGTTACGTCGTGCCGTTGTTCTATCTGCCGCAACAATGGGTGGCGCGGTGGACTTATATCGCACACCCGGCTCGGACTTCGCTGTCCGGCTATCTGCCGGAGACCTGGTGGCGCGAGCCGAAGCGGTCGCTGCAATGATTCTCGGCGACCCCACCATCTCTGCAGCGGAGGGCGCGTATGGCCTCGGCCGCATTACCGTCAGCGAACTCTTTCACTACGCGGCACGGCGGCGGCCGGACGCGCTGGCGCTCGCCGATCCGGCGAACCGCAGCGAAATCGACGGCGGCAAACCGAGGCGCTTGAGTTACGCCGACGCCGATCGCGCCATCGCCGCGATTGCCGCGAGACTGCGTGGCATGGGGCTGCCGACCGACGCCGTTATCGGCATCCAACTGCCAAACGTCGTCGAAAATATCTTGACCATCCTCGGCGTGCTGCGGGCCGGTATGATCGCGGCGCCGTTGCCGCTGCTGTGGCGCCGCGCGGATGCTGTTACCGCGCTTGCGCGGGTCGGCGCCAAGGCGTTGATCACGTGCGGGCGCGTCGGGGCGAACGATCATGCTCAGTTCGCGCTGCAAGCCGCGGCCGAAGTGTTTTCCATACGTTATGTCTGCGCGTTCGGAACGGATTTGCCCGACGGCGTCGTCTCGTTCGAGGATCTGTTCTCCGAAAACTCTTCCGGCCATTTGCTTCCGCTCGATCGGGCTCGGGACAATGCAGCCGCCCATGTCGCCGTCGTCACGTTCGACGTCGGCGAGAGCGGACTGGTGCCGGTCGCACGCACCCATTCCGAGGTATTTGCCGGCGGGCTTGCGGCTATTCTGGAAAGCCGGCTGGCGCCCGAAGCGAACATTCTTTCGGCGCTGCTGCCGGCCTCGTTCGCGGGCCTAAGCCTCACGCTTTTGCCATGGCTGTTCAGCGGCGGGACGTTGGTTCTGCATCATCCCTTCGATCCCGATCTGCTCGCTTGGCAATGGCGGGAAGATCGCTGCACGGCGCTCGTTGTGCCCGGCCCGGTCGCCGTGCGCCTCGACGCCGCAGGTGCGTTCGCGGACGAGGCGCCGGCCACTGTGCTCGCGCCATGGCGCGAGCCCCAGGCTCTGATGCAGAGTGGAATTTGGCGCGCGCCGCGCACCGCCTTGATCGACGTTATGGTGTTCGGCGAAGCGGCGCTGGCGCCCGCGCGCCGCGACCCGTCCGGCCGGCCGGCGCCGCTTACTTCAGGACCGGTGGCCGTGCCGCGCAACCACTCCGGGGCGGTAACGCTCGTCGAACTCACCCGCACCGCTCACGGCACGCTCGCCGTGCGCGGATCGATGGTCCCACAGCACGCCTACCCGCCGGGGGTGGAACGCTCCGGCTTGCCCTATTTCAAGATCGGGCCTGACGGCACGGCCGACACCTTGCAGCAATTCGCGACCCTTCCCGGCAGCGGTACGGCCGTGCTCCACGGGGTACCGCCCGGCGTAGCCGGCATCGGCGGCTATCGCTTTGCCACCCTTGCGCTGGAAGATGCGGTCGGCCGTATCGATCGCGAGGCGAAGCTGTCGCCGGTGGCCGATGCCCTGTTAGGGCAGCGGCTTGTCGGAACAGTTAGCGACGCGGAGGCCATGAAAGTCGCCCTTGAAGCGGCCGGAGCCAGTCCCCTTGTCGCGGGCGCCTTTACTTCCGCGGCTGGCCGAGCCGCAGCCGATCCATCGGCGGATGCCGCGTGAAACGGTCTGGCCGGCCGACAAATTGGCAAGCCGCGTTGACGTGGCATTAACAGCACTTTGGCATGTGTTTTTGCTGCACCTGAAGGCTTTTCACCAATGCCATTGCAAGGCCCGTTCGTCGTCGTCGCCGACAACCCAGCGCCCGACGTCGTTGAAGCGCTACGCGCCGCCGGCGCGTCACCGGTCGTGGAGACACGCTGGGCGGACGCAGTTGCCGCGCTCGCGACCGTCGAGCCCGAAGCCATCGTGTTGGCGCAGCCCTGCAGCGACCCGGAGCACGCCGAAGATTACGCGGAAGCGATCGCCGAACGCCTGGACGCTTTCGAGGGCGCGTTCACGCCGATCATCGCGCGTGTTCGCGACGATGGCGCGGCGCCGCTTCCGGACGCACTGACGATTTCAGCGAACGCGCCGGCGGAGCGCATCGCGCGCCGGCTCGCTACGCTGTCGCGCATTCGCGCGCTGCACGGCACCGTGCTCCGCCGCATGGAAACGCTGGCCTCGCGTAACGAGCCCTTCCCTCAATTCCCGGACAGCGACCCGCTTGAGGAGGCGACCGTGCTGATTGCCGGCCGCGGCCGCTCCTATCCGGAACTCTCGGTGGCGGTTGGCGAGCGCGTCGGCCTGGTCGGCGCGTTGTCGGTCGAAAGTGCGGCGCGCGCGCTCAATGCCCGCGACATCGACGGCATGATCATCGCCGACGGATTTAGTCCGCGCATGGTGCAGGCGCTGTTGACCGTGGTCGCCGAAGACGTGCGTTTTCGCGATCTTCCGGTCGCGGTGCTCGGCGGCCATCCCGCCATCCTCGACGAATTCCTGGCGTTGTTGCCCAATCTCGACCGCATCGCTGAAGCGCCGGCACTGGTCGAGCGCTTCCTGCCGTTCGTGCGGCTGCATGCTTTCGGCGAACGGCTCAAGCGCATGCTCAAGTCGCTCGACGCCAAGGGCATGATCGACCCGGCGACGGGATTGCTCGCCCACGAAGCGTTCTGGCGCGACCTCAACCGCGCGGTCGGCGACGCCGAGAAGCGCGGCGTCGGGTTGTCGATCGCGCGCTTTTCGTTCTCCCGCAGCGACCGGCGCGTCAGCCTCGATGCCGCCCGCCTGGTGAGCCGGCTGATGCGCCAGGTCGATTTCGCCTGCCGCGAGGCCGACAATTCGATCTTCGCGGTTTTCACCGAGACCGATTTGCGCGCGGCCCACGTCATCGCCCGCCGGATCGCGAGCGTGCTCAAGAACACTATGCTCGCCGCCGATCGCAAGACCAGCGGCGTCGAAACTGCGGTGACGCTGGCGACGCTAAAACCGACCGACAACGTCGATTCGCTGATCTCGCGGGTGGTGGGCGACGTTGCCGTCGGCTGACAAAAAGCCCATTTTAGGGCTGCTAGCCATCAAGGTCGTGCCATGACCGATACCGCCGAAACCGCAGAAGCCAATGCTTCCGTTCACGTCGACGTCGTGTCCGACGTCGTGTGCCCCTGGTGTTACGTCGGCAAGCGCCGGCTGGAAGAAGCGATCGCGCTTGTCCCCGACATCGCCGTCGACATCGCTTGGCGGCCTTATTTCCTGAACCCCTGGATTCCGCGCGAAGGCATCGACCGGCAGACTTACCTCGAGACCAAGTTCGGTTCGGCCGAACGTTACGCGGTCATTGCCGAGCGCGTCGCCGCGGCGGCGGCCATGGAAGGTCTCACCTACGCCTTCGACAAGATCAGCCGACAGCCGAACACGCTCGATTGCCATCGGCTCATTCTGTGGTCGCGCAGCGCGACCGATCCGGGCCGCATGAAGCAGCGGCTGATGGATCTTTACTTCGCCGAGGGCGCCGACCTCACCGACACGCAAACGCTGATCGATGCCGCGGTCGATTGCGGCATGGACGGCGATTTGGTGCGCCGGCTCCTTGCCGGCGATGACGATGTGGAGCGCATCGAGGGCGAAGCCAACAGCGCCAAGGAAGCCGGCATTGACGGCGTGCCGTGCTTTGTATTCGGCGGCAGCGTCATCGTGACCGGCGCGCAGTCGCCGGAGTATCTCGCCAACGCCATCCAGCGCACCGCCGGCCGTCACGCCAGGCTGCGCGCCTAAGCGGCGCACCCTTTCAGCTTTTTATCGCCAAGTTTCAGAGCGACAGCGGAAGTTCGAGATGCCGCGCGTACATAATATCGCGATGCTCGAGTAAAATTGGATCGAGCGCCGCTTCGAGCTGCGGATCGCGACGCTCGAATGCGGCGCGGGTAGCGGCGTCCATTTTGCACTGCGCCTCCGGCAGCGGCCAAAACATGGTCATGCAGGCTGCGCTGTAGACGTCGGCGGCGGTCGGAGCCTCACCGACGTAATAACGGCTGCCGGCGCCGCGCTGCGCGGCAAGCCGCGCCGAAAGCATCGCCAAAAGCTCGGCAATACGAGCGGGGGCGGCCTTGCCGGCCGCAGGGCTGTAGCCGTATTTCCTGGCGAGATATTTCGACACTCGCTCCGGGAAGCCGCCGGAGTTTTGCAGGCCGGCGTGAATGAGTTCGATCCGCCGTGACCAGGCGAGCCCGCCCTCGCCGAGGATTTCGTGCCCCAGCCCGAAAACGAGCGCGCGGTCGGCGGGGTCGTTTCGGCAGCAGCGCCGGCCCGGGCGAAAGCCGTTCGGCGAGCAGCAAGATGTCGTTCCAGCGCGAGCGCGGTTTCTCGTCGTCGTAGATCGCAACCGGGCCGGACCGCTCGCCGGCCCAGTCCTTCAGCGCTTCGCTGTCGTAAACGAGCCGCACCGCCGCCCAGTCGATGCGCTTCATGTGCAAAAGGCCTTTGGCCGCCTCGCCCCACGGGCTCGGCACGCCGCCGACCACGACCATGCGCAAGCCGGGTCGTTTAATGGCGTCTTCGACGCTGATGTACGGAAAAGGCATTCGGTCCGCCGGTGTATCTTCTGTGGGTCGGCATCATTGTCCGACTCTTCGGGATTGCCGGCAATTGCGGCGACGGGAAAATAGCGCAACTGCCCGCCGGTCCGGATATTATCCTCAAAACCAACTCATTTCCGCTGCGGAATAACGCCCATGCTCTACGATCCGAAATGGGAAGCGAAGAAGGATCCGTTTTCGCTCGCCGGCCTGATTGCCTGGCTCGAGCGGCAGGATCCCGACAGCGCCTATTGTTATTCGTCGACCGGCGAATGCCTGCTCGCGCGCTATTTCCGTGAGCGCGGTTTTAATCGCGTCATCATGGCGGCGGAGTTTTTCTACCATTGGCCGCGGGCGGACGCGGTGTATGAGGTGACGCGGCTGCCGCGACACTTTAACGACGTCGCCAAGGGCAAGGTGCGTACCTTCGGCGCCGCGTTGTCTCGCGCGCGCGAACTGGAACTCGCCGGCGTCCACTAGCCGCTGCTGATTTTCCTGAGTTCCATGTGGCGCCCGGCTGCGCGACGCTTTAAAGAAGCGCCGCAGCACGAGGGAAAAATTGAAAAACCGAAATTCGCGGCGCGATGCCGGCACGCGGCATCGCGCGCTTGCCCATGGCCTGACTGGCGCCCGGTTTGGCTGCTTGATCTTGCTCGGGTTGGCGGGACTCGCGCTCGCAAGTTCCGGCGCGCTGGCCGAGCCTTGCGTGGACAACGCGCAGGTGCTTGGCACCGAACGCACCATGGTGGTCGAACCGTGGACGCTGCCGCGGGTCGGCACCTTGCAGTATCCGCAGACGCTTCCGCTCGGCGATCACGAGGTAGTGCTGACGTTCGACGACGGCCCCTCGCCCGAGACCACGGGCAAGGTGCTCGACGCGTTGGCCGCGGAGTGCGTCAAGGCGAATTTCTTTGTCATGGGCGCGCACGCGGCGCAGGAACCGGCGCTGGTGCGGCGCGAAGCGCGCGAAGGCCATACCGTCGGCACCCACACGCAGACCCATCCGGATTTGACGAAGCTTCCGTCCCCAGATGCCGAAGCCGAAATAGCCGAAGCCATCGCGGCTGCAAACACCGCGCTCGACGGTGAAGCCGCCGCAGCGCCATTTTTTCGCGCGCCCTATCTGATGACCAATCCCGTCATCGACGCGTATTTGCGGGCGCAAAAATTGATGCTGTGGAGCATCGATGTGGATTTGCAAGACTGGCGCAACGACTCGGCCGCCAACGTGCTGACGCGGATATTCGACGGATTGAAACGGGTCGGCAAAGGTATCGTGCTCATGCACGATGTGCAGCCCTGCACTGCGGAGGCTTTGCCGGTCTTGCTTAAGGAACTTCACCACGGCGGCTACCAGGTCGTCCACGTCGTTCCGGCGCAACTGACAGCAGGCGCCCTCCCCGCACAATAAATCGCGAATTGCGTTGTGCGCGCGCCCGCGGCGCGCAAGAAAATTTTCGCGTATGCGCCGCGTATTCGCAACGGTCGCGCCGGGAACCCATCGCGTCGATATTTGTTGAAAAGGGTGCGTGACGGAACGTCACGCTTCACCGTTCTGGTTCGCCCGCTCGCGGCGATTTTCAGGCCACGTTCATGCTGATTGATGCCGATTGCGCATGTATTTACGCTCGACCACATCCCGGCCGCAGTCGGCCGTCTCACAACTCCCTTCGCTCACCTCGCTACGCGGTCTCGCCGCATTGTGGGTCGTGCTGTTTCATTACACGGCGCTCTATTTTCCCAGCCTCGACATCACCGGCCATTCTTCGCTGATCGGCAAAGGCTATCTCGCCGTCGATCTGTTTTTCATGCTCTCCGGCTTCGTGATGACGCACGTCTACTATCGGGCATTTTGCCAGAGCGTAAAGGACAATTACCGAAGCTTCATGGTGGCGCGCATCGCGCGGCTCTATCCGCTGCATCTCGTCGTGCTGCTCCTGTTCATCGCCACCGCACTGCTGGTGCAGCTTTCCGCCTACGCTACCGGCGGCACGGCGGAAGGCATTCCGCTCACCGGCACCCGATCGCTGGCGGCGGCCGTCGCCAATCTCTTTATGCTGCAAGGCCTGAGCGCTGAACACCTGTCGTGGAATTTTCCGTCGTGGTCGATCAGCGTCGAGTTCATGGCGTACCTGGCATTTCCGCTGGTCTTGCCGTGGTGTGGCGGGCGAGCGGACGCATTCAAGTTCGCTGTCTTGCTGTGCATCGGCGCCGCGCTGTCGTTGTTTACGTATTTGAGCGGCGGCGACTTCAACCAATGGGGTGGCCCGCTGGTGCTGTTGCGCTGCCTGCCCGAGTTCCTGCTCGGTGCGCTGATTTACAGCGCCTACCGAGCCGGCCTGTGGGCGAAATGGTTCGAAACCGACGCCGTCGCGCTCATCGCGCTCGCGGTTTGCGTGCTGTGCTTGCACTTGCGTGCGCCGGATCTTCTGATCGTCGCGCTGTTCCCGGTGCTGGTGCTCGCCGCGGTGAATAACAACCGGAATGTCGCTCGCGCGATCAATGTCGCGCCGCTGGTGTGGCTCGGCGAAATCTCCTACTCGCTATATCTGATCCATGGCTTTGTTCAGTATGCCGCAACGGCCGCGCTCGACCACTACGGTCTGCACGAGCGCGCCGACCTTTCGATTGGCGTCTCGCTCGCCCTCCTCGCACTGATGCTCACCGTGTGCTTTGCCGGCGCGCACTTGAGCTATCGCGGCATCGAAATCGGCTGCCGCAAGCATTTGCGTGCCCTGCTCGGCGGTGACCACGCGGCCAAACCGAAGCCGGCAACCGCGCGTGCGGGTTTCGCCGGCCGGCCGGTCGGTGCCCGAGCGTCGTAAGCTCGCGCATTTGCGGGATCGGCAGCAGAATCCCCATCTGCGTCGTGAATGAAACACCAGCAGCTTTCGCTTTTTGCCGCGCCGTCAACGCCGGCGGCGTCGCCCGCTATGCCGGACGGCTTTCGCTATGCGCCGGACGTGATCGACCGCGCTGAAGAAGCGCGCTCTGGTCGCCGCGTTCGCCGATTTGCCATTCAAGGAATTCGAATTTCACGGCTTTCACGGCAAGCGCCGCGTGGTCTCGTTCGGGCATCGCTACGATTTCAACAGCGGCGCGTTGCAGGACGCCGAGCCGATGCCGGAGTTTGTGCTTTCCGCTGCGCGAGCGCGCCGCCGCCTTCGCCGGGCTTGCCCCAGACGAGCTGTCGCACGCGCTGGTCACTGAATATCAGGCGGGCGTGTCCATTGGTTGGCATCGCGACCGGCCGCACTACCATGACGTCATTGGGGTGTCGCTGCTTTCACCCTGCACGTTCCGCATGCGCCGAAAGCCGGCGCGTCGTGGCAGCGTGCGTCCATGCGGCTCGATCCGCGCTCGATTTATCTGATGCGCGGGCCTTCGCGCGACGATTGGCAGCACTCCATCCCGGCCGTCGAGTGCAGTCCGCTACTCCGTCACCTTCCGCTCGCTGCGTTCTCCTGCGCGAGATAGGTTTGCGTCATACTCGCAAAACGAGTATATTGGTATAGCTCAACCGACAGGGAGGGTGCCATGGCCAATGTGTATATCGAGCCGCGGCCGAAGGGACGCCAGGAAGGGAGCCCGATCAACGACTTTGTCGTCGAAGACGGCGCCGACAACGTGCTCAAGACTTTCAGCACGCAGAAGGAAGCCATCGACTGGGCGAAGAAGGCGGGCCACCACCCGCTGGTCGCCCGCGTGCGGCATCTCAACGACAAGAAAAAGCCCGACCAGTGGCGCTCGCCGTAGGGCGCTCTGCAGTCATTACGTCGTCATTGCCGGGCTTGACCCGGCAATCCATGCGGAAGTTAGACTTTCGGTGCGTGTCAATGTCGGCGTAGCCGCTTTTCAGCATGGACCCCCCGGTCATAGGCGAGCGAAGCGACGTCGGTTTTTCAAACGGCTATGCCCGGTGGCGACGAGGTGGAGGCGTTTGCCCCTCGCTGCGAAAGCCGCTAAGCGCCTGCGATGAGCAGTAAAGCAGCAACGCCGCCGCACGCGGCGACGAACCCTCTCTTCAATAACTCACCCCTCAAGCTCGGCACGTTCTCCACCAATCTCTCCGGCGGCGGCACGATTTCGAAAATGACCGGCCTGCTCAAGGCCGAGTGGCCGGCGACCAAAGAACTCGCCCGCCTCGCCGATGAGATGAAGTTCGAAGCCATTGTGCCGGTCGGGCGCTGGAAAGGTTTCGGCGGTGAGACCAACTTCAACGGCGAAGGGTTTGAAGTGTTCGCCTGGGCCGCCGGCCTGTCCGAGGCGACCTCGTATTCGAGCGTGTTCGCCACCTCGCACATTCCGACCGTGCACCCGTTGTTCGCCGCCAAGCAGGCGGCCGCGATCGATCACATCGGCGGCGGGCGCTTCACGCTCAATCTCGTCACCGGCTGGTTCGTGCCGGAGATGGACATGTTCGGCATCACGCTTCTCGATCACGACGGCCGCTACGACATGGCCGAGGAATGGGTGCAGATCGCCACCCGGCTGTGGACCGATCCGGAGCCGTTCGATTTTTCCGGCCGCTTTTATCAGATGAAACGCGCGGAGCTGGCGCCGAAGCCGATCCAGCGCCCGCGGCCGCCGCTGATGAGCGCGGCTGGCTCCGATCGCGGCCGCCGCTTCGCCGCGCAATATTGCGACGTCTGTTTCGTCGCGCCGGAAGTGCCCGATCCCGATCTGCTCAAGGCCAAGGTCGACAAATACCGCAACTACGCGCGCGACGAATTTGGCCGCGACATCCAGGTCTGGTCCAACGCCTACGTGTTCCAGGGCGACAACGAAGCCGATGGCAAGGCGCTGTGGCACCATTGCGTCGAGGAACAAGGCGATTATCCGGGCGTGGCGAACATGCTCGATGTCATGGGCTTAAACTCGCAACTCATGCCGCCGCACATTCTTCAAGCGGTGAAGAAGCATTTCATCGCCGGCTGGTCCGGTTATCCGCTCATTGGCGGCGCGGCGCAGGTCGTCGAAGGTCTCGCGGTGTTAAAGCGCGCCGGCTTCGACGGCATCCTGCTCACTTGGCCGCGCTGGATTGAGGGCATGACGCGCTTTCGCGACGAAGTCATGCCGCTGCTCAAGCAGGCGGGGTTGAGGAATTAGCGTACTACCGTCTGATGAGCGTGTCGCGGCGAGAATGCACCCTCACGTGTCATTGCCGGGCTTGACCCGGAAATCCATGGGGAAGCGAAGCTTTTGTTTGCGACGAAGTTTCCGTCGCGGACGTTCAGCATGGACCACCGGGTCAAGCCCGGTGGTGACGAAGAAAACGTATGCTGTTTGACATTGTGGATCGGGAGGCAAGGCCCCCTCACCCGGCTCGCGCTCCAGCGCTCACCGGCCTCCCCCCATTATCTTGCCGAAGTCGGAAACATCCGACTTCGGGCGGGGCGGGGCGAATTATTCCTTACGCCGCCTTCTTCGCTTTCGCGGCGATGCCGACGAGTGTACGCAAAATGCCGGCGGCGCCTTTGAGCCGCTCCTCCGGTTTCTCCCACTCGTCGAAGAACACGACTTTCATGTCGGGGCGCACGCGCGCGCCTTCGGGATGCTTGGCGATGTAGGCAATCAGCCCGTCCGGATTGACGAAGGTGTTGTCGCGGAACGACAGCACCGCGCCCTTCGGCCCGACTTCGATCCGCTCGACATTGGCGGCGAGGCACATGGTCTTGATGGCGACCACTTGCAGCAAATACTCGACCTCGATCGGCAGCGGGCCGAAGCGGTCGACCAGCTCGGCGGCGAACGCCTCGATGGCGCGGTCGTCCTCGATCTCGGCCAGGCGTGCGGTAAAGCGCGAGCCGCACCGGCAGGTCGGCGACGTAATCTTCGGGGATCAGCACCGGCGTGCCGATGGTGATTTGCGGCGACCACTTTTCCGCGACCGGCGCAGTGATGCCGGCTTTGAGCGCCATCACCGCTTCCTCCAACATCTCCTGATAAAGCTCGTAGCCGACTTCCTTGATGTGGCCGGACTGCTCGTCGCCGAGGAGATTGCCGGCGCCGCGGATGTCGAGATCGTGCGAGGCGAGCTGGAAGCCGGCGCCGAGCGTGTCGAGCGATTGCAGCACCTTAAGCCGGCGCTCGGCCTGCGGCGTGATTTTGCGCGCGGCCGGCAGCGTCAGCAGCGCATAGGCGCGAAGTTTCGAGCGGCCGACGCGGCCGCGGAGCTGATAAACTTGCGACAAGCCAAACATGTCCGCGCGATGCACGATCAGCGTGTTGGCGGTTGGAATGTCGAGGCCGCTTTCCACGATCGACGTCGACAGCAGCACGTCGAACTTGCCGTCGTAGAACGCCGACATCACGTCTTCGAGCACGGACGACGGCATTTGACCGTGAGCGACGGCGACGCGCACCTCGGGCACGTTCTTGTCGAGGAAAGCCTTGGTCTCGGCGAGATCCTCGATGCGCGGGCAGACATAGAACGATTGCCCGCCGCGATAGCGCTCGCGAAGCAGCGCCTCGCGAACGACAATCGGGTCGAACGGCACGACAAACGTGCGCACCGCGAGGCGATCGACCGGCGGCGTCGCGATGATGGACATTTCGCGCACGCCGGAGAGAGCGAGTTGCAGCGTGCGCGGGATCGGTGTCGCGGTCAGCGTGAGCACATGCACCTCGGCGCGCAGTTGCTTGAGCTTCTCTTTGTGGGCGACGCCGAAATGCTGCTCCTCGTCGACGACAATCAGGCCGAGGTCCCTGAACTTGATGGTCTTGCCGAGGAGTGCGTGGGTGCCGACCACGATGTCGATTTGACCTTCCGCGAGGCCTTTCTTGGTTTCCGCCAGTTCCTTGGCCGAGATCAACCGTGAGGCCTGGGCGATTTTCACCGGATAGCCGCGCAGCCGCTCGGTGAAAGTCTTGAAGTGCTGGCGCGCCAACAGCGTCGTCGGCACCACGACCGCGACCTGTTTGCCGTTCATGGCGGTGGCGAACGCCGCACGCAATGCGACTTCGGTCTTGCCGAAACCGACGTCGCCGCAGATCAGCCGGTCCATCGGCCGGCCGGAGGAAAGATCGTTCATGACGGCGGCGATGGCGGCCTGCTGGTCGTCGGTTTCATCGTAGGGAAAGCGCGCGGAGAATTCGTCGTACACGCCGGGTTCGAGCGACAGCCGCGGCGCGTCGTGCAAGGCCCGCGCGGCGGCGACCTTGATCAGTTCGCCGGCGATCTCGCGGATGCGGTTCTTCATCCGCGATTTGCGCGCCTGCCAGGCGGTGGAGCCGAGCCGGTCAAGCTCGACGCCGGCGGCTTCGGAGCCGTAGCGCGACAGCAGCTCGATGTTCTCGACCGGCAGGAACAGCTTGTCGCCGCCGGCATAGTGGATTTCGAGACAATCGTGCGGCGCGCCGGCGGCCTCGATGGCGCGCAGGCCGACGAAACGGCCGATGCCGTGATCGACGTGGACGACAATGTCGCCGGTCGAAAGGCTGGTAACTTCGGCGATGAAATTTTCCGGGCGCTTGCCTTGCTTGCGTGGCCTGATCAGGCGCTCGCCGAGAATGTCCTCCTCGGTGATCAGCGCGACATCGGCGGTCTCGAAGCCGGACTCGAGCCCGAGCACGGCGAGGCTAGCTTCATGACGCGGCCGCGCCAGCGCCGCCGGCCAGGACGCGACCATGGCGAGGTTGAGAAGCCGGTGCTCGGCAAGAACGTGCGCCATCCTTTCGCGCGAGCCTTCGCTCCACAGCGCGACGACGACGCGCTTGCCGGAAGCCTGTAGCGCCTCGGCGTGGGTGCGCACCGCATCGAACACGTTGGCGTTGGGGTCGCTCCGCTCGGCGGCGAAATTCCTTCCGGCGCGAGCGCCGATCTCGACGACGTTCGCGGAATTCTCCGGCGCGTCGAATGGCGACAACCGCGCCAGCGGGACTCGTTCGAGCTGCGCGCGCCACTCGTCTTCGGCGAGATAAAGCCGATCCGGCGGCAGCGGCTTATAGATTGCGCCGCTCGCGCCCTTCTCCGGATGGTCGAGGGCGTCCTTGCGGGCCTGAAAGTAGTCGGCGATTTGCGTCAGCCGCTCATGAGCGGCTTCTTCCGAGAGCGGTTCGAGGACGATGGGAGTCGCGGCTTCGCCGCCGAGATAGTCGAACAGCGTCGCCATCTGATCGTGGAACAGCGGCAGCCAATGCTCCATGCCGGGAGAGCGGCGGCCTTCGCTCACTGCCTCGTAGAGCATGTCGTCGGGGGACGCGGCGCCGAAGGTAGCGACGTAGCCGGTCCGAAACCGCCGGATGGTGTCGCTGGTGAGCTGGAACTCGGCCATCGGCACAAGCTCCAGTGCGCGCAATTCCTCGGCGGTGCGCTGCGTCTCCGGGTCGAAGGTGCGAATGGATTCAAGGGTGTCGCCGAAAAAGTCGAGCCGCACTGGGGCGTCAATGGCGGGAGCGAAGAGGTCGATAATGCCGCCGCGCACCGCGTAGTCGCCGGGCTCGCGCACGGTCGAGGCGCGATTGAAGCCGTTGAGCTCCAGCCATTGGGTGACGCTCGCCATCGGCAAGGCGTTGCCCGGCGCGGCGGATAGCGCCTGGCGCGCGACCGCCTCGCGCGGCGGCACCCGCTGGAGGATGGCATTGACGGTTGTCAGAACGACGGCCGGCTTCTCGTTAGCCTTGCGCCAGGCCAGCCGTGACAGCGCGCGCATCCTTTGCGCGACCACGGCGGCATGTGGCGACGCCCGGTCGTAGGGCAGACAATCCCACGCCGGAAATTCCAGCACCTCGACGTCGGGCGCGAAGAAGCCGAGCGCGCGCGAGAGCATGGCCATGCGCGAGCCATCGCGGCAGACGACCGCGAGGCTTATCGCCGGCGCAGAAGCCTGCGCGGCAACGGCCCGCGCCAGATCGCCGAGGACGAGACCTTCGGCGCCATCGGCAATGCCGGAGAGAAGCAGCGGCCGGCCGGGGTTAAGCCGTTCGGCCGGCGAGCGTGCCGCTTGAGTTTTAGCTGCGCTCACCGCCCCTCCTTCGCGTGCGGGGTCGGGGTGCGGGCGTGGAACGCCTTCAATTGGACCAGCACGGGCGTGTCGTATTCTGCCGGCGCGCTTTCCGTGCCAGTAACCCAGCCGTAAAGCTCGACATTGCCGGCTTCAATCAGGTGTTCGAAGTCATCCAGGCCCCGATCGTCGAATTTATCGATATGGGCATCGGCAAAGCGGCCGACGATCAAGTCCATTTCGCGCACGCCCCGCCGCCAGGCGCGGAATAAAAGCTTGCGCCGCCGCTCATCCAGTCCTGCGCTCGATCGTTCGGTCATTGAGGTTCATTCATTGCGTGAGTTCGAACGCCAAAAGCCCGGACGTGCCGGGCGTGGGTTATATAGAGGGCGATGCAGGCGATGTCAGCGGCAGCTCGGACGGTTTCATGCGCCCGGTGATCCTCAATCCGTTGTTCGCCGCGCTGACGAGCCTTTCCGGCGTCGGGCCGAAGCTCGAGAAGCTCTACGCCCGGCTGCTTGGGCGCGAAGAAGAGACGCCGCGCGTCATCGATTTGCTGTTCCACCTGCCGAGCGGCTTTGTCGACCGGCGCAATCGGCCGAAACTCTCCGAAGTCCCGCCCGACACGGTGGTGACGGTCGAGGTGGTGGTCGACAAGCACCGCCCGTCGCCACCCCACCGGCCGCGCGCGCCCTACAACATCGACACCCACGACGACACCAACACGCTGACGCTGACCTATTTCAACGCCCGCAAGGATTACCTGCAAAAACTCCTGCCGGTCGGCGAAACACGTTACGTGTCCGGAACGGCGTCGCTCTACGACGGGCACCTGCAAATGGTGCATCCCGACCGCGTCGTCGACGAGCAGGGTTTGCTGAAACTGCCGCTGCTCGATCCGGTTTATCCGCTGACCGAGGGCCTGCATCCCAACCAGGTGCACAAAGCGATCGAGAGCGCGCTGACGCGCCTGCCGGATTTGCCGGAATGGCAGGACGCCGCCTGGCTCAAGCGCAACGGCTTTCCGGATTTTGCCGGCGCGTTGCGCAGCATCCACCGGCCGAAGCGAGCCTGACTGACCTCGATCCGGACAACGCCGCCTGGACACGTCTCGCCTACGACGAGTTGCTCGCCGGCCAGCTTGCGCTCGCGCTGCTGCGCGGACGGATGCGCGGCGCGGCCGGCCGCGGCACTGCGGCCGAAGGAAAGTTGCGCGCCCGCGTCGATCAAGGCGCTGCCCTACTCGCTCACGCCGTCGCAGCAGCGCGCGGTGGCCGACATCATCGCGGACTTGGCGCAGCCGAACCGCATGCTGCGGCTCCTGCACGGCGATGTCGGTTCGGGCAAGACGGTGGTGGCGCTGCTTGCCGCCGCGACCGTGATCGAAGCCGGCCGGCAGGCGGCGTTGATGGCGCCGACGGAAATTCTGGCGCGGCAGCATTTGGCGACCATCAAGCCGCTGGCGGAAGCCGCCGGCATCCGCGTCGCCATTCTCACTGGCCGCGAGCGCGGCCGGGAACGCCCCGAAATTCTCTCGGCGCTCGCCGCCGGCGAAATCGATCTCGTCGTCGGCACGCACGCGCTATTTCAGGAAGACGTCGCCTTCCACGATCTTGCGCTCGCCATTGTCGACGAGCAGCACCGCTTCGGCGTGCATCAGCGCCTCGCGTTGACGCGCAAAGGCGAGGCGGTCGATCTTCTGGTGCTCACGGCGACGCCGATCCCGCGCACGTTGGTGCTGACCTATTTCGGCGACATGGACATCTCGGAACTGCGCGAAAAGCCGGCCGGTCGTCAGCCGATCGATACCCGCACGTTGCCGCTCGAGCGGCTTCCCGAAGTCATCGACGCGGTCAAGCGCGCGCTCGAAGCCGGCCGGCGCATCTATTGGGTCTGCCCGCTGGTCGAGGAGTCCGAAACGATCGATGTCGCCGCCGCCGAGGACCGTCACGAAGATCTGACGCAAGCGGTTCGGCGACATTGTCGAACTCGTTCACGGCCGCATGCGCGGGGCCGAAAAAGACCGCGCCATGCGGCGTTTTGCCGAGGGCGACGCGCGCATTCTTGTGGCGACCACGGTCATCGAAGTCGGCGTCGACGTGCCGCAGGCGAGCGTCATGGTCATCGAGCATGCCGAGCGCTTCGGGCTTGCGCAGCTGCACCAGTTGCGCGGCCGCATCGGCCGCGGCGCCGAAAGCTCGACGTGCCTTTTGCTGTACAAGGCTCCGCTAGGTGACACGGCGAAAGCGCGGCTGGCCATCCTGCGCGAGACCGACGACGGCTTTCGCATCGCCGAGGAGGATTTGCGGCTGCGCGGCGAAGGCGATGTGCTCGGCACGCGCCAGAGCGGCATGCCCGGCTTTCGCCTCGCCCGGCTCGAAATCCACGGCAAGCTGTTGAGCGCGGCGCGCGAGGACGCAGCACTTGCGCTCAGCCGCGATCCGAACCTGAGTTCGTCGCGCGGGTCGGCGTTGCGCCATCTTCTCTACGTGTTCGGCCGCGACGAAGCAGTGAAGCTCTTGCGCGCGGGCTGATCGCGTCCGCGCGCGTAGCCGCCAGGGCGAAAATAATCCGGCCCGAACCGGTTGTAGCCGCTGGTGCCGCGCATGCACCACCAGACGACCAAGATGAAATTCACTGCCGGAACGAGAAATAGCAGCAGCCACCAGGCGCTGCGGTCGAGATCGTGAAGCCGCCGCACGGTGACAGCAAGCGTGGGAATGAGCGTCGCCAACCAGAACAGCACCGACGCCGCCGGCAAGCCGATGGTGCGGTCGACGATGCTCGCCGCCGTACCGGCGAGGCAATAGAACAGCGTCCAGAACCAGAATTCCGAGCGGACGGCCCGCCCGGAAAAATTGGCGTAGTTCGAAAACCCGGACTTTATCGCCTGCCAAAAGTCCATGCGCCGCTCCTCGAGCGGGAGCGCCGACCCGAAGTATTCGACCAGCGAGAATTAGGCCGGGCGCGGGCTCAGTCCAATCACGCCGAGCGGGTCCGGGCCGAATCTATTCGCGCCGGGCGTCCCGCGGCCGCAGAACCAGACAATCAGCACGATTGCGCCGATCAGCGGGATCAAGCTCAGAAGGAGCCACCAGCCGCTGCGGTCGAGATCGTGAAGCCGCCGCACGCCGACAGCGATACTCGGCAGCAATACCGCGAGCTCGAAGATCGGATTGATCAGCCTGATACCCAGCACGAGATCGATGATGCTCGCCACAATCGAGGCGATGATCACGAACAATGCCCAGTACCAGTATTCAGAGCGGATGGCCCGCCCGGCGAAGTTCACGTAGTTCGAAAAGCCCGACGAAATCGCTTGCGTGAAGTTCATCTTGGCCCCCCAAGGTTGTTCACGGCGGCGACAATAGCGCATTCTCCAGCGAAAACGAACCGGATCGCCAATCTATTCCACCGGAGTTACAGCGGTCTTCCGTGCGGCTTGCGCCGCGCGAGCGGTCTGCGCCAAAGCGGCGAGCTTATTCTGCGGATCGGCACCGGGCTGGATGATGCCCGCGGAAATAAGCAGTGTCATCGCCTGCTCCACGGTGATGTCGAGGTCGATAACCTCGCTGCGCGGTACGTAGAAGAAGAAACCAGTGGTCGGATTGGGCGTGCACGGCAGAAATGCCGAAACATGCTCGCTCTGCGGCAAATGTGCGGCGATCTCCGCGCTCGGCGGTTGTGTGAGAAATACGACCGACCACATTCCGGGCGCCGGAAACTCCACCAATCCGACCTGCCGGAAGCTCGAATTCGGAACTCGAGAACAGCGTTTGGAAGATTTGCTTGATGGTGCGGTAGATCGGCCGCACTACGGGCATATGCCCCAATAGGTCGTCGCCGAGACTGACCAGCCGGCTGCCGACAAAATTGGCCGTGAGGAAACCGAGCAGCGTCAGCACAACAAAGACGATGATCAGCCCGAACCCGGGAACGTTGATAGGCAGATAGGTTTCCGGCCGGTAGCCCTGAGGGATCAGCGGCCGCACCAGATTGTCGACCCAGGTGACAAACCACCAGATCAACCACGCGGTCACCGCTACAGGCCCGGCGACGACAAACCCGGTCAGGAAGTAATTGCGGATGCGGCCGGCAACGCCGGTGGTCGGCTTCGCCGCGGCGGCATTCGCTCCTGCGCCCGATCTGTCAATGTCGGTCATGCGTCAATCTCAGCGCGAAGGCCGCGGCTGTCTCTATATAGAAACACCACGCTGCCGCACAGGGGCACGGCGCGATGCGCAGACCTGCTCCTTATTCTACGGTCACCGACTTCGCGAGATTGCGCGGCTGATCGACGTCAGTGCCAAGAATTACGGCGGTGTGATAGGCGATAAGTTGCACCGGCACGGCGTAGACCAGCGGACCGACGGTTGCCGGCATCGCCGGCATGGTCAGGGTGACCGCGGATTGACCGGCCGCCGCGGCGGCGCCTTCGGGATCGGTCACGAGGATTAAACGGCCGCCACGGGCTGCCACTTCCTGCATGTTGGAGACCGTCTTGTCGAACACCCGGTCGTGCGGGGCGATCACTACGACCGGCATGGTCTCGTCGATCAGCGCGATCGGGCCGTGTTTGAGCTCGCCGGCAGCGTAGCCTTCGGCGTGAATGTACGAGATTTCCTTGAGCTTGAGTGCGCCTTCGAGCGCGATCGGGTAACTGGTGCCCCGGCCGAGGTAGAGGACGTCGCGGGATTTGGCGAGGTCCCGCGCCAGTTGCTCGATTTGCGGCTCGAGCGCCAGCGCTTCTGTCAAATGCCGGGGGATTTCGATCAATGCCCGTACCAGCCGCTTCTCGTCGGCTTCTTCAAGGACGCCGCGGGCGCGGCCGGCGGCGATGGCGAGGCAAGCAAGCGCCGCAAGCTGGCAGGTGAACGCCTTCGTCGAAGCGACGCCGATTTCCGGGCCGGCGAGCGTCGGCATCACAATGTCGCTCTCGCGCGCGATGGTCGACGTCGGTACGTTGACCACTGAGAGGACATGTTGTCCGCGCGCCTTGGCGTCGCGCAGCGATGCCAGCGTATCGGCGGTCTCGCCCGATTGCGAAACAAAAATCGAAAGCGATCCGCGTTCAAGCGGGGAGTTGCGGTAGCGAAACTCCGAAGCGATGTCGACATCGACCGGCAGTCGGGCAAACCGCTCAAACCAGTATTTGGCGACCATGCCGGCGTAGTACGCGGTGCCGCAGGCGGCGATGGACACTCGGGTGAGCGCGCGAAAATCGAACGGCAGCGTCATCGGCAGCTCGACGCGCTCGGCGACCATATCGAGATAATGTGCGAGCGTGTGACCGACGACTTCCGGCTGCTCGTAGATTTCCTTGGCCATGAAATGGCGGTGATTGCCTTTGTCGAGCAGAAGAACTGAAGCTTGCGACTTGAGCACCGGGCGCTCAATGAGGCGGCCATTGGAGTCGCGGACCTCGGCGCCCGCGCGACTGATCACGACGCAATCGCCGTCTTCGAGGTAGCTCACCATCTCGGTAAAGGGCGCAAGCGCGATGGCGTCCGAGCCGACGAACATCATGTTGTCGCCAAAGCCGATTGCCAGCGGCGAGCCCTTCCGCGCGCCGATCAGCAAATTCTCTTCCCCGGCAAACAGGAAGGCGAGCGCGAATGCGCCGCGCAAACGCGGCAGCGCGGCCGTCACCGCTTGCAGCGGCGAAAGTCCGCGCTTGAGCTCTTCGTTGACCAGATGGGCGACGACTTCCGTATCGGTTTCGGTCGAGAACTTGGCGCCCTTGCCCTCGAGCTCACGCCGCAACTCGGCAAAGTTTTCAATGATGCCGTTATGCACCACGGCAAGCCGCTCGGTAGCGTGCGGGTGTGCATTGGTTTCGTTCGGCCGGCCGTGCGTCGCCCAACGGGTGTGGCCGATGCCGATCGATCCGGTAAGGGGTTCGCGTGCGAGTTTGTGCTCGAGATTTTTAAGCTTGCCTTGCGCGCGCCGGCGCACCAGCTCGCCGTGCTCCAGCGTGGCAACGCCGGCGGAGTTGTAGCCGCGATATTCGAGGCGCTTGAGCGCGTCGATCAGGAGCGGCGCAACAGGCTCGCCGCCGATTATCCCGATGATGCCGCACATCGGCGAAACGTCTCCCAAACTGCCGTGGTGGCAGCGCCCCCGGCCATTAACCGTTAAGGCCGGATATTAGCCCGGACAAAATAAAAAAACGTTGCGGCCCGTAACATGCCGCCGGGCGACCCAAATCCGTTGAAATCCTTGAAGATCTAGCGCCGTTCAGTTCGGACGAGCTCTTTCGTTTTTTGCCGAGCGAGCGAAGTTCCTTCAAGCGCGTCGCGCCTTCTTCCTTAACGACCTGGCGTCCACGGCGCCAGCGCGAGCGATCGCGGCGGTACGTCTTTCGTGATCACCGACCCGGAACCGATATAGGCGCCCTCGCCGATTTTGACAGGCGCGACGAGCGCCGAGTTCGAGCCGATGAACGCTTTCGCGCCGATCACGGTGCGATGCTTTTCTTCGCCGTCGTAATTGCAGGTAATGGTCCCGGCGCCGATATTGGCGCCCGGGCCCACCGTCGCATCGCCGATGTAGCTTAAGTGATTGGCTTTGGCGCCGGCCGCGATGGCGGCTTCCTTGACCTCGACGAAATTGCCGACGCGCGCGCCTTCGCCGAGTTTCGTGCCGGGCCGCAGCCGCGCGAAGGGGCCAACCGAGGCGCCTTTGCCGACGCGGGCTCCGGCCAGGTGGGAAAACGAGCGAATGGTGGCACCGTCTTCCACGGTGACTTTCTCGCCGAACACCACATACGGCTCGACGACAACGTCCTTTCCCAATTTGGTGTCCGCGGAAAGAAACACGGTTTCCGGCGCGACCATCGTAACGCCGGCTTCGAGGGCGGCGGCGCGCAATCGCTGCTGGGCAACGGCTTCGGCTTCGGCGAGTTGGCTTTTGGTATTGATGCCGCGCACTTCGTCCTCCTCGACTTCGATGGCGACCGCGTCAAGCTTCATGGCGCGCGCAATCTCGACTGCATCGGTCAGATAAAACTCGCCCTTGCGATTTTTGTTGCCGATTCGCTTGAGAATCGACAGGGCCCGCTTTCCTGCGAACGCCATGACACCGCCGTTGCACAGATCGCTCGCGCGCTCGTCTTTGGTCGCGTCGGCCTCTTCGCGAATGGCGATCAACTTTCCTTTCTCGACGATGAGCCGGCCGTAGCCTGACGGATCCGCTGGGCGAAAGCCTGCGACCGCGACGGACGCGCCTTTGGCAATTGCCGCGCGCAAGCGCCTTAGCGTTGCCGCGCTGATGAACGGCGTGTCACCGTAGACGATCAGAATCTCATCCGCTCCGCGGGCGATCGCCGCCTCGGCGGCCATCACGGCGTGCGCCGTTCCCTTCCGGGAACGCTGCACGAAACATTCGGCGTTCGGCGAACTGCGTTTTACTTCGGCTGCCACCGCGTCGTGGTTCGGGCCGATCACGACGGCGGTCGCCGCCGCCCGCGCCGCCGACACGGCACCGAGTACGTGCGTCACCAGTGGACGGCCGGCAACGGCATGCAGGACCTTGGGTAGGGCTGAGCGCATGCGCGTGCCCTCCCCGGCCGCCAGCACGATGGCGAGGCAGGTTCGCGCCGCCATTAAAGACCTCCGGCCCAAAACACTTCGGTTCACGTCATAGCCGAGAGCGCCAGTCATGACGAGCGTTCGTAGCCCAAGCTGGCGACCGCTCAAGTGCCTGGTTCTTCGCGCCCGGCAGACGTGAATGCAAAAAGTCGAAATCTGCTATTTTTGTCGTTGATTCGTCGTACCGCGGACATATTTGGCCATGACGAAGCTTTGGCGCGAGGGGTCGTGGATTTCCGCAGCAGCGGCGGCGCTGCTCATTGCGCTATTTTCCAGCCATGACGGTGCTAGCGAACAAGGGCTGGCGGCGGTTGCGCCGGCCGTTACCGTCGTTACGAAGACGGCGACTGTGCCGACGCCCGCTTCGGCCGAGTCGGATGCGACACGACAAGTCTCCCGTTCGGTTCTCGACCTGACGGATGACTTGAACCGGATCACGACCCGCCTTGCCGCCGCCGAGCGCAGCATCGACGACCTGACTAATACCGTCATGCAGCAGAATCAGCCGGCCAAGGAGGCAAGCACCCAGTCGTTGCCGGCGTGGACGAAGGAAGAAACCGTCACGTCGAAACTCGCCCCGGCGCCGGGCGCGGCATCGCTGCTGGATACTCGCCCCTCGTTCACGGACTCGACGCCGGTGTCGACAGACGCGTCGGCTGACAGCGACAACGCCCCATCGACGTCCCCCTACGGTGCCGAAATCGGTACCGCCGTCTCGATGAAGCTGTTGGCTGCGCGCTGGACGGAACTTCGGTCCGCTCATCCAGAAATTTTCGAGAACCTGAAGCCCGTGGCGGCGCTAAAAGACAATGCCCGCACCAACCGGGTCGAATTGCGCCTCGTCGTTTCCGCCGCCAACCGCTCCGCCGCGGTGAAGCTATGTGCCTCGCTCGCGGCGCTGCGGATCGCCTGCCAGCCGGTTGCCCTCGACGGGCAGCAGGTCGCCCTTCAATAGCAGCCGCGGCGTTGCGCCAGGTGCTGACAAAGACGCAGTCGGCGGCTATTCAGCGTTACGCTATGCGATAGTCAGAGGGGCCATGACGCCGCGCGTTCTGTTTTTGCCGACGGCTCGCCAGGTGAACTGGCTGATTGTCATCGCATTCCTTTGCGTTGGGGAGGCGCTCTACCTGCGCCACATGGCGCTGGAGAACTCCGTCACTTCGCTCGCGTGCCGGGCCGGCCTCGACACCTGGCTATGCTCGTCTTTCCGGCTTGCGATCGTCTTCTACGAGCATGAAGTCTTCGGCGGCGTTGCGCTCGCGGCAGCGATCCTCAACCTCATTCGGCCGTCCCTTGGTCTTTTCGCGGTGGCGCTTGCCGCATTGTCGTTTGGGCTGGTGCTGCACAATGCCGACCTGTCGGCGATCGCTGCCGCGACGCTTATTCTGAGCCTGGCGCGTCCCGCCCCCGCACAAGGCTGAGCGCGAGCACGACCGCGCCGGCGCAAAACCACGCCGCCTGCCAATTGGCGAAGCTTTCGTTGACCACAATGTACGCGGCACAGACGACCAGCAGTGCTGCTGCGACGCTCTCGGCGACCGAACGACGTATGCCCGGCCGCGGTGCTGTAAATGACAGAGCGAGATAAGGCAGTGCGGCCGCGGTGAGCGGCGCAAACGGTATGTCGCGATAGCGCGGATCGAAGACCAGCCCCAGCGCCGCTTCGACAGCGACTACCATCGTCAGTATCAAAATTCCGCCGAGCGCCCAGTCGAATCCATCACGAAGTCTTGCGCGGCCGCCGATGAGATCGGCGAAAGCCGGTACCGGCCGGCCGGCCGCACAACCGCTGGCGCAAACAATCGGCGCCGCGGCGGCCGCGGCCGCGAAGGCCAGCGAGCGAAGCCAGCTGCCTAAGCTAAAGCTTTCGACGGCGACCGTTTCCAGGGTCCACCCGAACGCAACAGTCGAAACAAACAACATCCCGGCGATCAAAGCCCATTGCCGGGCGGAGACGCGCTTGCGACGAGCAGCCGCGGCGGCGCCCGCGAAGGCGAGCGCCGTCAATATGATTCCGGCCGCGGCCTGGGTCGTCCAATTCGGGTGATCGGATACGCTACCGCCGGTCAGATTGAATTTTGGCGCGCCTGTCGTGCGGTCGATGATGCCCCAGTAGCCCCCGACGGTGCCCTCGAGCGCGCGCTTCCACGGCTGGTCGAACGCCTCAATGACATTGAGCTGGAAATGTTCGCGGGCCGCGAGCGCCAGCGTCTCGGTCAGCGCCAGGGCCTGGTTCGAAGGCGAGGGACGCGCGCCTTCGCGCATTCTGCCTTGGCTTGGCCAACCGAATTCGCCAACCACGATTTCCTTTCCCGGAAACGCAGCGGCGACCCGGCCGCGAATGTCGGCAACGTGCTCCGCCGCGCGCGAAGCCGGTATCGGGAAATCCTCCCAGTACGGCAGGATGTGCACGGTCACAAAATCGACGGCGTTTTGCACGTCCGGATAGCGGAGCCAGAACTCCCAAACATCGGCGTAAGTGACCGGCATCGGCACTGCGGCTTTCACCTCGCGGATGATGCCGGCAAGGGTCGCCGCCGACATTTCCCCGCGCAGAAGCACTTCGTTGCCGACGACAATGGCCTTGATGACGTCGGGATAAGCCTTGGCGAGCGCGATGGTCGTCTGGACTTGCTGGCGGGTCTTGTCGGCATCGTGCGAGACCCAGATGCCGTGCAGAACTTTCAGGCCGTAGCGCCGGGCACTCTTGAGGACATCGTCCCGCCCGTCGTCGACCGAATAGGTCCGTATGCAGTTGGTGTACTTGGCCAGAAGCGCGAGATCCTCGTCGATTTGACTGGCATCAACACGAGTGCCTTCCACCATCGGGTTCTGAGCGCCGCGAAACGGCGCGTACGACAGGCAGTAGAGTTGGCTGGAGCCGGCATCGACTTTCGGCAGTTGGACCGGCGCACCAAGCCACCACCACGCTCCCGCAATCGCGAGCGCAGTTAAGGCGAACGACGCGATCGCGGGGCCGATCGCGGAAGAATTTGGCGCTCGGAACACGGCTTGGCATTAACCCTACAATGGCCTCGTGCCAAGGACCCGAAGCCCGCGGCGATGCCGCGCTGGACAAAGCTCCGAAGTTGGAGTGTTCTGATTTGAGCGTTGGGGACCGCCGCAATCACGGCGTATTCTGGGGCGTAAGAAGACCGTACTGCTCGGCTCGAATTGTTCCATCATACAAGTTGAACCATGGTCCATAGTCTGTTGAGCGTCGCCCGCAGAGCCTGTGCGGTGGGGCTTTTCTCTGCGGTTCTCGGGGTTTGGGCGCCGATGGTTCTCGCCGCCGACAACAACGACGCCAAGCCGGCAGACAAGGCCGCCCCGGCGGGCCAGGAGCCACCCAAAGAGGCCCAAAAGGTTGATGAGTACGCCGAGACACAGAAGGCTTTGAGCGGGCCGACAGGCAATCCGGAATGCGTTTGGCTTGGCCGTCGGGTGGTCAGCCTGCTGTGGCGCGACGACCTCGACACCGCGTTCCGTCACCTCGACCTTTACGACCGTTTCGGCTGCCCGAGCGCTCACATTCAGGCGACGTTCCGCTGCCTGATCCAGCATGGCAACAACATCGACCCCAAGGTCGCCGACACGCTTAACGGCCGAATCCTGTCATGCTGGATCAATCCAACAAATCCTACGATTCAAGCGCCACCGCCTCCGCCCGCAGCCGCCAACGGTACCCCGCCTGCCAGCCACTGACGTAATCGTCAGAAACATTGCGTATCTGTAAGCAAAAAAGTTGCCTAACGGAGAGGCGTTGTCTTGAATTTGCCACTCCCGAAGGCTAATTTTTATTTGTTGCTCCGAAGGCGTCTTTCTTCCATCGCCAGAGCCTTGGGGTCAGGTCTGGCCGTGTTTCCCAATCCCCGCGTGGTTGACATTCGATGCGGACCGTCGCTGCCGTGCTCGCGCTTGTAGCGTGCGTGCATGCCGGCCTGTGGGCTTCGCTACGGACTAAAGAGACGCCTCCGGATTTCACCGGCCAGCTCGCCAGCGTCTCGTACGCGCCGTTTGTCGCCTCAAAGCATCCCGATTCCGGCGAGCGCCCAACCCCGGAGCAAATCCGGGCTGACCTCAAGGCGATCGCCCCTTACACCCACGCCATCCGCATGTATTCATCGACGGGGGGCGCCGAGCTCGTCCCACCGATCGCCGCGGAGTTTGGCCTCAAGGTCACGCTCGGCGCCTGGATCGACAAGAACCAGGAGCGCAACGAGCGCGAAATTCGTTCCGCGCTCGATCTGGCCCGGCACAACAGCAACGTGAATGCGATCATCGTCGGCAACGAGACGATGTTGCGGACGGAGACCGGCGTCGATGACCTCATCAAGCTCATCCAGCGGGTAAAGAGGTCAAGTCCGGTGCCGGTCAGCACCGGCGAAATTTGGTCGGCCTGGATCGATCATCCGGAACTGGCCTCTTCGGTTGATTTCATCGCCGCGCACATCTTGCCTTATTGGTCGGGTTTCGATGCGGCCAATGCCGTCGACCGCACCTTTGAAGCCTATGACAGCCTGCGCCGGATGCACCCTGGAAAGCGGATTGTTATTGCCGAGTTCGGCTGGCCGAGCGCCGGTTACAATTTTCACGACGCCAATCCGGGCCGGATCGACCAGGCCGTGTTACTCCGCGATTTTGTCACGCGCGCGGAAGCTTACGGCATCGACTACAACGTCATTGAGGCGATCGACCAGCCTTGGAAGACCATGGAGGGCGGCGTCGGCCCCTATTGGGGGCTACTGGACGCTTCGCGACAGCCGAAGTTTTCCTGGACCGGCCCGGTCACCGACCCCGACTACGTTAAGCGCGCCGGTTTTGCGGTCCTGATCGGGCTGCTTCTTTCGCTGCCCATTTTCGCCATCCGGGGCGTGACCGCGCGACAGGCTCTTACCCTTGCCGTGCCGGCCAACATGATCGGCGCCTGGGCGGCCGCGATCATCGCCTTCTGGAAAGGCCACTACTTCGTGCCTGGCGCCGCCTTCGCGCTCGGCCTCGGCATGGTCCTCTTGCTGCCGCTTCTCGCCATAGCGCTCGCCCGGATAGAAGAGATTGCGGCCATCGCCTTCGGCCGCATGCCGCGGCGGCTGATTGCCGCGCCGCCGCTCGTTCCCGAGACATTCGCGCCAAAGGTTTCGATCCATATCCCCGCTTATCGCGAGCCGCCGGAGATGCTGGCGGCAACACTCGATGCGGTGTCGCGCCTCGAATACCCCAATTTCGAATGCGTGCTGGTGATCAACAACACGCCCGATGCGGAGATGTGGCGGCCGGTCGAAGAGCATTGCCGCACGCTGGGCGACCGCTTCAAGTTTGTTCGCGTCGAAGGACTGACCGGCTTCAAAGCCGGAGCATTGCGGTTGGCGCTATCCCACACCGCAAAAGACGCCGAAATCATCGCTGTGATTGATGCGGATTACGCAGTCGAGCCGAACTGGCTGAAAGATCTGGTGCCGCAGTTTGCCGATCCTCAAGTGGGACTGGTGCAGGCGCCGCAGGATCATCGCGACGGCGCGCGCTCTGTCATGCATCACGTCATGAACGCCGAGTATGCCGGGTTCTTCGATATCGGCATGATCCAGCGCAACGAGGTCAATGCCATTATCGTGCACGGCACCATGTGCCTGATCCGGCGGACCGCGCTGGACAGCGTCGGTGGCTGGTCAAGCGACACCATTGTCGAGGACAGCGATCTCGGAATTGCCATTCTCGCTCGCGGCTGGCTCGCGCACTACACCAACCGCCGCTACGGCTATGGTCTGCTGCCCGACACTTTCGAAGCCTACAAGCGCCAACGGCAGCGCTGGGCCTTCGGCGGCTCTCAGCTGGTGCGCAAGCACTGGCGGCATCTGCTGCCGTGGTCGTCGACGCTCACCCGCGAGCAGAAACGCGAGTTCGCACTGGGCTGGCTAAATTGGCTCGGCGCCGAGAGCGTCGGCTTGGTAGTCGCCATCCTTAATATCGTCTGGGTGCCGGTTGTCGCCTTCGCCACTATCGCTGTGCCTGATCGCATCCTGACGCTTCCGATTATCGCCGCGTTCGTGATTTCGGTTGCGCATTTCGTGGCGCTCTATCGCCTGCGCGTGCGCGTTTCACCGCGTCAAATGTGTGGGGCGATTTTTGCCGCCATGTCCATGCAGTGGACGGTGGCACACGCGGTCGGCTTCGGCGTGTTGAAAGAACGGATTCCGTTCCTGCGCACCGCCAAGGGCGGCGTCGCGCGCAAAGGTCCCGACTTTTGCGCCTTCTGGGAGGCTGTCATTGGCGGGCTGCTGCTCCTTGGCGCACTGACGCTCGTCGTCACCAATTATAAGCAGGTGCACGAAATCAATATCTTCGCCGCCGTGCTGGTGGTCCAGAGCCTGCCCTTCGTTGCCGCCGTGGCGATCGCGCTGATTGAAGGCACGCGTTTCAATTCGCTGGCCTATTGGCAGGCGATCGAGACGCGGGCGCGGGAATTCTTGCCGGGCACCAAGACCATAGCCATTGCCGAGCCGGCGGAACTGTCGGCCGAGAAAATCGAAGCTGCCCAATAGCCGGATCGCTGCGCTGCCGATCCCGCCCCTTTGCCGAGCGGTTTCACCAGCGCCCATATGGGGCGAGCGTGTTAGCCCGCGAGCGCTGTTTCGGCGAGCCGCACCCAGTATGACGTACCGTGCGGGATGGCTTCGTCGTTGAAGTTGTATTTTGGATTATGTAGCCCCGCGCTGTCGCCGTTGCCGACGTAGATGAAGGCGCCCGGCCGCTCGTTGAGCATGAAGGCGAAGTCTTCGGCGCCCATCAGCGGCGGCCACTGATCGTCGACTTTGCCGTCGCCGGCGACCTCGCGCGCCACTGACGCCGCGAACGCGGTGCGGCCGCTGTCGTTGACAAGAACCGGGTAGCCGGGCGTCAGGGTGACGTGAGCCTTGGCACCATAAAGCTTCGCCGTGCCATCCACGATTTCACGCACGCGCTTCAAGACGAGCTCGCGGACTTCCTGAGACAAGGTGCGCACGGTGCCGCCGAGGCGTACCTCTTGCGGAATGACGTTCACCGCCTCGCCGCCGTGAAAGGTGCAGATCGAAACCACAGCGGCTTCGACCGGATCGACGTTCCGCGACGCAATCGATTGCAACTGATTGACGATTTGCGCTCCGACCAAAATCGTATCAACGCCGGTATGCGGAAATGCGGCATGGGCGCCGACGCCTTCGAGCCTGATGCCGATGGTGTCGGTTGAAGCCATTGCGGGCCCCGAGCGGATGGCAAACTGACCGATCGGCATGCCCGGATAATTGTGCATGCCGAACACCTCCTCGATGCCGAAGCGATCGAGCAAACCGTCCCGCAGCATCGCCTGCGCGCCGGCACCGCCCTCCTCAGCCGGCTGGAAGATCATCACGGCAGTCCCGGCGAAATTGCGCGTCTCGGCGAGGTATTTTGCGGCACCGAGCAGCATCGCGGTGTGCCCATCATGCCCGCAGGCGTGCATTTTGCCCGCCACGGTCGATTTGTAGGGCAGATCGTTCGCCTCCTGGATCGGCAGCGCATCCATGTCGGCGCGAAGCCCGACCACCTTGCCACCGGGCTTGCGGCCGCGGATGACGCCGACGACGCCGGTCCGGCCGATCCCGGTGGCCACGTCGTCGCAGCCGAAGCTTTTAAGCTTCTCGGCGACCGAGGCCGCCGTTCGGTGCACGTCGTAGAGAAGTTCCGGGTTGGCGTGAATATCGCGCCGCCAATCGGTGATTTCGGCATGGAGGTCGGCGACGCGGTTGACGATCGGCATGGCACAATTCCTTGCTGGGCATGGTCCCGGGAGACACCTTTAATGTACCAAAAGCCCTCCTGCTTGGCACGCGCAAGGCAGCAGGTGGCTAGCAACGCGGTAAAGTTTTAAGTATGCACTTGCGCGTACGGGCCCGTAGCTCAGTGGTAGAGCGACTGACTTTTAATCAGTAGGTCGATGGTTCGATCCCATCCGGGCTCACCAATTTACTAGTTAAGTTTCAGTGTTTTAGTTCCCATGCTCTGAATTTGCGAGCGCCCTAGTCCAGTTGAGCGGACCCCATGCGGACCCGACGCGCCGAAAAATCCGAGCCCAACTCCGCTGAAGACAGTGTGGCAGGTGTTCGCCACGAACAACCGCTGCACACGCAATTCTTCGATAAGTACGAGGGCACGTTGCCCGAAGTGCTTGATGAGCACGCTTTAGATACGCTGAACATCGGCCTGGCGTTCGTCTTCGCTCTGTTGCGGGACGCAAAGCGGCAGTTTGACGAGGAAGGTGACGCGGGGCGGGCTGCCGCGTTTACGGCTATGGGCGCCCTGTGGCGATTTGCTGCTCTGTTCGAAAAGCCATACCGTGAAGGGTTGCACATTCCGATTGTGGATTTGATGGTTGCATTGCAGGCGCTGGACGATAACTCTGTCTTGCCGGTCGTGCGGCCAACTCCTCGCCCCGGGCGATCGCCTTCTAACCACGGGCATTTGGCCCTACAGGGCCATTCAGCAGCTGCCGTACGTCGGCTTGTGAGCGCCGGTCTAGAACCACAGCGAGCCCATAAGGTTGTAGCAGCCGAGCTTCGAAAACTTGGTTTACGCGCGCAGCGCGGATCTGGCTATCTGACGCATAAGACGATCCGGAACTGGTGCAAACAAATTTCCCGCGCCGTGAGCCGAGAGGGTACGGCAGCGGCTTATTATGACGACACGCTTAAGGACCCCGCAGAACGCCAATTCTCAGCAATAATGCAGGGCGGTGATCGTCTCGCAGCTCGGCAGATTGCACTCTCGGCGTTCTCTCGCTGGGTGCAACTCCACACCGCTGCCCAGGTAGTTAACCCCCTCTCTTAGCTAATCGCCGACGCCTGTATTTACGTGTCGTCCGCCGCCAACTGCGGCAACGGAGACGACGCGAAAATGACTGCTACCAACCTTTTGACCGAGAAGGAGAGCGCGGATTATCAGCGACGCTCAATCCGCACTCTTGCGCGAGAGCGCAGCGAAGGTCGCGGCTGTAAATACGTAAAAATCGGCTCCAGGATCTTCTATCGGAAAAGCGACCTGGACGCTTTCATCGCTGCTCATGTTCGTGGCGGTGAAGATCGCGACCAGCAGGCCGCAGCCGCCTAATCCCTTGCGTCACCAATCACCAACAAAGAAAGCCCGGCGCGACGTGTGACCGCCGGCCGGGCGAGGGAAACAATGAGCAATGATAAATTTAATCCAGCGGGCCAACGCTCGCAACAGGTATCCGTCGCTTCTCCGGACTCGTCTTGTCCGCGCTGGATGGGTAGTCGTTTCTCGACGCGACGGCCTGCGTCGAAGCATCCCGATTTTCAGGAAGAGCGCCGTGCCGATCTCCAGAACGGAGATGCGGGCATGACATCGACCGCAGTTGTGACGGAATTGACCTCGGCGGCGACTAATCAGGCTAGCCACATAAAGCGTCGTCGGGCGACTAAGGCCGAGGTTGAGGCGCGCCGCCAGGCTCTCTTCGACATCGTCGCGGACATGAAGCCGATGACGGTGCGCCAGGTGTTCTACCAGGCCACGGTGCAAGACGTCGTGGAGAAGACGGAGGCCGGCTACACCAAGGTGCAGACCGACCTTGTGCAGATGCGCCGATCCGGTGTGCTTCCCTACGATTGGCTGGCCGACAACACCCGCTGGCAGCGCAAGCCGCGATCATTCGATGGCATCGAACAGGCGCTCACCCATACCGCGAAGTTCTACCGGAAAAACCTCTGGGCGGCGGCGGACTGCTACGTCGAGATCTGGCTGGAAAAGGATGCGTTGGCAGGCGTGGTGATGCCGGTGACGGCCTCCTACGACGTACCGCTGATGGTCGCACGCGGCTACGCCTCGCTGTCCTTCCTTCACAGCGCAGCCGACTTCATCGGCCAACTGAAGATACCCACCCATATCTATCATTTCGGAGACTATGATCCTTCAGGCGTCAACGCTGCGGAGAAAATCGAGCAGACGCTCAGGGAGATGGCACCGGAAGCCGAAATCCACTTCGAGCGCATCGCGGTGCAGCCTTGGCAGATTGAAGAGTGGGAACTCCCAACCCGGCCGACCAAAACCTCCGATACTAGGTCAAAGAACTTCGGCGTTATCTCGGTTGAGCTGGACGCAATCGACCCTGATCGGCTGCGTGGACTTGTCGGCGACGTCATTGAACGACATCTGCCAGAGCATGAATTTAATATCCTGAAAGCAGCCGAGGAAAGCGAACGCACGATCATTCGCCAGCTCGTTGGTCACGCGATCGACGGGAGGGCCGCATGACCGCAGAAATTGACTTCGCCGGCATCAACGCCGCGGCCCTGCGCAACGGCCGCTCATTAGTTCAAGATTTGGTTCCAGGCGGCAAATTTCGCAGCCTGGAATATGTCGTCCGCAATCCAACGCGGGACGATAAGTCGCCCGGCTCCTTTTCCATCAATTACAGGACGGGTAAGTGGGGTGACTTTGCTGCTGACAAAGACGGCGGCGATTTCATCTCCTTCACCGCTTACGTCCGCGGCTGCAGCCAAAGCGACGCCGCACGCGAGCTGGCACGGCATCTTTCGGTGCCTGTGTCGAACACGAACGGACACGCATCGAACGGCCACGCGAACGGTCATAACATCGCGAAGACCGCGCCGGCTGCCGACACACCGAAGGTCTATCAATGGGGCGATGAGGGGCCGCCGAGACAGTCGGACGAATTGCGGCGCCACGTTTATCTGTCTGGCGATTGCCCAGCGCGCATCAAGGTGAAATACAGCACCGGTCGTTTCACGAACTGGTATAGGGCGTTCGTTGATAGCGCACCGATCGGCTGGCAGGCGAAAAAGCCGGATGACTATATTGCCATCCCGTATCGAAGCGCAGCAATCAATCCTTTCGATCCGGAGCTCGTCGGCGACGAAATTTTTTGGCCGGAAGGCGAGAAGGACATCGATACCCTCAGCCGCTTGAACATTCCGGGATTTACGTTCGGCGGTGTCGGCGACGGCCTCCCCGAAGGCATTGGCGAGTTCTTGCGCGGTCGGCACCTGGTCATCCTGGCGGACAATGACGAGCCCGGTAGAGCTCATGCCGAGAAAAAAGCTCTTGTAGCGCGTGCAGCCGGCGCTGCGTCGATTAAGATTGTGCATTTCCCGGAGCTGCCCGAGAAAAACGACGTTTCAGATTTCCTTGCTGGCGGCGGCACTCCCGAGCAATTGCTAGCGCGAATTGACGCCGCTCCGCTTTGGGAGCCGCAAGATAACCGAGAGGTTGAGACCGAAGAGACGCAACGTGGCTGGCGCCGGAAGATTGTGAAGGCGAGCGATCTACAAGGGATGACATTTCCGCCTGTTCGCCACATCCTGACCGGTTACATTTCCGAAGGCGCAACGATACTCGCTGGCAAGCCAAAGGTCGGAAAATCTTGGCTCACTCTCGATTTGTGCCTAGCAGCGGCGGCCGATCGTTTCACGCTCGGGACATTGAAGCCTGCTCAGGGTGACGTCCTCTATCTTGCATTGGAGGATAACAACCGCCGACTCAAGAGGCGGATGAGCAAAATCTGGCCTAGCAGCGAAGCTGCGTGGCCGGAGCGCCTCGCGCTTGTGACGGACTGGCAGCGAGCAGACGAAGGCGGTTTGGACGACATCGAGGAATGGTGTCGCTCCGTGACCAACCCCGTAATGGTGGTGATCGACACGCTCGAGAAATTCCGGCCAGTTCAGAACGGCAAAACGGCCGCCTACAGCGCCGATTATGCGGCCTTGACCGGTCTGCAAAAGATCGCCGGCAAACATCGCATTGCGATCGTCATCAATCATCACGTCAGGAAAATGGAGGCCGACGATCCGTTCGACACGGTGTCCGGCACGCTCGGCTTAACAGGCGCGGCAGATACGATCATTGTTTTGAAACGCCATGCTGGCGCTGTGACCCTTCACGCCCGTGGGCGGGATATCGAAGAGATTGAGACGGCCCTGCAATTCGACCGAGCGAATTGCCGCTGGAGGATCCTGGGCGCGGCTTCGGAAATCTACGTCTCGAACGAGCGGGCTGCGGTTCTGAAGGCGCTCGAGGGGGCCGGACCCGACGGATTGGCGGTGTCGGAAATAATGGCGGCGACTGGCAGCACCGGTCGCGGGGCCATGGACACGTTGCTGTTCAAGATGAAGGAAGATGGCGAGATCGCCCGCCTCAAGCGAGGCATTTACGTCCTCACCGACAGTAAGAAGCAAGATGCCGGTAAGATCGGACAGAAAGAAAGATTGGGGGCGCAAGCCTCGGAAAATACACAGCTAAACGGCAATCTTACCGATCTTACCGATCTTACCGACATCGCCGGTTCAGTGAAGCGGGACCCCATCTAGGCACCGGTCTCGATCATGGGGGGCTGGCGTCATGAAGGAGGCAATCCGGCGCCGGCTGTCTGATCGCCGCGGCAGCATTACTTTCACTCTTGAGGTAGGTGGCCCCAGGTTTACCGCCACCGCGAGCCGGTTTGATGACGGTTCGCTCGGTGAGATCTTCCTGCAAAATCACAAAGCCGATTTCACCGCCGGTATCATGGCGGCTGACGCGGCCATTGCGGCGTCACTCGCCCTCCAATTCGGCTGCCCTATGGAGACGCTCCGCAAGGCGCTCTGTCGCGACGCACGCGGTAATGCCACCGGGCCGCTCGGCGTCGCGCTCGACACCCTAGCGAGGGAAACGCAGCCATGAGCAGCAACATTGCGTCGTCGACAACACGAAAGGATTAAAACCATGAAACATCGCCATACACGCCAACAGCAGCGCCTAAAAACGGCATCCCGCAATAGGCGTCTCGAGGTTGACAAAGCAGCGGACGAGCAACCGAGCTCGGGCGTTGCCAAGGTCAAGAACTCTTCGATGCACCACATGAGGGCGGAAGGCGGACGGACCAAGCATCGTCTGGATAAATTCCGCCGTGGTGGCAGGTCGCACAACCGCTACGACAACGGTGGACCCGCCGGCAGCAGCGCTGCATCGACTAGAAGCGCCGATGATCCTGGAAAAGAAATTGCCGGGGCTGATAGGGAGCGTCCGAAGGGCACACTCGGCGGATAGAGTGACGAGTTGCTCGGCCCACGGCCAGCCTACAAGCACGGCGGCCGACCAAGGCATCGTGGATACGACGCCGGCGGCGCAGCACCGTCGATTTTCAATCCGCCCACGCAGCAGGATCTTACCACCACACCCAAACAGAATTACGTCGCCTCGCTCGTTCAAAATGCCGGAAAGAATATGGCGGCGCGGACGGCGGCCACGCTTGCCTCCCTTCAGAAAAACGCGCCGAGCTTTCCCGGTGTCACCAAAAATTCCGGTCCCGGGGATCAAAAAAGGCGGGCGGGTAAAAAGAGGGACCGCTCGATGAAGCAGCGTCACAAGCTGAAACGACAGCGCCAAAGACCGACATCCGCGAAAAGGCGGGTTGAAGCTTACGAAGAAGCAAATGAGCAACAGCAGCCGAGCGCCAGCAAAGTCAAAAGACGCTCTACCTATCAAGGGCAGGTAGAAGGCGGCCGCACAAAGCATCGCCTCGACAAGTTTCGTCGTGGCGGCCGGCAGCCGAAACGATTTGACGATGGTGGCATAGCGGACGCTTCCCCCGCCAAACCGCCCGCTTTGGCTTACGGCAATGGCCCTCCTGCGCCGCCACAGCTCAGCAGCGATGGAACGCCAATACCGGCGTCGCCTCCGCGCGCCAACGACCCCAGTTTTGTGAATAGGCAGATTGCTGCTCAAAAGGCTCAGCAGATGAGGCAGCGCGTTCGACAACTCGAGAAAGGCCGATAGAGGAAATTGCGACCATGACCATTACTCGCGCCGATATATTGAACGAATTGGCAAAAATCGCATTTGCCGATCTGACTCCCGCTGCCGAACGAATGCGCCGGCACCGGAAGCGGCGTCGCAACGGGCTGCACTGTCTAAATATCGAGTTACGCGCAACCGAAATTGACGCCCTAATCGACAAAGGATTGCTAAAGCCCGAAACGCGTAACGATTTAAAGTCAATTATCGAAGCGCTCTATGCGTTTTTCGATAAAACATTGAACTGATGCCCGTGACGCGTCACCAAACACTCCATTTCCCGCGAATATTTCTTGATCAGCGGGACGAGCGAGAGCGTCTGGGTAAACCGCCGCTACGAAAAACAATTGAGAAATGCGGTGGCGACTGTTTGGACGTCGGGACGCTGCGCCGCCTTGGGATTTTCGGCGAACGCCGGCGCACCTGGTCGTCGCTTCGTTGGGCGGATATCACCACAATCCGCGCTGATCGCCACTTAATCGAATTGGAAATGCCACGCAAAGTCCCCCAGCAGATCCGGGTCTCGTGGACCCGTTGCCATTTCGGCTGGGGTCTGCGGCCCTGGCTGCATTGCCCCCATTGCCAACGGCGTGTGGCGAAGCTGTTTAACGGGTTCGTGGGCTATTTTTGTCGGGCCTGCGTCGGCAATCCGCCCTACGCGAGCCAAACCAAGAGTGCGGAAAGTCGCAGGCATTTCGAGGCTTGCAAGCTGCGGATGCGCCTTGGCGGAAATGCTTCGCTTGTTGCACCGTTCCCGGAGAGGCCAAAGGGCATGCATCGGCGAACCTACGCGCGGCTCAGATACCGCGCAGAGCAATTAGAAGCGCGGATATCGCCTCGGCTTAGGGCTAAGACGCCCGATTACCCGAATTTAGTCTACCATTTCGACCGCTGAGATTTCCTAATGATTTCGGTGATTGGTGTATGCGTGTTTTGGACGATCGCCCTTACCGCGCGGCCAAACTTTGGACGATCGCCCTTACCGCGCGGCCAAACAGACAAAGAGCGAGACGATAGCGAGACGTGGATTCGGTCAAAATAATATCGGCCCGGACTGCCATCCGAGCCGATCAAAACTTAATCGCCGTGCGTCTGTGGGTAACGCTTATCTGCGCAACGGAGGCGCTTGCCTAGATGACTATTGGTTCCTTCCCCTTAAACCTCGGCTTATTTGCTCACTTACCATGGCCCCGAGGCGAGACACGGCGGCTTCTATCTCGGCTGAAAGCATATCAGACATCGCGGGGTCAACGTCCGGAAAGGTCAAACTCCTCGCGCCGGTCAACATCTGTTTCTGTATCTCCCCAAAGAGCCCCGCAGGCGCTGTCGGCTCAAGTTGGGTGCAAGTCAGCGCAAAAAAATTCGCGACGAAAACCTCGATTACATAAAGACGAACCTCGGCCTTGATAAATTCCTCGGTCACTACGACTCGCTCCCTAGATCGCTTGGCAGCATCTAGGATAGCGGCGCTAGGGGCTGGGGGCACTCCCCGGCCTCTTTCGTTAGGTGAGTTATTAGACCACGAGAGCGCAAAACTCGGGCACATTATTGTCGGCTCTATCGGCGACGCCGATATGAGCCGGTAGCGTGGTAGCGGCGCCGTGCTTCAACGCGGCGACGCCAGGAAACGATGGAGCGAAGGGCGTATCCAAACGCGGTCCCCACGAGAAATCCTATTACCGCAAACGTCCAAGGCGGCGGCATAACGGCCCACTCGACGGCCAAGCAAACAGAGAGCCCCAGACGGGCGAGGCGCGCGCCGCCTGGGGCTGCAATGAGGCGGCGGGGATCTGGGGGATCGTGGTCCGCCCCGTCTGAAGATGAGCATGCGTGATTGTCGCATTCCACGGCCGCGCGAAATTAAGGTTACGCTCGCAGCCATGTGCCCTTAAGCTGGCCGTTCAGATGCCTGGGCTCCCGAAACGTCGGCGCAAATCCGATCTGGATGTTGTGACTACCGCCCTATTTTCGTGTCATGCATCCGTCGGAAAAGCGGCAGGAAATCAAACTTGCCTGCCGTTGTGGCGAAGTATTCGACCTAAGCGGCCATCAGCAACCGCTTTAGCAAGAACACGATCGCACCAAAAGCGGCATGCGGGCGCCCGTTACGCCCGAGCAAGACAGCAAAGGCGGATAAGCCGCGCTGTCATAAGCTTCCAGGCTTTTGATGCGGGCTCCAGATTGGGACTGACACCAAAAAGAAAGCCCCGGAACAGCTTGGGGACCTGCAGCCGGGGCTAGTCGTTCGCGTGAAACCGCTTTATTGCGGTCCCGTAGGCAAATTTAGGCCAGAAATACATAAGCAGCAATATCGGCAGCCCGGTGCGTTGGCCGCTCTTTTAGACGCAGGCCCCATATCCGTAGGGGTCTTCCATGCCGAAGAAAGGCGCAAATCCGATTGACCGACACGTCGGGACGCGGCTCCGCATGCAGCGCATGGTGCGTGGCTTATCACAGACCGAGC
>CAWJUQ010000008.1:0-50887 GCA_963846055.1 uncultured Alphaproteobacteria bacterium
GGCGACGCAGAAATCCGTGGCCAGACCAGTTACAAAGATCGTGTCGATCCGCCGCTCTTTGAGGTAGCTGGCGAGGCCGGTCTTCGTTTCCTTGTCGGCTTCGAGGAACGCAGAGTAGCTGTCGACGTCGTTGTGAAAGCCTTTGCGGATGATCAACTCGGCATGAGGAATATCGATAGCCTTGGCGATGGCCGCGCCGTCGGTGCCCTGCACGCAATGATCCGGCCACAGCACCTGGTTGCCATACGCAAGCTTGATCATCTCGAACAGCTTCTTGCCGTCATGGCTCGAGGCGGACGAAACGTGGTGCGCCGTGTGCCAGTCCTGAGTCATCACCACGTTTTCGAAATTCGTGGCGATGCGATTGATCACCGGAATGACTTGATCGCCATCTTTGACGGCGAGACTGCCACCGGGCAGGAAGCAATTCTGCACATCGACCACGATCAACGCGCTCGACGGTCCCGGTTTGACCTTGTCGGCGGCGAAAGCCGTTCCGAAACGTCCGAGTGCAGTCGGTGCCAGCGCAAGGCCGGCGAGACCGAGCATTATTCCGCGTCTGTGCAACATTACGCCCTTCATCGCCTGTTGCGAGAACCGGGCTATTGAAGCGCAAGGAGCGGGCGCTTCGCAACCAGAATGGACCAATTCGCGGCGTCTCGCGCGTGAGAAGTGCGGCAATTTTATGCGCCTGTGTGGACAGTAGGGCAGAGCCTTTTCCGCCGATTTTGCTGAAGTGCTTGTTTTTCATTTTCAGCCATTCCTTTGACCAAAAAGAGGTTTTGGCCGTGGGCCCCCAGAAAGCCGTGCCCGTTGCCTTTTTGCAACGTTATATAGAATTCACAGGTGAAATGCCTTGTCACAACTGTGAGGAGCGGCGTAGTCTCGGGTGGGGAACGCGAGAAGAACACTATTTCACGAGAGCGAAGCAAAAAATGCGGCGGATCGAGCGACGCTTGCGTTCGCAGTTTGCTCGGTCCTCGCTCTGATACTCATTCCCAACGAAGGCTGGAGCCAACAGGATGGGCAACCGGCTGTGCAACGGCATGGTCGGGTGAGAGAACAAACTGCGACTGCCGGTGCTGACACGACGTCATCGGTACCCGCCGCACAGGGTGCACAGGTCGCGGGCGAGCGATGGCGCGGGCGAGTGAAGGAAAAGCCCGCGGCGCCCCCGACCGCCGAAGTCGACCCGACAACATCGACGGCGCAGGGCCCCGCTGCAGCGCAACATTCGCCGCCCGGGAGCGCAAAAGAACAATCTGAGAGTTCGGCGCTCGATCCGTCGTCGTCGTTGGCCCAAGCGCTGGCGTCGTGTGACAAGAACGCCGCCGAACAGGAGACGTTCGCGCTTCCCGGACTGAAGGGAACAGTGACGCTGGACCGTTGCTACAAAGGACGCGGCCACTTGATATGCGTGTTTGACGCATTCATGGCGGAAGCAAAATCGCTCACGGACTCGTACACCAAGGTCGCCGACGCGAAATACCCGGAATTCAACACGGTAGCGAACATTTGCCAGATAAAATCAGCCAGTCTCGCGTCCGATATCGCCGGATCTGAAGATTTTAACCGGCGATTTGCGGGACTTAGATCCAGATACGAATCCGCGTCGAAGTGCGCCGCCAACGTCAAGCAATCGTTTCGCGATGTTGTCTTGTCGGATATGGCGCAGCCGCCCGAAATACTGAAGTCAATGAGCGAATCCATAGAAGGCGATATTGCCCGAGTGTCGGAGTTCTGAAACTCAGATCGTCGGTCTGGCGGGAAAAATGGAAGCTGCCAATAAAGCGATGGCGACGATCGAAAAAATTCACCGGGCGATGTGCGTCAAAGAGAAAAACGATGCGATGAGTTCTGCCGCGAACTCGGATCCGGCAACCCATTGAACGTCGTCGGCATTAGATCTGCAAATATTGAAGGTTTGCGTGCCGGTGAAGTTTTGTAGGGCAGACGATGGCTTCTACTGTCAAAGCCTTCACGCCTACGCGCCGGAGCGCCATCGCCGGGCTGTTGTGCGCGGTGTCGTCCCCGGCATTGGCCGGCCTGCGACGCGAGCCTGACCTCGACGTTCTGATCGTCGGAGCCGGAGCGGCCGGGATCGCCGCGGGACGGCGTCTGCTCGCCTCAAATAGAAAGTTTGCAATCATTGAGGCAAGCGATCGCGTGGGGGGCCGCTGCTTCACCGATACGGCGATTTTTAATTTGCCGTACGATCGCGGTGCCAACTCAATCCACCTGCCGGCTCAAACGTCGCTCCCAAAGCTCGCGTTACAGATCGGCGCCGATCTTTACCCCGATCCGGCACGCGAGCAGGTCAGGGTGCGAAAACGCATTGGCGTCGAAAAGAACTTGGAGGACATCCACTCCAAACTTGAGTTGGAGGACTTTTACGCGGGGAGCGTCCGCTGTTATGCGGCAATCGCGCAGGCGGCCGCAGACAAGGATAAGGGCGACATATCGTGCGCCGAAGCTTTGCCGACGGACCTCGGCTCCTGGCAACGCACCATGGAATTCGTGTTGGGGCCGTATCGCTTTGGCACTGAGCTGAAGGAACTCTCGGCGAAGGAATACGCCAGCTCCATCAACCGAAGCCCCCCGTATCTGGCTCGGCAAGGGGCAGGGGCTCTTATCCGCAAATTGGCGCTGGGCGTTCCGATTAAATTCTTTAATCCCGTGACCTTTGTCGATTGGGGTGACCGATCCGTCACGTGGCGATGGGTCGAGAAGTGGTAACCGCGCGGGCGGCCATCATAACTGCGTCCACGGCCGTGCTTGCGTCAGGAAAGATCGAGTTCAGGCCGCGCCTGCCGGCGCGCCATGCGAACGCTTTCGAGAAATTGAAGCTAGGAAGTTACGACCACGTCGCGCTCGAATTCAGCGACAATTCGCTCGGACTTAACGCCAATGAGGTCGTTTTCGAAAGGGCGTTCAGTACCAAGACGGCTGCGCTCATTGGCAACGTGCATGGAACGCGCCTCTCGCTTCTCACCTTGGCCGGTCGCACTGGGGCCGAGCTCGCCGACAAGGGCGAAGGCGCGATGACCGAATTCGCACTCGACTGGATCTCAGGTATTTTCGGTTCGCGCGCAAAACAGGCGGTATTGCGGACGCACGCTACTTCCTGGAAAAAAGAGCCTTGGGCTCTCGGGGCATTTTCCTCCGCGCCGCCAGGCGCACTGGAAGCGCGCAAGGCTTTGGCTGAGCCCCTAAACGATGCCGTCTGGTTTGCCGGCGAAGCCGTCCATCAAAACTTGTGGGGTTCGGTCGGCGGAGCGTGGCAGGACGGCGAGCGCGCTGCCAACGCGGTTATCGCCCAGCTCGACCGGAAATCAGCCTGAGGCCACTGAGGCGATTGGCCGAAGCGAGACCACCCGCTCTGTCGGCGCCGGGAATAGGCGCCAAGCAGCGAAGCGGTTAAATTCTGGCGCGCCCTACGGGAATCGAACCCGTGTTTCCGCCGTGAAAGGGCGGCGTCCTGGACCGCTAGACGAAGGGCGCTGCACCGCCCAACGGCGGCACGAAAGCGCGCGAGGTATAAAGAGGTTCGTCCCAGCCAGCAAGCGCGCCCAATCTCACCAATGTCCGGTATTGGGCATCGATTTCCAAGGCTCTTTTGCCGGAAGCGCCGTACCCTTCTGCAATAACTCGATCGACTGCTTATCGGGCGAGCGTACAAAGGCCATCATCCCGTCGCGTGGCGGGCGGTGGATGGTGACGCCGGCTTTCATCAGCCGCTCGCAGGTGGCGTAGATGTCGTCCACCTCGTAGGCGAGGTGGCCGAAATAGCGCGCCTCGCCGTAATCCTCCCCGCTGTCCCAGTTATATGTCAGCTCGACCAACGGCGCCTGGCGGTTTTGCGGGCCCTTGGCGATCAACTCGCCGTCGGCCGGGGCGGCGAGGAATACGAGCGTGTATTTGTTCTTCTCGTCGACGTGACGGCGGACTTCCTTCAGTCCGAGCTTGTTGACGTAGAAGTCGAGCGCCGCGTCCAGATTTCGCACGCGCAGCATTGTATGCAGATAGCGCATAATGGCACCTTGGCTGGTGTTGGACCTGGTATTCCCGGTTTATCCACGCCGGCCCTTCATATGTAGGGCGGGGCTAAATAGGTAGAAAGAGCGGACCGAGAAGCATGCGCGATGCGGATTTAGACGGCGCGGTCGAGAGGCTTGCCGATGCAGTCGCAAAGGCTTCGGTCGTACTGCCGTTTACCGGGGCGGGCATTTCCACAGAATGCGGGATTCCCGATTTCCGCTCGCCGGGCGGGATCTGGACGAAGAACCGGCCGATTCCGTTCGACGAGTTTCTGGCGAGCCAGGAGGCGCGGAACGAATCCTGGCGCCGGCGTTTTGCAATGCAGGACGAGTTCGGTCACGCCGAACCGGGACGCGGGCACCGGGCGCTGGCTAGCCTTTACCGGGCCGGAAAAGTGCCTGCCGTCGTGACGCAGAACATCGACAACCTGCATCAAGCCTCTGGCATCGCACCCGAAGACGTCGTGGAGCTGCATGGCAACACCACGTACGCCCTGTGCCTCGACTGCGGTCATCGCTACGAGGTTTCCTGGGTGCGCCAACGCATGGAAACCGGCAACGGCTGCGCACCGGATTGTCCGGCCTGTGGCGGCTACATCAAGACGGCAACCATATCTTTCGGGCAGGCGATGCCGGATCTGCCGATGCGCCGCGCCGAACAACTGACGTTGTCGTGCGAGCTGTTTCTGGCGATCGGTTCGTCACTCGTCGTCTGGCCGGCAGCCGGTTTTCCTTTACTCGCCAAACGCAACGGTGCGCGGCTGATCATCATTAATCGCGATCCGACCGATTTCGACGACATCGCCGACCTTGTTGTGCACCACGATATCGGCGCGGTGCTTGAACAATTCGCCGACTGCGCGTCATCCACCGATGTTCACAGGTTGTGACGCTTTTAGCCCAGTGTTGCATTTTTGTCCTTTTCCGTCGGATGGCGGGTGTTATGTTCGAATCAATTGATTGATTCGTGTAGCGCCCGCGCGGGGCGTTACCACAACGCGGCGGCGGTCACGGCGTCATGTCGTCGGACGGAATCGAAGCAAAATCCACCACGACTGGGCTTGGGCCGGAAGTCGAGCTTCCTGATGACGCGCAAGTCATCGAAGTCGCTGGCGTCATTAAGTGGTTCGATGTCGCCAAGGGTTACGGCTTCATCGTTCCCGATAACGGCATGGCCGACGTGCTGCTGCATGTGACGTGCCTGCGCCGCGACGGCTTTCAGACGGCCTACGAAGGTGCGCGCGTCGTTTGCGAGGTGCTGGCCCGCCCAAAAGGGTTACAGGCCTTCCGCGTGATTTCGATGGATGAATCGACGGCGATCCATCCGGCGCAGATGCCGCCGCCGCGAACCCATGTTACCGTAACGCCCACCAGCAGCCTCGAACGGGCACAGGTGAAATGGTTCAATCGGCTCCGCGGGTTCGGCTTCCTGACGCGAGGGGACGGAACGCCCGACATCTTTGTGCATATGGAGACGCTGCGCCGGTTCGGCATTGCCGAACTGCGGCCGGGCCAGTTCGTGCTGGTTCGCTTTGGCCCGGGTCCGAAGGGTTTGATGGCAGCCGAAGTTCGCCCCGAAGCCGGACCGCTGGGTCCCGCCTCACACTAGGCGGCGGTCTAGGCGTCCGAAGTCCATTCCATCGTTTGAACGCCATTAGCGCCGTACGCTGCGTTGCCGTCGGACTCCTTTTCATTTTGGGTCTGGCATTGTTTGGCGGCGCGCCGGTGCGAGCCGCCGGCGAGTCGACGCTCGATATCGTCAGCAAGAGCGGGGTGCACGCGTTCAGCGTCGAACTTGCAACAAACGAGGCGGAACGGTCCCGTGGTTTGATGTTTCGCAAAGAATTGCCCGAGGGCCACGGCATGCTGTTCGACTTCCTGCAGGATCAGCCGGTCTCCTTCTGGATGCACAACACCTACATCTCGCTCGATATGATTTTCATTGCCGGCGATGGACGGATTGTCCGGATTGCGGAGAACACCGAACCAATGTCCGATCGGCTGGTTCCGTCCGGCGCACCCGTTCGAGCCGTACTCGAAGTCATCGCCGGCACTGCGCGCAAATTCGGCATCGCGCCCGGAGATCGCGTCGAGAGCCCGATATTCGGGCATCATTGATCAACCGCGGGAAGCAGAAACGCGGCTCGCCGACTGATCGGCGTGTAACGCGGCCGGGGCCCGGCCGATCTTGCCCGAAACGGCCGAAACATGTATCCACCGCCTCACCGGGCGGGGTATAGCGCAGCCTGGTAGCGCGGCAGTTTTGGGTACTGCAGGTCGCAGGTTCAAATCCTGCTGCCCCGACCACCCGCTTCATCGCGTAATTGGGCGTCACGCCGGGCCGATTTTTCTTAATTGAGCGATTTCGCCAATGACCGCACGCATTTACAAGCCCGCACGCACGGCCATGCAATCCGGCCAAGCCAAAACCAAGGAATGGATGCTCGATTATGAGCCCGAGCAGCCACGAACCGTCGAGCCGCTTATGGGCTGGACGAGTTCCGGTGACATGAAGCAACAGGTTCACCTGCAGTTCGACACCAAAGAAGAGGCCATCTCTTATTGCGAGCGCCACGGCATCCCTTACCAGGTGTTCGAGACCAAGCCGCCCGCCCGACAGCGCATTTCATATTCGGATAACTTTGCCTATCCGCGCCGCGAGGCTTGGACGCACTAACGCGGGCGGCCACACGAAGTCGTGAGCGTGGCCTGGTCCGGCTTCCCGTCGATTGTGATTGGCCGAGACTCGTCCTCCTACCGTAAAAACGACAAACGTGAACCCGCGATAGCGCGAGGTAGTTCGGAGGCGGCAATGGCATTCTTCCGTGTTGTGTTCACTGCGTTGAGCGTCGGACTCGCGACCACAGCGGCGAAGGCCGCAGAACCGGCGGTGGCCATTCCGGCTCCGGCAGTTGATGCCGCGGCGCCCGCGAGCACGGACCCGCAAACCGTAGTTTTGGCGGGCGGCTGCTTTTGGGGCGTGCAAGGAGTTTTTGAGCACACCAAAGGCGTCGTCCGAGCCGTGTCTGGCTACTCCGGCGGCAAAAAGGAAACGGCACATTACGAGATGGTCGGCACCGAACGGACCGGCCACGCCAAGTCGGTTCAGATCACCTACGATCCAAAGCAGATTTCCTACGGCAAGATTTTGCAGATCTATTTCTCGGTCGCGCACAATCCGACCGAACTGAACTATCAGGGCCCCGACCAAGGGCCATCCTATCGCTCGGCGGTCTTTTATGCCGACGATAATCAAAAGCGCGTGGCCGAGGCCTATATCGCTCAGCTTGATAAGGCCCACGTTTTTCCAAAGCCAATCGTCACCAAGCTCGAGCCGCTCACCGGTTTCTACCCCGCTGAGGACTATCATCAGGACTTTCTGGTGCTCCACCCGTCCCATCCGTACATCGTGTTCAACGACTTGCCGAAGGTCGAGAACTTGAAGCGGCTGTTCGCGGCCAATTATCGCGATATGCCGGTCACCGTGATGGCGGCGTCGAACAAGCCGGGTGAATAGTTTGCCGCTCGATCGCTAGGCGGAGCGTTTTCGAGCATTCGCGACCACGCTGCGGCCATGCGTCTATAGCCAGCGCCCCTTTCCCTGAAGTATCATCCCACAAGGAGCGGGATATGAAAAAATCTGCTCCAGGGGACACCTTACGGGGAGAAGTGCCATGGCCATGGCAACGACGGCATCCGGCTTATCGGACACCGAACACAGTGCGCAACTGCGCAAGGCGGTCATCGCTTCCACAATAGGCACCGCCATCGAGTGGTATGACTTCTTCCTCTACGGCACCGCGGCCGGTCTGGTTTTCGGTAAGTTGTTTTTCCCCAATCAGGATCCGCTGTCGGCGACGCTGCTGGCGTTTGGCACGTATTTCGTCGGCTTCATCGCGCGGCCCGTTGGTGCAGCGATTTTCGGTCACTACGGCGACCGCATCGGCCGCAAGGCGACCCTGATCGCGACGCTCCTGTTCATGGGGCTCGCCACGTTCCTCGTCGCTTTCGTGCCGACCTATTCCTCGATCGGGATCTGGGGCGCCATCATCCTGACAGTGCTTCGTGCGTTGCAAGGTATCGGCGTGGGCGGCGAGTGGGGCGGCTCGGTGCTGCTGGCGATGGAATGGTCGCGAACCCACGGTCAACGCGGGCTCGTCGCCTCATGGCCGCAATTCGGTGTTCCGTGTGGTCTGTTGCTGTCGACGATCGCCGTGGCGATTTTCAGCGCCATTTCCGGCGATCAGTTCGTCACGTGGGGTTGGCGCCTGCCGTTTGCGCTGTCCATCGTGCTGGTCGGCGTCGGCCTCTGGATCCGGCTTGGCATTCTTGAAACTCCGGTGTTTCAGAAGCTGCTCGATGAGGACAAAGTCGAGAAGGCGCCCATTATCGAGGTGATTAAAAAGCAACCAAAGGAAATCATCCTTTCGGCTTTGCTGCGCATGTCCGAGCAAGCGCCGTTCTACATCTTCACGGCGTTTGTCTTTGCCTACGCGGTCGGCACGCTAAAAATGGAGCGCAATTTCATCCTGATCGCGGTGATGGTTGCGGCCTGCGTGGAATTCGTCACCATTCCGCTTGCCGGGCACATCTCCGATCGCATCGGCCGCCGGAAGATGTTTCTCATCGGTGCGGCCGTGACCGGCCTGTTCGGCTTTTTGTACTTCGGCATGATCGATACGGCCATTCCATCGGCGGTATTCATCGCCATCGTGCTTTCGCTTATTCCGCACGGGATGCAGTACGGTCCGGAGGCCGCGCTCATTGCCGAGTCCTTTACGCCGCGGCTGCGCTACTCGGGCTCGTCGCTGGGCTATCAGCTCGCCTCGATCATCGCCGGAGGCCCATCGCCGCTAATCGCGACGGCGCTGTTTGCCGCTTATCATAGCGGCTACGCGATCGCGATTTTCATCGCCGCATGCGCGGTCATCAGTCTGGTGGCGGCGGCGTTCATGCCAGATTACACCGGCAAGGACATCTCGGCGGAATACGACGCCTGACGCGTGAGACTTATGCGCGCGGCGGTCTCGTCGCGCGCATACTGGTCATAACATAATTGCCGGTATGGACAGACCCGCCGACCGTCCGGTCGTCATACGCGTGAACGGTCGGCCCTTCTATCTGCAGCTTTGGTTCCTGGTGCTCGCGGCCATGGTGGCGGGCATCGCGCTTGGCTATTTCGCGCCCGACCTCGGGACGCGCATGGAGCCGTTGGGGACCGCCTTCATCAAGGCGATCCGCGTGCTCATCGCGCCGATCATCTTTTGTACGGTCGTGCACGGCATTTCCGGCATGGCCAGCATGGCCAAAGTCGGCCGCGTCGCGCTCAAGGCGCTGATCTATTTTGAAGTGCTCACGACCATTGCGCTCATTATCGGCCTCTTGGCCGTCAATCTATTCCAGCCCGGCGCCGGGATGCACGTCGACCTTTCGCATGTCGACACCTCGGTCGCCGCCCCGTACCTGCAACCCACGCAGAACCAGAACGCGGGGCAATTTCTCCTCAACATCATCCCCAATACATTCATCGGCGCGTTCAGCGAAGGCAATGTCCTGCAGGTCCTCTACATATCGGTGCTCTGTGGATTTGCGCTGAGCTGGATGGGGGAGGTCGGCAAGCCGCTCACTAATCTGATCGAGGTGGCGGCGCAGATGTTTTTTCGCATTGTCGCCATCGTCATGTGGGCTGCGCCAATCGGGGCCTTCGGCGCGATCGCCTTTACCGTCGGCAAGTTCGGGACCGGTTCGCTATTTTCGCTCGGCAAGCTTCTCATCAGCTTCTACGTCACGTGCCTCATATTCATTTTCGCTGTGCTCTGGCCGATTTCGCATTGGTGCGGCGTGAGCCTCTTTCGGTTCATCCGCTATATCCGGGAAGAGCTCTTGATCGTGATTGCCACCACGTCCTCGGAGACGGTGTTGCCGCGCATGATCGCCAAGCTCGAGGCTTTGGGCGCGGAAGAAAGCGTAGTCGGGCTCGTCATCCCGACCGGCTACTCGTTCAATCTCGATGGCACGTGCCTCTACCTCGCGACGGCAGCGGTATTTTTGGCGCAGGCCACCGACACGCCGCTTGGTATCGGGCAGCAGCTCGGGCTTCTCGGCGTACTGCTGTTGGCGTCGAAAGGCGCGGCCGGAGTGGCCGGCGCGGCCTTCGTTGTTCTCGCGGCGACCCTGGCGACAACCGGAACGGTTCCCGTCGAGAGTGTCGCGCTCATTCTGGGCATACATCGATTGATGTCACAGGCGCTGACCCCGACGAATTTGATTGGCAACGGGGTTGCTACGCTCGTCATTGCCAAATGGGAGCGGGCGCTCGACGAAAATCGGCTTAATCGGGCGTTGATGCAGGCCGGCGAATGATCCCCTGCGGCGGGCCGGCTAGGCGGCGGCTTTTACGCCGTTGCGGCGCGTAAATTCGAGCGCCTTGTCGCCAACCGCGCCGAACCGCAGGCTAAAGAGATCGCGGACGTAATTCTGATAAAGCCGCCAGGGCTTTTTCGATCCCTGGCGCGGAAATTGATCGATGGCGCGCTGGATATACCCTGACGAAAAATCGATAAGCGGTTCGGGTTCGATCGAGGTGTCGTGCTGGCGCGGCGTGCAGGCGGCATAGCCGTGCCGGTCCATGTGTTTGATCAACCTCGCGACATAAGCGCAGGTCAAATCGCATTTCAGGGTCCAAGACGCATTGGTGTAGCCGAATACGGCGGCAAGGTTCGGCACGTCGCTGAACATGACGCCCTTGAAGTTCATGGTCTTGGCGAAATCGACCGGCTTGCCGTCGATGGTGATGCCGATGCCGCCGAGTAATTTGAGTTTTAGCCCGGTCGCCGTAACGACAATGTCGGCGGCAATTTCGCGACCCGAGCGCAGGCGAATGCCGCTTTCGGTAAACGCGTCGATCTCATCGGTGACAATTTCGGCGCGGCCCGATTTGATCGCCCGAAAGAAGTCACCGTCCGGCGCCAGACACAAACGCTGGTCCCACGGATTGTAGCGCGGCGTGAGGTGGGTCTTGACGTCATAATCGGCGCCGAGTTGTAACTGCGCCTGCTTGACGATCCAGTTTTTGACGGCTTCCGGCTTGCGGCGGGACAGATTGTAGAAGTAAAGCCCGAACAGGACATTGTACCAGCGGGCCAGCGCATACGCCGTGCGGGTCGGCAGACGGCGGCGGAGCCATTTCGCCAGAGCATCTTCCGATGGGCGAGAGACGACATAAGTCGGCGAACGCTGCAGCATGGTGACGCGACCGGCGTGCGCCGCGATTGCCGGAACAATGGTCACCGCCGTTGCGCCGCTACCGATAACCACGACGCGCCGGTCGGCATAATCGAGATCTTCCGGCCAGTGCTGTGGATGAATGAAACGGCCGCGAAAGCTATCGGCGCCGGGGAAGGCGGGTGTGTAGCCTTCGGCGTAATCGTAGTAGCCGGTGCAGCCGAGCAAGAAGTTGCAAGTAAAGGAAACCGGCTCGCTTTCGGTGCCGCGCTCGGCTTCGAGCGTCCACAACGCCGTGGCGGACGACCAGGACGCCCGTTTGACGCGATGTGCGAAGTAAACCTTGCTGTCTATCCCGTAGGTTTGCGCGGTGTCGCGAATATAGCTGCGAATAGAGGCGCCGTCGGCGATGGCGGAATTTGTCTGCCAGGGTCGAAACGAATAGCCGAACGTGTACATGTCGGAGTCTGAGCGAATGCCGGGATAGCGAAACAGATCCCAGGTGCCACCGATCGCGTCGCGCGCTTCCAGAATGACGTAGGATTTTCCGGGACAATAAGTCTGCAGGTGATAGGCGGCATCGACGCCAGACAGTCCCCCGCCGACGATGATGACGTCGAAGTGCGGCAGCGCGGCGTCGCTCATAGCAGAAAGACCTACGCGACTAATTCCGACTCGGCGGGCTGTGCACCGGCCCGCCGCGCCATTCGCGCAATGAAATCGGCGCAATGATCGGCGGCGGTGATGATGATCATATGGCCGCCGTCTTCGATGAGTTCGATGTGCGCGCTAGGGCATTTCTCTACCAAACCTGCGCCGTGCAACGCGTGATCGAGAAGGAGATCGTTCGTCCCAAACAGGACGCCAATCGGTACAGTCAGGTCCCCATAACGCGCGGGCATACGCTGGAGATCTTCGATGGCGGCGATCAAATCGGTCGAGGCGGCAACATAACTCCGCGGCCGCAGCGTCAGCAGTCCGCCGCCCTTGATTGCGAAATCCGCGGGCACGGCGCCCGGTCCGAACACCGTGCCCGAGCACGAGCTCACGGTTGGTAATCGACATCGGGATGGCGAGCGTCCAGGCGACAAGCCGGCGCATGACGTGCGAGCGGACATAAATGCCACGGAACATCGGCGGCACGGTCTTGCCCGCGTGTGTCGCCGGCGCGAGCAACGCGAGTCCGCCGATCTTTTCCGGATGCTCGATCGCCAGCATCAGCGCAATCGCTCCGCCGAGGGAATGGCCGACGATGAGCGGCCGCTCAAGGCCAAGCTTGTCGACAAATCCGGCGATGGTCCTGGCCTGAGCCCCAAGTGCAGCCGATCCTCTGCGGGCGCGGGTGGAATAGCCGCTGCCGGGCCGGTCCAGAATAATGACGCGGTGATTGTGCTTGAGCCGATCTAGCAGCGAATGTGTGAAGTTGTGCATTTGGCCGCCAAGGCCGTGGATGAGCACCAATGGCGGACCCGAACCTTCATCGAGGTAATGGATGCGGGCGCCATCGACCTCAATGAAACGGCCGCAAGGCGGCAACACCTTCTCGACCCGTCGCGCCGTCCACGCCGAGAAAATGGCAAGGCCGACGGCCAGAACAAAAAGGGCGGCTACCGCGAGGCCGACAATCCAGGCAAGGACGGTCATTTTCTCATCCCTGATTCCAAGGCGACGTGACGGCCCGGCAGCAAGCAATCCCGCGCCCGTATCAAACTGTCAAATCCATTGGCTGGCGCCAGCCGACAGCTCCGGCCGAACCTATGGGCTGGCGCAGCTCGTGGCCGTCGCAAGTCAGCCAGCTTTAACTTCTGTGAAAATCTGATTTTGGCGGTAGCGTGGTCGCATATCGATGCGCCATGATAGCAGATCGAAGCGGCACCCCAAGCGCAACACCAGGGCTGGCGAGCGCGCTTGGGGGCCGCAGAGGAGACAGCAAGTACGCAGTACCGCTGCTATCCCTCCGGCTGCAAAAAAGCACGTGCCGGGAAGGCCATCCATCGCGCTTCAGGATTAAGGTTACGACGCGCGGCTAACGTGGAAGCCGGGGAGGGTGCCGGCGCTCAATTTACCCAGTAAATCAGCGCCGGATAATAAAATTCGCGGGCCGTCGCCGCTCTTCCCATCCGAGTTGCTCGAGCTCTGGCACGGTTCCCTCGGCCGCCGGATAGCCGAGACAGAAATAGCCAATGAACTTCCACTCGGGTGGAACATCGAGAAGCGCGGCAACTTGTTGCCGATCAAGGATGGAAATCCAGCCCATGCCGATACCTTGCGCCCGTGCGGCAAGCCACATGGTATGCACTGCCGTAACAGCGGAATACTCGATCATCTCCGGCATGGTCCGCGACCCCAATCCGTGACCCTGCTCGGCAGAGCGATCGGCAAATACCGCGACGTGCGATGGAGCTTCTTCCAACCCGGCAAGCTTGAGCCGCGCGTAAAGCGACGATCGCGATGGCGACTGCGCTGTCAGCGCCTCCGCGTTACACGCTGCGAAGACTTGATGGATCCCGGCGCGAACTGCTTTGTCATCGACAATAACGAACCGCCAAGGTTGGCTCAGCCCCACGGATGGAGCAAGACACGCAAGCTCAATAAGGTCTTCCAGCACTCCGGGCGGCAACTGATCGCGCCGAAAATGGCGCACATCGCGGCGCCAAACCAATAAATCGCGCAACCGTGCGCTGAAAGCTTCGTCAAAAGCTATCGGCTGGGCCGCAAGCTCCAGATTTTCTCGGCTTCTCACGATAATAGAAGATACCCGACCGTCTCCCTTCCGTCAGCGCGTAATTGACGAACTCGCGGTTTCGGTGTGCGCCTGAATTTACCGAGATTTCAGGGACATTCTTGCCAAGCTGGCGGAAAGACCGAATAATCCTTTCAGATAACAACAAACACGGTGTTTGGGGGAGTTCCGACGCTGCGCGGTCCAGGCCACATCTTGCTGCGGCATCGCTGCTTTTCGCGAACGTCGGGCTGAAAGCGGACGCCGCAAGGTTGGTATCGTAGAGTGATGCCGTCGGTTCAGGTCGGTGCGGTGTTATTGGCGTCGGACGGCGAAGGATCGCCGGTCGTTATGCGCCATGGCGTTGGCGTGACCTGGAACTCCGGCCACTCATGCTTTCGTCCACGGCGTTCTCGCCGGGCGTCGCACAAGAACTCGCAAAGCACGCTTCGCGGCGCCAAAACGGTAATTCTGCGTTGCTGCGACATTGGACGCCCATCGAAAAAGTGAAAGAATGCGGCAAGCTTCTTTCGGAGTGCCTGAAAGCAATTCCGATCTAGCAAAAAGCCGCGGTCACGGCGGCCGCGCCAAGGAGGAACGAAATGGCTTACGAACCGAACGGCTGGAACGGCGACGCCCACGGGCCCGTTCTTTTCACCAATGTCCGGATCCTCGATGCCACCGGCGAATATCCTTACACCGGCGAGGTGTTAATCCAGGGAAACCGCATCAAGCAGGTGTCACGCGGTTCCTCGCGCGTCGGAGGGAGCCCAATGCAGGGCAACGCCACCGTCATTGACGGTAGCGGCGCGACTGTGATGCCGGGAATGATCGACGCCCACTTGCATCTGTCGTGGAATAACGCGCCCGGCATCGATCCAATTCAGATGATGGAATTGGAAGAGCACATGCTCGTCACCATGGAGATGGCAAAGCTTGTGCTCGACGCCGGATTTACCGCCGGCCGCGGCGCGGCGGCCGCCAAACCGCGGCTCGATGTGGTCGCCAAGAAATTCATCAATGAAGGGCGCTTTCCCGGTCCGCGCTATTTGGCGGCCGGTCCTGAAATCACCACCGTCGGCGGCCTTGGCAACTCGGCACCTTCGCACATTCCGCACGAGGGTCTTAATCTCGGCCTCGTCGTTTCAGGACCGGAAGAGGTGCGGCGCACGGTCCGGCAACTGATCAAATACGGCGTCGATTCCATCAAGCTCAATCTATCGGGCGAAGAAATCACCGGCATGGGGGCCGAAGAGACCCCGATGTCGGAAGAAGAGGTCGCGATGGCGGTCAAGGAAGCGAAGTGCCGGAACAAGGTGCTTTCCGCTCACGCCAGATCGTCGGGATCGGTCAAACAGTGCGTGCGGCATGGCATTCAGAACATCTATCACGCCTCGTTCGCCGACGAAGAGGCGCTCGATATGCTCGAAGCCAACAAGGACAAGCATTTTGTTGCGCCCGGCATTGCCTGGCTGATCAACACCGCGCGTCACGCTGAACAATGGGGCATCAAGCCGGGATCGCCAGGTTGCGATGCTTTACGAGCGCGAGCTCGAAATGTGCATCGACACCATGAAGAAGATGCATCGGCGTGGCATTCGCGTTTTGATCGGCGGCGATTATGGCTTTGCCTGGACGCCTCAAGGCACTAACGCCAAGGATATCCAAACCTTTGTCGAGATGCTCGGCTTCACGCCGATGGAAGCCATCCAGGCCGCCACCAAATACGGCGGCGAAATCATGGGCATGGGAAATGAGCTCGGCCTCGTTCGCGAAGGCTATTTGGCGGATCTCTTGCTCGTCGACGGCGATCCGATTGCCGACGTGCGTATCCTGCAGGATCGCAGCCGCATCCTCGCGATCATGAAGGATGGCAAGTTCCACAAAGCGCCGCGGATGAATCAGCAGCGTCTGCGGCTGACGGCATGAGCCTGGTCGAGCGATCAGCTCCCGCTTTGACGGGGCGGCAGGCGTGGACCCTTCTCTGGGTGCTCGTTGCCGCCCTGGTTGCGTGGCTGTTCATCGCGGTCTGGCCAACGTGGCTCGATGCCGTCCTCATTTCGAAAAAGGCGTTTATCAATTCGCTGTTCAACGGCATAACGCTTGCGGGGCTTTATTTTCTGGTCGCCTCGGGTTTCACGCTTGTCTTCGGGTTGATGCGCAACGTCAATCTGGCGCACGGTTCGCTTTATCTGCTCGGCGCCTATCTCGGCTACGAAGTCACCGAAGCCACTGGGCTGTGGCTTCTCGGCGTTGCTGCGGGCTTTGCCGCGCTCGCCGTGGTCGGCCTGTTGATGCAGGTGTTTGTCTTCCGCCGGTTGGAAGGTGACGAACTGCGCCAAACCCTGGTGACCCTCGGCATCGCGATCGTCGCGGCCGACCTGATGCTGGCGATTTGGACCGGCGTTACCTACCAGATCGGCGTGCCGGCGTGGCTCGACGGTGCCATCAAGCTGCCAATCACCGCGGCGATCCGCTCGAATGGGACCGCGGTAATGATGACTTATCCGCTTTATCGACTGGTCGTGCTCGCTGCCGCTATCGTCATCGGCGTCGGCTTATGGCTGATGATCGGCGCGACGCGCGTCGGCATGATGATCCGCGCCGGCGTCGATGATCGTTCGATGCTTTCGGCGTCCGGCATCAACGTTCACATCGTTTTCGCCATAGTGTTTGCGGTTGGCGCAGGCCTGGCCGGCTTCGCCGGCGTGGTTGGTGGCTCAGCGCTATCGCTCGCGCCGGGCGAGGACGTTCGCTATCTGCTGGCTTCGCTGGTGGTGGTCATTGTCGGCGGCATGGGCTCGATTAGCGGTGCCGCAATCGGCGCACTGCTGGTCGGTCTCGCCGAGCAGATCGGCCTCGTTTATTTGCCGACTTACGGCATCGTGCTGACTTTCATCATCATGGTGGTGACGCTGGCGCTGCGCCCGCAAGGCATCATGGGGCGGCGCGGATCGCCGCGGCCCCGGTTCTCGCCCTCGACCGGCCTAACCAGGTCAGCGTCGTGCCAACGCATTTCGGACCGGCGCATATCGCGCTGGCGGCGGCGCTCATCATCTATCCGTTGCTCGCTTCGGATTTCTTCGTCACGCAAATCGGCGCCTACTCGTTGATCTGGGGGCTGCTGGCATTGTCGATGATGCTGCTCGCCGGATACGGCGGCATGGTAAGCCTCGCGCAAATAACGACCGCCGGGGTTGCCGCATATGCGGTGGCGATCTTCGGCACCAACAACATGAACATTCACGGCTTCGGCTGGCCGTTTTGGGTGGTCGTTCCATTTGCCGTGCTGCTCGCGGCGGTCGCGTCCGTCATCATCGGCGCCATCTCGGTGCGCACCGAGGGCATTTACACCATCATGATTACGCTCGCGATCGCGGCGGCTTTTTTCTATTTCACGCAGCAAAACTACGCGCTGTTCAACGGCCATTCCGGTTTTGCCGGTATTCCGGCGCCGCGCTTCTGGGGGATTAATTGGCGCGACCCGCTGCCGTTCTATTATTTGTGTCTGTTTGTTGCCGCTGCCGCTTACGCCGCCGTGCTGTATTGCTCGCGTTCCACGTTCGGGCTCGCCTTGCAGGCTATTCGCGATAACAGCCGCCGGGCGCGTGCCATCGGGTTCAACGTCGGAATTCACAAGATCATCGCGTATTTCTATTCCGGCATCATCGCCGGTCTCGCCGGCGTACTGCTTGTCTGGTTCAACGGGCGGGTGTCGCCCGGTACCATTGACGTCGGACAGGCGATCAACGTGCTGGTCATTGCCGTGATTGGCGGACTGCGCCATCCGATCGGTCCGTTCCTCGGCGCTTTGTTCGTCGTCCTGATCCAGACCTTCGCCATCGATATCGTCGGCGCCGAACGGTACAATACCTTGATCGGGCTTCTATTTCTGGCGATCGTTTTCATTTCGCCGGATGGTCTTCTGGGTTTGTGGGGGAAAATAAAGCCGCTGCTTGCCCAGCAATCCGTACTTCCCCGCGCGCAAGGGGAGGCGGAACTTCGAGCTAAAATCTGAAGACTTAAAACAAAGGGAGGATGCAATGAGTTTTCATCGTCGCGCACTTATCGGCCTCGGATTGGCCGCGGGATTGACGTTCCCGTCGCTGGCCATGGCCGAAGACACCATCAAGATCGGCGTGCTCGCCACGTTCGAGGGGGCGTTTGCGATCCTCGGCGACGACAGCATGCGTGGAGCGCTGATGGCGTTCGACGATTTTGGCGGCAAAGTCGGCGGCAAGAAGATCGAGGTCGTGAAAGGCTCGTCCGACGCCTCGCCGGACTCAGCGGTCCGCGCGGTGCGCAAGCTCGTCGAGCAGGACGGCGTGAAGGTGATCGTCGGTCCGCTTTCGGGTGACGAAGGCTTGGCGGTCAAGGATTACGCCAAGACCAAACCGGACGTGACATTCGTCAACGGCACCTCGGCCGCGCAGGACACGACGCTGCGCGATCCGGCTCCGAACTTCTTCCGCTTCTCGACGGATGGCGCGCAGTGGATGGCCGGTCTCGGCGACTACGCGTTCAACGTCAAGGGCTACAAGAAAGTAGTGACGCTCGCGGAGGACTATTCCTTCCCGTACACGCAAGTGTTCGGCTTCATGGCCCCGTTCTGCAAGGCCGGCGGCCACGTAGTGAAGAAATTCTGGGTCCCGATCGGCACCAAGGATTTCTCCTCGGTCATCGCCGCCATGCCGGACAACATCGACGCCATTTACGTCGTGCTCGGCGGCTCCAACTCGGTCAACTTCCTGACCCAGTACAAACAAGCCGGCGGCCAAGCGCCCTTGGTTGGTGGCTCTGTAACCGTCGACCAGACGATTCTCGGCTCAAAGGGCAAGATCCACGACGTCGTGATCGGCACGCCGTCGGCGGGGCCAATCGCCGACGACAACAACTCGCCGGCCTGGAAGAAGTTCGTCGCGGCTTACAAGAAGCTACCGAACGCCTTCCCGTCGCCGTCGCTGTTCGCGCAAGGCTATTACATCAACGCCACCGCGTTGTTGACCGGACTGGAAAAGGTCAACGCCGATGTCTCCGACGGTGGCGCCAAGCTTCGCACCGTGCTGGCGAGCCTCGTTCTCGAAACGCCGACCGGCAAGGTGTCGCTTGACAAGAACCGCAACGCCATCGCCGATAACTTCCTGACCGAAGTCACGGCGAATTCTGACGGCACGCTTTACAACAAGCTGATCAAGGTCATTCCGCAGGTTAATCAGACCCTGGGAATTCCCGAAGCGGACTTCCTGAAGCTTGGTAGCGTCGGCCGCGACAACCCGAACTGTCCGTAGCCGCTTAACGGTTCGCGGAGGAGATGATAAGTGGCCGAAGTGTCGGTTGCCACGCGGTTGCAGGAATCGGGCGCGCATGCGCTTGAGCTTGACAACGTGGGCCGGCACTTCGGTGCGCTGGTGGCGCTCGACGGCATCAGTATGCGGATTGCCGCCAGCGAGCGGCGGGCGGTGATCGGCTCGAACGGGGCGGGCAAAACCACTTTGTTCAACGCCATCACCGGTGACTTCCTGCCGACCTCCGGAAGCATTCGTTTCTTCAATGAAGACATCACCACGCTTCCGGTTCACGAACGTGTCCGGCGCGGACTGCGCCGGACCTATCAGATTTCCCAGCTATTCGGCGGTCTGAGTGTCCGCGATTCGGTTTATCTCGCCTGCTGCGGCGTTTCGCGCGGGCGTTTTTCCTTGTCGCGCCCGCACACTGACGACCGCACCATGATGCAGGCGGAGTCGATCCTGCACGCCGTTCATCTCGAAAGAATCCGCGACCGGCGGGTGGCGACGCTCAGTCACGGTCAGCAGCGGCAGCTTGAAATAGCACTGGCGCTCGCCGGCGCGCCGCGGTTTATCCTGTTCGACGAGCCGGCCGCCGGATTGTCGCCGCCTGAGCGGCGCGAGCTCGTCACTATCCTGAATGCACTGCCGAACCACATCGGGTTTATCATCATCGAGCACGATCTCGATGTGGCGCTGCGGGTCAGCGGTTACGTTTCGATGATGCATAACGGCCGGCTTTTGAAGGAAGGCACGCCCGAGGACATCGAGGCCGATAAGGAGGTCCAGGAGATCTATCTCGGAGGCCGCCATGGCTGAGCGCAGCGGTGGCGCCGCTCTCAAAATCACTGATCTGCACGTCTACTACGGCGAGAGCCACGCCATTCAAGGCGTGTCGATCAACCTCGACCACGGCGTTCTTGCTGTCGTCGGCCGCAACGGCATGGGCAAGAGTACGTTGTGCAATACCATCGTGGGGCTCAAAGCCTCGCGGTCGGGTAGCATCAGCATTTTCGGCCGCGAAACGACAGGTCTCGAGCCACACATCATTCATCGGCACGGCGTCGGCTATGTGCCGCAAGGACGGCGCGTCTGGCCAAGTCTTTCGGTCGACGAGCATTTGCGGCTCGTGGCGGTCGGGGGTGCGAAGGCCAAGTGGACGGTCGATCGCGTCTACCAGACCTTTCCGCGACTTCACGAACGGCGGACAAGCGGCGGCACGCAGCTTTCTGGCGGCGAGCAGCAGATGCTCGCCATCGCGCGTGCGCTCCTTGGTAATCCGCGTCTTCTGATCATGGATGAGCCGACCGAAGGGCTTGCACCGATCATTGTCGATCAGGTGCAAGCGCTGATGGTCAAGCTTGCCGAAGAGGGCGAGATGGCCATCCTTGTAGTCGAGCAGAATATCGGCGTCGCCACGGCCGTCGCCGACCACGTCGCGATCATGGTCAACGGCCGCATTAATCGCCTCATGGAAGCGCGCGCACTTGCCGCGGATCGCGAATTGCAGCAGCGGCTTCTCGGCGTCGGGCGGCAGGATGAAGAGGAAAATGGGTCTGCGCCGGAACCAGTCTCGGGCGTGACCGCTGCCGAGCTGATGGCGCAGGTTTATCGCGTCGAACGCAGCGGCGATGCGCCGGCAACCGGTGGAATGGTCGCGGAAAGCTCGCCGCCCGCGCTTTCACTGGCTGAGCGCTGGAAAATGCCCGCGAGCAGCTTGCGGGACTCCTTGGTCGAAGGAGCGCGGCCAGCGGATGCAGGCGAGAGCATTTTCGCCATTCCGTTCGCTGAGCGCCTCAACCGTACCGCAATTGTGGCCGGCACTTTTGACACCAAAGGCCGCGAACTCAACTTTATCCGCGACCGGCTAAAGGCGTTGGGCATTGCCACGCGCACGGTCGACCTGTCGACGTCGGGCAAGCCCTCAACCGCCAACGTGACGCCGCTGCAAGTGGCGAGCATGCATCCGCATGGCACCGCGGCGGTTTTTTCCGACGATCGAGGACGCTCGGTCGCGGCGATGGCCGAAGCATTCGCGCGCTGGATCGCACGCGAGCCGCGGGTCGGTGGCATCATCGCCGCCGGCGGTTCGGGGGGCACAACGCTTGCAACTGCCGGCATGCGCGCGCTTCCCATCGGAATACCGAAGGTGATGGTCTCGACGGTCGCCGCCGGTGATGTGCGCACTTATGTGGGCGCCAGCGACGTCGTCATGTTTCATTCGGTCGCCGACGTCCAGGGCCTCAACTCAATCATGGAGCGGGTACTCGGCAATGCCGCGCACGCGCTCGCCGGCATGATCGCGCAAATGCCGACCCGCGAAGCCTACGAGGCCAAACGTAAGCTGGCGCGGCCGGCGCTCGGCATCACGATGTTTGGCGTCACCACGCCGTGCGTACAGGCGCTCACCAAGCGGCTCGAAGGTGACTACGAATGTCTGGTTTTCCACGCCACCGGCACCGGCGGCCGCGCCATGGAGGCGCTCGGAGATTCCGGGTTGCTCGCGGGCTTTCTCGATATCACGACGACTGAGATTGCCGACATGCTGGTCGGTGGCATTCTGCCGGCCGATCAGGATCGGCTCGGCGCGCCGATCCGCACCGGTCTTCCATACCTTGGATCGGTCGGGGCCTTGGATATGGTAAATTTCGGGCCGCGCGAGACCGTGCCGGAGCGTTTCGCCGGGCGAAATTTCGTCATCCATAATCCGAACGTGACGCTCATGCGCACGACCCCTGAGGAAAATCGCGCCGCGGGGGAATGGATCGGGGGCCGTCTCAACCAAATGGAGGGCCCGGCATTATTCTTACTGCCGGAAGGCGGCGTTTCAGCACTGGACCGGCCGGGCGGGCCATTCCATGATCCGGAAGCGGACGCGGCTTTGTTCGAGGCCATCGAGAAGACGGTGCATCCCACATCCCGGCGGCGTGTGCAGCGGGTGCGGGCAAACATCAACGACGCGGCGTTTGTCGACGCGGTGGTCGAAGCTTTCGACCTGATCGCGCCGGCGCGAAGCAAGAGTGCGTGAGAGGACGATCCGGCTAAACGTCCGGTGCCGGGTGGAGGAATGTCATGAGTGCCAACGCGTTGGGGACCGTGCTGTTGTGGCTGATTGGGCTGGCGGTTGCGATCGTCATCCTCGTTTACATCATGCGCTGGCTTTACCGCCGTTCCACCAAAGAGACCGCCTTCGTGAGAACCGGCTTCCTTGGGGAGAAGGTCGTCGTCAACGGCGGTGCTTTTGTCATCCCGGTGCTGCACGAAATCACGCCGGTCAACATGAACGTCATGCGCATCGAGGTGGCGCGTCGCGAGAACGGCGCGCTTATCACCCGCAATCGCATGCGCGTTGACATCATTGCTGAATTTTTCGTGCGCGTCGGCGCCTCCGGGGAGGCCGTCGCCGCCGCGGCGCAAACGCTCGGCCGGCGCACGCTGCAGGAAGACGGCATCCGCAGCCTGCTCGAGGGCAAGTTCGCGTCGTCCATGCGCATGGTCGCCGCCCAAATGTCGCTGGAAGAAATGCACGAGCAGCGCCGCGACTACGCCAGTCAGGTTCGCGATCTCGCGTCCGAGGCGCTCGCCGCCAACGGCCTGGAGCTTGAAAACGTTGCGATTGTCGATCTCGACCAGACCAGTCTTGAATATTTCGATCCATCTAATGCCTTCGACGCCGAGGGACTGACACAACTGACCGAGGCCATCGAGGTCCGCCGCAAGATGCGCAATGAAATCGAGCAGCGCACGCTGGTCGATATCCGCAATCAAAATCTGGAGGCGCAGAAGAAGGTCTTCGAGATCGATCGCGAGACCGAGTATGCGCGCCTGGAGCAGGAGCGGGAGATCGAATTCCGGCGTGCCGTGCAGCGCGCCGAGTTGAGCAAAGAACGATCGCTGCGCGAGCAGGAAGCCGAGGAGGCGCAACTTTCGGCGCGCGAGGCGGTCGAGAAAGCACGGCTGGCGCAGCAGCGCGCCATTACCGAAGAGCGCATCAACAGCGAGCAGGATACGCAACGCCGTGAGATCGCCCGCCGCCGCGCGCTCGACGAAGCGGAACTGAAGACCCGCGAGCAAACCGCCCGCGAGCAGATCAATCTCGAATTGCAGATCGAGAGCGCGCGCATCGGCCGCGAGCGCGAGCAGCGCGAACTGGAAATCAACCGCCAGAAGTCCCTGGAGATTCTAGAGCTCGACCGGCAGATTGCGTTGTCGGAAAAGGCGCTGGCGTTGATCAAGGCGGAGGCTGAAAAGCGCCGGACCGAGATCATCGCCAATCAGCAGACCGAGGCCGAGCGTATCGCGCAAGAGCGGGCAATTGATCAAATACGGCTCGAGCGCGAGCGGCATCTCGAAGGACTCCAGATTTCCAAGCGGCAAGCCTTCGAGGAAGCTGAGATCGCCGCAGCCGAGGAGGTGGAGCGCGCGCGCATCGCGACTGAGCGCGGCATCGAAGAAGCCCGTATCGCCAAGGATCGCGATATTCGCACACTCTCGACCGAGCGCGACAAACTCATCGAGATGGCCGAGATCAGCAAAGCGATCGAACTGGCCAAGAAGGCGACCGAGCGATCGGCAGCGCTCGCCGCCGCAGAAGCGGTGCGCGCCAAGGTCATCGAGGCCGAGGAGAATGCGATCACCGTCCGCGAGCGCGAAATCGCCGAGCGGCGCAAGCTCACCGACATGATTGCCGCACATCGCGAGGCGGAAAGTGAGGCGTTGCGCGTCACCGCCAAGGCGGAAGCCGAGATGCGGGCGGCACGGAGCCTCGCCGAAGCGCAAAAGATCGCGGCGGAAGCCGCGGCCGAAGCGGAGAAGGTCCGCGCGCTGGCGGCTGCCGAACGGTACCAGGTGGACGCCGAGGGCGCCCGACAAATCAATCGGGCCGAAAATGTCCTTAGCGAAGGCGCCCGCGCCGGCAGGCTCAAAGAAAAGCTCCTGGAACGCATCGAAGGGATCGTCCGCGAAAGCGTACGGCCGCTCGAGAAAATCGAGGGCATCAAGATATTCCACGTCGACGGCATGGGCGGCGGTGCGTCTGGCCGCAACGTCACCGACGAGGTGATCGACTCGGCGTTGCGCTATCGCGTCCAGGCGCCGGTGATCGACTCTCTCATGCGGGAAATCGGCATTGAGGGCGGCAGCCTCGGCCGCATGACCGAAGTGCTGCGTGACGCCAAGGACATCGCCTCACTGACGCGGGGGTCCACAAAGGGACCGGCCGACAAGGCGCCGAAAGGCGGCGAGGACGATCGGGACCGCTGAGAAACGCGCTAGCCGGTATAAGAGGGCCGCCGCAGCGCCGGTGCCGGAGCGGCAACACCGCGCACAAGATCGGCGCCGCGTTCGGCTATCATAATGACCGGCGCGTTGATCATGCCCCCGACCAGGTCGGGCATCACAGAAGCATCGATGATCCGCAAGCCTTCGACGCCGTGGACGCGCAAATCGACATCGACGACTGTTGTCGGGTCGCTCGCCGGACCCATTTTGCAGGTACCGAGCGGATGATGCGCCGTCAGAGCCGTCGCGAATATATGCGCGTCGATGTCGGCATCGGACGTCTTGTTTGACGCCGGCGCGATTTCGGCTTCGACGAAAGGCTTTAGCGGCTTTTGCCGGCCGAGTTCGCGCGTCAAATTTATGCCGTCACGCAATGCCTCGAGGTCATCGCCCGCCTCAAAGAAATTCTGATGAATGCGGGGCGGAGCAAGCGGGTCGCCAGAGCTTATTTTGACTTCGCCCCGGCTCTTTGGCCGTAGCAAAATCGCGCGGCAGCCGAACCCGTCGGCAAAAGCTTGCTTGAATGGCGGCATATAGGGGCCGGCGCCAATCGGAATAGCGCGGAAGATCAGTTGAATATCCGGCAGTTCGACATCTGGGCGTGACTTTACGAACGCGGTCCAGCCGCTCGGCAGGTCGCAGGCGAAACCAGTGCCGAAGGTAACGGCCTTCGCGAGCTCAACCCCGAGGCGATCGAGCCGCATGTTGCGGGAGAACGGACCCGGTGTCCGCCGGCGGTACTCAACACTGGCGCTGATATGATCCTGCAGGTTCTTGCCAACACCGGGCAGCGGCGCTCGAACCTCGATTGAATGTTCGCGCAGCGCCGTTGGGTCGCCGACGCCCGAGAGCATCAAGAGTTGCGGCGAGTTGATGACCCCGCCAGCCAGCAAGACCTCGCGCTCGGCCCGCGCGACCTGGCGTTGGCCGTTTTGCAGATACTCGACGCCGACAGCGCGACGGCCATCGAACACAATTCGCGTGGCAAGTACGTTGACCAGAACTTCAAGGTTGGAACGCCGCAACGCCGGCCGAAGATAAGCGGTTGACGCACTGCACCGCCAGCCATTGCGGATGGTCATCTGCAAACGGCCAAAACCTTCGGGGTCGGCGCCGTTATAGTCGTCGGTAACCGGGTAACCCGCCTCGGCGCCCGCCGCGAGATAGGCCTCGACCAGCGGGTCGTCGTAGCGCGAGGGGCGGGTGGCCAGCGGTCCGTCTCCGCCACGATAAGCGTCTGCTCCGCCGGACCATGTCTCCTGGCGGCGAAAGTAGGGAAGTACATCGGCATACGACCAGCCCGTAGCGCCGGCCGCGGCCCAACGGTCATAGTCTCGCGGATGACCGCGGCAATACGCCATCGCGTTAGTCGCGGACGAGCCGCCAATAATCTTACCGCGCGCGCATTCGATTGGACGATTGTTCAGGCGCTGTTCCCGCTCGCTGAAATACATCCAGTCATGACGACGTTGCTGGAGGATTTTGCCCCAGCCCAAGGGGATGTGTATCCAGGGATCGCGATCCCAGCCGCCGGCTTCAATGATGAGCACGCGCGCGCCGGCGTCTTCGGTGAGCCGGTTCGCCAGCGTGCAACCCGCCGATCCAGCGCCGACGATGACGTAGTCATACGTTTTCATGCAGCCACCGCAGCGCCGTCAAACTCGCACGCGCCGCTTCAAGAATAAAAGCCCGGCGCCTTTTGGTAAGTAGGAAAGGCCGTCGGATCGTGTGAACAGAAAATCTCAGCGTCGTATTGCTTGGCCAGATCTTTAAGACGCTGCATGGATTTGTAGCTTTCCGTTGGATCGAGGTGAAAGCTTGAAATAATCATCCGGTCGAGATTTTGCTGCGAATAAGCGGCATCGCCGGTGAACAACATCGGCCGCCGATGCGATAATTCTACCAGCATGCTGTAGTGCCCGCTGGCGTGGCCCGGCGTCTCGAACAGCCGGATGCCCTTGGCGATCTCCTGGTCTCCGGAAATTCTTTGAAATGTCGGCGTAAAGACTTCTGTGTCAGGCGACGGCGGCAGCGTGACGCCGCGCTGCGCGGCAATGTCCGGAGCAAATGAAAGGTCGGAGTACGACTGCACCTCGAACGGCTGCGGGCAGGCGCACGCTTCCAGCGCTTTCGCGTGGCACACTGTGCACGCGCAATTCAAATGTCTATTGCCGCCGCAGTGATCAAAATGAAGGTGTGAATTTATGACGTAATTGACGTCCTGCGGGCGAAGGCCGAGCAGCGAAAGCGCTCCCGGAATGGTCTGCGCTTTGGTCTGCATCGGCTTGATGAACGGTAAGACGCGTTCGACGTGGTCGAGATCGTAACCGGTGTCGTAAAGGTAGCGGCCGTCGCGGTGCTCGATCAGAACAGAGTAGACAGGAAATCTGATTTCACCGGTCGGACCGGCATTCCAGAACGCATGGAGCCCGTCCATGACGAGGGTTCCGCCGTCGAGCAAATAGACTTTCGTGTCCAACATCGCTGCTGATCCTGCTGGGGCAATGAACGCTTGAGGCGGTCCGTTCTACCGGGTGTCAGGAGTAGAAATTGGCGCCTTTTTGGTAGGTGGCGAAGCTCTCAAGGTCGTGCGAGAAAAACAACTCGGCGTCGTGCTTGGCCGCCAGATCCTTCAATCGCTGCATCGATTTCAAATTCGCCACTGGATCGAGGTGAAAGCTTGAGATGCACATCATGTCGAGGTTCTTTTTGCTGTAGCAGGCGTCGGCGGTAAATAGCATCGGCCGCCGGTGGGCAAGCTCGACCATCATGCTGTAGTGACCGGCGGTATGGCCGGGCGTCTCGAACAGCCAAATCCCTTTGGCGATTTCCTGATCGCCTTGCAGGGTCTCAAAGGTTGGAGTGTAGATGTCGAGCACGGGATCAGGCGGCAGCGTCTTGCCGCTCTTGCGCGCGAGCTCTGGGTAGAACGAGAGATCGGAATAGCCGAGGTGCTCGAACGGCTGCGGGCAAGCGCAGGCCTCCAGCTCCTTGGCGTGGCACACGGTGCATGCGGTCGTGAAGTGCTTGTTGCTGCCGCAATGATCGAAGTGATAATGCGAATTGACAACGTAGTTGATGTCTTGCGGTTTCAACCCGAGTTTGTTCAGCTGGCCGACTATGGTCTGTTCGGGAGTTTGCAGCGGCTTTTCGAACGGCAACACGCGCATCACATGGTCATAGTCGTAGCCGGTATCGAAGATGTAACGGCCATCGCTGTGCTCGATGAGGACGGAATAGACTGGGAAACGGACTTCACCTGCGGGCCCTCGATTCCAGAAGACGTGAAATCCGTCGATGACCAACGTTCCGCCGTCGAGCAGAAAAACTTTGGTTTCAGCCATTGACGCCTCCGATCCGAAATCCAGTCCGAACAGCCGCAGATGTCGTTATCGCTCCCCGCTCAGGGGCGAGCAGCAGCCAATGTGGCTGTCCATGCGCCAATATGGCAAGCACTATTCTAAATCCGATGGTTTCGGGCTTTGTGCAGTTACGCAAGGAGGTAGACCGACATGGCATCACCGCCCAATCTGCGCTTCACCAATCCAACAACCATAGCAAAGCCACCGGGCTACACTCATGTAATCGAAGTCCTCGGTCCTGGCCGTACCGTCTACATCGCCGGGCAACTTGGGCTAGACCCGGAAGGCAACCTTGCCGGCGCTCCTGGCGACTTCCACGCCCAAGCGAAGCAGGCGTTTGAGAACTTAAGGAACGCACTCGCAGCGGTTGGCGCCAGTTTTGAGCACGTAGTTAAGTTGAACAATTATCTGATCGACATCCGGACGCATCTGCCGATCTACCGCGAAGTTCGCGATACCTATGTAAATACGGCCAATCCCCCGGCTTCAACGACGATCCAGATAAGCGGCTTAGCGGTTCCCGGCGCCCTTTATGAAGTGGAGGCGATCGTCGCGCTGGCGCCACGGTAAACGCGGCTTGATCGGATGCGGCGAGTTCTGCTCCGATTTCGCCGCCGCGTGTTGTAGCCTCCACGGGTTTCGATCGACACTGGGTCGTCTACTTACAATCGGAGAATCTGGATGCGGACGTTCGATTTCGGACTGTTCTTGCCGATTGCCAACAACGGGATGATCGCCTCCACAGCTCACCAGTACATGCCGACATTCACTTTGAACAAGGCTATTGCGCTCGCCGCAGAGGAGCTGGATTACGACTTCATTTTCTCTATGACAAAGTGGCGCGGCTACGGCGGCACTACGCAGCACTGGGATTACGCCAAGGAATCCTTCAGCCTTATGTCGGGGCTCGCCGCAATTACTGACCGAATTCGCCTCGTTGCTTCCGTCGCATTGCCCACGCTTCATCCCGCTGTGGCCGCGCGAATGGCGACGACTTTGGATGATATCAGTAATGGGCGCCTCATCATCAACATCGTCACCGGCTGGAACAAGCTGGAATACTCGCAGATGGGGCTGTGGCGGGGAGACGACTACTACGGATACCGCTACGACTACGCAGCCGAATATGTGGAAGTGCTGCGCCGTCTGTGGGACGAGGGGCGAGTCACATTCGATGGCCGCTTCTTTCAGTTGGAAGACTGCGTTTCGCTGCCGAAACCCTCGCACCCCATTCCGCTCATTTCCGCCGGACAATCCGAAAAGGGCATGCGATTTGCAGCCAAGTGGGCAGACTACAACTTCGTAGTTGGCGACGTGAAAGCGGCAGGTCAGTTCGCCGCCCGCACCGCCGCGTATGCCGCCGAAGTTGGGCGACCCGTGGCGACCTACGTGCTGCTCGCGGTGGTGGCTGAGGAGACCGATGCAAAGGCCGAAGCTGTGGCCGATCGTCTGGCCGAAAGCGTTGATTTGGAGGCGGTCGAGAAGTGGCGCGCGTTGGCCGCCGCCGATACTTCGGGCACCGTGAGCACCACTCACAAGGCGGATGTGTTCATGGGAACTACCCACGTGATCGGATCATACGAACGGGTGGCGGCTTACCTTGATGAACTCTCGCAGGTCGGCATCCGCGGCGCCGCCATTTTCTTTCCCGACTGGGAACGCGACGTTCGAAAGTTCGGCGAAAACGTCATCCCGCTTGTCCGGGCTCGCCTGGACGCTCCTCGCACCGCTTCTTTTCAGGCAATGTCGAAATCCGCCACGAATTGAGCGATCCCTGCACGAGCGTGTTTGCCGCTGATCGACGCGAGGCAGGGCGGCGCGGATGCGAGGTTAGCGCTCTCCCCGGATATAAGGCAGGCCGAGCGCCGGAGGCAGCACGCTGTCGCGTCCGAAAATCACCAGCACCAGAATGACCATGGCAAACGGCAGCATCTGCACCACGTCGGTCGGAATGTTGACGCCAGCGACTTGCAGCGCCGTAGTCAGCGACAGGCTCACGCCGAACAACAAGGCGCCGAGCAGAACCCACAGCGGCCTTCCCCGCGCCAGCATTGCGAGCACGATCGCGATGAAGCCTGAGCCGTTGGTCATATACGGAATGAACAAGCCGGCCCCGACCTCAGCCAGGTAAGCGCCGCCCAGTCCGGCCAGAATGCCGGTGGTCAAGACGGCGGCGGTACGTGTCGCGATGACGTTGATGCCGGCGGCGTCGAGTGCCCCTGGCCGGCTGCCAGCGGCTTCCAGATTGAGGCCCACGTAAGTGTTGCGGAACAACCACGTGATCGCCGCAACCAGCAGCACCCCGAGATAGACGACGGCATTGTGCCGGAATAGTCCTGCGCCGATCACCGGGACACTGTCGAGGCCGGGAATGGGGAGTACCGGTGCCCGCGGCAGGCGCGGATAAGTGCGGCTGAACTGAAAAAAATGCAGAAGCGCCGTGAGGCCTTCTGCGCTCAGCGTCAGCGCGATGCCGACGACGATTTGATTGAGCGAGAGACGGACGCAGAGCAGCGCCATGAGCGCGGCGACGAACATGCCGGCTACCGCACCAACAACAAAGCCAAGCGCGAACGAGTCCGAGAAGTAGGCGGCGCAAAACCCCGCGTAAGCACCCGCCAGCATCATGCCTTCGATGCCGATGTTGAGGACGCCGGCCTTTTCGGAAATTTGCTCCCCGAGTCCGGCGAGCAACAGCGGCGTGCCGGCGGTGATGGCACCGAACAGCAGCGTGCTGAGGAACGCTTCGGTGAGGAGGGGGCTCATCGCCTTACTCCGTCGCTAACCTACGGCGGCGCTGATCGAGGTAATCGACCAGCGCGAGAAAAAGCAGGAGTGTGCCAACCAGGAGCAGCACGAAATGCTGCGGCACACCGACACGCCGCGCGGCGCTCTCGCCGCCGATCATGAGGACGGCAAAGCACAACGTAAATGCGATGACGCCAGCGGCATGGAATCGGGCCAGGAACACCAGCGGCACGACCAGCAAGCCGTAGGCGGGATTCCAGTCGGCGCGCATCGTGCCCTGAACTCCAAGGATTTCGACTGCTCCCGCAAGTCCGGCAAGTGCTGCGCTCAGCGCAAAGGTGGCGAAAGTCAGCTTCGCTACGCTCAGCCCGGCGTGTGCGGCGGCGCGAGGATTGGCCCCGACGATCCGCAGCTTGAGGCCGAACGACGTGCGCGTCATCAAGATATGCACGAGCACGACCGCAGCGAGCGCGATCAGAATGCCGCAGTGGATCGTGGTGCCGAACAGGCGCGGCAACCGCTCTGGCACCGGCAACACCAGCGTTTGCGGCACGCTCGTCGAGGGATCGCGGAATGGAATCTTGATCAGCGCGCTGGCGAGACTGATGCCAAGAAAGCTCATCATCAACGAAGTAATGATTTCGTTGACGCCGTAGATTGCCTTGAGGAACGCGGGCATGAGCGACCAGGCAGCCCCGACGATGGCGGCGACGGCGAGCGATATCGCAATGGCGAGGCTCCACGGCATAACGCCGATAAGCACGGGACTGAGCGCCGCCGTCGCCATTGCGGCGAGCAGGAATTGGCCGTCGGTTCCGAGATTCCAGATGCCCGCCTGAAAAGACACGACAAGACCAGCGGCAATTAACAAAAGCGGTGTCATGCGGTTGATGGTCGCCTGGAAGCCGCCCCAGTTGAACAGGCCGCGCTCGACGACGTCGCCGTAATAAACCAGCGGATTCTTGCCAAGCACCAGCAAGACAAGACCGGAAACAGTCAGCGCCAAAAGAATCGGCAGCAGCACACGCACCGCTGCGGCAAAGACCGGGGCGACCTTGAAGCCTATGGCGAACGGCGCCGCGGCAGAGTTTCCCGGCCGCGCGCTACCGCCTAGTTGAAGTTGATCGCTCAGGCGGCCGCCCCAGTCATGAGCAGACCGATCCGCCTATCCGCGTTTTCATCATTGACGACGATCCCGGTCAAATGTCCCTGAAACATGACGGCGATGCGGTCGCTTATCGCAGTTAGTTCGTCGAGCTCGTTGGAGATCACAACCATCGCCACACCGCGCGCTGCGTTCTCGACAATGCGCTCGCGCGCGAGCTGCGTATTCTGAAGGTCGAGACCGTAGGTCGGCTTGTTGAAGACAACAAGGGCGGCTTCCGCGCTCAATTCGCGCGCCAAGAGGACCTTCTGGATATTGCCGCCCGAAAGTCTGGCAATTGGTGTGCGTTCCGACGGCGTGCGGATATCGTGGCGGTCGATTTGCTCCCTGGCATGCCGGTGGATACGACCCCAGCGGCTTAAGCCATATTGCCATAGCGGCGGTGCGCCGATCTCCTTGGCGACGAGATTAATAGCGACCGAAAACGTTCCGACGGTTCCTTCGCCGTGACGCTCGTCTGTGATGTAAGCGATGCCCAGCCCACGGCGATCGGCGACGCCGCCATGTGTAATATCCACCGCGCGCACAGGTGATTGAGCCGGCGATTGCCTGGCGCTGGCCGGCAAGCACTTCGGCCAGGTGTTTCTGGCCGTTGCCGTCGACGCCCGGCAATGCCCAACACTTCTCCCGGCCAAAGATCGAAGCTGACATCGCGTATCGCGCATTCGCCAGGCTGTGCGGCTGTAGCCACCCCACGGAGACGCAGTAGCGGCGCAGCGCTGTGGTCGACACGGCCGGGCGCGGGCCGGTCGACGCGGTCGTCAAGTGCGAGCCGGCCCTCATCCTGCCCAATCTCGCCTCTTCCGAACATCAAGCTGACGATCTTGTCGGTCGCCGCCTTCTCACTCATCGTTGAGAGTTCGGTTTTATCGATGCCGCCGACGATTCGACCAAGCCGAAGCACCGAGATGCGGTCGCCGAGCGCGCAGGCTTCCCGCAGCTTGTGGGTAATGAAGATGATGGCAACGCCGGTATCACGCAGCCGCTTCATGACTTCGCCGAGATGATGAACGCCTTGAGGCGTCAGCATCGATGTCGGCTCATCGAGAATAAGGACGCTGGCGCCACGCCACAGCGCGTGCATGATCTCAACCTGCTGCTGTTCGCCGAGTGCCAGCCGTCCCACCTGTGAGTTCGGATTGATGGTGACACCGAGAAGCTCGGACAGCTCTCGAAAACGAGTGAGCGCCGGCTGCCGGTGCAGCGGACGCCACGAGGATCCGCCGAGCATCAGATTTTCCAGAACCGTCAGACTCGGTACCAGTTGCAGGTGCTGGAAAACGGTGCCGATACCGAGGTCGAGACTTTGCCGCGGCGAGGCGATCTTCACCTCCCGTTCGCGGACGGAAATTGTGCCGCCGTCCGGTTGCTGCAGGCCGGCTAGAATGCTGATGAGGGTCGATTTTCCCGCGCCGTTCTCGCCAAGCAGGACATGAATCTCGCCGGCGAAGAGGTCGAGCGTCACGAAATCGTTGGCAACGACGCCCGGGAATCTTTTGGTGATGCCGCGCAGTGCAATCGTGGCAACGCCGCCGGCGATTGCCGGCGGCGGCTGGTTTCTTGACGCTGCTATCTCGGTGACCATCGCCGCCATACTAGCCCACGGCTTTCACGCATGGAGCGAGTATAGCGGCGTTTCGGCTCGCTTACTTCGCGTCTACCGAGGTCATCAGAGCGCGCACTTTTTGCGCGTCATACATCGGCTCGACCTTGATCTTGCCGGAGATGATGTCTTTGCGGATGTCCGAAATCTGCGCCCACACTGCATCGGGAATGTGCTTTGAATGCAGCAGTTCGACGGAGCCGTCGGCCAGGCCCATTTTGTAGGGATGCGTGCCGAAACGGTCCGCCTTCAGATCCTCAAGCATGGCGGTGTAGACCGGAACGAGATTCCAAACCACGCCGGACAACAAGGTGCCTTTATCGACTTTCGACTTGTCGCCGATGTTATCGATGAACCAGACCGGATCGCCTTTCGGCGTCTTGGTCGTCTCGGTGGCTTGCAACATTCCGAAACTCGAGCCGTCTCCTTCACCGTAGATGATGTCGGCACCGGCGCCGATCACCGTTTCGGTAACGCGACGACCGCCTGCCGCGTCCGCGTACGCGGCCGGCCCGACCACGGCGTAGATGATCTTGGTGTCGGCTTTCTCTGCCTTCACGCCTTGCGCAAAGGCGGCGGCCTGCGAAAGAAACGTCAGAGGTTCTGCCGAAACGACAATTCCCACCGTCCCGGTTTTCGTCATCTTCGCTGCAAGCCGTCCGGCCAGATAGGCGGCTTCGTCGCCGTTCGGCGTATAATCGGCGACCATTCCCGGCTTGCTGGCGGCGGGTTTATCGACAACGGCGACCGGAACCTTGGTTTCGGCGCCGATCTCCGGCGCTGCGGTGTTATAGCCGCTGGCATGGGCGATCATGAGGCCCACGCCGTCGTTGGCGAGTTCGCGCAGCGTCGGCCGCACGTCGCCATAACCGAGGCCGCTCGCCCCGACGAACTGCAAATTATACTTTGCCGCCACGGCTTTCGCCGCATCAAAGCCTTGCTGGTTCCAGCCGTAGTCGGTCGGCTCCTCGGGGATCAGAACGGCGATTTTCTTTACCTCGGCAGCCGCGGCAGGCGAGGCGCCTGTGCCGAAGCCGATGGCGCCCAGGGTGACGCCCAAGGCCGCTCCAACAACCATTCCAGATATTTTTGACCGGCGAACCAGTCTCGTCGTCGATATCGATGTCATAGCCTGTCCCTCTTCCTTGCTCCGTGCGGTTACAGTTCGATTGTTCTTGGCTTTGGCTTCATTTTGATGTGCACACCACGCGCGGCGCCGCGCGGCAGTCCATCTGATAGGCCGATTTGGCATCGTCGCGGACTGACGTAAGCGGCAGCTGGTCGAAGCTGTCGCTCCAATTTTGCTCCGCGCCGCAAATTATGTTTTCGATCATCATCGGCCGGCCGTCGAAGCGGGCGATGTGAAGCGCTCCGGGCTGCGGTCCGCGCAGCATCGCGACCGTCGCTGCTTGGCCGGGCGCGATCGGTCCGACATCGGTCGTGACCCAATGAGCAAAAATGACCGAACACCGGAGCGGGCTGGTGTCCTCGTTTTTTATCGACAGCGTTACGGTTGCGTCCGATGCGCGTGCTTCGGCCGTGCAGAGCGAAACAGCAAAAATCGGCAAAGCGGAAATAAGGACGCCGAGACGCGCGGTCCGGTGCCACAGTCGATCGGAGCGCTTAGTCATGAAGCTGCCGACCGGTACTCATTTTACACTCCAACATCACTGGCACCGGTAACGGACGCCGCGCTAAACGGCAGCGGCTAGCGGATTGAGCCTCTCGATGACGACTTTCTGCACCGCCGCCAGATGCAGACGCATCGCGTGCTCGGCGGCATCGGGATCACGTGAAAGTATGGCCTGCGCGATGGCGCGATGCTCGTTATCGCGCTGCTGCGTGCGTTTTGGGCAGTTCGGACGGTTAGCGTTGAGCCGGACGCGCGCATCGCTCGCGACGCGGCGGAGCAGATTGTAAAGCGAGGTCGCAAGTTTGTTGCCGGAACTTGCCGCGATCAACTTGTGGAATTTCAAATCCGCCGCGCCGCTGTCGACGCCGGACGCGGTAGTCGCCGCTCGCTCGATCGCGGCCATCTCGAACGGCGAGGCGCGTAACGCCGCAAGGCGCGCGAGAAATGGCTCGATCGCGATCCGCATTTCGATGACTTCGAGCGGATTGGTGGCGCGAACCAAGTTTTCGCCGTTGTGGCCGAGCAGCGGCTTGCGCTTGGCTTCGGCAGGAGCGATTTCGCCGTTGGCGCGCAGGGCCGACAGTGCGCGCCGCAGTTGGTGACGTTTGACTCTAAGTGTATCCGCCATGGCGCGCTCGGAGCCGAGCTTCTGACGCGCCGCCATGGCGCGAATGGCGACGACGATTTGCTGAAGCTCAGGCGGATACGCAGCGAGAGCGACAACAACGTTCAAATTCGCATCGGCGGAGTGGACGATGGACGATGACATGGCGGTCAAGAGCTTCGCGAGATCCTCGACGCGGAACCTAGCGAAAGTCTGTTGGCAGTACAACCATTCTTTGGTTGCGTCTGGTGACGGCAGCGCCGGACTGACCAGAACAAGCCCATTTGCCTCTTTTTTGCACATGGATGGGCTTCGACATTTTCGCATTCCAGCCGCCGAAATTCTGACCATGTCTTTTGGTTGAATATGGTTGACTGGTTGGTCCGCTATGTTAGCGTCACCTCTTCAGTTATCTTGCCTACCGCCAAAGGAGAGTGACGATGTCAGGCAACGTTCACCGTCTGCCGAACCGCGATAGCGCGCTAAAGGCTCTGTACGACGATCTCTCCGCCAAACACATGTTTCCGTTCTGGGCCACGTCGACGGACGTGGAGCATGACGAGGTCAAGCAGCTATTGGCGACTGCCAAAGCCATCCCGTACCTTTGGCGCTGCGCCGAAGACATCGAACCGGTACTCGATCGCGCCGTCGAACTCATCACAATGGACGATTCCGAGCGCCGCTCGGTCATCCTCGTAAATCCGGGCTTGGCGCCGCGGCGCGCCACAGTCAGCACGATGTACACCGCTTACCGGCTCAACGATGCCAACGAGATCATGCCGCCGCACAAGCATTCGCCGAGCGCGATCCGTTTCGGGCTGAAGGGCAAAGGCAACTTCACCGGCGTCGATGGCGAGAACATCGTGTTCGGACCGGGCGACATGGTGCTGACGCCGAACGACACCTGGCACAATCACGGCACCGTCGGGAACGAGCAAGCTCTCAATCTGTCCGTGCTCGATCTGCCGTTGGTCGAGACGCTCAACGCCATCCACTTCGATCACGACTACAAGGAAGAAGTGAACGGCAAGCTCGTCTCCAAGAAAGAGCAGGCTGCGCGATTCACCAGCGATTACTCGCAGACCACCTATGGATACGGCGGATTGTTGCCGCGTTTCGCCGGGACAAAATCTCGCGGCGCCGGCCATTCGTCGCCGATGTTCGTCTATCGCTGGGAGATGGTGCGCGAACTATTCAGCAAGCACAAAGACCGCGAGGGCGACCCGCATGAGGGGTTGTTGGTCGAATACATCGACCCAACCACCGGGCAACCCGTTTTCAAGACCATCACTTTCTTTGCGCAGATGCTGCAACCGGGACAAAAGACCTTGCCGTTGCGCACCACAGCCAACATTTTGGCGACGCCGTTCGAGGGCAAAGGCTATTCGGTGGTCGACGGCAAGCGTTACGATTGGAACGAGTACGACACGCTCGCCATTCCCGGCGGCTCGTGGTACGAGCACCACAACACGTCGTCGAAGGAGCCGCTGTTCTTGTTCGTCGCCAGCGACGAGCCGACGTTGAAGAAGCTCGATCTCTACAAGAAGTGGGGCAAGGACGCCGCCGGCGCTGCCGGCCGCATCGAATAGCACCAAGGCTGCCGGCGAGGCGCCGGCGGCTGGTCAATTGCCGCAATACGCCGTTTGTTCGAAAAAGCCAGTGCTGGACAAGTCACCGCGGCAGTCAAACACCAAGCTGTTGTCCCACATCGATTGTCCGGGCGGCGGCCAGGTGTGGGTTGAGGGTACGACTTTTTTGTCGGTCATATGCGGCCGACTTCCGGTACTACCATCATCGATGTCGCCGATCCGCGCGCGCCGCGCATCCTCGCGACAATTCCGGTCCGCGACGGGTGGCACTCGCACAAAGTGCGCGTTGCCGGCGGCATAATGGTCGTCAATCAGGAGAAGTTCGGCAAATCCTCGGCGGACGAGGTCGGCGGCGGCATTGACATTTACGATGTAGCGATCCCGTCCAAGCCAAAACTGATCAGCGAATGGCGCACCGTCGGCGGCGGCGTGCATCGTTTCGATTTTGACGGGCGATATGCCTACATCTCGCCGACCGCGGCAGGCTATGTCGGTAACATCGTCATGATCCTCGATCTTGCCGATCCAGCACAGCCGGTCGAGGTCAGCCGCTGGTGGATTCCGGGTCAATGGCAGGGCGGGGGCGAGGATTACCCGTGGCACGATTGGGTGCCACCGCGTTGTCATCATCCGTTGCGCCACGGCGACCGGCTCTATGTCAGCTATTGGCATCACGGCTTCGTCATTCTCGACATTTCAGACATGGCGAGGCCGAAGCTCGTTTCGCATTACAACACCAGTCCGACATTTCCGCATCCGACCCATACTTGCCTGGTGATGCCGGCGCCGGTGAAGGGCCGCAACGTCATGGTGGTGGCCGACGAGGACGTCGCCAAGCTTTGGCCCGCTCCGCCATCGTTCGCCTGGGTTTTCGACATCACCAAAGAGACATTTCCGGTTCCGATTTCGACGTTTCAGGTGCCCGGGCTGGACCCGGACGGCGCGCCGCAGCCGGCGATGACCGGCTGCCATCAACCGTCGGAGCGCTTTCGCGGCACCATCGTGCCGTTCGCCTGGTTCGCGCAGGGCTTGCGCGTTGTCGATTTCGCCGATCCGTTCAGCCCGCAAGAGATCGGCCATTTTGTTCCGGAAGCGGCGCGCGGGGCGGATCGCCCATCGTCCAACGACGTGACCATCGATGATCGCGGCCTGATTTATCTGGTCGATCGCGTCAACGGCGTTGATATTATCGAGGCGTCCGCCCTGAGCTGAGACTGAAGGGAGCGATCAAGCATGAGTGAACGGCGCAACGACGTTTATCCGATTGGCAAGAAGAACCCAAATCTGCCGTTCCATCCTGCGGTGCGAGCCGGTGACTATATCTTCGTGTCCGGTCAGGTGGCGAAGGACGCCAACGGCAACATGATCTCCGGCACGATCGAGGAGGAAACGGCGGCAACGATAGAAGCCATCAAGCGTATTCTCGCCGAGGAGGGCGCGACGCTCGCCGATGTGGTGCGGGTGACCACCTATCTCGACGATGCACGCGACTTCGCCCGCTACAACAAGGTGTTCGGAGAACACTTCAAGGATGCGGTCTTGGCCCGCACGACGGTCGAGGCGCGGGTAGTGATCAGCACGAAAATAGAAATAGACGCCATCGCCTACAAACCCAAACAGGGCTGACGCTGTGACCGCCGCGCTTTCCGTGGTGCAATCCGTGGAAGCCGGCGCTGGCGCGGCGGCTGTCAACTCGGCAGCCGATGCTCCCGGGCATATCGAGGCTCGCGACATTACGGTCGATTTCGAATCGGAAGGCCGTCGTCAGCGCGTGCTGCAGGCGATCAATCTGTCGGTGCCGAAAGGAAGCTTCGTCTCGATTATTGGCCCCTCCGGGTGCGGCAAAAGTAGTCTGCTGAAAGTGCTCGCCGGGCTGATTGCGCCAACCGAAGGCCGTGTTTTGGTCGACGGAATCGCGCCACAGCAGGCCGCCAAGCGCCGCAGGATCGGCCTGGTCTTTCAGGACCCAATCCTGCTGCCGTGGAAGAACGCGCTCGAGAACGCTGCCTTTCTGCTCATGACAGCTGACGATACAATCGGCAAAACCGAAGCTTTCGCGCGGGCGGCCGCGATGCTCAGGCTCGTCGGTCTGGAGGGCGCGGAGCGCAAAAACCCTTCACAGCTCTCTGGCGGCATGCGTCAGCGGGTCGCCATCGCACGTGCGCTCGCGCTCGATCCGCAGGTGCTGCTGATGGACGAACCGTTTGGCGCGCTCGATGCCATCACCCGCGAGGAAATGAGCCATTGCCTGCTCGATATTTGGCAGCGAACCGGCAAGACGATTGTTCTCGTAACGCATTCGATAGAGGAGGCGGTATTTCTGTCGCGCGAGGTGCACGTGATGGGCGGTGCGCCTGCGCAAATCATTGAAACAGTCCCGGTCCTTCTGGCGCAGCCGCGAGGCGCGCAAAGCCTCACCGACCCCGCATTCAAGTCGGCCCAGCAACGGTTGCGCACTCTGCTAATTGAAAGCCATCAGCGGAGACCGGCGTGAGTGAAGCTTCCGGTTTTGCCTACGGAAATGAGCGGTCTCTGACGGCATCCCGGCAGCTGCCGGATTGGGCGTTGGCGTTGGCGCTGTTGCTGATCGTCGCCGTCGCATGGGAAGCGGTGATCCGGCTGTTCCACATATCGAGCTTCATTCTGCCAGCGCCCAGCGCCATCATTGGCTCGTTGATCGAAAATCGCGGCAAGCTCGCCAGCGCCACAGGCTCGACCGCGCTGGAAATCCTGCTTGGATTTCGTGCTGGCCGCCGTCACCGGAATTATCGTGGCTCTCCTTATCGCGCGCTTTGAACGTTTCGGCCGCGCGCTCTATCCGCTCATTGTGCTTTTTCAGAACGTGCCGAAGGTGGCGCTGGCGCCGATTTTCATTCTCTGGTTCGGCTTCGACTTGGCGCCGAAAATCGCGCTGATCGTGGTGATCGCCTTCTTCCCGGTGACGATCGACATGCTGGCCGGACTGCAATCGGTTGAGCCCTCTTTTGTCGCGCTGATGCGTTCGGTCGGCGCCAGCCGCACCAAGGTCCTCCTGCGGGTGCGCATCCCCCATTCACTGCCGCATCTGATGGCGGGGCTGAAAGTGGCGATTACCTTCAGTGTCATCGGCGCCATTGTTGGCGAATTTGCCGGCGCCAATCATGGCCTGGGCTATCTGATCGAATTCGCATCGACGCAACTCGACACCGCGCTGATTTTCGCGGGGCTGACCGTGATTTCCGTGCTGGGCCTTGCGTTTTATTATCTTGTCGAGATGGCCGAGCGCTTTCTGGTGCCTTGGTCTCCGAAATTCGACGTGAACCTTCGTACCGGGTGAAAGCGACAAGGAGTGCATATGAAGTCTATCATTTTCGCGGGCCTTGCTGCCGCCCTAACCGCTACTTCCGCGCAAGCCGAGGACAAGGTCAGCGTTCAGCTCGATTGGATCGTGCGCGGCGATCACGCCATGTTTTTCGTCGCCAAGGAGAAGGGATATTTCGCCGACCAGGGAATCGACGTCACCGCAATCCGCCGCGGCACCGGCACCCCCAACGCCTTGCGGCTCGTCGGCGGCGGCGAGGCGGATTTTGGATTTGGCGACTTGCCGACGCTGGCAGTGGCGCGCTCGCAGGATGTGCCGGTCGTCGCGCTGGTGGCGGTTAACCAGCACAGCCCGCTTGGGATGATGACGCTGGCCAACAAGTTCAAGCTGAACAAGCCGCAGGATCTGAAGGGTCTCAATGTCGGCGTACAGCCCGCCGGCTCGACGTACGTATTCCTCAAGGCCTTTCTGAGTGCGAACGGCATGACGCTCGACGACATCAAGCAGAGCACGGTCAATCCGCCATACGAAAATTATCTCCTGCTCGGGCGGGTCGACGCCGTGCCCGGATATCTCGACGCCGAAGTGCCGGAGCTTGAGGCGAAGGCGGGCGGTCCCGGCTCGCTCTCGATCCTCCAGGGATCGGATTTCGGCTACACCGTCTACGGTTCGGGGCTATTCACCTCGGAGAAAATGATCGCCGAGCACCGCGATTTGGTGCAACGCTTTGTCAATGCGTATGGCCGCGCCTTTGCCGACGTCATCAAGAATCCCGATGAGGCGGTCGACCTCACCATCAAGGACAATCCCGAATACGCGCAAAAGAAGGACGTGCTCAGCGCGCAGCTCAAAGCCGATCTCGACCACACTTTCTTCAGCCCGGACACCAAAACCCACGGCATCGGCTGGATGACCGAGGACGTCTGGCAGAAGACCATCAAGATCCTGGTCGATCAGAACGCCATGAAACAATCGATCGAGGCGGCCAAGGCTTTCAACGGTCAATTTGTCGGCGCCGCCAACACGCTCAAGCAATAGAATCTGCGAATCTTAAAAAACGGGAGATCCTTATGATCCGCATTCTCGGCCGCCAAACCTCCGGCAATGTGCAGAAAGTCTTGTTCCTGTTGGAGGAGATTGGGCTCAAATATAGCCGTGAGGATTACGGCCGGCAGTTCAACAACACGAATACGGACGCGTATCGGAAGCTTAATCCGAACATGAAGGTGCCGACTCTCGTCGACGGCGACCTGGTGATTTGGGAATCGCACACCATTCTGCGTTACCTCGCCGCGCTGCACGCGCCGCAGCTGACCGGCGCAACACCCGCGGAGCGCACTCACGTGGAGCGGTGGATGGATTGGCTGCTCGCTTCGCTCAACACACCCTATGTGGCGGTGTTCAAGGACGCGAAAAAGCCTGCAGCCGAACGCGGAGCCGACTTCGCCGCACAAAGCGCCGATCTCATCGCTCAGCTAAAAATTCTTGATGGCCACATTGCCGGAAAATCGTGGTTCGCGCTCGATCGCCTGACGCTCGCCGATATCGCACTCGGCCCGATCGTGGCGCGTTGTCTCGATTTCCCGATTGAGAAGCCGGCGTTCGCTGAGCTTTCGCGCTGGATGAAATCGATTGCGGCCCGGCCGGCGTTTATGGTCGCGACCGGCGCCAAACCGAGCGCATTGAACGCCGCGTGATGGCGGGGATTTCGCGAGCGCTTCGATTTCATTATCGTCGGAGCGGGCTCGGCCGGCTGTACGCTGGCCAATCGCCTTTCCGCCGATCCGAACGTGCGCGTTCTGCTGCTCGAAGCCGGCGGCTGGGATCGGCATCCCTTCGTCAAGCTGCCGCTGGGCTGGGGCAAGGTGCTGCTCGAACGCATCTATGATTGGGGCTACGACGGGGAACCCCTCGAAACCATGGCGGGCCGGCGCATCGAATGCGCACGCGGCAAGGTGGTCGGCGGATCGTCGACCATCAACGCGATGGCCTATGTGCGCGGCAATCGCGGCGATTACGAGCGCTGGACCTCATACGGCCTGCGTGGCTGGTCCTACGACGATGTGCTGCCGTACTTCCGGCGGCAAGAAAGCTGGGAAGGCGGTGCGAAGTCAGTATCGTGGCGCCGGCGGGCCGTTGGCGACGCGTAAATCGCAGTATCAGGATCCGCTGGTCGACGCTTATCTGGCGGCTGCCGCCGCCTCGGGACAAAGCCTCAACGACGACTACAACGCCGAGCGGCAGGACGGATTTGGGCGGATGCAGATGACCATCCGCAACGGCCGGCGCGAAAGCGCCGCCACCGCGTATCTGCATCCCGTCCTGGCGCGAAAAAACCTTACGGTTGTTGTGCAGGCGCAGGTCACGCGCGTGACGTTCAACGGGACGCGGGCCGTTGGCGTTGAATACGTCGAAGACGGACAGCGCCGAACGGCAGTCGCCGAACGTGAAGTGATCCTATCGGCTGGCAGCATCAACTCGCCGCAGCTTCTAATGCTTTCGGGTATCGGCGAGCCGAAGGCGCTGGCGGCGCACGGCATCGAGGTGAAAGCGGCGCTGCCCGGCGTCGGTCAGAACCTTCAGGACCATGTGGCGGCGTTGCTGATCTATGGCCGCGCTGACAAGAGCCCACTGGTGTCTAACATGCGCGCGGACCGGCTGGCGCTCGGCATCGCGCGGGCGTTCGCGCTTGGCCGCGGCTTCATGACCGATTTGCCCGGTGGCATTGTTGGTTTCGTAAAAACGGATACGGCAAAGCCGATGCCGGATATCCAGCTTCTGTTCATTGCCGGTTCGCTCGCGGCAGCGCCCTATCTGCCGCCTTTTCGTAAAGCCTTCGCTGACAGCTTTGCCTGCCGCATCGTGCTGTTGCGGCCGGAAAGCAGGGGGCACGTCACGCTCGGCTCGGCCGATCCGCTCGCTGCCCCACGCATTCACCAAAATCTTCTATCCGGCGCAAACGACTGGAGACAGTTGCGAGAAGGCATCGTCATGTTTCGGGAGCTTGCGCGGCGAAGCGAGCTTAAGCCATTCGTTGCGCGCGAGATCGGGCCAGGTGCGCAAGTGACCGACGACAGCCAACTCGAAGCATATACGCGGCAAACCGCCGTCACCGCGCATCATCCTGCCGGCACCTGCAAAATGGGCGTGAACGGCGACCCCATGGCGGTGGTCGATGACCAGCTTCGCGTCCGTGGCATTGAGGGGCTTCGGGTGGTCGATGCATCGGTGTTTCCCGATCTGGTCGGCGGCAACATCAATGCGCCGGTGATCATGATTGCTGAGCGCGCCGCCGATTTGGCACTTCAGGCAGCCGCATAGGCGAAGCGGCGGTCCCTGGAGGTCGGCTTGGCACGTCGGATCGAGTTGAAACCGGGAGCTAAGCGCTTGAAATCTGATGGGGCGAGATGGTTGGCGACCCCGGCAGGATTCGAACCTGCGACCTTCAGCTTAGAAGGCTGTTGCTCTATCCCCTGAGCTACGGGGCCACATGCCGACACTTATATAGACTAGTCGGTCACAACGCGCGGTAAATCCGGCTCTTCGTCTACTGGCGGCCCGCAGCGCGACCCAGTAGGACTGATGCGTGCCCGCAAACGAACCGACCAACCGGCGCCTTGCGGCCGTTCTCGCGGCCGATGTCGTCGGCTATTCGCGCATGATGGGCTTCGATGAAGCCGGTACGCTTGCCGCACTGAAACATCACCGCGAAACGGTCTTTGATCCAGCGGTAGCGCAACATCGCGGACGGGTCGTGAAGCTGATCGGGGATGGCGCGCTTGTCGAGTTCGCAAGCGTTGTTGACGCGGTGAATTGCGCGCTAGCCGTTCAACGCGCCATCAAGTCTCAGACCAGAGCTGGCCCGAACGCCATTGTGCTCCGGATCGGCATTAACTTGGGCGACGTCATCATCGACGGCGACGACATCTACGGCGACGGCGTCAACCTCGCCGCGCGGCTCGAGCCGCTCGCCGAGCCCGGCGGCGTTTGCGTCTCCACAGTTGTTCACGAAAGTGTCGCCAACCGTGTCGACGCGGTTTTTGACGACGGCGGGGAGATCGCAGTCAAAAACATCGCGCGGCCGATCAGGGTATGGCGATGGCGACCCGACGGCGAGTCTCTTCACGTGGCACCTAGCGTGGCGCCGCCGACCGCGCCCGAGGCGGCGTCAGTTGCTGTCTTGCCGTTTACGAATATTTCGGGCGATCCTGAACAGGAATATTTTTCCGACGGCATCACCGAGGACATCATCACCGATCTCTCCAAGATCTCGGGGCTACTTGTCATCGCCCGCAACTCGAGCTTCGCCTACAAGGGCAAAAACATTGACATCCGCACGATCGGGCGTGAGCTCGGCGTACGCTCGGTGCTTGAAGGCTCGATCCGCCGCGCCGGAAGCCGCGTCAGGATAACCGCACAGCTGGTGGACGCGGCCAACGGCGCGCACGTATGGGCGGAGCGTTACGACCGCGATTTGACCGATATTTTCGCCGTTCAAGACGAAGTCACGCGAAATATCGTCGACTCGCTCAAAATAAAGCTTGCGCCGGCGGAAGCGGCCGACATTGCCAACATCCCAACGAAAAGTGTCGAGGCCCACGATCTGGTGCTCCGCGGGCGGGAATTCCTGTTCGGCGCCAACAAGAATCGAAAGACGTTCGAGCATACGGTGCAATGTTTCAAGCACGCACTGGATTTCGACCCGGATTATGCGCAGGCGCATGCCAGTCTCGCCTGGACCCATCAATTCGATTATCAAAATCGCTGGAGCGCCGATCCGGAGAATGCGCTCTTGCGCGCCGCCGAGAGCGCGGATATGGCGATCAAAAAGGATCCAAAGGAGCCATTCGCTCGCGCGGTCGCGGCGCTGGTTGCCGTCTGGACTCGCGATTTGGATCGCGCGGCGCTCGAGGCTGGTCTCGCACTATCGCTGAATTCGAACTTGGCGTTGGGCTACAGCATACTCGGGGCCGTTCATCTCTACTCGGGGCGGCCGCTCGAGGCGATACCCATTATCGAGCGCGCGATTCGGCTCGATCCCATGTACGATCAATATCTCCACTTCCTTGGCATCGCTCACTTGCTCGCGGGACATTACGAGACGGCGGTCGCCGTGCTCAAACAGCGCATCGTAAGAGTGCCGCGGACCGACTTCTCCCGCGCTATCCTTGCGTCAGCGCTCGGTTATCTCGGCGAGCCCGATGAGGCCCGCCGCGTCTGGGGCGAGCTCAGGGAGATCAACCCGAAATATTCGTTTACCGAGCACTTCGCCAGGCAGCCATTCAAGCGCCAGGAAGAGGTGGATCGAATTGCCGAAGGTCTGGCCAAGGCGGGCGTGGCGTATTGAACCGGCACATGCCGGTGCGAGTGAGCTGCCGGTCCGCGCCGATTGGATCCGGAGGTGGACCGGCTCCGGGCGACAAAATTTCGGTCACGACCTCGACACGATCATTGCGCCAAATCGCGCCGCAGGGTGAAATTGCGCACCCTCGGGAGGAGATCACCGATGCTGTCGTTTGTTCGCGCCGGCCTTGCCGCAGCGCTTGTGGCTTTTGCGCCGATTTCAGCCGGCGCCGCCGAAAAGCCCTTCCAGGACCAAAGGCTCGCCGACAGTGCAGTGACGCTGGAGGCGCAGATCAAGGAGGACGCCGGCAAGCCGGCCAAGCCGCTCGCGCAAATCCGCCGTGATGCCGACGCCGCTTTCACCAAGAACGATTTCCGCGGCGGCATGGCGCTGCTCGGCCAAATCGTCGCCGCCGCACCCAACGACAGCGCGACCTGGCTCCGGCTCGCCCGCACCGTCATGCAAATCCGCCCGGCCGACGACAACGAGAAGAATCTGCTGCTCGAGCGCGCCTCTACCGCGGCCTACCTCGCGTACCAGCGCACCACCAACCGGACCGAGGAGGCGGATAGCCTTGCATTCCTCGGCAATGTCATGGGCCAACGCGAACAATGGCGGGCGGCGCTGGATGCGCTTCGGCTGTCGCTGGAAATGCGGGAAGTCGCCGACGTGCGCGGTCTGTATGAGAAGATGCGCGACGAGCACGGCTTCCGCGTACTCGACTACAGCGTCGATTCCGATACCGCTTCACCGCGCGCCTGTTTCCAGTTCTCGGAAAATCTGCCGCGGCGGACCGACTTTTCGCCGTTCGTCGTCCTTGCCGGTACCGACAAACCGGCGCTGTCGTCCGTCGAGAAGCAGCTTTGCGTCGAAGGACTGCAACACGGTCAGACCTACACCGTCACGCTGCGCGCCGGATTGCCCTCCACGGTGCACGAGAATTTATCGAAATCCGCTGAGTTTTCCATCTACGTGCGTGACCGCAAACCTGCAGTGCATTTTTCCTCAACGGCTTACGTCCTGCCGCGAACCGGCCAGCGGGGCATACCGGTCATCTCCACCAACACCCGGGCCGTCGCCGTGGAGATCTTCCGCATCGGCGATCGCAATCTCACCGACACGGTCAGCGGCGAGGATACCAACCGCGGCGATTTTCAGAAAAGCCTCAGTCGCTACGAGATCGATCAGCTCCGAGACACGCGCGGCATCGCGGTCTGGAAGGGCGAGCTCGCGATCGAGGCGTCGCCGCTCAACGCCGACGTCACCACCGCCTTTCCGGTGGATCAGGCGATCAGTGATGTTGCGCCCGGCGTCTACGTGATGGTCGCGCAGCCCCAGGAAACCAAGCACCTCGACAACAATTTCGAACTCGCTTGCCACCCAGTGGTTCATCGTCTCCGATCTCGGGCTCACCACGTTTTCCGGAAACGACGGTATCCACGTCTTTGTCAATTCGCTCGCCAGCGCCCAGGGTAAGACCGGCATTGAGGTGCGGCTTATTTCCCGGAGCAACGAAGTGTTGGCGACGCGCCGCACCGATGCCGCGGGCCACGTCCAATTCGAAGCGCCGCTGGCAAGCGGCGAGGGTGCGGCCGCACCCGCCGTGATAACCGCCAGCGACCTGAAAGGCGACTACGCGTTCCTAAGCTTTAAAGCACCCGCCTTCGACCTGACCGACCGCGGTGTGGGCGGCCGGCCTGCCGCGAGCGGACTGGACGCCTTCGTCTACGCCGAACGCGGTGTTTATCGTTCCGGCGAGACGGTGCATCTCACCGCGCTCTTGCGCGATCCGCAGGCCAATGCGGCGCTTGGCGTACCGCTGACCGTCGTGATCGAAAGGCCAGACGGCGTCGAATTCCGCCGCGCTCTCGTCGCTGACCAGGGCCTTGGCGGTCACGGTCTAACGCTGCCGCTCCCGGCTTCCGCGGCAACAGGCACGTGGCATGCGCGCGCTTTCACGGATCCGAAACGCCCGGCGGTTGGCGAGACAAGTTTCCTTGTCGAAGATTATGTGCCGGACCGGATCGAGTTCGACTTGACCTCAGCGGCCGGACATATCTCACAGCAAACCCCGGCCAAAGTCGAAGTGTCGGGACGCTTCCTCTACGGCGCCCCGGCGACCGATCTCGACCTCGAAGGCGAGGTCACGATCGCAGCCGCGAAGGAGCGCAGCGGCTTTGCCGGCTATGAGTTTGGCTTGGCGGATGAAGCCCTCGAACCGGTGCGGCAGACGCTCGCCGAACTGCCGACGACTGACGCGCAGGGCAAGGCCAGTTTCCCCGTCAGTCTCGAGAAAACGTCGTCCAGCACTCATCCGCTGGAGGCTCAGGTTACGGTGCGAATGAGCGAGCCCGGCGGCCGTGCCGTCGAGCACAGCATCACGCTGCCGGTGACGCCTGCCGGCAATATGATCGGCGTGAAGCCGCAGTTCTCCGGCCGCTCGCTTGCCGACGGCGGCAACGCGGCCTTCGATGTCGTAACCGTGGCGCCGAACGGTACGACGGTGGCGCAGCGCGGGTTGCGTTTTGAATTGTTGCGATCGAAAACCGTTATCAATTCTATAAACGTGACGGCAACTGGCATTACGAGGCGGTGAAGATCACCAAACGCGTCGCCGACGGCAGCGTTGATACGACCGCCGATAAGCCGGCACGGATTTCAGCGCCAGTGAACTTCGGCCGCTACCGGCTCGAAGTGTCGACCGGCGACCCGAATGGTCCGGTGACCTCGGTGACGTTTGACGCCGGCTTTTACGTCGATGCCAGCGCCGACACGCCTGACATGCTCGAGCTTGCGCTCGACAAGCCCGAATACCAGGCTGGCGACGTGATGACCGTTTCGGTCACGGCCCGTAGCGCCGGCCGCCTTGCGGTGAACGTGGTAGGCGACAAGCTATTGGCCAATCAATCGGCCGATGTGCAGGCCGGTCAGGCGCAGGTCAAGCTGACCGTGGGACCGGATTGGGGGGCCGGGGCCTATATCGTCGCGACGTTGCGCCGGCCGCTCGACGCCCCGGCCGAGCGCATGCCCGGGCGTGCCATCGGCGTGCAATGGTTCTCCATCGGCCGCGCGGCCAAGACGCTGACGGTGGAACTAAAACCGCCGACGCTGCTCCGGCCTGATTCCGCGTTGCATGTACCGGTCAAGATTTCCGGTCTTGCTTCGGGCGATGAGGCACGCGTCGTCGTCGCCGCAGTCGACGTCGGTATTCTCAATCTCACCAACTACAAACCGCCGTCGCCGGAGGATTATTATCTCGGCCAGCGGGCGCTTTCCGCCGAAATCCGCGACCTTTACGGCCAGCTGATCGACGGCATGCAAGGCGCGCGTGGCCTGATCCGTTCGGGCGGCGACCAGGGCGCTGAGCTACAGGGCAGTCCGCCGACCGGACCGCCGGTGGCGTTTTATTCTGGGTTGGTGACCGTCGGCGCTGACGGCAACGCCGAGGTCGTGTTCGATATTCCCGATTTCGAGGGGACCGTCCGCGTCATGGCGGTAGCCTGGAGCAAAGACAAGGTCGGCCACGCCACGACTGACGTTACGGTGCGCGACCCGGTCGTGCTTTCGGCGACGCTGCCGCGCTTCCTCTTGCCCGGTGATCACTCAAGTCTTCATCTCGATCTCGACAACGTCGAGGGTGCGGCAGGTGATTACACCGTCGCCGTGACCGGTGCGTCTGCACTCTCGGCGTCGGGGACGCAGAAGCTTTCGCTGCGCAGCAAGCAACGCGGTTCACTCACCGTGCCGCTGGTCGCCACGGCGGCGGGCAACGGTGAAGTCCATGTCAGCGTGAGTGGACCGTCGGGCTTTGCGCTGGAGCGAAGCTACGCACTAGCCGTGCGCTCGCCGGCACAGATTCTGGCGCGACGTACCGTCCGCCCGATCGCCAAGGGCGGCAGTATCACGTTGTCGAGTGATCTCTTTGCCGATCTCGTGCCGGGCACCGGAGCGGTGTCGCTATCGGTGGGCTCATCCACTGCGCTAGATGCGGCGGCGCTTCTCGCCGCGCTCGACCGCTATCCTTACCGCTGCTCGGAACAGATCACGAGCCGCGCGCTGCCGCTTCTCTACCTGAGCGATCTGGCCAGGGACACGCATGTCGCGATTGATCCTGCGACGGATCAGCACCTGCGCGAAGCCATCGAAGGCCTGCTCGCGCGCCAGGACAGCAACGGCTCGTTCGGTTTGTGGAGCGTCGGCGGCGAAGACGTTTGGCTCAACTCTTATGTCACCGACTTCCTGACCCGCGCGCGTGAACACAAAATCGCGGTGCCGGATACAGCCTTCAAACTTGCGGTTGACCGGTTACGCAACGCGGTCGCCAGCTCGACCGATCCCGGCAAGAACGGCGGCGTCGATCTCGCGTATGCGCTCTACGTGCTGGCGCGCAACGGCCTCGCACCAATCGGCGACCTTCGCTACATCGCCGACGCCAAACTCGACGATATCTCAACGCCGATTGCCAAAGCGCAGATTGCCGCCGCCCTCGCCATGGTCGGCGACCGTGCCCGGGCCGAAAGGGTTTATGCGGCGGCGCTGACCGCGATTTCGCCGCCGGTGCAAGCCGATCCGTTCGGCCGGGAGGATTACGGTTCGGCGTTGCGCGACGCCGCTGCCCTGGTGGCGCTGGCCAGCGAAAGCGGCGCGCCGCATGCCACGGTTCAGGCCGCGGTGCAGCGCGTTAAATCATTGCGGTCCGATCTGCACCCTACCTCGACCCAGGAAGACGCTTGGCTTCTGCTGGCGGCCAGCGCCATGGCGAAGGACGCCGGGAAAATCTCACTCGACGTCGGCGGCGAGCACGTCACTCGGCCGCTGTATCGCACCATTGCCGCCGCCGACTTGAAGGAGCCGCTACGCGTGAGCAACGCCGGCGAAGACGATGTTCACGCCGTAGTCACCGTCACCGGCGCGCCGGTACGCCGGAGCCTGCGGCCGAGAAGGGCTTCAAGATCGAGCGGCAGACCTACACGCTCGATGGCGACCCGGC
>CAWJUQ010000009.1:0-284774 GCA_963846055.1 uncultured Alphaproteobacteria bacterium
GCGCTGCTTGCCCACTTTGCCCCAGCGCGGCGTCACCGTCTGATCGTCGGTGTCGGCTGCCCCGGAATGAACGAGATTACGCGGACCGGACTTATCGATCCAGTCCTGCGGATAATCGAACCAGTACGGATCGGACATTGCGTCGAGGTGGTACAGGTAGCCGAAAAATTCGTCGAAGCCGTGCAGCGTTGGCAGAAACTTGTTCAGGTCACCGAGATGGTTCTTGCCGAACTGCCCGGTCTCGTAGCCTAGTGATTTCAGCACGATGGCGAGCGTCACGGCCTGATCGGGAATGCCGACGTCGGCGCCGGCCTGCCCGACCGTGGTCAGGCCGGTACCAGGGGGATCTCGCCGGTGATGAAATTCGCCCGTCCTGCCGTGCAGCTGGCTTCGGCGTAGTAGTCGGTGAACCTCATGCCATCGGCCGCGAGCTTGTCGAGGTTCGGCGTCTTCCCGGACATGATGCCGCGGTTATACGCGCCGACGTTGAACCAGCCCACATCGTCGCCCATGATGACGAGGATATTCGGTTGCTTACCCGACGATTGCGCCTGTGCGACAGTCGTTTCAACCGTCGCTGCGGCTGATCCCAACGCCGACGCTGCAGCGAGCGTCGTCCCTGCCAGCAGAATATTGCGGCGATTTAGTTTTGTCTTCGAGTTGGGATCTTGACTGAGATCGTTGCCGGGCATTTGTCTCTCCTGCTTCGACGAGGCACTTTCTTGTTGAAGCCGGCTGCGGCCGTCGTAGCGGCAACAGCCCCTCGCGAATTGTCTACCTCAACGAGATGGTCATCCCGGCTAGGCCGAGGGATATCTGAAACCCTGCCTGGACGCCGTGAACTCGAAGGATAACGCCCCGGTCGTTTTGCAATGACGCGACTTGCGCGCCACCGACGAATGTGGCGCCTGCGCCGGCCGCACCATAGGTGCCGGCAATATCGGGGCTGTGCAAATTCGAAGCAGTGCCAACCAGATCGACCGCCGCCACCCCAAGCGAGCCGATGCCGATGCCGCCGAGGCGCAACGGATAGCTTCGCCCATGGTAGTATAAGACGCCATTGCCGCCACCAAATCCAATAATGAAGCCGGCTTTGACAATATGCAGCCGGACCGTTCCCTCTTGAGCTTGCGACGGCGTTGACGCGGCGCCAGCAAAAGCGACAGGACTACAATGCAAGTGGCCCCGAATTTCATTGCGCGAGTGAAACATAAACATTGATGTTCTCCTTTAGGGTCTCTTGATACATCGGAAGCCCAGATGGCTGGTGGAAGTATCCACCGGCTCCGCATGGCGGGCGGCCGGGCGGTAACGGCGGCAGTAGTTTGGCGCGCACAGATGGGAGCCGCCTTTAATGACTTTGCGCGGAATTTTGATTTCAGGCTGGCGCGGGTCGAAGCTATCTTCTTCGCGGCCGCCGCGCGGATTTTCCGGAATACAACACGTTTTTTTTGCTTCGCTTTCGTGCTTCGGCGAAAACCAATCGCTGGTCCATTCCCACACATTCCCGATCATGTCGTAGATGCCGTAGCCGTTAGGCGGAAACGCAACGACCGGAGACGTACGGTCGAAGCCGTCGTCGCAGCGGTTTTCGCGTGGAAAATTGCCTTGCCAAGTGTTGGCTCGGTGACGCCCTCCGGGAGTGAGATCGTCGCCCCATGCAAACTCGGCCCCGTCGAGTCCGCCGCGCGCCGCGTACTCCCACTCGGCTTCGGCCGGCAAATCCTTGCCGGCCCACTCGCCATAAGCAAGTGCATCTGCATATGCTACGTGGACGACCGGGTGATTATCGAGATGATTGATATTGCTTTTGGGCCCGTAAGGATGACGCCAGTCGGCGCCCTTTAGAAACTTCCACCATTCACCATAGTTTTTTAGATCGACGGGGTGATTCGGTGGCGTGAACACGAGAGAGCCGGCGAAGATCATGTGCGGCAGAGCGCCGGGATAGCTTTGGGATCGGGTGGAACCTCGGCGAAAGTCTTGTGGCCGGTCGACTTCACGAATTCTTTGAATTGCCGATTTGTCACCGGCGTGCGATCTATCCAGAAGCCGCTGACCGTGACGCGATGTGCCGGCGCTTCCTCGCGATAATGATCATCTGATCCCATCCGAAATGTACCGCCGGGAATCCACACCATATTTGGCGGCGTTGCTTGGCTGGGTGGCGTTATCTCGGCGAGGAACCGGTCAAGCATCTGCGCGTCGTCTCACAAAAATCAGCCACGCTGCGAGCGATAACACACCTAAGTTTTTAGCAAAAAGCACACGCGCCTATTGCACCGTGGTCCAACTGACTTGGATGCGGTGAAAGAACTTGTCTTTACGTCACAATCGGTAGAACGGCTAGCAACCGGCAAAGAAAGTCAATTTCGTGGACGGCTGCAGAATGGAGGGTAACGCATTCCCCGCCTCCGACCAAGCGCCGAATCTTCGCGGCTCGCAAAGCATCAGGCGAGAGTTTTCGACCCACCAAGCGGCAGTCACGCGGCAGGACCGCAAATCTGCGGATCCCGCTCCGCGATTGCCCGCCCTTTGTCCGTCAAAAAGACCGCAGTTCGCGCTGGGTAGTCGTGGGCCCGTCTTGTAGTGACCAGCCCGAGGCCGGCGCGACCATTGCGCCCACGGTCGCCGATACAACGGATGTGGCGACTCATAAGAAAACGATTGACGTTCAGTTCTCGCGCATACGCCCCGACTGATTTCCCTTCGTCCACAGCCACCATGAGAAACGTCAGCATATAGGGAAACGGGATCGGGCCGCCCAAATCGACCAGCGGCTTAATCGCCCACAGCAGAGTCTGGATAGCCCTCTTGTGGCCGGTGCTTTCCTTCCGCTCACGAATTAGGCCAGATCAGTCGGCGAGATAAAATTATCACCAGCCGCCGAATTTGTAATTCAGACCCAGCGTCACAAGGTTTATCGTCCGGTTATTCGTCGAAATGACATCGCCAGCGAAGCCAGGCGCTCCCGCCGATAGTGTAGCTCGTAGTGTTCATCCGCACATAGTCGTACTCAAGCCTCGCCGACCATGTACCCCAAAAAGCCCATTCGAGACCGCCGCCCGTTACCCAGCCGCGTTGCTGGAATTTCACTGGTAACCGAACGGCCCGCCGGCGATGGTAACGATTGGCGTTGCTCCCGACGCAAGCCCAGCCGCCCTTCCCGTAAACCAGCACCCGATCAAAACCATACCCCAGGCGGCCATCACAAGCGTCAGCCAGCTATTGTTAGCGGTCACGGCGATGAGTTGCCCCCGGTCGCTGGGACCGGTGTCCCGTTACCAGTGTGTTGGCGTTAGGAAGCCAGTCGAAGTCTGCTTCAACGCCGATAACGAGGCCGCCCCAGAACTGGTAGTTAAAACCGACCTGGCCACCGCCCACGAATTGGCCCTGGTTGGTGAATTGTTGTAATTTAGACCGAACGGGTCTGTGATGCTGACAGTGTTCCAGCCCCAACCGATATTAGGGCCGAGATAAAAGCCGCTCCAATTATAGAGCGGACGGTGCAGGAATATACGTTGCCGGCGCTCGAGGCGGCGGTGGCGGTGGGGCTGGCGGAAGATCGGCGGCGAATGCTTGTACGCAAGTAGTTAAAACCAATGTTCCGGCAACCAAAATACAATTGGTCCTGCACTTCATTCTTTACTCCCGTCCCCAAATCGGCCCGACTGCCGCTCAAATCTAATGCCGGGGCTGTGACAGCCCTATTGGACCCAAGTCCAATACGCATTGGCCAACGGCGAAGACACAAGGTTGCACTTTTGAAAGTTCACCCGCCCTACATTCCAAAACTGAAATTCAAGCCTCCACGAACAATGTTTTCAGTGAGTGTGTTGAACGTCCCGGCGCCCACCCACAGATATTCGAGTTTTGCACTCAAGTTTTGCGTGATCCCGTATTCGACGCCTGCTCCGGCCGCCAAGCCAATATGCAGGTTCGACAGCGAACTGCACGGCGGGCTGTTTGCCGCCCCGGATCCGCAAACGAAGCCTGTCGGACCAGTGAGGTTCGATCTTTCGTCCGTAAACGCTAAGCCCGCCGTCGCGTAGAAAAGTGAATTGTCAAGCGCGTATCCGATTCGCGGCCTGAGAGTGCCGAGCGCTGAGACGTTCGAGGAGAGCGTCGCCGTTCCGATTGGTGCGCCGTTGAAACTTATCGTTCCGCTGGACGACCCCCTGATGTTCATCCAATCGATGTCGCCCTCCAGGCCGATGACGACATGGCCGCTCTGGATTTGCGCGCCCACTGTCGCGCCGGCCAGCCAACCGTTGGCGTTGATGCTGAACGCAGAAAAGCTATCCGTGAAGAGGCCCATCGGCGTGGACTGGCCAAATGCATATCCGCCGTTGGCGCCTAGGTAAATGCCGGTCCAGTTATATGCGGCAACTGGTGGCACTGCGTATGCTGGCACCGGTGAGCAAAACCGCAGCCAAGCAGTAGCGCAACAGCACCTGCGGCGCGAGTTATTGTTTTGAACATGGGCTGCGCCTATCGCTCACCGCCGCTACAATCACAACGGACGCAACAGTCTCAGGAAAGGTGCCTAGGTCCCATTGGACCCTGGTCCAATAGCGCGACGCGCTGCGCTCAATGCTTGCTAGCTCAATAAATAAATTGCAAGCCCGCACGAGGCGGCCGTCTGCTGCAGCCAGCCGACAGCACTCAAATGCCGGCGCTTGCGGTGTTGGAAATCGGCGGCAGCCGGGATGCCCAGATTTGATTCGTAATCGGGCGCTCCAACAAGACGGGCAGGCAGAACAAACTGAAACACAGCGCCACTTTTGCCGTCCGACCTGGCGGAAAGCTTGCCACCGTGGTTCTCGATGATCGAACGACAGATCGCAAGGCCTAGACCCATTCCATCCGGCTTCGTGGTCACGAACGGGTCAAAAATCTCATCTATCTGTTTCGGATTTATTCCGGTCCCGCTGTCGTGGAAGCTGACCATGATCGCCTCGTGGCCATGGCGTTGCGTAGTCAGACGCAAGACCCGAAACGGTGCTGTGGCGATGCCCATCGCCTCCAGAGCGTTATGAATCAGGTTCAAGGCAACTTGCTGCAACTGGCCTCTGTCGCCGTCAACCAACGGGATGTCGGCGGCAAGCTCGGGACGGACCAATACCCCGTGGTCATGGAAGTCGGCACGCATTGATTTAAGTACTTCGAGAAGCAATTCGTTGAGGTCGATAGGCTGTCGGTCCTTGTCGATCCTTCGGAATAACGACCGGACGCTGTTCAGTACCTGGCTGGTCCGATGGCTATCATCAATGACATCTCCCAACGACGCCTGGGCCTCATGCAAATTGGGGGGGATTTTTGCGATGAGCGCCATCGCCGCACCGGCATTTGCGGATATTGCGGTCAACGGCTGCTTTATTTCATGGATGATCGCGGCCATCATCGCTTCGAGATTCATTAGCTTGTTGTCTCGCTCGCGCTTCAGCAATTGGGCCGACCGCGCCAACGAGGTATACAACCTTATGATTTCCGCGAGCAGAAGTATCAACACGAACATTGACGTCATCAGCAAGAGCACACGACCAGCGTAGAAGCCGAAGGAATAGCGCGCGCTCACAAGGGCAGCGGTCAGTGTATCTTCGGCGATCGAGGCAGTACCGACTAACAGGATCCAGTAATCGAGTATGGAACGTTTTCGCAGCCAGAGGGCAACCATTGAAATCAACGTAAACAGCACCACCGCGCAGTAGATGTAGAGGACGGGGCGCTTGTAGATGTGGAGATTGTCGGCAAAGATGGCAGGCAGAAAGTTCTCACCGGCTGTTGCTATCAGCGTAAGTCCGCAAACCAAAAAGGCGACGGACGCGACGGCACCAACAATTACCAGTTGGGGCGATTTGGCGGTGCTAGGACCTTTGGCGTCTTTCAAACAGGCGTAACCAAGGATGGCCACTGGGGGCCCGAAATGCCAAAATATATAAAGCCAAGCAGTGCTTTGCAGGCCCGCGCCAAGTAGGCCACCCGGCGCAAAAGCTCCAGGATAAGTGAGAATATGAGGAACAACTATGAGCGCCGTATAAACATACCCGCACGCGAGCACCAAGATAGCACGTGACGGAATAACCGAGTATTGGGCGAATAGTAAGATCGCGGTGATTAGATCGTTGACGATTATGACTGCTTCTATCGTCGGAACAAACGCGACGAGCTCTGGCATCTGAGTATTGGCAAACGGAGCCGCGATCATCGACGCAGCGATCAGCACGGTCGCAAAAGCGAGAATGACCAGGCGATGCCTCTTCCTCGGCGGCACGTTTACCACCGATAAAAGAGGATCTATCCTGCTGCCTACACCCATCTCCACTCTTGCCCCCCCCCCGCAGTGCCCGAAGCCCAGCAGCATAGGGGTCTTAATCTATTCATCGAAGCCCATGTAACGGCAACGTGAAATGATCTAGTATCCGTCGCAAAGATTGTACAATCTAAAACACGGCGATCGCAGTTAGCGCGCGGGTTCAGAGAAAGATTGGGAAAGAGTTTGGGATGGAAGTTGAACTTACGTCGGGCTTGAACGCCTACGTCGGTTCAAGGGGGACAGTTTTTCTCGTCGATGACGACGCTCGCGTGCTGAACGCACTTTCGCGACTCCTGACGGCTCACGGCCGCGATGTTCGAACGTTTAGGTCTGCGGAGGAATTTCTTACCGAACACGATCCCGAAATTCCAGGTTGCGCGGTGCTCGACATCGCGATGTCGTGCCTTGACGGATTGGTGCTGCAGCGGGTTCTGGGCGTGACCGGAGATCAACGACCCATAATCCTTATTCATGACCAGCGTGACGTTCAGGCGCGTGAACGCCATGAAAGCCGGCGCCGTGGATTTTCTTACCAATCCCCCTCACGGCAATCAATGCGATGGGGGGTTATGTACCCACCCCCTATTCGATGCGTTCTAGCCTAGCGTTTTTGCGCGGACGCACCGTCAACTCGCGGCGGATTTTCTGGGCACGCCGATGGAGTCGTCCGCTTTGGGTGGTTGCGCCGCTTCGAGAGCTGTCTCTCGTCCGGGATGCCAGGGAGCTGGTCCTTTCTTCCCCAGCGGAGACCACCCTGGCCAATAGCGGTAAAGCAGAATTAATGCATTCAGTACCATGCCGCGCAAAGGTGTCCGGTCCATCGGACGCACCTTCGCTCATGGCGGATGGTGGTTCTGGCGACACAGATACCGCCAACGCGTGTCCGCCCAAGTCCGCAGAGGAAGGCGACATTTGTGATCGCGCGGTCCGGCTGATGAGGCGGTAGGACTGTCATCGCCTGCGGCGCAGAGGTGGCGACCAGCAAAGTAAAACCGGCGACAGCCATCAACCTGATCATCCCGATCCTCCCTCCATTGTGGCTTTCATCGCTATACTCTCACAATTAGTAGCGCAACAAAAGTGCCGCTATCGATGAAATTATGAGATCAGTCGTGACACTCGACGGCTGTGCACTATCACGTTCCGCCGCAGCGCACAGCAAGGACGATCACCGGTCTAGCGTTGGAACACGTCATTGAGCCCGCTCCGGCCGCTGCCTCGCGCGCTACCCGCCGGCGCGGCTGCGACGCCTCCCACGAAATTCGAGACATTATCAATCTCAAGACGGCAAAAGCGCTCTGTCTTATCGTCACCCCCACATTTGCTCCCGAGCGGCGACGAAGCGATCGTGTGAGCCGGTCCGTCCGCCCACAGGGCCCGAGCAGACATGAAGAATTAGCTCGCTTTCTCATCGCGCCAATTTCCGATCGCAGGGGAAGGCCATGCACCGCATCATGTGTAACTGCTGCCGATCATCGTCCGCAGGTTTGTCGTGATGCCGCATTTGCCGGGTCTCGTTGCACTTGCAGGTCGGCGGCTGGCTCAAGTGCGGCGATCATGCTCTCGGTACGACCAATGACGTCTCGCGAGAATTGGCCAACATCCAGATAAAGCGCCATCAACAACACGATCCGGCTCGTCAACTCTGGATTGCTCGCGAAGCAGTGGGTTAGTGTACGACGAAAGAGGTCGCGCGGTTCTGGCAAGTTCGAAATGACCCGATGCAACATTTCGAGGCGACCAAGCCCGCGCCGCGAATGCTGCGGTCGTGTCGGCTGCTTGCGGCCGCAATTGTCGAGCAGCGTGGCTAGACGTTGGAGACGGCCGGCAAAGGCCTCCTCATCATATATGCGCTCGAGAACGTGCACATAATCGGCGAGAATTTCCTGTCGCGGTCGCAGCGTCTCAAAGTTTAGTCCCATAGTGCATTGGTCCGCACTCCTTACGTCCTCACGTCGCACATGGGCATGCAAACGACCCTCCTTTTCGAGCCGGCGCGTAAGCTGCGTGTTCGGCAACGCATAGAGCAGGCCCACCATGCAGACCGGGATCACAGCCTTTTCGATGAGCTCGACCATGGCGTCCGCCACCAATTCGGTCTCACTGTCGAAGCCAACAATGAAGCCTGCGTGCACAAAAAGACCGGCGGCGTAAATCTTATGGATGCTGTCGGGGATGCTACGCCGCGTGTTCTGCTTCTTCCGCATCGCCACCAGCGTCGCAGCATTCGGGCTCTCGATGCCGACAAAGACGCCGACGAAATTAGCGCGGTTCAGCAGCGCCAGGAGCTCGCCGTCGTCGGCAAGATTGAGAGATGCCTCCGTGGTGAACTCGAATGGGTAGTCGTGGGCCTCGAGCCAGTTGGCGAGCTCGGGGAGGAACGCTTTGACGGCTTTCTTGTTGCCAATGAGGTTGTCGTCGACGAAGTCGACATGGCCGCGATAGCCAAGGCGGTAGAGCTCATCGAGTTCGACAAGCATCTGGGCGTTCGTCTTGGCCCGCGGCACCCGCCCATAGAGTTCGATGATGTCGCAGAACTCACAGGTGAACGGGCAGCCGCGAGAAAATTGCACGCCGATGTGAAGGTAGTCGTCGAATTTCAGGAGATCGAAGCGGGGAATCGGCGACTTGGTCACATCGACCTGGAATTTCTCTGCCTCGAAGACCCCTTCACGCGCGCCTGCGTCCCAGGCTTCGATAAATTTGTCGATGACCCCTTCGGCTTCGCCGAGGATTTGGAAGTTCGCCGTCTGATAAAGATGCGGTGACGACGTGACTCCTGGGCCGCCAATGACGACGGGCTTCCCGCGCTCGCGGCAGAGATCAACGATGTCGAGCGTGTCTCCCCCTGCGGAAGCATTCCGCCGGTCAAGATCAAGTCAGCCCAGTCAAGGTCATCATCCGTCAACTCCTCGGTGTTTCGGTCGACCAGCCGAATTGACCACGCCTGAGGTAACAGAGCTGCAACAGTGATCATACCCAACGGCGATGCCGGATATTTGGCACCGAAAACTTCGGACGTCCGCTTGAAACTCCAAAACGTATCCGCTTCGAACCGAGGATAGATCAAAAGCGCGTTGCAGGTCTTTGCACTCGATGCATGGTCCACTTGCTCGCCCCTTCTCCAATGTCGAACCGTAGGTGGAAGCGTCGCGCAGGTCTAGCCTGGCCAGACTTTCTGGGCGAGGTCATGGCTCGAGCGGCAGACCCAACCGCTATGATATCGGTTCAGGGCCACGAACAGACATCGGCAAGTTTGCCGTCTTTATCCTAACGCGCAAGGAGAGCGCCTTGCGGCGGTCCTCTGGCGTTTTGATTTTCGATCAAGCCGCTGCTAATGGCCGGGGCCGCTGGCTCCTTGCTGAACCATCTCAAGCGCCCGTTCAATGCTCAACGTTCCGCCCCTCTGGCTGGGCGGGTATTCTCTGAACGTCGCAAGGAACTGACCGACGATGGTCACGCCGGGCACCATCGTCCACAGCTTGTCGCCCCACCAGCGAGCATACATCATCAACTCGTCCTGGTAGCGCTCCCATGGATCCTGCCGCAGGTTGGTCACTAGGGGAACGTTGGTCAATTCCGGCGTGCCGGTGAACAGGTTGCCTTTGATTGTCTTAAAGCTGAGTTTCCAGTCGTCGTAGCGCAGTGCTGTCAGGTCGCCATTGTCCGTGAAGTAGAAAAATTCGTGCCGCGGTCCTTGGGCGACTTCGCCCTTGAAAAACGGCACGAAGTTGTAGCCATCGAGGTGAACCTTGAAGGTCTTGTCGCCCACCTGCATGCCCTGCAACAGTTTTTCCTTTACGTTCGGATCGCCGGTGCCGGCCAACAGGGTTGGCAGCCAGTCCTCACCGGCGATGATCTCGTTGACAATAATTCCGGGCTTGATGGTGCCGGGCCACTTCACCAGCAACGGCACGCGGAAACCGCCTTCATAAGTCGTGCCTTTCTCACCCCGGAACCGGCTGTTGCCGCCATCCGGCCAACTGAACGTTTCGGCACCGTTATCGCTTGTAAAGATCACGATGGTATTGTCGGCGATGGCGAGGTCGTCAAGCTTCTTGAGCAACTCCCCGACATCACTGTCCAGTTCCATCATGCCATCTGCATAGAGGCCATAACCGCTTTTGTTTTCCCAGCGAGGCGAGAGGTGGGTCCAGACATGCATACGCGTGGTGTTGTGCCAGAGGAAGAATGGCTTATTCGCTTTCACGGAGCGGTCGATGAAGTCGATCGACCGGCGAACCAGTTCTGCGTCGACATCCTCCATATTGAACTTAGCTTTTAAATCCATATTCGGATGCGGTGGCAGCGGGCCCCCATCCGCAATCGTCTGCTTACCAACCCTGCCCCAACGCGGATCAGTCGTGGCATCGTCAACTCGGGTCGCCTTGGTGTCTACGATATTGCGCGGGCCAAACCTCTCGAGGAACTGGGGGCTTTTCGGGTAGTCGGGCTCATACGGCTCTTCCATGGCGTTGAGGTGGTAGAGGATGCCATAGCACTCATCGAAACCGTGTACTGTCGGAAGGTATTCGTTACGGTCGCCGAGATGGTTCTTACCGATTTGCGCCGTTGCGTAACCCAAAGGAAGGGACCAACCGAAATATTGGGCGAATCGCAATATCGCGGTGAGCCGCCAGCATACGGGCCCTAATCTGTTCTTCGAAGGTCATGTAACAGCAACGTGTAGTGATCTATTATGGACGCCAACTTGCAATGATTTATTCGCGGCGGCCGAAAGTTGTACGACGCACTGCTGACGCCGCGGGGCAAAGAGACGACTATGCTTTCGATGTCAATTGACCGTTGCGGTTGAGCGCAAACGTGAGTGGGGGGCATGTTCACGGTCTTTCTTGTCGATGACGACGTGCGGGTGCTGAAGGCTCTTTCGCGGATGCTGACCGCTCACGGCCGCGACGTTCGGACATTTGCATCCGCTGAGCAATTTCTCATCGAGCACGATCCCGAAATTCCGGGTTGCGCAGTACTCGACGTTGCCATGCCTGGCCTGGATGGATTGGAGCTTCAACGCGTCCTTGGTCTGAAAGGAAATCGACGGCCGATAATTTTTATTAGCGGCCAGGGAGACGTCCCCACGAGCGTGAACGCGATGAAGGCCGGGGCCGTGGACTTTCTTACGAAGCCGCTGCGAGACAAACACCTGCTGGAAGCAATAGCGCGGGCGGAACAAGCAGATGCCGTGGCACGCAAGGCCCGCGCAGAGCTTAGCACAATCCAGGCCAAGGTCGAAACCTTGACACCGAGAGAACGGGAGGTGCTTTCACACGTTGTGGCAGGACGGCTAAACAAACAGATTGCAGCGGATTTAGGAACTGTGGAAAAAACCGTCAAAGTACATCGTGGCAGGATGATGGAAAAACTCGGTGTGCGTACGGTAGCCGACTTAGTACGTTTAGCCGAGAAAGTCGGTGTGCAGATTAGCAAATCGTAATTTGTCTCATGTTGGCCTAAGGGCTAACTCGACCCGTCCACTCTATAGGTACGATAGTCCATTCAATGCCTACGGCCGCTCCCCGGATTGCGATTGTCGATGACGATCCATCGGTGCTTAAGGCATTGGCGCGTTTGCTGAGCACACGCGCCTTCATTGCAAAAACGTTTCAGTCCGGCGAGAAGTTTCTTGCTTCGCTTCAGGATGAAGTGCCGGATTGCCTGATACTAGACTTGCAGATGCCGGAAATGACCGGTTTGGAGCTGCATCTGGATCTGGGGCGCAGGGGCGTTCAGATTCCAACAATCATAATTACTGCGCGCAACGAAACGGAAATGCGCGAGCGATGCGCCTCTGCCGGCACGATCGCATTTCTTCCCAAGCCTATCAACGATGCTTCTTTGTTTGCTGCAATTGAGCTCGCGGGCCAGCGAGACAGAACGCAGTAACGGCGGAAGCGGCTCAACATACTGCGTTTTCCGGGCGACTGACCCGGTATTGGACCACAGTCCAATCCCATTCTCTAAGTTTTGTTCGCTAGAAAAGCCTTGCACGGCGTCTGAGGGCCGTGGGATGGCGGCAACCGCGCATTCAAACTAACCGTTGATGCCGTGCACTTGGCGACGAGCAGCGCAGGGGGAGATTTCAATGTCTAGGAACCTAGTCTCGATCTTATTTTTCAGTTTGATGGGATCGTTTTTGTCGTTTAGTGCTTCGGCGATGCCGATTTCGTCGGCGCCGGCGAAACTCGACCACTCCGGCCTGACGCTCGCAGCGGGTGGCTGCGGTATCGGCTTTCACCGCAGCGCGTACGGCTATTGCATTCGCAACGGCTATTATGCTGCGCCGCTTCCCGCACCGGTGTATCCGATGCCTATTGGCGCGTGCCCCTATCCTTACAGGCTCGGTCCCTACGGCCGCTGCGTCCTTTGATGACGCGAGATTGGGGCGCGCGGCACCACGCGCCCCCTCTTATTTCACCTTCGGTCCGCGTGCACGACCGACTTCAAGTTGCGCGGCATTAAACCGTCGCGGGCAGTTTTTTGAAGACAATGGAGAAAGCGTGATGTTGGGACTAAGTAAAATGCGCCGGTCGCTACTGGCCGCTGTTGCGTGCATGGCGGCGGTGATAACGCCGACGTTGGCTCAGACCACCTGGACGCAAGCGGGGACGCTGACCTGCAGGCTCAATCCGAGCATCGGCTTTGTCCTCTTCGGCCATCAATCCATGGAATGCAAATTCAGTCCTGTGTCGGGCCTGGCGCAGGGTTACGATGGAGCGATCAACACCATCGGCATTGATCTGGGCGCTACCGCTGGGGGCGGCTTCGCGTGGGCGGTTTTCGGACCGGCTTCGGGTATTCCGCTCGGTGCGCTGGCCGGGGAATACGTCGGCGCTTCCGCGGACGCCAGTCTTGGGCTCGGCGCTGGCGCTAATGTACTGGTGGGTGGCAGTGGACGAAGTATCACTTTACAGCCGCTCTCGCTGGAAGGATCTGTCGGACTTAATGTGGTCGGCGGCTTGTCTCAACTAAAACTGCGGCCCGCCGCAATATAGGCGCGTGTGCAAAACCAAGCGGGCCGGAACCCAAATGCGCTTCGGCTACACCAGCATTGTCGCGTTCCTGGCTATCGGATTTCTCTGTGGCGGAACAGAAGCCGGCCAGGAAGGCACGGATATGAAGCTGGAGGATATGGGCTTCATCATGCGCATGGCGAACACGCAGGAGCAGATGGCGCGCTTGCGATTGTTGCCACCCCGCAGGTTTGTCGCTCGCACCAATAGCGGCGCACGCTACTATCTCTACGCGGACCCTGACTATTGCCAATGCGTGTTCCTCGGCAACGAAAACGCGATGACAAATTATCAGGCGCTTAACGCGCCACCTTCTCCACCCCCTATGGCAGTCGGTCCGGGCGGCGGACCTTTGCCAGGCCCGCTCATTCAGGAAATCGATCCAACTATCAACGTCATGATCGGCAACGGCGACATTCTCGATTACTCGTCGTACTAAGCGGATTTGGAATGCGTTGGCTCGTTACGCTGTCGCTCCTAGCGCGGCTGGGCGGCTGCACCACCAAATATCAGGATATTGGTCTCAAGTACTGCCGTCAGTTGGTCGCCGGCGGAGCCCACGAACCAAGCACCTCTTTCGATCCGGCTAAGGCGGTGCTTTACGGCCGCTTGATCAGCGCCGCTTACGCAATGTACCGCGAGAACCCCGGCAATTTGACGCCAGAGCCGACGCAGGACATCCCCAGCGCCTACGAGCTTACGGCCTGGATTCAGATGCAGGATTTCGTCCTCAATAACACAACGCCGTCGTTCTATGGCTTTATCGCCCACAGCCGCCAAAATCCAAGTCAGGCCGTTCTCGCAATCCGCGGCACTGCCAGTGAAGTCGAATGGTGGGACGACACCAATTCCCTTGGAATGTCGCCTTTTCGCGTCGCAAATTGTGGAAACGTCGCCCTTGGCTTCGAGAGAATTTACGCGACGCTAGAAGTCGTCGAGCGTGCGGTAGCCGACCGCACTATGCGAAACTCCCTGAAAAACGCTGGTAGTTTCTCCGCGCAAGTCGCGGAACATTTACGACGCCACGCCGCGGTGACACCAGGCGCCGCTGCGCAGGAGCCGTCGGTCGAGGTGACGGGCCACAGCCTCGGCGCGCCGCTTGCCACTTACTACGTAGCTGATAACCCGCTTGTTCACAAAACTCGTAACCTGGGCCTTTACACGTTCGCGTCGCCGCGCGTCGGTGATCGTGATTTCGTAAACGTCTTCAACGCTCTTGATCTGACATCCTGGCGAATAACTAACAGAGAGGACATCGTTCCCCGGATGCCGCCCGGATTTCCTCCAGAATTCCTCTTTCAGCACATCAATGCCGAACGGGTTTACGATTCAAGCGGCAAAGTACGGCCCTCTGCCGGCTGCCGGCACGCGTTGGCCACTTATTTGCATTTGATCAATTCGACACTGCCACTCGACGCCAAATGCCGGATTGGGCAAACGACGGGTGGTGGGCGATGTTGCCTCTGAGTTTATCGAATGAACGCTGCCGCAACCTCGTCGCTCTACGCCGTGGTACCATGGAGGAGGCTTGAGACGGCATCATGAGTGGAGTCCGTCAGGAGCACTCGGACATGCGCGAAGGCTTATCTGAAAAGAGCGGCGCGTGCGATCAAGCGCCGGTGGACTGTGCGTTCAGACGTGGCTACTGAGGATCGCGATTGCCGCCGCGATCGGCGTCGCCTATTTCCTGGCGGCACAGCTCAGCAACAGTTTTTTGATCACGCCGGAGACGGTCATCTTCTGGCCGGCCGCAGGCATTTCTTCGGGCCTTCTCGTGGCGCTGTGGTCGACGGCGCGATTGCCTGTCCTGGCCGGCGTAGCGATCGCCACCGCCGCGGCCAATCTTTTGCGACATTTTGGCATTGCAACCACAGCTGCCTGGGTCGTCGGTAACACGGCCGAACCGCTCATCATCGCCGGATTGGTACAATATTACTTCGGAGGAAATTTCAGAATCGATCGGCTTTATTGCGTCCTCGGGCTGTTTGCTGCGGCGGTTGCCGGGACTGTTGCCGCATCTACGTGGTGGACGTTAGTGTACTACTGCTTATTCGCTAGCCTGAGCGATCCGGTAGCAATCTGGTTGCATTGGATCGTCTCCGACGTTGCCGGCATCGTTTCGGTGGCACCGCTGGTGATTGGGGTCGCGAACGCGCTGCGGCGACCTCCAGCGTGGCGAGAAGCTATCGAAAGTATTGCGGCGTTGGTGGCGCTGGCCGCGATGAGCGGAGTTATCGTTTCTTTGCCGCTCGGTATTTGGGAGACAGTGGTGCCGGCCGCGCTGGTCTTTCCAATCTTATTATGGCTTGCGGCCCGATCTCCGCCGATCTTCAGCGCTGCGGGCACCTTTATCGTTTGCATGTCAGTTGCTTTGACCGCGATTTACGGGCTTGGCCACTTCCGCGATTCCAGCCTATCGATCGACGCAAGAGTTCTGCAGAGCGAGGCCATCATTTTGGTTGTGGCATTCGGCACGGCCGTCCTCGCCGCGCTGTTCGCCGAGCGCCGCGAGAGTGAAGCGGTCCTCGCCCGGGCGAATGCCATGCTCGAACGCGAACGGAACAGTAAGCTGATGAACGTCGAAGTAACGGCAGCGGCAATCGCTCACGAGCTTAGACAGCCGCTCGCGGCGATCGTGGCAAACGCCGATGCATCGCTGGGTTTCCTCACCAAAGCATCGCCCGATCTCATCCAGGTGAAAGAAGCGCTAAACGATATTATTGCCGACGGTCGCCGCACCAGCGACGCATTTGATGGCATCCGCGCCTTGTTCAGAAACGTGAATGAACGGCGCGAGCAGATCGACGTGAATGAAATCTGTCGCGAGGTGCTGCGCGCCATGCGCATCGAGTTGAATGACCACGGCATTACCGTCGTATCAGAACTCTCGCCCGAAATGCCTCCCATTCAGGGAAACCGGGGGCAGCTTCAACAAGTCATCTTTAATCTGGCGCACAACGCTGTCGAGGCCATGGGCAACACAACCGGCCAACCTCGCGTGTTGCGCCTGATAACCCAGCGTGAGGATCGTCGCCGGATTGTTGTGAGAGTGCAGGACACTGGACCGGGAATAGCCCCCGAGCAACTGGAGCAGATCTTCAATACGTTCGCGACAACGAAGCCACAAGGCACCGGATTGGGGCTAGCCATTTGCCGAGTCATTGTCGATCGACACGGCGGCGAGCTGTCGGCATTTTCGGACGGGAAAGACGGCGCGCTCTTACAATTCTACCTTCCGATCAATCCGACCGACACAACCAGGAGACTGGCACAGGAGCACGGGAGGTGATTTTTTCCGACGTCCCTTTTGGCACACGGCACCGATGTCGCACGAGCGTTGACGTCCCTTCGGCAAAAAAAGCTGAATGCTGGATAACGGCCTCAATCAGTAGAGACGATCCCTAGCGGACCTGAACACTTCGCATTGGCCTTAGGTCCAGTGGTTACTCCCCTCGCGAGCCGCGATAATTCCGAAGTGGAACACTGGGGGGACGTTTTGGATCGCACAAAAAACGGCCGCTACTTTTGGCCGAAAAAATCCAGCTCCTAGCGACTTAGAGGATGAATGGCGGGCTTTACGCGATGGTACTTGTTCATGGCGCTGGGCCTGGTGCTCGTCCTGACTAGCGCCATCTGGATCGCGCTCGGAACTCTTATGCCGGCGCCGCCAAGCCGGATTACTATTGCCGGCTCTTTCAGCGGCGGTCATTTCGACGCGCTGGCGCAACGCTACCAGCAGATCTTGGGACGCAATGGCCTCAAGGTGACCGTGCTCAGGACCGCAGGTTCAGTCGACAATCTCATATCACTACAAGATCCACGCTTGGGTGTTGACGTTGCTATTGTCCAGGGAGGTATTTCTGACGGCGAGCGCGCGCCAAGCGTGCTGTCGGTAGGACGCATCGACCATCAAGTCTTCTGGCTTTTCTCGCATGGCCAGGAGCCCTTGACCGATTTGACGCATCTCAAGGGCCAGCGAATAGCGCTCGGACCTGTAGGTAGCGGTGCCCGCATCGTTTGCGAAACCATCCTGAGAGCCGGCGGCGTCAATTACGATAACGCTTCTTTCTTCAACTACACTCCGCAGGATGCGGTCGACGCGCTCGAAGGAGGAAAGGTCGATGCATTATTCCTGAATTTCTCCCCCGACTCGCCTTCGTTGATGCGTTTGCTCAACAATCCCGGCTACCAGCTCGTGAACATGAGAGACGCTGAAGCACTAACCCAAATCTTTCCCTATCTGGTCAAGCTGACGTTGCCGCGCGGGGTGGTCGACTTTGAAAGAAAAATACCATCATCGGACGTCACGCTGATCGGCACGACCAACGTCGTTCTGGTGCGCGATGACTTGCACCCGGCCATCATTGATCTTTTGGCAAAGACGATAGCCGAGGTGCATAGCACCGCCGGAATTTTTCAGCGAGCCGGTGAATTCCCGAGTATCGCGGATCCGGAATATCCGGTCGCTGAAGAGGCCCGCGAATATTACCGGAATGGTCCCTCATTTCTGAATCGTTATTTGCCGTTCTGGGTCACCAATGTCGTCAAGCGAGTGCTTGCGCTCGCGCTCACTGCGATAGCGATCATATTGCCGGTCTTTAGCTACGGACCGAGCTTCTACAAGTGGCTCATTGAATACCGTATCCGCGCGCTTTACCGCCGACTGCGCAGCATCGAAGAGAGGTTGCATAGACGTTTGGATGCTACCCAGACCGCAGCGCTGGAGGAAGAGATTGAGTTCCTTGAGCACGACATGATCAAGCTCGCGCTGCCGGTCAGGCATTCCAACCTGTATTTCTCCGTGAAATCCCACCTCAATCTCGTACGCATCCGCATCCGGTCACGCATCGATTCGGCTTCACGTCCGAAAAGCGGAAACGAAGGTGTGAAATAGGATTGGCGACCAGCGCTCTATGATCGTCCCATCCAGACACATTCGCGTGCCGCAACCTCAGCTCCGACAAGCCGCCTAAAGCTTCGCACCCGAAACCAGGACAAATGTTATTGGACCTCGGTCCAACAACATTTCGTCCCAGCCAACTACTAGCATGTTGTCGGAAGCGCTTGGATTTCGTCGACTATTCGATGAAGCAAGTCACTGGAGCAATAAAACGATAGCGCCGAGTTCGCCGGCATCGGCGGCCACAGTTATGCCAACGATGCTGCCCGCGGAAGTTCGTCAACGTGATTGGCCCAACATAATGCTTGGCCAGGATTGAAAAGATAGCGAGCCATTATGACAGTTCTCTGTAGAATGCGCATTTTATCGTTCCTCCGATCCTACCTTCTGGCGCCGGTTCTTGCACTCCTTGCTGTAGCATCGAGTCCATCGCTTGCCGACGAAAATGGTATCAGCTTCTGGCTTCCTGGCCTCTTCGGAAGCCTCGCCGCAGTCCCGCAGCAGCCGCCTGGTCACTAATGGTGACCAACTATTACGACTTGTTGCCGCAAGTGCGAACGTCGCCGCCTCACGTGAAATAAAAATTGGAAGGTTCAGTTCGACCGTCAATGTTAAACTCAATGTCAGCGTGAACGCCAAGCTCGACCTTGGCCTTATCAATCCAAGCTACGTGTTCGCGACCGTAAACAAGGTTAGTTGGTTGCACCAACGATTACATATTCTGACACACAACTCGCACGGTCACACTAACTGTTGTCTCAATGGCACCAGTGATGCTGCCGCTCGTCAAGGAACGATATGCTTCTCCAAATCGCAATAAAGACGATCACCACAGCCAACGATAATTCGGTTGGCGGGGACAATGCTTAGCGGCCGCGGCATAAGGGACGCCGGAAATGTCCAGCACCGATGACCAACGAAAGCTTGCAGAAGTATCCGCCGATCGAAGCGGGCACGCCCGATCCGTACACGCCCTCAAAATAAGCAACACCTCCGTTGTCGCCTGTTGGCCCAAAGCTGCCGAGCTGCGATGGACGGAGCATGCCCGCGCCGCCCAGGTATTTAAGACGTCGACTTGTTCGGCTATTGCGAGAGCATCATCGACGTCGATGCCAAGGCATCTGGCGGAGCTTTCGATTTTCTCGTAGCCGAGCAAAAGCAGTACGGCCCCTCGGTTGCCTTTTCGCCGATAGATCAGCGTTCGGCCATGCAATGGCGAAAGTTTTCTCCGCGGAGGAATGTTTGAGTTCGGGGCATTTCCGCAACTCATCTTGGTGATTACCGATCTGCGGATGCCAAACATGAACGGGCTCGACATGCAGGCACATTTATTTGCTTAGGGCCTGCTCCATCTCGATCATCGTCACGAGCGCATCCCGCGATGAGGCCGGCTTTTCTAAGCAAGCGAATTCGAGACGAGCAATGCGCTCGAGTCCCTCGGCAAATTCACGGCGGCGAAGGAGCGTGTCCGCACGCGCGGCGCAGGGGTAATTTCACGCCCCTCTTCTATACCAAGGTATAGATCGCCTGACCGGTTCTGCTATCAACGGCTGACGAATGCATACTGGAACAGTAACGCACCCGCGCCGTACGGTTAATCGCCGAAAAGAAATTAATCTCCGGGAGCGCTGCAATGAACCACTCGATGTACCGCGCCGACTATAGAACGCACATCAAGGTTTTTACTCTCGGCCTTCTGGGCGCCTTATTGGTCGTGGCGGTCGGCACATTCGGACACATCGGACCAACCGATCTTGGTACGGAGCCGCTGGTTAAAGCCGCTTCGAGGACGGTCATGAGCGGCACCTTGGGCACCATCCGTTAGCTTGCCACGACCGACCCGTACGAGATGGCGCGCCGGCAAGCAATTTGAAGGGTCAAGCAAATGGATTTTATAACATTTAGAGACACCATGCTCTACGCGACGGACCTGTCCGGCCTCGTCGCTTACGTGGCCAGCATTTCCATTGCGTTGTTCGGCGTTGCGCTGACAACGTATGCTGACAAGCGAGTCTAGTGCAGACTGCCTGTGTGCCCACACGCGCGCGATCGCGTCTCTCCGGCCTACGCTCGTCACTCGAGGGCGGCCTCACCGATCGTCAGGTGTGGAATTTCCGTTAGCGAATTCATATGGCAACGATCTATTTCCGTCGGAAGTTGGCACGCGGAATGTGAACTACTCAACGGCCATCGCTGACCAGGGGCGTCTGATCCCGGAGCGCATCGTGATGCGCCACAGGCTGGGGCGGGATACGGCAGGTCTGAAATCGGCTCCAGCGGGGCTCTGGACCCTCAGCATGTCTCAGCTCCTCCCAGAATTTGGAAAGAGCCAACACTCCAACAGCGCCGATTAGATAAGGCGTTGGACTGGTTATGTTGCAATCGCGACGGCGGTCGGCGCGGCTTATTTTCTGGTCGGGCGACTAACCATGCTAGGCGCGGTTTTTCAGCCGGACAAATCCACCTTGTTCTGGCCTGCCGCCGGTATTTCGTCCGGCGTCTTAATCGCTCTTGGCCCACGGCAGCGATGGCCCGCAGTCGCCGGCATTGTGGCTGGTGAAGCAGTCACCGCCCAAGTGAGCTGGAATTACCTACCGCTTACCGCGGCTTTAGCCATATGCGACGCAGCAGAGGCGCTGACCATAGCTGGGCTGGTCCTGCGCTACTTCGGTAACCCTGGCTTCGCCCTAGATCGCCCGCGCAATGTTTTCGGCCTGCTCGGTGCTGCGGTCGTCGGCGCTGCCGCACCGTCGCTCGCTGCGGCTATTGCGAAGAGGTTGTTGCTTGGACCGTCTATCGCGGCCTTAGCCACTTGGCAACGCTGGTTCACGGGAGACGTCGTCGGTATCGTCATTGTAGCACCGCTCGTGATCGAGGTTACCGACACTTTACGCCATCCTCCAACCCGGAGGGAATACATCGAAGGAGCGTGCGCACTTCTGTCGCTCGCGTTGGTGACCTCGATCATCGTTTCTTTGTCGCAAGAAACGTGGAGGGTCTTGTTGCCGGTCGCGTGGCCTTTTCCAATCTTGTTATGGCTTGCCGGTCGCTCTCGGCCGGTCTTTGCCGTCGCCGGCGCGTTCGTGGTTTCCAGCATCATCGTTTGGACGGCGACTTTCGGAATTGGGCATTTCGGTGACGGGGCCCGTCCTCTTGGCGATCGTGCTCCCGAGGCGCAGATGGCCATTTTGTTTTTGGCAGTGAGCGCTTACGTCCTCGCCGCGCTGTTCGCCGAGCGCCGCGAGAGTGAAGCGGTCCTCGCCCGGGCGAATGCCATGCTCGAACGCGAACGGAACAGTAAGCTGATGAACGTCGAAGTAACGGCAGCGGCAATCGCTCACGAGCTTAGACAGCCGCTCGCGGCGATCGTGGCAAACGCCGATGCATCGCTGGGTTTCCTCACCAAAGCATCGCCCGATCTCATCCAGGTGAAAGAAGCGCTAAACGATATTATTGCCGACGGTCGCCGCACCAGCGACGCATTTGATGGCATCCGCGCCTTGTTCAGAAACGTGAATGAACGGCGCGAGCAGATCGACGTGAATGAAATCTGTCGCGAGGTGCTACGCGCCATGCGCATCGAGTTGAATGACCACGGCATTACCGTCGTATCAGAACTCTCGCCCGAAATGCCTCCCATTCAGGGAAACCGGGGGCAGCTTCAACAAGTCATCTTTAATCTGGCGCACAACGCTGTCGAGGCCATGGGCAACACAACCGGCCAACCTCGCGTGTTGCGCCTGATAACCCAGCGTGAGGATCGTCGCCGGATAGTTGTGAGAGTGCAGGACACTGGACCGGGAATAGCCCCCGAGCAACTGGAGCAGATCTTCAATACGTTCGCGACAACGAAGCCACAAGGCACCGGATTGGGGCTAGCCATTTGCCGAGTCATTGTCGATCGACACGGCGGCGAGCTGTCGGCATTTTCGGACGGGAAAGACGGCGCACTCTTACAATTCTACCTTCCGATCAACCCGACCGACACAACCAGGAGACTGGCACAGGAGCACGGGAGGTAATCTCTTCGTGATGTCCACTTACGTCGCATCGCGTCATTTTTGACGCAAGCAGTGTGCCGGTTGCTTTGTGAGCCAAGCGGGCTTGAGCTCGCGGGCAAGATCAACCGCATTACCGCGTTTGATCCCGATCGTACGGTGCGCCCGACTCCATTGCTCCGATCCCCCCAGTTCCAATAGCCATTTTTCAGCCAGCATCTACGGTACCGCCGGGCAACGTGGCATCTCGGCGACAAACCAGACGCTTTTCCAACGGCACACGGTTCGCGCCGAGTGTAGTGCCTGACCGAGGATATAGGCACTGTTGTCGATACTGTCGAAGTAGATCGATTTCCCGAGCATCACTCGGTACGTCGGCGGTGCATCGGCCGATCTGGTCCCTGATCTACAACACCCGAACGATCCCGTTCCCTTGCTGAAGGACCAGATCGAGCGCCTGCATACTATCGGTGGGGGCGGCGGTTAATCGGCCCATATGCTGAGGCGGCAATTCAATCCCAAAGAGTCAGGGACAGCGGTTCGCCGTCCCCTTTCACGCGACAGCCCAATGCGAGGCGACAAGTAGCGCAGGCAATAGTGATTATAACGCGAAGCCAATGAGACTCTTTATTGTGCTGACTTTCTTTATCAGCCTACCGGCAGCTGGCATGGCTGCGCTGCCAACTGCACTCCATGCACAGGCCAGTACGCTTACGGACAAGAGCATTGAGGCCTGTGCGCTTCGCTGGTTCCTGCAAATGCGAACAGGTCATATCGACCGGACGCAACTCGCACCGGAGTACAGCGCCCAACTGACCGACGATGCGGTGCAGAAGATGTCGGCCTACCTCGGCGAGTATAAGTACGGCGCGCCCCCTAGAGCCGCACAAATTCTAAGAACTCGCACCATCGGGGAACAAACATTCTACGACGTGAAGTTCACGTTCCCGCGAGGAGGCGCAGCGAGCCTCCTGTTCGGCTTCAACAAGGAGGGGAAGATTACCGGCATCGCCCTGATGGGCATGGCCGGGGATTAAACGGGCATGGTCACACTCGACGTTTGGCGTCGTCGCCGGTTCAGCTTCCGATCCCAGACCCCTTCGGGGGCGCGCGTATTGGCCTCTCGTCCAATAGGCTCCCCCGCTTTTTTCTGGGCAAAATTCGCGGTTCTCGTCACGCGAGACAAGGCGAGTTTTCTTGGGCAATCACAGAAAGAAGGGGAGCGATCGACCAATGTCGAAGAAATTCGTTGTCGCTTTACTATGCGGCGCGCTAGGCGCGATGGCGTCGGCTGGAGCGCACGCCATGCCGGCGAGTGGCGTGCCGACGCAAGCCGCAAAGTCGTATCTTACCTTAGTGCGAAACTTTTGCGGCCTCGGTTTTCATCGTACCGTCTACGGCAACTGCGTTCGAAATGGTGTTTATGCAGCGCCGATTTACGCACCACCACCTGTGTACGTTCCGCCAGTGGTAGACCCGGTGGCATGCCCCTACGGCTACCATCTCGGTCCCTATGGTGGTCGCTGCATTCCATACTATTGATCGCGGTCTGAGCCGGGTCGCCGCGTCCGGCGATTTGGCCCTTAAACGCAGCGATCGCGGTGCGGAGATGTTGGCGCGACATCACGGTGGTAAGCAACGACTCTGGATTGTTCGCCAACCCCCTCAGCGCGCCGCAAAGCTACGGCGGTAAAGGTGTGGACGGCAACACGACCAACGGCAAGTTCTCCGACAACTGTTGACGTACCGCAAATATCTCGTTGGAATGCCCCATCGACTTTGACGAAAAGCAGCTTGCAGTGCTGGATTTCCTGCACGTCAAATAGTCTGCCGCCGAGATATAAGCTTCGGCGTTGACGTGATTTGGATACTCGGCGTCGACCCATCTCAAGAGAAACCAATGACCAAGAGCAGTGCCGGTGCCACCGTCAACCGCCGCGCGCTGGTCTCCGGCATTGCGGCGGCTTCCGCCTTCGGCGCAGTACTGCCAGCGGCGTCGCAAGCGCAGCAAAAAACGACCGACGGCGGGTTTTCGTTTGCTGCCTACGGCGACTCGCGGCCCATGATGCACCTTCCCTACAAAGAGGGAAATCTGGACCTCACCAAGCTGTTTGTTGAAATGTTCGGCCTCGTCATGCCCGAGCGGGTCGCGGAGGAGGTGGTGAAGCGCGATGTCAGGATGATCTTCGATCCGGCTACCAAGGAGCTCATCGAGATCATCATGCCCTTCATGTCGAAGACCGAGGTCATGACTTTGTCGGTGGACAAAGGATGGGTGACCCGAGCGTTGGTCGAGGACGTGAAACTGCTTCCTGGCGTTCGTCGGGAAATGTTTCAGCTGGCGGGCGGCGAGTGGGTGACGCGCGAAATCGTCGGACACGTGCAGGCCGGCCGCGCGAAATTCGTGGTGAATAGCGGCGATGTTGTCTGGTGGGGCAACCAGGGTACGTCGATCAATGACAGCCCCTACTGGAAGCGACTCAACGACACGACACTAAAGCTGCTGCCACCGCCGGACGACGAAATGCGCGCTGCCGGGCTCGATGGCCGATGGTTCCTTTCAATCGGCAACCATGAGGTTTGGGGTGATCCAAAGATAGAGGGCGCGCTGACCGCCATACCGTATTTGAAAAAGTTCGGCGTAAACCCGGAGCGGCTAATCTACAAATTCGACTTCAAGGACGTACGGTTTGTTTTCCTATGGTCCGGAAAATACGATTACCGGTCGCCCTCGCTTTGGGACGGCGATCGGCCAAAGTATGCGGAGCAGATGAAGCAGTTGCAGCAATGGCTGGACGAGGCCAAGGCCATCGGCATCAAGAAGACGTTCATCCTCTTTCATTACCCCGTTTTCTGTCGCGCTGGGCTCGGCCCAATTCCCGAGGCCGACAATCCCCATAAAGTAATCGCGGCTTACGCCAGGCATTTGGAGGTGGTCGTGTTCAACGGTCACGTCCACACCACCGAGCTTTATGACGTCGACGGCGTAAAATACCTGATGTTGGGCGGTGGAGGTGCGGAACAGGATCCGATCCTGCCGGGCCGCACCAGCATCAAGGTCCCTGCCGGTTATCCGCCTGACCTCTACTGGAAAGGCCAGCCGCCGCAAGAGGAGTACAACTACGTCCTGGTGGATGTCGAACCCGGCCAGAAAACGAAATTCACCCTGACGCGCTACCGACCGGGCTCGGCCGAGCCGTTCGGTACCGAGGCGCTGTTCACTTAAACATCTTGCCGATACATCTGTGGGGACGACGCTTCTGATATTGCATGGTCTTGTCGCGGTCGCACTGCTTGGCGCGATCACGCACCAAATGCTGGCGGCATGGTCAGCGTCCGGCGTCCGTCCCCGCTCCTTCTTCGGCCGCTTCCGCACAGTTCAGCCATCCGGGTACGCCAATGCCATCGTTGGGCTATACATCGGAGTGGTGCTGCTTGGGGCCGTGGTCTATCTGTATTTCAAGATTGGTATTCAGCCCGGCCTCGAGCGCGATCGGCACTGGCACGCACTCGGCTTCTTCGATCTCAAGGAGGATTTCGCTGCGATAGGCCTAGGCCTGTTGCCGGCCTACTGGATAAGTTGGCGTCGGCCACTCGACGACCGGCACGACCTGACGGCACCGATCCTGACCACCCTCGTCGGGCTAATTGTTTGGTGGAGCTTTCTCGTCGGTCACGTCGTCGACGATATCATGGGTTTCGGTTCGTGGTGACCGCTGCCGCATTTCGTCGCCTCGCCCTGACCTTCAGCACAGCGTTCGCCCTCGTATATGTCGTCGGGAGAGCGAAGGGGCTTGCGCTGTTTACCGTCTACCCTTCACTTGGCATCGTCCTCCCCGGCATGCACCGTTCCCGGCACGCTGCCGATCCGGTTTTGGATTTTCTTGCACCTGAGATGTTTTGGTATGGCTGGACCGCCACCGCCGCACTCGGCGCGCTGGTGATTGGCGTGATAGCCGCACTATTCCCGAACCGCTGGTCCAACCGGTTTTGGCGAGGATGGGCCTGGATAGGTCCGATCCTCGCAATGATAGCTTGCGTTTACCTGACGATTCCCTGGTTTCGGCAATAGCTAATTTTTAGCGCGCATAGCCGATTTGCGAAGCTTTTCGATTGCCCCCTGGTCGCGTCAAGTTTCCTTTAAAAGATCGGCCGACTTCCGCGGCGAAAGCATTGCCGACGAGCACACAGCGTGGGGTCTTTGGCGGTTCAGTTAGGTCTCCGAGCCCGTGGGAAATACGACGTTCCCCTCGCGCTTCACGCTAACCACAGTAATTCCGTAGTCATCATGTTTCTCCAGAGACGCCGCCACACGAAGTAGTTCTTGAACCTATCCTGCCGCCGCGCCAAGTCATCCGATACCTATTACCTTAACCGTTCCAGGCGGACAGCGCTTCGCTCAAACAATGGATGAGGTTCTGATCGCTGAATGGTTTGCCAAGAAAACCAATTGCGCCAGCGGCGAGAGCCCGACCGCGCGCCTCAGTCTCCGGGAAGGCGGTCACAAAGATAATCGGCAGGCGGCTCCCTTGAGCAATCAATTTGCCTTGTAGTTCGATCCCGGTCATGCCGGGCATTTGCACATCAGTAATAAGACAATCAGTCTCACCGATAAAGTCAGATTGGAGAAAGGCTTCAGCCGACGCGAAGGGCTCCACTCCATAGCCGAGGGACCGGATTAGGCTGCTAACCGCTCGGCGAAACGAACTCGTCGTCATCGACAATCGCGATTAAGGGCACTTTCGGCAAAAGAGCTTCCCGGATGGTCAGTGTGATGGAAAACACGTCCGTAGACTAAACGCGACGGACGCGTGCGTCGAAAGCTAAGATCGTCGACGGGGTCGAATAAAAAAATTACACCTAGGTATAACACTAGGATTTCGTACTTCTGATTCCGAGTGTATCCGCCATCCGGACTAATTCGGCGAGGGATTTAGCGCCCATTTTCCGTGTAACATTGCCGCGATGAACTTTCACGGTAATTTCCGTCACGCCCATTTCGGCGGCGACTTGCTTGTTGAGCAGCCCCCGCGTCACCCAGCCCATTACTTCCTGCTCGCGCTGCGTCAAGGTGTCGAACTTCGCCTTCAAATCCGACAGGGTCTTCTCGCTGTCGTGCCGAAATTGCGCTCGCGCGAGCGCAACCTGGACCGCGTCCAGTAAGTCCTGGTCACGAAACGGCTTGGTGAGAAACTCGACAGCTCCAGCTTTCATCGCCTTGACCGACATCGGAATATCCCCGTGACCGGTAATGAAGATGATAGGGATGGAACTGTTCGCCTTGGCAAGCTCCGTTTGAAAATCCAGACCGCTTGCGCCCGGCAGGCGTATATCCAGAATGAGACAACTCAACGCGCCGGAGCGCTTTGCGGCGAGGAAATCCGACGTGGAAGCAAACACTTCGACTTGGAGTTCAACCGAACGAATTAAGCTGCTGATCGACGTCCGGATCGAGGCGTCGTCATCTATCACGAAGATGACGGGCGCCGATTCGGACTTTTCCACCTTCTGTTTCATTGAGCGGCAGGCAAGCGAATGTGAAAGACGGACCCATTTGGCGCCGCCGCGGATACCGAGAGTTCACCACCATGCGCTTCGACCAGCGACCGGCAGATCGCCAGGCCCATTCCCATGCCGTTATCCTTGGTCGTAAAGAACGGGTCGAACACACGATCGATGTATTTCGGCTCGATGCCGATACCCGAATCTTCGACCGTCAATGCTACGTTGTCCCCATTATGCATGATGGACGTCAGCGTTAACAGTCTGGGCCGGTTCGAAACCGTTCGCATCGCATCGACGGCGTTAGAGACGATGTTGAGCGCAACTTGCTGAAGCTGACCCTTGTGGCCATGAAGCAGTGGAAGCTGCGGTGAAAGAGCAAATTGGACCGTAACGTCGGCGGCGTCCAAGTCACTCCGCAATATGGCGATGGTTTCGCGTACCAGCTCGTTGATGTCGAGCAGCGCGCCCGCCTGATCGTCTTTTGCAAACACTGCCCGCACCGACTGGATCACCTCGTTGGCGCGGTGGCCGTCGGCGGCGATATGCGTAAGCGTTTCGCGGACCTCACCGAGTTCGGGCGGCGATCTGTCAAGCCAGCGCAGGCCGGCACTAGCGTTAGTCACGACAGCCCCAAGCGGTTGCTTAATCTCATGCGCTATCGCGGCGGTCATCGCGGCCAACGCGGTGCGGCGAGCGATCTGCCCAAGCTCACGCCGCGCCTCCCGCAGTTCGATCTCGGCTTTCTTGATTTCCGTTATGTCACGGCCCACCGCGTAAATCCGCCCGGCTGCGGATGAAGATCTCCAGGAAATCCAGCGATAAGATCCGTTCTTGTGTTGGAAACGGTTTTCCAGACGCGGCATCTTGTGGCCAGCGGCAATTTGGTCAATCACACTCTGAGTTTTTTCCAAGTCCTCGGGATGAAGAAGCAACTTGGAGGGACGATTGAGCAATTCTACTTCCGTCCAACCGAGGGTCGCGGTCCATGCGGGATTGACGTTGATGAGTTTGCCGCGAGTATCGAAAACCGCGAGCAAATCCTGTGAGACGTTCCATATGTGCAGACGTTCTCTAGTTTCTTCCTCGACCCGCCGCTCGAGGGTGTCCTTGAGTTCGCGTAGTGCCCTCTCCGCCTCGATCTGCTCGCTAACGTCAGTACTCGTTCCGAACCAGCGGACAACCTTCCCGGCTTCGTCGCGAATGGGTACAGCCCGCGTCAAGAACCAACGATAACTACCGTCGCGGGCGCGCAGCGGAAATGTATCTTCCCAGAGCGCTCCGTTTTCAAAATGTTTTTGGATATGGCTTTCGACGCGCGCGCGGTGCTCCGGATGGTGAACCTGCTGCCAGCCTGAGCCACGCATCTCCTGGAGCGTGCTACCCGTATAGTCATGCCAGCGTTTGTTGTACCAATATGGCGAACCTGCCGAATCCGCCATCCACACCAGCTGATTGACGTTATCGGCCAATTCGCGAAAACGCGTCTCGCTTTCTTGCAGTGCTTTCTCGCTGGACGCCAGCACCGCTTGCGTCCGTTTTCGTTCGGTGATCTCTTCGGCGACGACATTTACGCCGACGACGCTACCGTTGGCGTCCTTTAACGGGTGCCAATCGGTGACCCAGACGTGGTCGGCATTGAGCTTGTCGGCGCGTTGCCCATGCACCTCGATACCCTTGATCGCCTCACCAGTACCGACAATCGCCTTAACGAGTGTTTCGACTTGCTCCGCGACCGCCGGTACGGTCTCGTGTACGGTCCGGCCGATATGGTCGGAAACGGAAATGCCACAGATTTCGGTCAAGCGCTGGTTGATCTGCGCGTATCGACAATCTGGTGTGAGGAAGGCCAGCCCAACCGGTGCAGTGTCATAAATCAGTTGGAGTTCGGGAGGATGCTTGCGAGGGCGCGGGTTTCGCTTCCTCCCATCGGCGCCGCGCTGGACGCGTGGCGTCCGGCGCAACTTCAGAACTTTTCGGGTTTTGCTACGCATTATCCCCGCCCCACAAAAACTTCAATGGACAAGCTTGCATACCTTTTGAAGCATTTGCCGGCCGCCAGTTGGCCTGTTGTTTCGACGTCGGCTTCTCCAACAAATTCGGCCCATTGCATACTGTATCTGAAAAATGCCGTGAAACCTACCAGGAGTGCTTGCAATGTCGTGGTTGTGAAGACGCCATGTTTGACGCCGACACCAAGAGATGAACCCCGAGCCAGAGGGGTGTCGGGCTCGGGGTTCGCTGAGGTACCTCTGGTTAGGCTATGGCCGGGCGGCGGGGTGTCGGGGGACTGGGGCTGCCGTCGGGCGCGACCTAACAACCGAACCTTAATACCTTTCGACGCCGCCGCTCCATTCTACGGTCGGTGCCCCCCTGGTATCTGAAATGCGTGGGCAGATTGAACGTTTGTATAAGACTTAAGGCAGACCTTTTGGTTCTCCGGGAACGCTGACAAGACAAGCTGATAAACAAGACCGTAGCTTTGTCAGACTATATTGCGGCTGGCCTCAGCCGTTGGGAACGTGCAACAATTCCTCAGTCGAGGGGCTGTCATGTTGCAATGTAAAATGCGGGCCGCACGGCAATTGCGCGGTTTCATTGAAGCGCCGCCTCTTTCTGCCGTCTCCATTGCACTCGCCGTCGCCGTGGCTGTTGCCTATTTCCTGGCGGCGCGACTGAGCCTGGCGCTTCTGACCAAGCCCGATGGCGTTGCCGTATTTTGGCCAGCGGCAGGCATTTCATCCGGCGTGCTTATTGCTATCGGGTCGCGTGCACGATGGCCGGTTGTCGCCGGGGCGATGGCTGCAACCGTCGCCGCCAATCTTTTGGGCGACCGCAATGTATTGAGCGCTATCGTCTTTGCTGTCTGTAACGCCGGCGAAGCCGTGATCGTCGCCGCTTTGATCGACTATTATTTCGGGCCGGCCTTCACCTTCGGGAAATTGCGTCACGTCCTAGGTTTTCTGGGCGCGGCGATCGTCGGGACCGCTATCTCAGGTGCCGGCGGAACAGTCGGCTACGTCTATTTTCACGGGTCGACGGCCACTGTTCTCGCAATTTGGTATCACTGGTTTACATCCGATGCACTTGGCATCGTGACGGTAGCGCCGCTTTTGATCGGCCTCGCCGCGTTCACGCGAGATCCGCCGCCCCCGCGAGAAGCTATCGAAGGTATTACGGCCCTCGTCGCCATCGCGCTGTTGAGCGCGGCCGCCGTCTTCATACCCAGGCATCCCTGGGCGACCGTGGTGTCATTGGCATCTCTCTTCCCCTTGGTATTGTGGCTTGCAGCACGGTGCCGCCCCGTTTTCACTGCGGCGGCAGTCTTCGTTGTCGCTCTAACGATTGTTTGGACGACGACCTTCAACATTGGCATTTTCGGCGATACGGGTTTTCCGATCGCTGAACGCATTCTTTCGGCGCAAGCCCGAATTCTGGCGGTGTCACTTTGCGCGTTCGTGCTGGCGGCATTGTTCGCCGAGCGGCGGCTGCACGAGCAAGTGCTCATGCAGAGCGAGGCGCGGTTGCAGGAAGCTCTGACGGTGGGCGCCGTGACTGCCTTCGATTGGGACGTTCGCGCTGGCGTTTCTCGGCGCAGTGACAATGCGGCGCAGATCCTGGGATTCGACCAGGAGCAAAACTTCAACGCCAACCGTTTTCTGGATCGAGTTCATCCGCACGACCGCGGCCGTTTCAAGGCGCTAGTGCGTGCTGTCAGTCTCGACAAGCCCTCGTACGCCGAGACCTTTCGCTATCTGCGGCCTGACGGGCAAGAAGTGTGGCTGGAGGAGACGGCAAAGGCAGAATTCGACGCCGTCGGGCGCTTTAAGCGACTCAAAGGGTTGACGCGTGACATCACTGAACGTAAGCGGGCCGAGGCACGGCAAGATCTGCTAATCGCCGAGCTTGACCACCGCGTCAAGAACGTGCTGGTCCGTGTGGCTGTCGTGGCTATGCAGACCCGCGAAGGCAGTACATCCATGGATGAGTTCGTCAAATCCCTTGATGGACGTATTCACTCGATGGCGGCTGCGCATGCGCTGCTCAGCCAAAGTCGGTGGCATGGCGTCGGCCTCGCCGATCTCGTTAAAGGTCAGCTCGCGCCCTATGCGACCGGCGAAAACGTGCGAGTGAGCGGCCCAAACACATTACTAACTGTCGAGGCGACGCAAGCGCTCGCAATGGTACTTCACGAACTCGTCACCAACGCGGCGAAATATGGCGCCTTATCGAAACCAACTGGAGAAGTTTCGGTCAGCTGGGAACACGCCGCAAGCGCAGCCAATGGTGTCAACCTCATATTTTCATGGCGCGAAAACGGCGGCCCGGCGGTCTCGGATCCGGCTCAATCCGGATTCGGCACGAGCCTCATACGCGATCTCATACCCCATGAACTGGGCGGCACAGTGGATCTGGCGTTCAAACCCGACGGGGTCTGCTGCACGATTGAGCTGCCCGTTCCAAGAGGTTGAGTGAAGGTCTGCTCAATCGACCCTACTGAACCGACTTCTGCGCAGCTAACGGACGCAAAACGGCGAGAAGTTGCGACTCGATGACCGGCTTCTGCAAAACTGCCATCGCAGTCCCCGGAGCAAGCGGCACCGACGCGTAGGCAGAAATTACGATGACGCAGATCCCATGTTCGTTGAGCTTGTCGATGAGATCGACAGCGAGCTCTCCGCCGCGCAAATTGAAATCGACGATGCCGACATGAGGCCGCGGACCGGAAATCAGCCGCTCGGCATCCGCAGCAGTTGCGACTGGACCGAGGACCTCCGCTCCCAAAGCACGCAGTAGATTTTTTAAAGCGACGCCGGCATGCCAGGAATCCTCAACCACCAGGATTCGCAGACCGGACAGATTGTCAGGCCCCTGTTCCGACGCCTTTGCGTTTTGCGAAGATGTCACCGAAATGGTCCGCGCCCCGTCCGGCTGGCAATCTTGCATCGCGCTCGCAGCCGCACAACCCTGAAAAAGACTCAGTCGGAAAGGATTGCCGCTTAAGCGGCATATACCAACGTATAACGCGCACCTCGTTGCGTCGATACCAAGCGTTAACCAACGTGCAATGGCCGCTTACCGTGCCGTCATCCTAGTCTCCGACCAACAAAAGATACGGGGAGACGACGATGAGCAGCCATTCAAACGTTTTCATTACGCGCCGCGGCCACGTTGCTTCATCCGTCGCCTTTGCCGTGGTGTTGACTAGCGCAATCTCCTGGGCCGGCAGCGCGAAAGCACAGGTGCTGGCGTCAATCGCCGAACCAACCGCGGTGCAAATTGCCAATGCGTCAACCGCGGGCGACGTATCGCAACAATCAACTGGCACGGCCGCTCTCCCAGCCTCTCTGCAGCGTCAGGTCGTCAACTACCCTACCTCGGAGGCGCCCGGCACCATCATCGTCGATACGCCCAAGACCTACCTCTATTTTGTAATCGGTGGCGGCACCGCGATCCGCTACGGCATCGGTGTTGGACGCGACGGCTTTACCTGGTCCGGCACCAAGACCGTCGAGCGCAAGTCCGCATGGCCGGACTGGCTGCCGCCACCCGAAATGCTGGCACGCCAGCCGTATCTTCCGCGCTTTATGGCAGGCGGACCAGGCAATCCTCTCGGCGCGCGTGCGATGTATCTGAGCGGTACGGTCTACCGGATTCACGGCACCAACAATCCATCGAGCATTGGCAAGCACGTGTCGAGCGGCTGCATCCGCATGGAGAACGCCGATGTAATCGACCTCTACGCGCGCACACGGATCGGCACCAAGGTTGTAGTGCTTCCGATGAGCCGTTCGCACTTGGCGCGGACACCCGTGGAGCTCGTGCGAGTTGCACAGACCCACGGCGGTATCTTCGATGAAAGTATCCGATAACCCGACGAGCGAACGAGCAGATAATTCCATGCGACTGATGGGGATCGATATGTTCAAGAACTTGATCGCCTTTGCCACCGCCGCCACCTGTGCAGCAATTTTTGTGACCTTAGTTCCGGCGCCGGGCCCAGCGGCCGGATCCGCTCTATCTGAGATTTGCAAAGAGTCTGCCCTTACCACTTCCGGCGGCAATGGAGAGGCATTGCTCACCAACGAACGCGGCGCAGGCCACAATGGCGCTTGTCAAGAAGCTTGGCCGTACTACGAGCAGTCCTGTCTTCACGACGTCCGCCGGAATGACGGGAAATCGGGTGCAGTTCGCGTAATCGCGCTCCGTCGCGCGGCTGCGATACCGCTCCGAGCAGTCGCTCGTTGAAACCTCAAGAGAGACCCGCCATGTCCAGCTCGCTCCCCGTCGGACTTAAGCAGACAATCACCGCTTTGCTGTTGAGCGCTTTCGTTGCGAGCGGCGTAAGCGCCACGACGAGCCCCGCGACGGAGCGGACAGATGTTGTGGTCGATCGAACTTACAAGGGTGATCGCCTCACGCAAGCGCCGGCCAACGGCCAATCGGAGCACCCTTCGGTATCAATCAAAAACATATCTCATGTGAACCGTGTGCCACTAGGCTGTGATCGAAGTTTTAGCCCGCTCGCTCAGCCTGAGCTCGCGCATATCTTCAGGCGCTGCATGGCTTGATTTATCAGATCATCGGGAAAGAAGGTCACGAAAGCCAAAAGTGCTTTCGCCCTGACCTTACTCTGCATCGGGTCGCCCATCGGCGCTTCGCCGACATCAACTGGGGCCACTCATCCTGACGCTAGGAACGAAAAGCGGAAAATCGCGGCGAGTACGACGAGAGGTACAACATTGGCGTCGCGCATTCAGCTTAACTAACTGATTCCTCGACGCTTTGCCGTTAGGCAAGCACACTCCATCATCGGAGACCGAAAATCGGCGGAACCGGCTCGGCGGCGCGTTCTCTGTCTTTCAGTCACTTCGTCAATTCTCATCCGGTCTGACGTCGTACCATTTCCGGCCTATTTTAACCCCTCCCGTGGTACGACTTTGTCGTACTTCTTGGGTTCCAGTCGTACCGGATAAGACTGTCTCGGTAAGCTGACTCATCAAAACTGTAAGCCTTAGCCGTCCACTGGTGCTTGGTCCTATACACCCTGATCACAAAGGGGCACCCGAATCCACGAAATAGCCCACCAACTTTTGGGGGCTTCGTGTTCGGCGTGGAGGGCGATCTCGATTGGTCCGGGCTCAAGGGCGCTAATTCGACGGCTGCCTGTGTCGGTCTAGGCGCCGCCGCCGGTACAACTTGCCAAACCAAAAGCACCTGGTTGAGCACGGCAAAAGCTTGTGTTGGCGATGCGTTCGACCGCATCCTTGTTTTCGGAACGGCTAGCGCAGCAATCGCCGATCTTCAAGCGGGCTTAATTCCGCAAGGCACCTTCATAAGCTTGGGGCCGCAAGGACCGGCTGCCGGCAATTTCGCACGAGTACCAACGACGCGGTGACATCGGTCGCAATCAGCAATTCTCGCGCGGATCAAAACGGCGCTGCAAGTCCTTAGTACAATTCCCTTACAAATTTGCCGGCCCGCAGTGAGGCTTGATCGTCGTACGCGCCTTCGCGCGACCGCTTCGGTAACTCGATCTTCCGCTGCGGCACCTTTTTGTAGGGGAGAAGCTCAAGAATTTTTGCGATGCAATTAAGCCGGCCGCGACGCTTGTCGTCGGTGCGCACGATGTGCCAGGGGGCAAAATCACTGTCCGTAGCCGCCAGCATCGCGTCCCGGGCTCGCGAATAGTCGTACCAGCGAGCGTACGATTGCAGGTCCATGGGGCTAAGTTTCCATTGTCGCAACGGGTCGCTGATGCGCGCGAGAAAGCGCCTCTCCTGTTCCTCCCGTCCGACTTCCAGCCAGAATTTGATCAATCGGATGCCGGCGTCTGTGATGTATTTTTCCATTCCAGGCGCCAGTTTGAGGAAACGCGCCGCTTCCTTTTTATCGACGAAGCCCATGACTTTTTCGACGCCCGCTCGATTATACCAGCTGCGGTCGAAAATCACGATTTCACCGGCCCCGGGGAAATGCTGGATGTAGCGTTGCACAAACATCTGCGTCTTTTCGCGGTCCGAGGGTGCCGGAAGCGCAACCACCCTAAAAACGCGCGGACTGACTTTCTCCGTAATGGCCTTGATCGTTCCGCCCTTGCCAGCGGCGTCTCGGCCTTCGAACACGATGATGATCCGCTCTCCATGCTCCTTCACCCAGTCCTGAACGTAGCAGAGCTCGACCTGGAGCTTGCTCAACTCCGCTTCGTACAGTTTGCGCTTCATCTTGACGCTACTGCTGGTCTTCGTCCCCGCCATAGCTGTCAGCCTCCGAAAATGACGCGCCGGAAACGGCTCATTGCGACCGCGAAGTAGACCGACCCGATAATCAGCATGGCCAAAAGCGGGCGCCAGACCAAAGAGAAATCGGCACCGCGGAACAGGACGGCCTGTGCGAAAGAGACAAAGTGCGGCGTCGGGCTGATGGTACGCATGGTGTATTGCAACCACACCGGCATGCTTTCCATCGGCGTGCTGCTGCCGGACAACAGCTGCGTGACCATTAGGACCGGCATGGCAAGGAGGCCAAACTGTCCCATCGTCGTCGCCAGTGTGCCCAGCAGAATGCCGAGCGCCGCTACGACTAACGCGTAAAGAGCGGCGCCAAGGAGAAACAGAAATATAGATCCGTTGATCGGCGCGCCGATCCACATGTGAACGACAAACTGCAATGACAGCATCGCCGCCACGAGGATGACAAGCCCATTGGCGAGCATCTTCGCCAGCATGATTTCGGCAGGCACCACCGGCATCACCAGGAGATGCTCGACCGTCCCCTGCTCGCGTTCGCGGATGAGCGCGGCGCCGGTCAGGATCACCGTCAATAACGTAATTTGATTGATGACTTGGGTCATCGCCGAAAACCAAGACGTCTTCAAATTGGGGTTGAACCGAGCGCGGACCACGAGATTGATTGGATTGATAGGCGGGCGGCCAAGACGAATGATGAAATTTTGTACTTCGTTGGCTATCGCGGTCTTGAGATAGGTTGAGCCGTTGCCGGCCTGTGCGACGGCAGTGGCATCGACATTTATCTGAACTTCGGTCTGACGCTCAGCGACGATGTTGGATTGGAAATTCGGCGGTATCTCCACCACCAGCAGCAGCTCGCCCTTGTCCATCTTCGAATCGATGTCTCTGGCGGCGATCTGCACGGCCGGCTGGAACGTCGGCGGTTGCAGCCCTGCTGCGATCTGCCGCGACAATTCCGACCCGTCCTCATCGACGACGCCGACAGACAGGTTGGTCGCTTCGGTGACCGCGCCGGTGGCGACTGTGTTGACAGAAATGCTAAAGGCATACACTACCAGCACCAGCATGGTCGGGTCGGCGCGGATGCTGCGCAGCTCTTTGACCACCAGGCGAAGAACGTTGACGACGTGATCGCGCAACGTCATCGCCTTTGCTTCAGCAAGCTTCATATTCGGCGATACGGCCGGCGATGTCATCTCATGCCTCTTGTTTGCGAAGGAAGATGAGGGAGAGGACGAAATAAGCGACGGCGATAAATGCGATTGCGATGACGTTGCGCCAAAGCTCAGCCATTCCCAAAGCCTTGGCAAAAACGCCCACGGTCACCGGCTGATACCAAGCCGAGGGGAAGCTCAGGCCGATGATCTTCGCGGTGCCGGAGAGGGACGAGACCGGCGCGAACAATCCGGAAAAGTTCACCGCCGGCACGATCGACAAAATGGCGGTGGCGAAGACCGCCGCCACTTGCGTGCGTGTGAACGACGAGATGAGCTGACCGAAACCAGTCGTCGATATGACGTAAATGATCGTCGCTATCAGCAGCGTGAGAAACGGCCCTTTCAGCGGCACGCCGAACAAAAAGAGCGCCATGATGAGAAGAAAGACGAAGTTCACCATGGCTACGCCGATATATGGCAGCAGCTTGCCAAGCAGGTACTCGAATTTCGTTATCGGGGTTGAGCGGAAATTGGCAATCGAGCCGGTTTCCTTTTCACGCACCACAGCGATGGCCGACATGATCGCCGGAATAAGGCAAAGCATCAGCATGAAAACGCTGGGGACCATGGCGTTCACGCTCAGAAACGCCTGGTTGTAGCGAAAGCGGACCTGGATATCGCCGTCGGTCCAGGAATTCGGCGACCCGGCGCGCTTGAGCTGACGCTGGAAGTCTTCGCCCTGCTTGCGAACCACACCCGTGACGTAGTTGCGCGCGGTTTCGCCGCGAAACGTCATGGCGCCGTCAACGGTCGCATCCACTTCCGGCCGTGCGGCGTTGAGGAGATCGCGGCCGAAGCCGGACGGCACTTCCACGACAATCTGGGTATTGCCGCTGCGCAGCCGCCGGTCGGCTTCCACGGCCGAACTAATCGGCGGCTGCACAGAGAAATACCGGGAGCCGGAAAAACCGTCGAGCAGCTCGCGGCTTTGCGGCGTGTCGTCCTGGTCGAACGCCGCCATCTCCAGGTTCTCAATATCGAACGAAATGCCGTAGCCGAAGGCGAGCATGAGCAGAATTGGGCCAATTATCGCAAACGAAATTCGGATCGGATCGCGCAACAGCTCAACCGTCTCGCGCCGCGCGTAAGCCCAAAGGCGTCTAATATTGAAGCGCTTCGGAATGCGGGCCGGCTCGGCTGTCTCCGCGGAAGTCGCCGCGGGCGGCGGGGCTGCGGCTTTTTTGCCGCGATCAATTCCGGCAGCGTCTGCCAGATAGCCGACGAAAGTATCCTCAATGGAATCGCTGCCGCGCTCCTTGACCAGATCGTGCGGCGCGCCTACGGCGAGCACCTTGCCGGCATGCATCAGCGAGATGCGGTCGCAGCGTTCGGCCTCGTTCATGAAGTGGGTGGTGATGAAAATCGTCACCCCATCGTCGCGGGAAAGGTCAATAAGCGTGCGCCAGAAAGCGTCGCGTGCGATCGGGTCGACGCCGGAGGTCGGCTCGTCAAGGATGAGGATGGCGGGCTCGTGCAGCACCGCGACGGCAAGCTGGAGCCGTTGCTTGATGCCGAGCGGCAGGCTTTCTGGCCGGGAATCGGCGACCGCTTTCAGATCGTAGCGTTGCAGGAGCTCGCCGATGCGGGGCGCGATCTTCTCGTGCGGCAGATGATAGAGCTGCGCGTGCAGTTCGAGATTTTGCCTTACGGTCAGTTCGCCGTAGAGCGAGAAAGCTTGCGTCATGTAACCAACGTTGCGCCGCGCCTGCATATCGTCCGAGCCCATCGGCTGTCCGAACAGTTGGCACGCGCCGCTGGTTGCCGGTAGGAAGCCGACCAGCATTTTCATGGTCGTCGACTTGCCGCAGCCATTCGAGCCGAGAAATCCGAAAATCTCTCCGCGCGGGATCTTGAAGCTCACATGGTCCACGGCGACGAAGTCGCCAAACCTGCGGGTCAGTCCCTCCGCCTCAATGGCCAGCGTCTCGTCCGCCGAGGCCACGCGCGGCCGCACGACCACCTTCTGATGCAAAGCGCGCTTAGCCTCGGGCATCAGGGCAATGAAGGCGTCGTCGAGATTGGCTTCGCCGGTCTTGGTCAGAAACTCCTTCAATGTTCCCGTTGCAATGACCTTGCCGTCATCCATCGCCATCAGCCAGTCGAAGCGCTCGGCCTCGTCCATATAGGCGGTGGCCACGATCACGCTCATTTGCGGCCGCCGCGCGCGGATGGTGTTGATCAAGTCCCAGAACTGGCCGCGCGACAGCGGATCAACGCCGGTGGTCGGCTCGTCGAGAATGAGCAAATCCGGATCGTTAATGAGGGCGCAGCAGAGACTAAGCTTCTGTTTCATTCCCCCCGAGAGTTTGCCCGCTGGACGATCCTCGAACGGATCAAGCGCGGTCGCAGTGAGGAGCTCGGTAATCCGGGCGCGGCGTTCGGCAGCGCCTTGTCCGAACAGCCGCCCGAAGAAATCGATGTTTTCGAACACACTGAGCGTCGGATAGAGATTGCGGCCGAGGCCCTGAGGCATGTAGGCGATGCGGCCGCGGATCGTCCGCAAATGCTCGCGCTTTGCGACATCTTCGCCGAACACGATCACCTTGCCGCTTTGGATCGCGCGCACGCCGGAAATGAGCGCCAGCATGGTCGATTTACCAACGCCGTCTGGCCCGATCACGCCGACCATGATGCGCGCCGGGATATCGATGGTCACGCCGTTGAGCGCGACAGTCGTCCCGTAGCGATGGGAGACGTTGACCAGCCGCGCGATCGGAGCTGGCGTCATGGCGGAAGCTTGACCTGCAGGTCGTCCGGCCACTTCGCGGCCGAGTTAGTGCGCACGACGCCCAGCCCACGCACGCCGGTCTTCACCCGGCGCGAAAATTTCTTCAGGACCTCCGCGTCGAGTTGCAGCTTGACGCGAAACATGAGCTTCTCGCGTTCGTCGGCGGTCTCAACTGTCTTTGGCGTGAACTGCGCGTCGGCGGCGACAAAGCTGACCCTGGCGGGCACGACGAATTGAGGGACCGGATCGAGAATGATGCGCGCTTCGTCGCCGATCTCCAGCTTTCCGGCACTCGCCGCCGGCAGGAAGACCGTCATGTACACGTCGTGCAGATCGAGGATGGTGAAGACCTTGCCGCCGGCCGCGACCACTTCACCGTTGCGCGCAAGCTGATACTGCACCCTTCCGGTGCGCGGCGAGACTAGAACCAAATCCTTCAATATGGACTCCAGGCGCTCGACCTCCGCCTGGGCGGCCTTGATTGCGGCCTCGGCCTGATCGCGCTGTGCGATCGCCGCATGCACGTTGGCCTGACCACCCTCGTAGTTGCGCTTGCGCTGATCAAAGGTTTGTTGAGTGATGATCTGCTTGCCAACCAGTTCGACGCCGCGATCGTAGTCGGATTTGGCAGCGGTTAGAGTGGCGTTGCGTTGGACGATTTGCGCCTCCGCTTCGACCAGTGCCTGCTTGGCTTTATCGACGTTCGACTGGGCGGCCCGCAGTTGCGCTTCGTATTCCGGCGAGGAGACCCGGCCAACAACCTGGCCGGCTTTGACTTCGCTGCCCTCCTCGACGGTAATATCGATAAGACGACCAGGATATTTCGCGGCGACATCGACCTGCGTCGCTTCAATGCGACCGTTGGTCTTGACGATGCCATCGGGCAATGATTGCCCGAGTATGCGCGTGACGAAATTGCGTACGGGCCCTTTCGCCTGCGCAGTCGGAGCAAAAAAGTGTCCCGGTGCCGAATTTATGCAAACCGTCGGAAGCGGCACGCTGGCGGTGACGAAAAGGCACGTCAGCACGGCGCCCAAAAATACGCGAGTAGACATTTTGCCAATTCCTCTAAACCCCCGCGAAAAGTCACATCGCGACAGGTGAAGTTAATGCAGACCACGCTGCCAGAGCCTTCATTGACTAAGGCCAATTGTCGGCGAATTGCACACAATGAGCCTTTGTTGCACCGCACTGCGCGCTGCGCTCAAGCTCCGATCAGCTCGAGCGTATGCTGGGCGATCATCAACTCCTCATCGGTGGGAATGACGTACAGGCCGACCGGGCTGTGCTGCCGCGATATCTGTAGTTTCCCCGAGGCGTTGGCGGCCGGATCGAAATCTACGCCGAGCCAAGTCAGTTTCTCCGCGACGCGCGCACGGATCATGGTCGAATTTTCCCCGATACCGCCGGTAAAGATAAACGCGTCGATCCCGCCGAGCGCAGCCGCGAGTGTTCCGGCATAAAGAGCGGACTTCGGTAAACGAAATAGTCGATGGCAAATGCCGCGCTCGGGTTGTCGCTCGCTTCGAGTGTGCGCATATCGTTGCTGATCCCCGAAAGCCCTTTCAATCCGCTTTCCTGATAGAGCAGCCTTTCAAGCTCCGTGGCGCTCATGGCTTTTTCGGTAAGCAAATAAAGCAAGACACCCGGGTCGATTTGCCCTGACCGCGTGCCCATCGGCAGGCCATCGAGCGCCGTAAAACCCATGGTGGTCTCGATGCTGCGCCCTTCTGCAAGCGCGCACATCGAAGCGCCGCTGCCGAGATGTGCGACGATGACACGGCCCATGGCAATGTCCGGCGCAACATCGCGCAAACGCCCGGCGATATATTCGTACGAAAGCCCATGAAAGCCGTAGCGGCGGACGCCCTCCCGATAAAAGGCTTCGGGGATCGCGTAGCGGTCCGCTACAGCGGAATGCGCGCGGTGAAATGCAGTGTCGAAGCAAGCGACCTGCTTCAAGTCCGGGCGAGAGGCATTAACGCGCGGATCGGCGCCAGGTTGTTCGGCTGGTGGAGCGGCGCGAGAGCACTAAAGCGTTCCAAAAGCGCCAGTACCGTCGAAATCGACGGTTATCTGGCCGATCATATTCCGGGCCCCCGTGCACGACGCGGTGTCCAACGGCAGCTGGCTCAATTGATTGAGAAGTCCTCAGCCAATGCGCCGCGGCAGACATTGCTGCCGGAACATCGGCGATTTCGTTCGGCGCATAGGTTTTGTCTATCAATGGCGCGCCGTCGCGTGACGCGGCGCATAGTCGAGGCTTGGTGCCGATGCCGTCGATTTGTCCCTTTATGCGCCGTCGCAAGGCTTGGGACGGCGCGCGCTCGAATATTTGAAATTTGACGCTCGACGATCCTGCATTGACAACGAGAATGCTGTCCATCGAAGATCACGCTGCAGCGATTGGGCAGCCTTCCGACGCGCTGCGGCGTAGAGCACGGCTGCAGCGCAAGATGCCATGCGGCTGCGCACCGAATCTGCGCGCGATGTAAGGACAATCGGCACCCGCGCACCGAGGACCAAACCCGCGGAATCAGCCTTCGACAAATAGATGAGATTCTTGGCCAGCATGTTGCCGGCTTCGAGGTCCGGCACGACCAAAATCTGCGCCATACCAGCTACTGGCGAAACAATGCCTTTAATACGCGCCGCCTCCGGATCGACAGCGTTATCGAAGGCCAGCGGGCCGTCGAGAATGCCACCGGTAATCTGGCCGCGATCGGCCATTTTGCAGAGCGCTGCTGCATCAATGGTCGATGGGATCTTTGGCGTGATAGTCTCGACCGCGGAGAGGATTGCGACGCGCGGTTTCCCCAGCTGATAGTCCAACGAACAGATCGATCGCGTTCTGCACGATGTCGCGTTTGGCGTCGAGGTCGGGAAAGATGTTGATGGCTGCATCAGTGACGAACAGCGTTTCGGCGTGGGTCGGCACGTCCATGATAAAGACGTGACTGATCCGCCGCGCGGTGCGCAAGCCGGTGTTCGCCGCCGTGACGGCCTTCATCAGCTCGTCGGTGTGCAGACTGCCCTTCATCAACATCTCGCCCTGCCCCGCGCGCACGAGCTCAACCGCTCGTTCCGCCGCGGCCTCGCTATGCGCCACATCGACAATCTCGAATTGGCCGATGTCGATTTCATGCCCGCGCGCAACTTGTTGAAATCTTGGCGACAGGCCCGACAAAGATCGGACTGATAAGTCCGAGAGATGCGGCCTCAACGGCGCCGCGAAGAGATGTTTCGTCGCAGGGATGCACAACGATCGTCTTAGCCGACGAAACTTTCTTAGCTTCGGCGATCAGTCGGTCGTATTTTGAAATCGAAAGGCGTCCTCGCTTCCGCACGAATCCCTGCCCGGCGTGAGCTCGTCTCGCTTTCGACAGCGTTGGACATTTTCTCTCCACCAATGCGCCGATTAGCCGGCTCCGGCCAGCAGACCGACAATCTGGACGGCAATGACCTTAACGATGGTCATCGAAGGAAAAATCATCGCGTAGCCAACGTCCGGTCGCTCGGTCGGCGCCATTCGCGTCGAATAAACAAGAATGGCGGGATTTCCGGTCGCGCCGGATGCGACGCCGAGCAAATCGTCGAACGGAATGCGCATGAAAAGATAGCCGACGACCAACACAACCAAGACCGTGGTCAAAAGGACGACGGCTCCAATCAACAACATCAGCAGACCGGTTTCGGCGATCGTTTTGACGAAAGGCTGGCCGCCGTTGATACCTATGGTCGCCAGAAAAAGCGCCAGCCCAAAATTTCGCAGCACAATGTTGGCCGGCAATGGCATGACCCAGAGCAACGGGCCCGTCCGGCGCAGCCTGCCGAGAACAAGAGCGACGATCAGCGGTCCGCCACCAACACCAAGGCTTACGACGCCGAGGCCCGGGATGGGGATCGGTATTTCTCCGAGCAGAAGGCCGAGAACCATCCCGATGCCGAGTGAGACATAACTGAATTCGGCCGTGGCCTTTACGGAGTCGCCAAAAAGCCGCCTGACGTCTTCCTTGTGATCCGGCGGCACGACTACCCCGACGCGATCGCCAAATTCGAGCATCAGATCCGGCGTCGGGACGACATCGACGTCGTAGCGTCGTACGTGCAGGATTTCCGCCGGAAAATCTTTTGGCAATGCCAACTTGGCAAGCGGGACGCCGACCATGTCGGCTTTGCCGACAAATACGCGGACATAATCCAATGCGGAGCGGTCCTTGACGACCCGACCGGGCGCCAATTTTCCAAATCGCTCGGCTATTTCAGCGATCATGTCTTCCCGTTCGGCGATAACGAAAAGTCCGTCGCCGTCCTCAAGAGTTATATCGGCGGATGGAACGAGGTTGACGCCCTTCTGCGAACCATCGTCACCTGAATACTGCCAGGTAAATCTCTCTTAACATCGTCAAAGGTACGGGCGGCCCAGCCGGGTCCGAGCGAGATCTCACCCAGATGCGCTTTGGGTTCCTTTGCGGGAAATTTCGGCTTTATCGACCTCGTCATGAAATAGATGCAGAGGATCGGGCCAATCACACCGAACGGGTAGGCGACCGAATATCCGATCGAGGGCTGGCTATTGCGCATGACATCGAGCGCCGCTTGCAGCGTCGCAGTGCTCGTCATCGATCCCGCAAAAAGCCCGAGCGTATGACCGACATCGATGTTGAAACGTGCCCCAGGCCAAGCGCGACGCAAGACCGAGAACCACGGCAATGAGCGCCAGCAGATTGTATCTGCGGCCGGCGCTGGCATCATGCCCTCGAAGAACTGGCGGCCATAAAGAATGCCGATCCCGTAAAGAAACATGATCAGGCCGATCAGGCCGATCGGCCCGGCGATCTGCGCCTTCGGCGCAAAGGCGCCGATGGCCAGGCCGACGAACAACACCGCGCCGACGCCCAGGGAGAACCCGAAAATGTTGATCTGGCCGACCACGATAGCCCAAGCCCGATCGCGAGGAACGCCGCCAGAATCGGCTGGTCCGATGAATTGCGCGTACCGAAGTCGAGCATACCCATGCTCCGAGTTCCGACAGCCCTGCTCAGCGTACCCGGCAGCCGGCGGCGCGGAATTGTCCGACCCCGATCGATCAGATCGGGCACGGCGTCGGCGTCCCGAAGTTCTTGTAGTCAAGATGCAAGCCTTCCATTTGAAGGCGCCCATCTGGTGGAACGGCTGCACCTCGACCCATTCGACGTTCCTCATCGGCGCGACGAATCGGGCGATGCCTCGACGTTGGCCGGATCGTCGGTCAGGCCGGGAACGAGCCAAACCGGACCCAGACCGGTTTTCCCATCGCCGCAAGGCGCTCGGCGAAGCGCAGCGTCGGCGCAAGCTCTCGCCGGTGACGCGCCGATAGGTCTCCGGATCGGACTCTTGATATCGAGCAGAACGAGATCGAGAGCGGCGAGATAGTCGTCGTCGCACGATCGCCCAGAAAGCCGGACGTCTCGATCGCGTAGTGCAGCCCCATCTCCTTGGCGCCGGCGAAGATCGCCGGGTGAAGCGAGCTGCACCAGGGGTTCGCCGCCCGAGATGGTCAGGCCGCCGCCCAAGTGCGCGAGCGCAGGGGCGAAGTCGCCGAGCCGACGAGCACCTGATCGCGCCGAGACTAGGTGCCGTCCTTCAGATGCCAGGTGTCGGGATTGTGGCAATACGAACAGCGCAGCAGGCAGCCGGAAATGAACAGCACGACCCGCAAGCCCGGCCCGTCGAGCGTGACGAGTCTCGTAGGAATGGCATAGCCGAACGGCGCCTTCTGCGTCGTCGGCAGTTCGTCCTCATCCGGCGCGTCGGGCGAGAATCCCGACCCGCAGGTCGTGCCGGCTGCCGGCCTCAAGCTCTCGTACGGCGACATCGCGCCTCCCAGTAATCTGACCGTGGAAGGTGCGGCTGATCACATCCTTTGCTGTTCGCGTGTCAGCCGAACGAAGTTCACGGCGTAGCCCGAGACGCGGATGGTGAGCTGCGGATATTTGTCCGGATGCTCCATCGCGTCCTCGAGCGTCTCCTTGTCGATCACGTTCAGGTTCATGTGGAACCCGCCCTGGTCGAAAAACATGTCGAATGCCTTCACCGCGTTGTCGATCGAGCCGTCCTCGGACAGATGCGCCTTCTGCGGCGGCGACCGAGACCGTGTAGCTGATGCCGTCCTGCGCGTCCCCGTAGGGAGCTTCGCGACCGAAAGGCAGGAGGCGAGCCAGCCATGGCTGTCGCGGCCATGCATGGGATTGGCGCCGGGCGCGAACGGCTCGCCCTTGCGGCGCCCGTCCGGCGTATTGCCCGGTGTGCCTTGCCGTAGACGACGTTCGAGGTGATCGTCAGCACGCATTGGGTATGCATCGCGTTGCGATAGGTCGGGTGCTTGCGCAGCTTCGCCATGAAGCGCGAGACGACTCGGCCGCGATGTGTCCACACGATCGTCGTTGTTGCCGAATGTGCGGCAGATCGTCCGTCCCTCGATCCTGTAATCGACCGCGAGTCCGGTCTCGTCCGGATCGACGTGGACCTTGGCGTATTTGATCGCGGACAGACTGTCGGCGACGACCGACAGGCCGGCGATGCCGAACGCCATGGTGCGCAGGATGTCGCGGTCGTGCAGCGCCATCTCCAGGCGCTCGTAGAAGTACTTGTCGTGCATGTAGTGGATGCAGTTCATCGCATGCACGTAGGTGCGCGCCAGCCACTCCATCATGGCGTCGAACTTTGCCAAGACCTCGTCGAAGTCCAGGACGTCGCCGGCGATCGGCCGGTGCCGGCGGCGCGATCTGGTCGCCGCGAAATCTCGTCGCGCCCGCCATTGATCGCGTAGAGCAGCGCTTTGGCGAGATTCACGCGCGCGCCGAAGAACTGCATCTGCTTGCCAAGCCGCATCGCCGAGACGCAGCAGGCGATGCCGTAATCGTCGCCCCAGAACGGGGCGCATCAGGTCGTCGTTTTCATACTGCAGCGAGGAGGTGTCGCGGCTGACACGCGACGCAGTAGCGCTTGAACTGCTCGGGCAGATGCGTGCGACCAGAGCACCGTCATATTCGGCTCCGGCGCCGGCCCGAGATTGTGAAGCGTGTGCAGCATCCGATAGCTGGTCTTGGGTCACCAGCGGCCGGCCGTCGAGGCCCATGCCGCCGACGCATTCGGTCGCCCAGTACGGATCGCCGCTGAACAGCGCGTCGTATTCCGGCGTGCGCAGAAACCGGACGATGCGCAGCTTCTGCACGAGCTGGTCGACAGCTCCTGCGCGCCGCGCCTCGTCCAGCAGCCGTCGCGCAGAGTCGCGCTCGATGTAGATGTCGAGGAAGGTCGAGATGCGGCCGATCGACATCGCCGCGCCGTTGGCTTCCTTGATGGCGCCGAGATAGGCGAAATAGGTCCACTGCACCGCTTCGTGCGCGTTCGCGGCCGGCCTGGATGATGTCGCAGCCGTAACGCTTGGCCATCGCCGCGAGGTCTGCAGGGCGCGCATTTGCTCCGCGAGTTCTTCGCGCTGCCGGATGATCTCGTCGGTCGGCCACATGTCGTCGAGTTGCGCGCGTTCCTCGTGCTTGACCTCGAGCAGCCGATCGACGCCGTAGAGCGCAACGCGGCGATAGTCGCCGATGATGCGGCCGCGGCCATATGCGTCCGGCAGACCGGTTATGATGCCGGACCTGCGGCATTTCATGATCTCGGGCGTGTAGGCGTCGAACACGCCGTCATTGTGCGACTTGCGATATTTCGTGAAAGCTTCGTGGACGTGCGGATCGGGAGCAAAGCCCGCGGCCTTCAGCCCGGCTTCGACCATCCGCAGGCCGCCAAGCGGAAAGATAGCCCGCTTAAACGGCTGGTCGGTCTGCAATCCGACAATGACCTCGTTGTCACGATCTATGTAGCCTGCTCCGTGAGCGAGCATCGTAGAGGGAGTATGAGCGTCAACGGCAAGCACTCCTTTTTTTCTTTCGTCGCGGAAAAAAGGTTGCAGCCTGTCCCATACCGCCAACGTCCGTTTGGATGGGCCGGCGAGAAAAGCTTCGTCGCCGTCATAAGGAGTGACGTTCTTTGTTATGAAGTCTCGAACGTCGATGGTTTGGCACCAATCCCCCTGCTCAAACCCGCGCCAGCATTGATTGACTTTGACGGATTTCGGAATTCCGGCTGACCCTTCCATAGCGAGCCTCCCTTGATTTCCTTTTCCCTGTCTTAGTCGGTTGCAAATTTCCTTGTCATTCTCCCGGGGTCGCCTCGGGCACGCGCGCCCCCGACCGAATCCAGTGGTCGTAGCTCTCAAATTTCAGACCGAGCTTCCGATAATCGACGCGCAGATAACCATCGGGGCCGCGCGCAACCGCCATAGGGGCGCGTTGCTGAACTTCCTGCGCAATCACGCCGACGTAAGCTTTCGTGCTTCCGTTGTAACTGAAACGGTAGAAGCCGAGACCGTTGTCGAGATAGCCGAGGAGAGCAATGTCGTGCTTCAGGCGAATATCGGATCGCCGCCCGCCGCCGCGCCCGCCACGCCCCGCCCCACCGCCACCGCCACCGCCTCGGTATCCGCCGCCGCGCATTTCGCCCATTGCATGCATTCCGCCACCGCGGTGACCATGCATGCCACCGCCGGCGCGGCGCATGCTGCCGCCGCCTGGAGCATGACCAGCCCGGCCACGGCCGCCCAGATTAGCTGCATGCCCCGCGCGACCGCCCCTCGTTGAAATGTCACTCCGGCCGTTATGAGCCGGCCTGTTCGCAACCTGGTTGCGACCACCACCGGGATTGCCCAAATTTTGGCGTTGCCCGCCATTGCCACGACCACCTGGGTTCACGACCCGTTGTCCGTTGCTGCCGCGGAAATTCAGACCTTGTTGACGGCCGCCGCGATTGCCGAGCCTTTGCTCGGCGTGCGCGCCGCGATTCCAGTTGTTGCCTACAGTATTGCCGCCGCCGGGCCGATTTATCGCGATGTTGCGATTGTTCCAGTTGACGTTCCCACGCCAATAAGCGCCCGACGCCCATCGTCCAAGTGCGTAGCCCGCACCAAACGCGATGCCGGTCGCGATGACACCGGCTCCGATATAGCCGGGAGCCGGCCAGTAATACGGAGGATATTCTGGATACGGCCAATCACCATAGACGACGCCCGGATCATAATAAGGAACGTATATCGTACTGGGATCGGTCGGCTCTATGGTGATGACCTGTCTTCCTTGCTCTTGCCTGACCACCACCTTCTGCTGCTCGCCGGATTGCAACTTGTTGTTGGCTTGAGCCTTGGCGCGCAGACGCTGAACGGCGTCCATCACCTCGGCCTGTTGATCGATCACCGCCCGCCCGAGCGTTTGGGTCCAGTCGATCTTGGAACTCAGCATGTCTAGGACTGACGGGGTCGCGATCAATGATTTGACGCTGTCGTCCCAAGGCTGCTTGTCGACAGCGTCTTTCAGCTCGTCGCCTTTGAGCCCCCTATTGGCCTTTAGCCAACGCTCGGCTTGCACCACCTCGAGCGGATAAGTCGAGGCCATCAGGATTTCCGACAGAAGGTTATCCGGGTAGAGCGCAATTGGGGCGACGAGCTGATCCAGTTGCTCTCGCCCCAATTGTTGATGTGCTTGCGCGGGAGCCACCGTTTCGGTTTGTGCTTGCGCGTTGCAGTCCGCGCCGAACAGCAACACACTCGCAAGCAGCAGAAAGATTGTTCCGCGCGCCGTTACCGCTCTACCCACTGGAGTCACCCCGAAGCCTGCAACCCTATTCGTTGAAGCTTCTGTCGTGGATTATTGGCAGGTACAGCCGCCACCAGCGGAGTAGCTCCCCGGCGCATAGCCGTAGAGCCCGTTGTAGCCGTACTGGTACCCATAGTTGTTCGGGTATCCGTAGCTATAACCGTACGGATAATTCCCGGCCGCATAGCCCACGGCCGCGCCCGCCAAAGCCGCGGCGCCATAGCCATAGCCGCGGTAGCCCCAGCGGCCGTAACCCGCGCCACCGCGCCATCCGGCCCAACCTACCCCTGCGCGGCCAACGCCGAAGCCAGGCCGGAAACCGATGCCGGAGCCCACCCGACCGACGCCAACGCCTGCCCGGCCGACACCGATGCGCGCATCAGCAGGAGTAGAGACTGCAAGTGTCGCGACAGCCAGAGTCGCCGATATGAACGCTGCCGGTATCGCATTCCAAGCCTTCTGAATTCTCGTGATCGCATTCATGTGTAGACTCCATTGTGTTTGGTTCTTCAGAAGCTGTTGCGTCACTATCAGCCGCCAAATTAGTTGAGCCACACCGAAGATGATTGAGACAAAACTCATCAACTGCCGAATTGATGGCTGCGCGAAGGGCGCTTTCACATCAATTCAAGTTTAACAAAACGCACTCGTTTTCCCGTTGTTGCAGGTCAACTAGCCGTTGATCTTTCAAGCGAACGATGACGACGCCGGTTTTTGAGATGCGAAAATGAGCGACACGCAAAGCGCATTGCCTGAGCGCGGCTTTGATGCCGCTTCGTCACCGCAGTTCGACCGATCACGGCTACATGACCGGCGAAGCGCTTTACATCGACGGCGGCTATCACATTATCGATTGGTAGCGAGCGTGCGAGGCAGACCTTGACGCCCGTAAAGCAGAATCCGGCACGGTTATATCCGCTTCTGCTGGCCCTCGAAGTGGCCGGCGCAGTCACAATCCTTTGGCACGGTTTGCCGATTTACCGAAGTCTTCTGGAAAGGACTTACGTTGAGCACAGCAACGGCTCCGCGGTCGGCTGGGCGATCGCCGGCATCATACTTATTGAGGCGCCGTATTGGCTCTCGACCTTCAAGGTCTTTCCTTCGCTGGCCGTTTCACCGCATATTTTCGCCGGCCATGTCATCGCCTTTTTGTCGCGTCTTAATTTCGTGTTTGTGAGCGGCCTGTTCGCGAGCCTCGTCTATACCAGAGGTCCTGACATCGAGTTTGTGGCATGGCGAGCGGTCGTACTCGCGGCGGTCCTATTCTCGATGTTCTGCTTTTCGCTGGAACTCGAGCGCCTCGCGAGACTGTTTCTGGATGTGAACGATCGCCGCAACTAAGCGAATATCGATGATGGATCGAGCCGAGCCGAGAAAATGATGTGCGGCTCGCCCACGGACCGGCGAGGGCGGCCCCAGCCGACGCCGCCCCGCGGCCTCGCGCCTCGCGGAAGCTGCATTCAGCAAAGAAACCCTTAGAGCTCGCCCCGCGCCGCGAGCATTTTGATCCTGTCCGCCATCCGCGCGGCCACGGCGTGATCCCATTTTCGCTCCTACACGAGGAGCAATCGAGACAAGAAGGGCACCGGGAGCTTCGTTTTCAAACGGTGCCAAGGTACGCGTTTTGGATCGAGGCGTCGTTGCGCAGCGTTTCCGCATCGCCCTGTTTAACGATGACGCCGTCGGCGATGATGTAAGCGTAGCGCGCGAGTCTCAGAGCCATCCGCGTATTCTGTTCCGCGATTAATATGGACACACCGGCATCGTTCAGATGCCGGAGCGTCGCGAAGATATCCCTCACCACCATCGGCGCGAGCCCCATTGAAGGCTCGTCAAGCAAAAGAAGCTTCGGGCGCGACATCAAGGCTCGCCCGATAGCGAGCATTTGCTGTTCACCGCCGGACAAAGCGCCGGCGATTTGTGCGGTGCGTTCGCGCAACCGCGGAAACAGCTCAAATACAAAATCAAAATCAGCAGTCACCGATTCGTCGCGGCGGGGCCAAAGTCGGCGAAAAGCGCCCATCTCCAGGTTGTCGCGCACCGTCATTGGAGCAAACACGCGTCGCCCTTCGGGAACAAGGGCTATTCCCGCGGCGACGCGCTCCACAGTTCCCATAGTGGAAACGTCACGTCCATCAAAACGAATTTCACCGACAGTTGGAAGCAGCAGACCTGAGACGCATCGCATGGTCGTAGTCTTGCCGGCGCCGTTGGCGCCCAAGAGACAGACGCAGCTGCCACGTTCCACCTCAAAGTTGACGCCGCGAAGCGCTTCCTTGCCTTCGTAACCGGCTCGGACATTTATTACGTCAAGCATCTTCGTCGTAGCCTAAATAAGCAGCGAGCACGGCGGGGTCCCGGCGAATTTCTTCCGGGCGTCCCTCGGCGATCTTGCGACCGTGGTCGAGCACGAGAACGCTGTGGGAAACGTTCATGACCAGATTCATGTTGTGCTCGACGAGCAGCACCGTGAGGCCATCCCGGTTCAACTCGCGAATGGTGGCGGCGATGCCGGCCGCGGCTTCGTGCGACACCCCGGCGGCGGGCTCATCGAGCATGAGGAGCCGCGGTGCGGCGGCAAGCGCCCGCGCGATTTCCAGAAGCTTGCGTTCGCCGAAGCTCAGAGCCGTGGCGGCTTCGCCGGCGCGATGCGATAGCCCCACCCGCTCTAGCAGCCTTAAAGATGTGAGCCTGATATCGGCTTCTTCCGCGGCCGATCGTGGACTGCGCCATAACGCTTGAAACGTACCGCTGTGCGAGCGGCTATGGCAGCCGACCATCACGTTTTCCAGAACTGTCATGTCGGAAAAAATTCCGAGGTTCTGGAAGGTGCGAATGACACCGAGTTGCGCGCGACGGAACGGCGGCAATCGATCGATTGCTTTGCCGTCAAGACGTATTCGGCCCCCCGAGGGTACGATTACGCCGCCGATCAGGTTGAACAACGTGGTTTTGCCCGCTCCGTTCGGACCGATGATCGCCTTGATTTCGCCCTCGCGCACGGAAAAGCCGAGGTCCGCCAGCGCCTCCAGACCGCCGAAACGGCATGATAGGGCCTCGATCTCGAGCAAGGCGCCGTCGCTCGCCATCACGACCTCGATGGCCGCCAAAGGCGGGCCGCAGTGTCGCCCAAACCGGCCAGTCCACGGGGAAAAAACTGCAAGACGGCGATCATGCCGGCGCCGAAGATAAGCAACTGCGCGTCCTGCAGTGTTCGCAAGACTTCCGGCGCCGCGGTGTAGATCAGCGCTCCGATGACGGCACCGAAATATCGGCCCCACCCCCCGAGCGCGACCATCGCCACGAGTAGTATGGATACCGAAAAATCGAAGCTGTCCGGCGAGGCGTAGAGATTGCTCTCTATATAAAGACAGCCAGCGAGGCCCGCGATACTTCCGGTGAGCACGAACACGATCAGCTTGTAACGGAACGTATCGACCCCGAGTGATTCTGCCGCGAGCTCGCTGCCCGCCAGTGCACGTAACGCTCGTCCGACGCGCGATCTTATAAGATTGAAAAGCGCGAGCATGACCAACCCGGCGCACAACCACAGCAAAGGAAAAATCCGCGCCTGAGTATTCAGAGAGAATGTTCCAATGCTGAGGGCTTTTACGCCTAATAATCCGTTCGGACCTCCCGTCCATGACACAAGTTGGTTGAACAGCACCGAGAGGATGGCGTTGAAGCCGAGCGTCGCCATGGCGAGGTAGTGGCCCTTGAGCCGCAGGGTCGGAATGCCGATCAGCACCGCAACGACAGCTGCGGCAACGCCAGACGCCGGCAGACCCACCCACGGATTTATCCCGAACTTTGCCGAGAGAATTCCGGCTGTATAGGCGCCGAGCCCGAAGAAGCCGGCGTGGCCGAGGGAAATTTGTCCGCAATAGCCGATCAGCAGGTTGAGACTGGCGATCAGCATAAGATTGATCAGGAAGCTCACGCCGAGCGAAACGACGTAGTCGTTGGTTGTAAGAAAAGGAACTGACAGGAGCAAAAGCCAAAACAGGCAAAATGCCAGCGGACCTATCCGGCCGAAAAACGCCGGATCGCCGCTCGCGGACCCATCAACTGCAGGCGGCGTCATGCCAGCGGGAACGAGATCGACCGAGCTGCCCGGTGGGATCATTGGGCCGTTACGCTCTCTCGACCGAAGGGCGGCCCAACAAGCCGGACGGCAAGACGAATAGGATCAGCAGCAGCACAATAAACGCCACCGCGTCCTTGAAATGCGATGAGACATAGCCGGCCGCCAGCAATTCCAGGAGACCAAGGACAATACCGCCGAGCATCGCCCCATAGAGACTGCCGATACCGCCCAACATGGCGGCGCTAAAACCCTTGAAGCCGATCAGCGCTCCCTGATCGTAGGACGTAAATGTCAGGGGAGTAATGATCGTGCCGGCGATACCACCCGCCAGCGCGCCGATGGCGAACGACCACATCACGCTCTGCCGAACATTAATACCGACCAGCGAAGCGGCCTCCCGATCGGCGGCAACGGCGCGAAGCGATTTGCCGAGCACTGTCCGCTCATAGAATGCGTGGGCGGCAAACATAAAGACGAGTGCAATTCCGATGATCCAGATTGTTTGAGCCGGTATGCGGGCGCCAAACACGTCGAACACGAGATCGCCGGAAAACCCCGGATATCCGGCCGGATTCTTGCCGAGGGTGAGCATGACGGCGCTTTTGGTGAAAATCGCAAGCCCGATGCTGAGCAACGTTATCAGCATGGGAGTCGGCCGCTTCAGTGGGCCGATGACCAAACGTTCCGAAACCAAGCCGATCGCAGCGACCATCACAACGGCAACAAGGCAGGCGGCCCACACCACGCCGTACGCCGTGGCCCCCGCCGCGGCGATCATGCCGCCAAGCATGACCCACTCGCCCTGAGTGAAATTAAGTGCGCCGGTGCTTTTGAAAACAACGTTGAAGCCGACGGCGACCAGCGCGTAGATGGCGCCGTTACCAATGCCCGCGAAAATAAGTTGAAGCGCCTCGGCGCCCGCGCCCGCCGTCATCTGGACCCTTACGCCATTAAAGTCGTCTCAGGCGTAGTCCACCAAGTTGAACCGGCCATTTGCCCAATTCACCAGTACGATGTTGCTTTTGCCAAGGCCTGAATGGTGTTCCGGCGAGAACGAGAAAACGCCGCTGGCGGACTGATAATCATGAATGCCTTCGAGCGCCAGCCGCACCTTTTCGCGATCTGCTCCGCCCTTGGTCAGCGCCGTCTTGGCGAGATAGACCGCGTCGTAAGTTTGGGCCACGAACTGGTTGGGCGTCCGGTTGAAGCGGCGCTTGAAATTGGCCGTTAGCGTCTCGATTTTCGGCTTGACCGGATCGCTGTCCGGCAACTGATCTCCCACCACGAACTTCTGGCTGAGAAGAAGCAATTTTGCCGCCGCGCTGCCCGCGAGCTCCATGTATTTTCCGGTGACGAAGCCGTAACTGTGAATGAGCGTCAGCTTTTCGTCGAGCCCGAGCTGCTGGGCCTGCTTGAGGAAGACCACACCGGCGGGAGTAACCGTCCAGCACAGGATCGCCTGCGCGCCGGCATCGCGAATTCGCCCGAGCTGCGGAACGAGATCGGTGTCGGTCGGCGCGAAAAATTCATAGACGGCATCCAGATTGCGCTCCTTGGCCACGATCTTTAGTTGCTCCGCGGCGCCTTGACCGAAACCGCTTGTGTCGGAAAGTAAGGCAATCTTGCGCAGCCCCTTTTTGTCGAAATAATCGGCGGCGCGGTGCAGCACCAGATAATCGTCCACCGTGCTCTTGAATACCCAGGCCCGCTCCGCGACCGGATTGACAATGGCGCTAGCGCCCTCCGTCGAGATGAAGGGAACTTTCGCGGCTTCCGCCATCGGAGCAATCGCGAGCGCGATGCCACTCATGTTTCCCCCGCCGACGATCATGTCGACCGTATCATTGCTGATGAGGCGGCGCGCTTCAGTAATCGCTTGCTGGGTCTGGCTCTGCAAGTCGTAAAAGACCCAGTCAATTTTGCGCCCTTCAATTCCGCCGGCGTCGTTGATTTCCTCGACCGCCAGCTGAATGCCGTCTTTCATGTCCTGGCCCAGAAATGCAGCCGGTCCACTAACCGAAAGTATCGTGCCGATGCGCAAAGCTTCGGCAGCTTGAGTACGGACACCGCTCAACCACGCCAGAGCGGTTCCTGTGAAAGCTGCGACGGTCGCACGACGAGTGAGCATGTTTGATGTTCCCGAATTCCGCGCCGAAACAGATGTTAGGCGGGGCCTCATGCCTTAGAAATTATGGACAACTAAGTCAACGCATGTTACCGCCGCCCGAACTCGATGAGTTGACCATCGAAAGCGCTTCTTTTTTATAGCACGCAAGAAAGAGTACAAACTTGCTCGGCGCGCGCGGCCTTCGACCCATTTTTTCTGCCGTCGACGTATAGACATGCCGCGCGGTGTTAGACGGGATCTTTGAACTGACGTGAGGCTTGGGAACGACTTTATGGGACAGCGTGAAATGAACCTCGCCGCGTTCGTGGTGGCGGGGCCGGTATCCGGCCATCACGGCGGCTGGCGATACCCGACGGCGGACCGAAATTTGCTGTCTTTGGATTACTACCGCGACATCGGCAGAATATTGGAAGATGGCCGGTTCGATCTCATCTTCTTCGCCGACATCCTGGCGATCCCGAGCCGATATCAGGACAGCCTTGAGAGCCAATTGCGCTACGGCGCGTTAGGCGCGCTTCGGCTCGATCCCATGATCGTGCTTGCGGCAATGGCGGCCTCGACCAAATATCTCGGCCTGGCATGCACCATCTCCACGTCCTATTTCCATCCGTTCGCGGTGGCGCGCGCCATGGCGACGCTCGATCATCTCAGCGGCGGTCGCGCGGCGTGGAATATCGTTACTTCTTTCCAGCAAGCCGAAGCCAACAATTTTGGACTGACCGACCAGCTCTCACGCGACGAACGCTACGACCGCGCCGACGAATTTCTCGACGTGACCTGCAAGCTTTGGGACAGCTGGGGCGACGATGCTCTGGTCCTTGATGTCGAAAGGCCTGAGTTCGCTGATCCAGATCTAGTCAAACGCATCGACCACAAGGGCAAATGGTTCGATGTGCAGGGACCGCTCAACGTCAGCCGCTCGCCGCAGGGCCGGCCGGTGTTCATTCAGGCGGGAGCCTCCGATCGCGGCCGGGATTTCGCCGCCCGCTGGGCGGAAATCATTTTCGTCACCCACGGCTCGATCAATTCGGCGAAGGCGTTTTATCGCGAAATGAAGGCGCGCGCCGTCAAGGCAGGACGCGATCCGAGTCAATTGAAAATCCTGCCGGGCATGGTTCCCATTGTCGGCGAAACTTCGGCCATCGCCGATGACAAGCGAAAGCTGATCGACGACCTCGCCGACCCGCAAGCCGGCCTGTCGACGTTGTCGTATCATCTCGATATCGACTTGGCGCAATTTCCGCAGGATGAGGTGCTGCCGTCGCTCGACGTGCCCGGCGTGCAGGGCCACTATAAGGAAGTTTCCGAATTAACCCGGCGGCACGGGTTGACACTGGCGCAAACCGGAAAGCGATACGGGATCGGGCCGTTGCGGGAATTCTGCGGAACCGGCACGCACCTCGCCGACACGATGGAAGAATGGTTTGCCGCGGAAGCGTGCGACGGCTTCATGGTGCAAATGCCCTATATCCCCGGAGGTGTCGAGGACTTCGTTCGCCTCGTCATCCCCGAGCTGCAGAAGCGCGGATTGTTTCGTCACGATTATCGCGGGCGGACGCTGCGAGATCACCTGGGGCTGGTGCGGCCGGACGCTTGAAGCGTATGGCTAGCCGCGAGCCAGCCACGAAGTCCGATGAGAAAAATAAATGGCCAGCCTTCCTCTGCTTGTCGACACCGCATGGCTCGAAACCCGGCTTGGCGAGCCTGACCTTCGCATTCTGGATTCAACAACGAACGTTATCCGCGAGCCGGGCCGGCCCGACAAAGACCAAATAGTCGCGGAGCGGGCAAAATTCGAAAAAGGTCACATTCCGGGTGCGCAATTTGTCGACCTGCAAGCCGAACTTTCAGATAACGACAGTCGTCTGCATTTCACCGCCCCATCCGCGAAGAACTTCGCGCGCGCCATGGAACGTTTCGGCGTTGGCGAAGGTACCCGCGTCGTCATCTACAGCACCGGCAATGTCTGGTGGGCGACGCGCGTATGGTGGCTGCTTCGGCTGTTTGGCTTCGATGATGCCGCGTTACTCGATGGCGGCTGGAAGGCATGGGCCGACGAAAAGCGTCCGATCGAAGCCGGCCCGCGAAACCGGTATCCGCCGGGTCATTTCGTCGTGCGGCCGCCGCGTCCCTTGATCGCCGACAAGAATGATGTGCTGGCCGCCATCGGAAGGGACGACAGCTGCACCGTCAACGCGCTTTCGCCTGAACTGCATCGCGGCGAAGGATTGTCCCCCTATGGCCGGCCTGGGCACATCAAGGGCAGCGTCAACGTTCCCGGCCTCGCTTTACTTGATCCTCTCACCAACCGTTTCGTGTCGCGCGCGCGGCTCGAGCAATTATTCCGCGATGCCGGCGTGCTGGATCGGGAGAAAGTCATCACCTATTGCGGCGGCGGCATTACTGCGACGGCGACCGCATTCGCGCTCGCGCTCATTGGCCAGCCGGACCCGCAGGTTTACGACGGCTCACTAGGCGAATGGGCGCCGGATGAGCGTCTGCCGATCGAGCTGGGTTGAGCAGCGCTTCGGCTGCCCGATCTTCCTCTTGCAGTCCCGATGATCAAAGACCAGCTTCAGTTCGCCGGCGCGAGCAACGCGCGCGCTACAGCATCCTGCCAGCCGCGGTAGCGTTGCTCGCGGATGTCCTCCGGCATGCCGGGCTTGAAGCTCCGATCGAGCCGCCAGGTTTTCGAAAATCCGTCCGGTCCCGGATAGAGGCCGGCCTGCCATCCCGCGAGCAGCGCCGCGCCGAGTGCTGTCGTTTCGCGCACCGTCGGACGATCGACCTGCACGCCGAGGATGTCGGCGAGAAATTGCATGCTCCAGTCGCTCGCCGACAGTCCGCCGTCGACGCGGATAACGTGCTTTGTCGTTTTGCCGCCGGCGCCGGCCGCGTCCGCGTACATCGCGCCGAGAAGATCGCGGGTCTGGTAGCCAACGCTCTCCAGCACGGCGCGCGCCAGTTCCTTCCGGGTAGTGCCGAGCGTAATGCCCGTGACAGTGCCGCGCGCGCTAGAGTTCCAGTACGGCGCGCCAAGGCCGGCGAACGCCGGCACGAAATAGACCGGTTGCTCCAGATCGGCCTGCGCGGCGAGTTCCCCGGCCTCGGCCGACGAGGCGATGATGCCGAGCGCGTCGCGCAGCCACTTCACTGCGGCGCCGACGACGAAGATTGAGCCTTCGAGCGCGTAGTGGCGCGTGCCCGCCCATTGATATGCGATTGTCGTCACCAGCCGGTGATGGGAGCGGACCAACGCCGCGCCGGTGTTGAGAAGCACGAAGCCGCCGGTGCCATAGGTCGCCTTCACCATGCCCGGCTCAAGACATGCCTGCCCGACCAGCGCCGACTGCTGATCACCGACCACCGAGAGAATCGGAATGGCTCGACCGAGGTGTTCGGCGGCGGCGACGCCGAGTTCGCCGGCGGTGTCGCGCACCTCCGGCAGGAGCGACGCCGGCACGCCGAACAGCCGCAGCAAGTCTTCGTCCCATTCGCCGGTGCGGATGTTGAACAGGAGCGTGCGTGATGCGTTGGTAGCGTCGGTCGCGTGAACGGCGCCGTTCGTCAACCGCCACAGCAAATATGTGTCGACGGTTCCAAAAGCGAGTTCGCCGCGCTCGGCGCGCGCGCGCGCGCCGGGAATATTCTCCAGCATCCAGCGAATTTTTGTCGCCGAGAAATATGAATCCAGCAGAAGACCCGTGCGCTCGCTGACGATGTCGCCGCGCCCTTCGGCTTCGAGCTTGGCGCAGAAATCGGCGGTCCTGCGATCCTGCCAAACAATGGCGTTGCCGATGGCCTCGCCGGTTTCGCGGCTCCAGACCAGCGTGGTCTCGCGCTGGTTGGTAATGCCGATGGCGGCGACATCGGCCGCGGTCAGGCCGGCTTGGGAAAGCACTTCCCGCATTGTCGAGACGGTCGTGTCCCAGATGTCGGTCGGGTCATGCTCGACCCAGCCGGGATGCGGGTAGATCTGCCGGAATTCCTTTTGCGCGATCGCCAACGGCGCGGCATCCGGACCAAACACAATGCTGCGCGTCGAGGTGGTGCCCTGATCGATGGCAAGGATGTATCGCATCGAGGAAATCCTCCCGCCGCAGGCGCCAGCGGACTTATCAGATCGCTACCGCAAAGCGAGTATGGGCGTCCGGTTCAGGACGCCCACTTTTCGCAATCTTCGGCACGTCTGCAAGCGGGCAGTCGCGCCGGACCGCTTCAGGTTGACGAAGCCGGGTCATCATTGCCCCGGCTTCGATCGCCGTGCATCTCAACCCTTTTGCGGCACTTTCCAGGACTTGATCAGCTCGTCGTAGTCGACGGTCACTCCCTGAGGCTTCTCGTTGGCGAGCTTGCGCTGCGGAGCGACATTGCCGTCCTTCTCCGACTTTTCGTACCAGTACTCGGCCGTCTTCTCCTCGTTGAGCTTCGGACCGAGCTTGCCTTGCACGCCCGATTTCTCAAGGCGAGCCATGATGGCATCCTGGTCGCGCGCCAGTCCGTCCATTGCCTGTTGCGGCGTCTGCTCGCCCGAAATCGCGCGCGAGACATTTTGCCACCACACCTGCGCAAGCTTGCCGTACTCCGGCACGTTCACGCCGGTCGGCGTCCACAGCTTGCGTGCCGGGCCGCGATAGAACTCGACCCAGCCGCCGACGGTCGGCGCCAGCTTGGTCATGGCTTCCGACTGAATATCGCTTTCGCGGATGACGTGAAGGAATGTAACCGCCTTCTTCAACGACACCGTCTTAGACACGCAGAATTGGCCATAAAGCCAACCCGCCTTCACATGGTCCATCGGCGCATATTTGAGATAAGTCCAGCAACCTTGGTCTTGATAGCCAAGTTTCATGCCCTCCTTCCAATAAGCACCGTGCGGGCTTGGAGCCATACGCCATTTGGGCGTGCCGTCCTTGTTCATAACCGGCAGTTCGGGCTTCGAGAGCGCAGCGGTGAACGCGCTGTACCAGAAAATCTGCTGCGCAATCTTGCCCTGCCCCGGGACCGCACCTGCTTCGAGGAAGTCCATGCCGGCCGCTTCTGGGGGCGCATATTTCTTGAGCCACTCGACGAATTTGGCAAGCGCATAGACCGCCGCCGGGCCGTTGGCGTCGCCGCCGCGCGTTACCGAAGATCCGCGCGGAATGCCGTCTTCGGCACGAATGCCCCATTCGTCGACCGGACGGCCGTTCGGGAGGCCGCGGTCGCCGTTTCCGGCCATTGACAGCCACGCGTCGGTGAACCGCCAACCGAGCGACGGGTCCTTCTTGCCGTAGTCCATGTGGCCGTAGACGCGCTGGCCGTCGACCTCTTTCACCGTGTTGGTGAAGTACTCGGCGATATCCTCGTAGGCCGACCAGTTGACCGGAACGCCAAGGTCGTAGCCGAACTGTTTCTTGAAGCCGGCTTTGATGTCGGGCCGGGTGAACCAGTCGTAGCGGAACCAATAGAGGTTCGCGAACTGCTGGTCGGGGAGCTGATAGAGCTTCCCGTCAGTGAACGTCGCAAAGGAAAGTCCGATGAAATCGTTGAGATCGAGATTCGGGTTGGTGATTTCCTTGCCTTCGCCAGCCATGAAATCAGTCAGTGATCCGCCGACGATGTCGTTGTAACGCGGGTGCGTTCCGATGAAATCGGAATCGTTCATCCAGAAATCGTAGATTGGGCGGCCCGACTGAATCTCGACTTCGATCTTGTCGACGATCAGTCCCTCATCCATCATTTCGTGATTGACTTGAATGCCGGTGATTTCGGCAAAGGCCTTGGTCAAGGTCTTCGATTCGTATTCGTGAATGCCGAGAATTTCCGAAGCGCAGCTTACCTTGGCGCCCTTGAACGGTTGCGAGGCTTTGATGAACCATTCCATCTCGGCCATCTGCTGATCTTTGCTTAGCGTCGAAGGCTGGAATTCGTTGTCCACCCACTTTTTCGCCGCATCGACTTGCTGCGCGTAAGACGGCGTCGGCGTCAGCAGCGCTGGAGCCGCTACGGCCGCAGCCGCCGTGGCCGCCGCCGCGCCCTTCAATACGTCACGTCGTTTAACGTCCATGATCGTTCCCTCCACCACTATCCCCCGCACGGCATGCGCGAGGGTATTCTTTTTTTCAGGCAAACTTGAACATTGCCGCTCCGAACAACACCGACAGAGCAAGCGGGTAATACAGGGCGCCGCCGTCAAAGCGCATCCACAGAATGAAAATGAAGGCGGCGCCGATCAGCGACACAAAGAACCGATCGCCGCGCTGCGTCGGAAAGCCGAGAATGCCCTGGCGCGGCGGCTGTGGGCGAAAGATCGCAAGCAGCGTAAGAATGAAAAGTGCGAGCGCGATGAAGCCGAAGAATATCGCGGTCTGCCAGGTCCAAGCCATCCACGCCAGCATGGCGGTTTCCTTTCAAACCCGGCCGAGGGCAAAGCCCTTGGCGATGTGATTGCGCACAAACCAGATGACGAGCGCGCCCGGAATCATGGTCAACACCCCTGCCGCCGCCAGCAGCGACCAATCCATTCCGGCGACCGAATAACTCCGCGACATCACCGCCGCGAACGGCAGCGCGTCCGTGGCCGTCAGCGTCGTGGCCAACAGCTGCTCGACCCACGAGAACATGAAGCAGAAGAACGCGGTGACGCCGATACCGTTGGCGATCAGCGGGATGAAGATGCGGATGAAAAAGCGCGGAAACGAATAGCCGTCGATCGCCGCCATCTCGTCGATCTCGCGCGGTACGCCCGCGACGAACCCTTCAAGAATCCAGACCGCGACCGGCACGTTGAACAGGCAATGGGCGAGTGCCACGGCCCAGATCGTGTCGAACAGACCCGATGGCATAGTAGAGATTGAAGAATGGCATGGCGTACACGGCCGCCGGCGCCATCAAGTTGGAAAGCAGCCAAAAGAACAAATATTTGTCGCCGATGAAATGATAGCGATTGAACGCGTAAGCCGCCGGCAGCGCGACAGTGACCGAGATGACGGTGTTGATGGCGACATAGGTGAGCGAAACCATGAACGCGTGCACCCAGGTCGGATCATTGAAAATGAAAAAGTATTTTTGCAGCGACGGATGGTGCGGAAAGAACGCCAGTGACGAGGTGATCTCCTCGTTGCTCCGCAAGCTCATGTTGATTAGCCAGTAGATCGGCAGCATGAGAGCCAGGAGATAAATCGCAAAACCGATGCGCGGCAGCAAATGGGTCAGCCGGAAGGCGCGCCGCGAGCGCGCCGGATTTTGCGACTTCTGCCAGGCTGCTCGGTTGACAGGACCTCGGCGGCCATCAGGCGTATCTCCGGCGGTCCAGCTGGGTCATGATGGTGAAGAAGATCCAGCAGATGGTCAGCGTGATCAGGTTGTAGACCAGCGACATCGCGGCGGCTGGACCAAGATCCACTTGGCCCAGCGCGATCTTGACCAGATCGATCGACAAGAATGTCGTAGCGCTGCCGGGGCCGCCGCCGGTAACGACGAACGGCTCCGTATAAATCATGAAGGTCTGCATGAAGCGCAGCAGAATGGCGATGACCAAAACCTTCTGCAGCTTCGGCAGCTCGATGTTGACGAACGTCGCCCAGCGGCTCGCGGCGTCGATGCGCGCCGCCTGATAGTAGGCGTCCGGAATCGCGCGCAAGCCGGCGTAAGTCAGGAGAATAATGAGCGGCGTCCAGTGCCAGACATCGATGACGACGATCGTGCACCAGGCCGAGATCGCATTCTGCGTGACATTATAATGGATACCCAACCCGGTCAGGGCGGCGCCGAACAAGCCGATGTCGGCTCGCGAGAAGATCTGCCACATGGTGCCGATGACGTTCCAGGGAATCAGCATCGGCAACGCGATAATTACCAGCAGCGGCCCGACGGCCCAGCCGCCGCGCGGCAAGCAAAGCGCGATCGCAATGCCGAGCGGCACTTCGATCGCAAGCGTCACCAGGGAGAAGCTCAAATTCCGCAGGAGTGCATCGGAAAAGCGCGCGCCGATCTCGGTCGAAGGATTGAGCAGGTCGCGAAACCAGGCGTCGCCGTTCCAGAAAAACTGGTTTTGCCCAAGCGAGTCTTGCACCGAATAATTGACGACGGTCATCACTGGCAGCAGCGCCGAAAACAGCACCACCACGAACACCGGTGCAACCATCAACCAGGCGCGATTGTTGAACGGCTTTTCCATCTACCGGCGATCTCCGAGAACGAGTTCGTCGTTGACGTAAACGAAGAGCCGATCCTGCTGGATGGTGAGACCCGCGTGCCCGCCGCCGATCGAGACGCCATCGGGAACGTTGGCGAAAATCTCGTGCCCGCCAAGCGCGACGCGCGCGAGCCGCCGGCGCCCCAGATCCTCCACGCGTTGCACTTGCACGGGAATGCCGCCGTCCGGCGCCAGCGAGGCAAAATCTGGACGGAACCCGATGACCGCATCACCATTTTTGATTTTCGGATAGCGCGCGCCCAGTTCGATGTCGTGTCCGGACACATGCGCCACGTGATCGGATACTTTCGCTTCGATCAGGTTCATGCCCGGCGAGCCGATGAAATAACCGACGAACGTGTGTTCCGGCCGCTCGAACAATTGCGCAGGCGAAGCGACCTGAAGGACGCGGCCGTCCTTCATCACCACGACTTCATCGGCGAAAGTCAGCGCCTCGACCTGATCGTGGGTCACGTAGATCATGAGGAGGTCGAGCGCGCGGTGCACCGCCTTCAGCTTCGACCGCAACTGCCATTTGAGCGCCGGGTCGATCACCGTCAGCGGCTCGTCGAACAGCATCGCCGCCACGTCGGCGCGAACGAGCCCTCGGCCGAGCGAAACTTTCTGTTTGGTTTCGACGGATAGCGCTCGCGCGCGCCGCGGCAAATCCTTGGTCAGATCGAGCAGGTCGGCGATCTCCGCCACGCGTGCTCTGATCGCGGAGCGTTCCATGCGCCGGTTTTTCAACGGGAACGCCAGGTTCTCGCCGACGGTCATGGTGTCGTAGATCACCGGAAACTGGAACACCTGCGCAATGTTACGCTGCTCGGTCGGCAGATACGTGACGTCCTTGCCATCGAACAGCACCCGGCCCTGAGACGGGGCAATGAGGCCGGAGATAATGTTAAGGAGCGTGGTCTTGCCGCAGCCGGAAGGTCCGAGCAGTGCGTAAGCACGGCCCTGCTCCCAGACGTGATTGAGCGGCTGCAGGGCCATCGCTGCCGAGCGCGGGTAGCTGTGGGCGATGCCTTCGAGCGTGATGCGCGCCACGGTCTACTCCCGTCAAGCGTTCGGCTCGATGGCAACCGGCGAGCCGGCGTCGTCGAACACGAACACGCGGTCCGCGTCGACGTGCAACATCACCGATTGCCCGGGCTGCCGCATGCTCACGCCGCGCTCCACGCACACAAAGGTGCCAAGGCCGGTTTCGACGTGGACGAAAGTTTCCGAGCCGCTGATCTCAGCGAGCGAGACGCTGCCGGCAAGACTGATGGATGCTGGCCACGCGGTATCCATGCGCGCCAAATCGCCGCGGAAGCCAAGTTTGTACACGCCGTTTGGAATTGCGGCGGTGGCGCCAACGGCGGAAACGACAAGATCCTGGCCGAGGCGAAGCGTACCGTCCTGCTTGATAACGGTGATTTCGTTGAGCGGCGGGTCGGAAAAAACGCGGGCGGAATCGATACTGCTAGGCACGTGATAGACCCGCGGCGTAGGCCCGAACTGCACGACCCGCCCCTGCGAAAGCGTCGCGGTCAGCCCGCCAAGCAAGAGCGCCTCGAGCGGCTCGGTCGTGGCATAAACCAGAATCGACCCGGCTTGCCTGAGGATCGACGGCAGCTCTTCGCGCAGTTCCTCTCGCAGCTTGTAGTCAAGATTGGCGAGCGGCTCGTCGAGCAACACCAGCTCGGCGTTCTTGACAATCGCGCGCGCGATCGCGGTGCGTTGTTGCTGACCTCCGGAAAGCTGGTTTGGAAGACGGTCCAGCAGCGATTGCAGACCGAGCACGTCCGCGGCGCGGCGCACCCGCCGATCGATCTCTTTTCCATCGAGCCTGGCGACGCGGAGCGGCGAGGCGATGTTCTCATAGACCGTCAGCGACGGGTAATTCATGAACTGCTGATAGACCATCGCCACCGAGCGTCGCCGCACCGGAACGCCGGTCGTATCCTTGCCGTCGACGAGAATCCGGCCGGCCGTCGGCTGGTCGAGACCGGCCATCAATCGCATCAACGTCGTCTTGCCGGCGAGTGTCGGGCCGAGCAGCACGTTTATGCTGCCGCGCTCGACCGTGAGCGAGACGTCGGTGACGACATTCTCTCCCATCGAAACGACTGTGACGTTGTCGAGACTGATACTCATGCGCTCGCCGCTACGGGAAGGTCGCTTCAGCCAAAGCGCGAGATTGAGAAGGAAGGAGCACGCGGCTGCCGTCGCGGAAGCCAATCAGTGTCGCGGAGCACGGGACAGGAGGAGAAAACCCGCGCCGCCTTTGTTTGCGCCAGCCAATTGGACAGCGTCTGCAAGACACCCGCGGCTCCCCCCTTTTTTTGCGTTCGCTAGTTTAGCGAACTTGTTTGCAATCGAACTAAATATGAACCATAAACGGTCAAAACGAAAAAGCAAACAGGAAATCCTCGGTACGGGCCGCGCCGATGCAACAACTCAACGACCGGCAGAACACTATCGTCGCGCTGGCTCGCTCCATTGGCAAGGTGACCGTGGAGGATCTCTCCGTCCGGTTCGAGGTCACTCCACAGACCATCCGCCGCGACCTCAATGAGCTTTGCGATCTGCGTGTCCTGTCACGGACCCACGGCGGGGCGGTGATAGCTTCCTCGGTCGAAAACCTCGCCTATGAAGCGCGCCGGTTTATTGCGGCGACCGAAAAGCGCGCGATCGGCATTGCCGCGGCGGCCCTGATCCCAAACCAGTGCTCGTTGTTCATCAACATCGGGACGACCACGGAGGAAGTCGCCAACGCCCTAAAAAATCACCAGAATCTGCTTATAGTGACCAACAATCTGAATGTGGCAACGGCGCTTTACCACCACCCCAACATCGAGGTCATCCTCGCCGGCGGCGTCGTACGCCGTGCCGATGGAGCCGTTGTCGGCAGTTCGGCCGTCGAACTTATCCGGCAATTCAAGGTGGACATGGCGGTGATCGGCGCTTCGGCGCTCGACGAGGATGGCGCATTACTGGATTTCGATCCGCGCGAGGTAGCCGTCTCCCGCGCCATCATCGACAACGCCCGACGGGTTCTGCTGGTCTGCGACCGCACCAAGCTTGAACGCGCGGCTCCGGTACGCATCGGCCATATGTCTGAAGTCGACGCGTTCGTGACCGACAGGGTGACCTCGACAAAGTTGCGGGACGTCTGCGCGGGTCACGGCGTCAAGGTTATCGAAACCGCGCTGCATAATGCGGCGCCGGATATTGTTCCGGCCCTGAGCGAGTGACCCCCAAGAGCCGTCTCCGGTGGCGAAACACGCATGTTCATGCTGCGACCGACCTGATGCCGAGAAGCGCCCGCGCTCGTGTTTCGTTTGGGATGCAATCACGCGCCGCTTGTGCGCTAATTGATATTCATTTACGTTTGTTACGAACATAAAACGAATATCAACTGGGGTGGGAACGTGGAGGGCGGCACCTACGATGTCGCAATCATCGGCGGGGGCATAAACGGTTGTGGGATTGCCCGGGACGCCGCCGGGCGCGGCTTGTCCGTTTATCTGTGTGAGCAAGCCGATCTCGCCAGCGGCACCTCATCAGCCGCCACCAAGCTTATTCACGGCGGCTTGCGCTACCTCGAATACCTCGAATTCCGCCTGGTGCGTGAAGCGCTGGCTGAGCGAGAAGTGCTGTGGCGGATCGCGCCTCACATCATCTGGCCGCTGCGCTTTGTCCTGCCGTATCACGAAGGCTTAAGGCCGGCGTGGCTGCTTCGCCTCGGACTGTTACTGTATGACCACCTCGGCGGGCGCAAACTGCTGCCGCCGACAACGACGCTTGACTTGGCGAAGAACGTTGCGGGCCGGCCACTCAAGCCCGGGCGCTATTCGCTGGGCTTTGAGTACTCGGATTGCTGGGTCGACGATGCCCGCCTTGTCGTGCTCAACGCGCGCGATGCCGCCGATCGGGGTGCAGTCGTGCGGCCGCGCACCAAAGCGGTGGCAGCGGAACGCGTGGGCGAAGTCTGGCATCTGACGACGCTCGATCGCCGCAACGGCGCGCAGCCGAAGACGATACGCGCGCGGATTTTGATCAACGCCGCCGGCCCATGGGTAGGCGATGTCCTCGCGGTAACGCAGGGACGAAACACGCCGGCCAGCATCCGTCTGGTTCAGGGCTCGCACATCGTCGTGCCAAAACTTTATGCCCACGACCGCTGCTACATTTTCCAGAACCCCGACAAACGCATCATCTTTGCCATTCCCTACGAGGGCGAATTCACACTTATTGGCACGACGGAAAATGACTACGTCGGCGATCCTGGTGCGGTCACGACATCGTCCGAAGACATTGAATACCTTTGCCAGGCAGTGAACCGATATTTCAGCACAACAATCTCGCCGGCGCAGGTGGTGTGGACCTATTCGGGAGTGCGGCCGCTTTACGACGACGGCGCCAGCGAAGCCCAGGCGGCCACCCGCGACTACGTGCTCGATCTCGACGAAGCGGGAGCGCCGATGCTGTCGATCTTCGGCGGCAAGATAACAACGTACCGCCGACTGGCGCAGCATGCGCTTACGAAGCTCGATCGGTACTTGCCCGCTAAGGCGCGGCACAATGCTGATTGGACTGGCCGGTCCCGATTACCGGGCGGCGACTTTCCGGTGCAAGGCTTTGAGGCGCTGGTCAACGACATCAGCGGCGAGTACCCGTGGCTTGGCGCACAACATTCCCGCCGTCTGGCCCGCGCCTACGGCACCAGAACACGGGCCGTTCTCGACGGAGCCGAGAGCTGGACCTCCCTCGGTATCGACTTCGGCAATGGCCTAACAGAAGCGGAGGTTCTCTATTTGATGCGGGAAGAATGGGCGGAGGACGCCGCCGACGTTATCTGGCGGCGATCGAAATTCGGCCTTAGGCTTTCCCCGGCTCAAGTTTCCGCGCTCGAGAGCTTCATGGCGCGACAGCGCGCGCAAATTGAGGTTCACTAGGCGCGGCAAGGAAACCTAATGTCGCGCATTGATATTGAAATGAAGGGTCTGTTTGCGACGCCGGTTGCCGCCGTCATCCTGCCCGATGCGGAAGCTCGCAACGCCGAACTTGAAGAGGTCATTCTGCGTCGCCGCGCGGAAAATCCGTCCATTGGCGCGTCCAACATGGGCGGCTGGCATTCGACACGCGATCTCGCGGCATGGGGTGGCAAGCGCGCGGCAGAAGTTCTCGACTTCGGCCGCGATCTGGCAACAAAGCTGACGAGCGACCGCGACGGCCACGCGGTCCGCCCGGAGTGGACCACCGAGGCGTGGGCCAATGTCAGCGGGCCGGGCAATTCCAACGCCTGTCACTATCATCCGGGCTCGTTCTGGTCAGGCACTTATTACGTCGCTGACGGCGGCTGTGCCGACGATCCCACGCTGGGCGGAGAATTTGAAATGTTCGATCCGCGCGGTCCGGCGCCGATGATGCACGCTCCCGCGCTCAAGTTCGGCGGCGAAGACGGCCTCTCGGCCGGGAGCGCCGAGACCATCCGGCCGAGGCCCGGCTTGATGTTCCTGTTTCCGTCTTTTTTGCTGCACGCCGTGCGGCCCTATCGCGGCAACAGCCTCCGCATTTCGATCGCGTTCAATTTCGGACTTTATCGCGGCATCTGACCCGGAAGCGCCATGCGCGTTGTCTTTCGTTGCGACCCGGCGCTCTACGACCGCTTGCCGCGCCCGATCGCGGCTCGCGCGGCGCTACCGGAGTGGCTGCGCGCCATGCCGGCGCTGGCTTTCTCGGAACTGCATGGCCAGGACATCCGAACGGTCAAGCAATGCCCGCCGTTCGTTGACGCGATGGCGCATGGATTCCTCATTACGCTCCCATGCGACATCAAGGTGCGCGATGGCCGATTTTCGTGGGACTGGGACCTGCCGCCGCTTTCGGTTGACGCGCATCCGCGATCGCCGCTGAGCTTTCATGTGCCTGCCCAAGTGACGGGCACGCCGTTTCACGACGCCAGCCGCGCCGTTATCAAGTTCAACAGTTTTTGGACCATCGAACTTGAAAGCGGCTACTCGCTCTTTGCGACACACCCGATCAATCGCGCCGATTTGCCCTTCCGCCTGCTCACCGGCATGGTCGATTCCGATCGTTTCAGCGACGTGGGTATTCTGTTCCCTGCGGTGTGGACAGATCCTCGATATGAGGGCGTGCTGCCGGCCGGCACCCCCGTTGCGCAATGCTTCCCGATCGCACGCGAGGCGCTTGAGCTTGCCTTCGAGCCGCTCACACCGCCGGCGCAACAGCGTTATGACCAGACCGGCGCCGCGCTCCTCGCCAAGCCGGGCGTTTATCGCCGGCGGTTTCGCGCGCGGCGGAGTAAGTCATCAGCCCGCGAGTGATCTGCGCAACTCGGCAACATCGAGCCAAACTTCGCCGACCGGCGCCGCCGACAAAGCTTGAGCGATACGGCCGAACAGACTCCGGCCGTATTTCCAACGCGCGCCGATAGAGCGCCTTGGCTTCGGGCAAGTTTCCGATTTCCTGATAACAAATGCCCAGGTTGACGATCGCCTCAACAAGTGCGGGCTGAATGTCGAGCGCACGCCGATAAGCGTCCACAGCCGCAGTTGGGTCGCGCTGGTCTTGCCGGGCTAAGCCCAACGCAAACCACGCTTCACTGCTTGCCGGGTTAAGGTTGACCGCTTGCTCGAGCGCCGTTCGGGCACTTTCGGCTTCGCCCAGCCGTCGCAAACAAAGGCCGAGCTTGAACCAAGCCTCGCTATCTCTCGGGCGCCATCTGCATCGCGCGGCGGTAAGCGTCGAGCGCTTCACCTAGCCGGCCGAGCGATTCCAAAACCACCCCGCGGCGCAAGCTAAGCGCGGCGGACGGTTGGGCGCGTGCGGCGCGTGTGAACGCGGCAAGGGCCGCTTCCATCTTCCCGGCGCGCTGCAAGGCTTCGCCCAGCAGGCACCATCCTTCGGATTCATCGGGAAACGATTCGAGCAACCGCGTGAGCAACGCTCCCGCCTCGGGATCGCCGAGCTCCAGCAGCGTCGCACAGGCGAGGAACGCAGCATCCGCTCGGTCCGGCGCGAGCATGGTGGCGCGGCGCAGGAAACCAATCGCTTCCGCGAGGTTTTCGGTCGCGCGGGCGGCGCGGCCGGCAAGCAAAAGCGTCGGCACATGATCCGGTCGTCGCGCCAGACTTGCCGCGGCAGAACGACTCGCTTGCGCGGTTTCCCCGCGCCGCAGGGCGACTTCGGCAAGAAGTTGATGGGCGGACGGATCGTCAGGATGGTTCTGCAACAGGCGCTCTGCGATCGCACCGGCGGCATTGAGATCCCCTGCCCGCATGGCGGCGAGCGCGGTGCTCAATTCCGAGGTAACCGTGTCCTGCATGCGCATCCCTTGGTACTTTTGCACAATTCGCGCGCACTCGCCGACAAGATTTGGATGATCAGGTTTATTTGCGCGAAATTTTCCCGTACACGACCAGCCCAAGGGCTTGGCAACCGACGTCATCACCAGCGCCTATGCGGTGCCACTCATGAATGAAAAGGAACGGGCCGCGGCTGGTTCGATTGCCGCCTCGGCCGGCCTCACCATCGCCAAGGCGGTCATCGGGCTCCTCACCGGCTCGCTCGCTATCCTTTCCGAAGCGGCACATTCGCTGGTCGACCTCGCCGCAACCGTCTTGACCTATTTTGCCGTCCGCGTCTCCGGCAAGCCCGCCGACGCCGAGCACCAATTCGGCCACGGCAAGGTCGAGAGCGTGAGCGCGCTCGCCGAAGCCGCGGTTCTTTTCGTCCTAGCCGCCGTCGTCATATTTGAAGCTGCGCAGCGGCTGTTCGGCGACCATCCCAATACGGTCGAGGCCACGCCGGCCGCTTTCGCCATTATCGTCGTCTCTGTCGTCGTCGACTTCTTCCGCGCGCGCACGCTCGGCCGCGTCGCCGCAGCGACATCGAGCCAGGCGCTCGAGGCTGACGCGCTGCACTTCAGCTCCGACATGTGGTCGTCGATCGCCGTGTTGATCGGGCTTGCCGGCGTTGCGCTCGGCTATCTTCGCGCCGACGCCGCGGCGGCATTGATCGTCGCGGTCTTTATCTGCATCGCCGGCTGGCGGCTCGGGCGTCGGACCATCGATACCCTGACCGATACGGCCCCCGCCGGGGTGAGCGAGCGCGTGACGGCGATCGCCCACCGTGTGCCGGGCGTAGTCACGGTTGAACGCGTTCGAGCGCGGCCTGCCGGCGCAGTGCTGTTCATTGAACTCTCGGTCGGCCTCAGCCGTACGCTGCCGCTCGACCGCGTGGCGGCAATCAAGGAGCGCTTGGCGCGCGAAGTTCGCGCCGAATTCTCCGAAGCCGAGGTGACTATCATCACCGAACCGCGGGCGCTCGACGACGAAACGGTGCGCGAACGGGTCATGCTGATCGCGCGCAACAGCGGGCTCGCAGTCCATCACATCGCCGTGCAGGCGCTAGCCGAACATTTGTCCGTCTCGGTCGATCTTGAAGTCGAAGGCACGTTGGCGCTGGCCGCCGCGCATGACATCGCCAGTCAGCTTGAAGAGTCGATCCGCGAGGAACTCGGCCCGGAGGTTGAGGTCGAGACTCACATCGAGCCCCTGCCCGCACTGCTCCTGGCCGGACGCGACGCCGCGCCCGCGCGCGTTGCCGAAATTCGTGGAGCACTAACGGCGATCACTACTGAAATCACTGGTCTCGGCGAGACCCACGACGTCCGCGTACGCGAGACGACAGACGGCGAGATCGTTAATTTCCACTGCCAGGTTGATCCCACCCTTTCGGTGAGCGCGGCGCACGCTTTAGTCGATACGGTCGAACGCCGATTACGACGGCGATTTCCCGCCATCGCGCGCGTCATTGGCCATGCCGAACCGGGCCGCTGACGCCGCATAAGCGCCGCCTTTTAGGCTGCAGTCACCGAGAGCCGTTAATGGCGCCCTGAACGGCGCGTCCATGGAACTTTTGCGGCAGCCTTCCGTTGTAGAGGGTTTAGCGACAGTCGAGCGGTAGATTGCGCTGGGGCGGTTCTGGCGGCAGGGCGTGGCCATGAGCGAGGGTGCGGCGCGAGCCGAGGTATATTCTGCGAGGTCAGCCGATCCAGAGCGGCCGATCCCCGGCCACGGCGATCTCGCCCGGCGTATCCGGGCGTACGATTGGCGCAGCACTTCCCTCGGCCCATCGGAAAAGTGGCCCAAAAGCCTGCGCACCGCGGTCGGTATTATGCTGACCTCGCGCCAACCGATCTGGATCGGCTGGGGCCGCGAGCTGATCAAGCTCTATAACGATCCGTACATATCCATTATCGGCGGCAAGCACCCGTGGGCGCTCGGCAAGCCCGCCTCGCTGGTCTGGCGCGAAATTTGGCCGGACATCCAGCCGATGCTTTCGCAGGCGATGGGAGGCGACGAAGGCACCTACGTCGAGTCCCAGCTTTTGATCATGGAGCGGAACGGCTATCCGGAAGAAACCTATTACACTTTCTCCTACAGTCCGATCCCCGACGACGACGGCACCGTTGGCGGAATTTTCTGCGCCAACACCGACGACACGCAGCGGGTGATCGGTGAGCGCCAACTGGCGTTGCTGCGCGAGCTCGCCGCCACGACCGCCGAAGCCCGCACGTGGCAGCAGGCCTGCGACCGAAGTGCGCGTGCACTAGCCACCAATAACCGCGACTTGCCGTTCGCGATGATCTACATGCTCGAGCGGGACGGACATACCGCGACGCTCGCGAGCACGTCGAATGTCGATCGCGATCATCCCGCGGTCATGACCACGCTGCGGCTCGACGCGGAAAATCCCTGGCCGCTTGCCGCCGTCGCGCAAGATCACCAGCCTCGAATGGTTTCCGGTCTGGAGCTGGAATTCCAGGCGATGTTTCCGAGCGGTGCGTGGCAGCAGGCGCCGAACAGCGCGGTCGTTCTCCCAATCATGGCAAGCGGTGAAACCGGCCGGTCCGGTTTTCTGATTGCCGGCCTTAATCCTTTCCGGCTGTTCGACGAGGATTACGCCGGCTTCCTGAAGCTTGTCGCCGGACAAATTGCGGCGGCGATTTCCAACGCCGAAGCTTACGAGCAGGAACGCCGCCGCGCCGAGGCGCTCGCCGAAATCGATCGCGCCAAAACCGCCTTCTTTTCCAATGTCAGCCACGAATTCCGCACGCCGCTGACCTTGATGCTGGGGCCGCTGGAGGAAGCGTTACAACATCCTGAAGAGCTTCACGGTAAGCGGCTTGAAGAGGTCGCCGTTGCCCACCGCAATGCATTGCGGCTTCTCCGGCTGGTCAACACGCTGCTCGATTTTTCGCGCGTCGAAGCAGGCCGCATGCCGGCTTATTTCGAAAAAACCGATTTACCCGCATTCACGCGTGAACTTGCGTCAAGCTTCAGATCGCTGTGCGAACGCGCCGGATTAAAGCTCAGCATAGACTGCCAAACACTCCCCCAAGCCGTCTATGTCGATCGCGATATGTGGGAGAAAATCGTCCTCAATCTTTTGTCAAACGCTTTCAAATTTACCTTCGACGGCGGCATCAGCGTTCGGCTGCGCGATGCCGACGGACGCGTCGAACTCTCGGTGAGCGACACCGGCGTCGGCATTCCCGCCGGCGAGCTGCCCCACGTATTCGAGCGCTTCCACCGTGTCGAAGGTCAGCGTGGCCGTACCCACGAAGGTTCCGGCATTGGCCTCGCTTTGGTGCGCGAACTGACAAACCTGCAAGGCGGTGAAGTGAGCGCGGCGAGCGAGGTTGGCCGCGGAACGACCTTCACGGTCACACTACCCTACTCCCAGACCCAGCAGGCGGTATTGGCAGGACGGCCATCTCGCGACGTGCAATCGGCGATTGGCGCGACAGCTTTTGTCGAGGAGGCTCTGCGCTGGCTGCCGCGCGCCGACACCGGGCAAAAGGATCAGCTGGACACCTCGCGCGGCCGGGCCCTGAACCAAGCGGCGGGCGAAAAAGATACCGGAAATCCGCGCCCCCGCGTCCTCATTGCCGACGACAACGCGGACATGCGCGACTACGTCGAGCGCATGCTCGGCGCGCACTATGACGTGGAGAGCGTCAGCACTGGCATGGAAGCGCTGACCGCCATACGTGCGCGGCGACCCGACCTTCTCCTGTCGGACGTGATGATGCCGGTCCGCGACGGTTTCGCCCTGCTCCGCGAGATTAGGGGAGACCCGGAGCTAAAGAGCCTTCCGGTTATCTTGCTGTCGGCGCGCGCCGGCGAAGAAGCTAAGATCGAAGGCCTCGAGGCGGGCGCCGACGATTACCTGATAAAACCGTTCAGCGCGCAGGAACTTCTGGCCCGGGTCAATTCCAACATCGCCATGGCGCGGCTGCGCCGCGAAATTGCGTCCGAGCTTGAGATGCAGAAAGCCCGCCTGCAGGCGGTGCTGGATACAGTGCCAGTTGCTGTGTGGTTTACGTTTGACAGCGCCGGCCAGCAGGTCACCGGCAACCGCCGTGCTGCGGCAATGCTGCGAATCCACGAGACAGCAAATGCTTCGTTATCCGTTCCTGCTGCGCAGGCGCCCCAGCACTATCGCGTTTTCAAGGATGGCGCAGAGTTGCCGCCGGAACGCTTGCCGCTGCGGCGCGCGGTGGCGGGCGAAACCGTCACCAATGAAGAGATGGAGCTGCATTTTACCGACGGCACCATTCTTTCCGGATTGGTCCAGGCCGCTCCGCTGCGTGACCAGTTCGGCAAGATTATCGGCGCCGTCAGCGCCGGCCTCGACATCACCGAGCGCAAGCGCGTCGAAGAGCACCGGCTGCTCCTGCTCAACGAACTGAACCATCGCGTCAAGAACACGCTCGCCACGGTGCAGTCGATCGCGGTTCAATCCTTCCGGCGAGCGCGGACCGATATGGGCGGCCGGGAAATGTTTCAGTCACGTCTGCTCGCGCTGTCGCGCACCCATGACGTCTTGACCAACGAAAGCTGGGAAGGCGCAAACCTCGGCGACATCGTCGCGCAGGCGATCTTGCCGTATCGTGACGCGAACCCGACCCGTTTTGCGGTCGATGGGCCGGCGGTATGGCTCTCCGCCAAGATGGCCTTGTCGATCAGCATGGCGCTGCACGAGCTTGCGACCAACGCGGTCAAGTACGGCGCCCTTTCCAACGACACGGGCCGCGTCGGCATTGCTTGGCGCACGCTTCACGCGCCGGACGGTCGGCAATTGCACCTGGAATGGTCGGAAAAGGACGGCCCCGCCGTCGTTCCGCCGCGCCGCAAAGGCTTTGGCTCCCGTCTCATCGAGCGCGGTTTGGCGCAGGAACTCGGTGGCGAAGTCAAAGTCGAGTACCGGCCTGACGGCGTTTGGTGTGAGATCAACGCGCGGCTCGACGCTTAACATCGGCGCGCAAAGCTTCTACACCAGAGGCGATGCGCACCGAAGAACCACACCCCATCCGCCTCAAAGATTACCGTCCGCCGGACTGGCTCATCGACACCGTTGAGCTCGACATTTCGCTCGACGCGGGGGCAACGCACGTGCGGGCGAAACTCCGATTAAAGCCGAACGGCGCTCGCACGCCGGCTCCCCTCGTGCTTGACGGCGAAGACCTCGTACTGCGCTCCCTTGCGCTCGACGGCAAGGAATTGCCGAAGGAAAGTTACGTGGCCACGCCGGAACGGTTGACCATCGCGCAACCGCCGAACGGGCCGTTTGAACTCGAAATCGAAACGGTCATCGATCCGTCCGCTAACACGCAATTGATGGGCCTCTATCGCGCCGGCTCAACTTATTGCACGCAGTGCGAGGCTGAGGGCTTCCGACGCATCACTTATTTCCTCGACCGGCCGGACGTGATGGCGGTTTACACCACACGCGTTGAGGCCGACAAAGATGAAGCGCCCGTCCTGCTGGCCAACGGCAACCTGGTCGCCCAAGGTGCCGTCCCCGGCACCAATCGTCACTTTGCGGTTTGGCACGATCCGTTCAAAAAGCCCTGTTATCTGTTCGCGCTGGTCGGCGGCAGGCTTGCGCGCGTCGCCGACAATTTCACCACCATGTCCGGCCGCGAAGTCGCGCTGCACATTTACGTTGAGCCCGGCAAGGAGGACCGCGCACACTACGCCATGGACAGTCTCAAGCGCGCGATGCGCTGGGACGAGGAAGCATTCGGCCGCGAATACGACCTCGACATTTTCATGATCGTCGCCGTATCCGCCTTCAACATGGGGGCCATGGAGAATAAGGGCCTGAACATTTTCAACGACAAATTCGTCTTGGCGTCGCCATCGACCGCAACCGATACGGATTACGCGCACATCGAGGCGGTGATCGCGCACGAGTATTTTCACAATTGGACGGGCGATCGCATCACATGCCGGGACTGGTTTCAGCTCTGCCTGAAAGAGGGCCTTACGGTTTTCCGCGACGAGGAATTCTCCAGCGACCAGCGGTCGCGCGCGGTGGAACGGATCGGCAGCGTGCGTGCGCTTCGCGCCCACCAATTCGTCGAGGACGCCGGTCCGCTGGCGCATGCGGTGCGGCCCGAAGCGTACCGCGAAATCAATAACTTCTACACGACGACGGTTTACGACAAAGGCAGCGAAGTCGTGCGCATGATCAAAGTCCTGCTCGGCCCGCAGCTATTTCGCCAGGGCATGGACCTTTACTTCACGCGTCACGATGGCGAGGCCGCGACCGTCGAACAGTTCGTGCAATGCTTTGCCGATGTAAGCGGCCGTGATTTCACGCAGTTCATGCGGTGGTATACGCAGGCCGGCACGCCGGAGGTCGTGATGGCTACGCATTACGACGCACGGGCGAAGACCTATCGGGTCGAGGCGAAGCAAAGCGTCCCACCAACGCCCGGCCAGCCGTACAAAGAGCCGATGATTATTCCACTTGCACTCGGCCTGGTGGGCAAAGACGGGCGCGATCTGCCGCTTAAGCTCGACGGCCGAAAGCTCGACAACGGCGTCATCGAGGTAAGCAGGCCTACTCAAAGCTTCGTCTTCACGGAGGTCGCTGAGCAGCCGACGCCATCCGTCAATCGCAACTTTTCCGCGCCGATCAAGCTCAGTTTGCCGCTCGATGCGCGCGAGCTGCATTTTCTCGCGGCCCACGACGCCGATCCGTTCAACCGCTGGCAGGCGGTGCAAACGCTGGCAATGACACTTTTGGTCGATAACGTCACCGCCTTGCGAAACGGATCTGCCGCGCGCAACGACCAAGGCCTCACTACGGCGTTGGCTGCTATTCTCGCTGACGACAAGCTCGAACCGGCTTTTATCGCGCTCACGCTCACGCCGCCGAGCGAGGCCGATATCGCCCGCGAAATTGGCAGCGACGTCGATCCGGATGCGATCCATCGGGCGCGGCGGGCCTTGCGCGCGGCGATCGGCGAGCAACTGCGGCCGGCGCTTACCGAGGTTTACCACCGCCTGGCGACGCCGGTCCCGTATCGGCCGGACGCCGCCGGGACCGGGCGGCGTGCGCTGAAAAACCTCTGCCTCGACTTCTTGGCAGGGCATGGCGGAGACCACGCCATTGGACTCGCCTACTCACAGTATCAAAGCGCGGATAACATGACCGATCGCATAGCCGCGCTTGAAACGCTCAGTCAGCACGATCGCACCGAGCGCGCACAGGCGCTTGAAGACTTCCGCGCCCGCTATGCCGACGATCCACTGATCATCGACAAATGGCTGGCGCTGCAGGCTGCGATCCCGGAGCCGGCGACACTTGAGCGGGTCAAAGCCCTGACGTCGCATCCGGCATTTTCCATGACCAACCCCAATCGTATACGCGCCTTGATCGGTTCTTTTGCCCAGGCCAACCACACCCAATTCAACCGGCTCGATGGCAAGGGTTATGACTTTGTGGCCGATTTTGTGCTCACGCTCGATCCGAAGAATCCGCAAGTGGCGGCACGTCTGACAGGCGCGTTTCGTTCGTGGCGGGCGTTGGAACCGCGACGGCGCGAGCGCGCCGAACATACGCTGCGCCGCATCACCTCGGCACCGAGTTTATCGCGCGACGTCGGCGATATCGTCGCGCGCACACTTTCGGGCGATTGAAGGCGCGTCGCACTACGGCGACGACCTGCCATGAACGATAACAACATACCCGCGAAGAACCGCAAGCGAATAAGAGCGCTGCTGCTCAGTGATCGCATCGACACGTCCAACCTCGAACACGATCACGTCGTGTCGACGACACCGCTGACTTACAAATACGGCAAGGACGGCTATGTGACGCTGTTCCGTTATGGTGTCGCGGTCCTGATGGGATTGACGGGTCCGGAGGAGAATGAAGTTTTGCGCGGCCTGCAACGGCGTTTAATTCGCCCTATCAAGCCGTCGGAAGAGGAAACCGTTCTTATCGAGCTTACGCCCGACAAGGAGGATCAAATCCTTCCCGGCGGACCGATTATGCTGAAGGCGGTGACGCCCGACCATTTGATTGTGATTGCCGACGCACTTTCCAAGAGCGTGGTGCTGGCACGGGACGAGCGCGAAGTAACCGCCGTATTCGAAACCGTCGAGCCTTTTACGCGGAAGTTGGCCGAACAGGGCCGCGCTGACGCCGGCCGGCGCACCATACTCAAGCACATCGGCAATGCGCTCTTGGTGCAGCATCGCGTATCGGGGCGGGTCGCCGTCGCGGAAAAACCCGATGTGGTCTGGGACCGTCCAGATCTGGACCGTCTCTATCTGCGGCTGGAGGACGAATACGAGCTGAAGGAACGCGCCGAAGCGCTGGCACTGAAACTGAAAGTTATCGCTGATACCGCCGAAGTTCTGACCGACATCATCGATACCAAGCGGTCACTGCGATTGGAAATCATCATCGTGATCCTGATCGCGGTCGAACTCGTCATTGCCGGTTATCAGACGCTGCTGCATTGATACCGGCGTTTGCCGTCCCGTCGAAGGCGACGGACGGCTTATGCGCGATGGGTATCAGATCATCGCCTAATCCGCGCCGAATAAGGCCCCAGAGCCCGCGTTTTTCAATCAAAATGACGACAATCGAGAACGTTCCCAAAAGAATGAGATGCCAGGCCCCGAGAGCGGCAAGATATTGCCGCAGCAAAAAATAAACGATGGTGCCGATGATCGGTCCCTCGAAACTTCCTATGCCTCCGATCACCACGTTGAAAATGATAAGCGCCGTCCAATCGGTGATACTAAAGGAGGCCGCCGGCGAGATGCGCAGTTTTTGCAAGGTGATGACGGCTCCGGCGAAACCCAGAAATGGCGCGGTGCCGAGAAAGCACAAAATGCGGGCGTAGGTGATGTTGACGCCGATCGCCGCGGCGCCTTCCTCGTTATCGCGCATTGCAGTGAGCCCGATGCCGATTCGCGAGCGGAGCAGGAAGTAAGTTGCCAGCATGGCGACCGCCGCAAGGGCGAACGCGAGCCAATAGGTGGCCGCGAGACGCTCCCCGCGCGCCGGGCCGAAGCTGAGCACAATCGAGATCGGCAGACTCGTGCCCGAGCCGCCGCCCCAGGCATTGAGCTTGCCCGAGGCAAGCATCAAGAGTTCGGCCACCACCCACGTGCCGATGGCGAGGTAAGCGGTACGCAGCCGAAACATCAGGATCATGATTGGCACCGCGATGGCGAGCGCAACCAGTCCGGCGAATAAAATCGAAAGGTACGGGTTAAACCCGGCCAGGGCCGCGAAGCCAAAAAATGCATAGGCGCCGACGCCGACATAAGCGTGCTGGCCGACGGTGACGATGTCGGCGTAGCCGGCGAGCAGATTCCACATGATGGCCAGCACCAGCATCGACATGAACTCGGTCAGCAGCACAACGTGGCTTGCGCCGAACAAAAAAGGTGCCGCGGCCATCGCAACGACGCTCGCCACAAATATTGCGCGCGCCCCGTTGAGAATGACCGCCTGCCGCATGGCTTAGTATTTCGGAAACAGGCCCTGCGGACGCAGCGCCAGCACGATGAGAAATACAATATGACCGGCCATAATCTGCCAGGCGATATCGAATTGGCCACCGACCGCCTGCGCAACGCCGAGGACGATACCGCCGGCGAGCGACCCCCACAGGCTGCCCAGTCCACCCATCACGATCACCTCGAACGCCACCAACAGCCGGGTCGGACCGGAGGCGGGATCGAAATTGGTCCAGATCGACACGAAACCTGCGGCGATGCCGATGGTCACGAAGGTGATGCCCATGGCAACCGCGTAAATACGTACCGACGACAGGCCGATGAGGTTGGCGGCGGAGACATCGTCGGAAACCGCGCGGATTTTCGCACCGATGCCGGTGCGGTACAGCAAAACGTCAAGCACGGCTACGAGTGCCACCGCCGCGACGAAGGTCACGATCTGGAACATGCCGACATTGATGCCGCTGCCGAGCGCTACCGTCGCCGTCTCCATCCAGCCGCCGGAGATTTTTTGCGGATCGGCGCCGAAGCCTTCGAGCAGGCCATTCTCGATGATGATCGACAAGGCAAAGGTAACGAGGATTACCAAAAGAACATTCTCTCCAACTACACGCTGCAGCAGCAAGCGTTGCAAGCCGAATCCGAACAGGAAGGCTACCGGAAGCACAATCAAAGTTGCGACGACCGGATTAAGACCAAGCACTGTGCTTAGAAGCAGGAGCGCGTAGCAGGTCAGCACGATGAAATCGCCGTGCGCGATGTTGACGAAACGCATCACGCCGGCGGAAAGCGAGAGGCCGACGGCAAACAGCGTATAGAGCCCGCCGAGCATCACGCCTTGCAGCAATTGGTTGACCCAGATGGCGATCATCATTCGCTCACAGGCCGAAATAATGCTTCATGACGACGTCGCGACTCACCTCGCCTGGTCGTCCGGACAGCGCCACCTTGCCTTCGAGCAAACAATAAAAATGGTCGGCGACCGCGAGTGAACGTTCGATGTCCTGCTCGACGATAAGAATGCTGATGCCACGACCCTTGATCTGCGGAATGAGATTGTAGAGCTCGGTGATCACGATTGGCGCCAACCCGAGGCTAATCTCGTCGCACAGAAGAAGCCGCGGATTGGCCAGAAGTGCCCGGCCAAGCGCGACCATTTGCTGCTGGCCGCCGGAAAGGGATCCGGCTTTTTGCCGTCGGCGATCCTTAAGCACCGGAAATAGCCGCCACACGTCCGCGAATCCGATCTCGCCCTTACGACCTACATCCCACCCGAGCCGGAGGTTTTCCTCGACGGTTAGCGACGGAAACAACCTGCGTCCCTCTGGCACCAGCATGATGCCGGAAGCAACAATGGCTTCCGTGCTGCGGCCGACGATGGCATTGCCAGCGAAGCTGATGTGGCCTGCGACGCGATCGGCCTGGCCGATGATGGCTTTTAAAAGCGTTGATTTCCCGGCGCCGTTAGCCCCGATGATGGAAACGATCTCCCCGGCACCTACTGCGATGTCGACATGGTCGATAGCGCAGAAATTCTCATAAAAGACTGACACGTCTTCAACGGCCAGCAGCGGGCTCGATGCTGTTGTCGCCATTCCGGATCACGCCCCCAGATAGGCTTCTTTCACGCGCCGATCGGCGAGCACGTCCTGCGGTGCGCCCATGGCGATGAAATTGCCGCCGGAAAGCACCGCAAGCCGCGTAACAATCCGACGTAGCGCCTGGATTACGTGTTCGATCCAGACAATAGTAACGCCGCTGCGATGCACGTCGCTAATGGTGCCGATCAGCAAATCGCATTCCGCTTCGGTCAGACCTCCCGCGATTTCATCAAGCAACAGGAGCCGCGGGCGTAACGCCAGCGCTTTTCCGAGCTCGAGTTGCTTCATATCGAGGAGCGAGAGCTGTCCGGCCGCAACGCGCGCGCGTGTCGGCAAGCCCGATGCGCGCAAGCATCGCTTCGGCCTGCGGCTTGGCCCGGGCCAACGGCATTTTGCCGCCGTGAACGGCTGCCGCAAGCACATTTTCGAAAACGCTCATGTGAGCAAACGGCTTTGGGATCTGGTAGGTGCGCCCGATGCCGAGGCGGCACCGATACCATGGTCGCATGCGCGTAATGTCGCCGCCGGCGAAGAGAATACGCCCGCCACTCGGCGGCAGCACGCCCGCGATCATGTTAAACAATGTGGTCTTCCCCGCGCCGTTCGGTCCGAGAATGCCCACAATCTCGCCTTCATCTACCTTGAAGTCGAGCCGATCAATGACGACAAGCCCACCGAAGGTGCGCGAGAGTGAAGCGAGTTCGAGCATCGCTGCCTTTTGTCCCATTGGCTCGCCGTGATTGCAATCAACTCACGCGCCGCGAAGCGTGACCGGAAGTCTCGAAAGCATCACCAAAGATTTCGCACGGCGCAATCGCGGCCACGGCAATTTTGAGATATGATCGGTTCGCTGGAGTTGATTGAGGTTAATCCGAACTACATCGGAGTGTTTGGCCATGCGGAAATCATGGATCAATCGCAGAGGGTTTATTACGACGGCCGGCGCCGCAGCACTCGCAGCCACACCGCTTCGCCGCGCAATCTCACAGACGAAAACGATCCGGATCGGATTTGTGGCACCGATGACCGGCTTTTTGGCATTTTTTTCGGAGCACGTCCCCTTCGTGATGAACCAGGTCGCGACAGCGACCGGAAACAAGATCACAGTGGCCGGTCAGGAGTATCGGCTGGAAATCTTGCTGCGCGACACCCAGTCCAGCCCCAATCGGGCGGCTGAGGTCGCTTCCGAGCTTATTCTCAAAGATGACGTCAACCTGATGCTTTCCGGCGCCGCCCCGGAAACCACCAATCCGGTGGCCGATCAATGTGAGGTCAATGGCGTCCCCTGTCTTACCAACGATGCACCGATTGAGCCGTATTTTCTTGGCCGGCGCGGTGACCCGAAAGTTGGCTTCGAATGGACGTATCATTTTTCCTTCGACACTTTGAGCCAGACCCGTACTTTTATCGGTGCATGGAAGGAAATGCAGACCAACAAGGTGGTCGGCGGACTTTGGCCAAACGACACCGATGGACGGACGTATGCCGGCATCTACGCCAAGATGCTTGAGCAGGAAGGCTACCGGCTGGTCGACCCGGGCCGGTTCGACATGCCGTCCGGCACCTACAATGCGCAGATCGCCGCATTCAAAGGCGCCGGCGTTGAGATTGTCACCGGCGTTCTACCACCGCCGGAATTCACGTTGTTCTGGAACGGCTGTGCTCAACAGGGTTACCGGCCGAAGATTGTCACCCTCGGAAAGGCGCTGGAATTTCCCGCCGGTGTGGTGCCGCTCGGGGATCGTGCCATCGGCCTGACAACCGATGCGATCTGGGCCCCGAGCTTCCCCTTCACCTCGGGATTGACCGGTCAGACCGCGCAGCAACTTACCGACGCTTACGAGCAGGAAAGCGGCCGCCAGGCGTCATTCATGCTCGGGGGCCGGCATGGCTTGTTTGAAGTGGGCATTCACGCTTTGAAACAGGCCCGTGGCGCCGATCACGCTTCGATCCGTGATGCTCTGCGCGACATAAACTACGACTCGATTTGTGGGCACATCAATTTCAAAGGTGGCATGTTCCCGAACGTGTGCTCTACGCCGATCGTGACGGTGCAGTGGAATCGCGGCACCAAGCATCCATACGAAATGTTCGTGGTATCGAATTCAACGGCATCAAACGTTCCCGTTCAGGCCAAGCAATTTTTTATTCCCTATTCCTGATGCCTGTTCCGCGGTAAAAATTGCTGCATTGCTTTAATCGGCTGGAGCAGAAATGCATGTTGAGGCTTTGCCGGGGCGTTTGCGCGCCTTAAAGTTTGTCGCGTTCAGCTCGATCCGATTAAACTGGCGGACTATCCCTCGTGCAGCCATCGATCGAGTTTACAGCAGCGAAAATACTGTCTACCTTCGCGTGCAGCGAAACCGGGAAATAGCTCTGCTGCCAAGAGCGAGCGCATGAAGTATCGGTGAGGCAGTTCGCCTCGTGATCGCGGACGAACGCGCTGGTGTCGCCCATGGTCGAAGTCAATCGGCGGATAGTTTGGGAACGGGATCGGCCCGGCGTCTTGGGGCGAGTTGATCCATAGCTTCTTCGGGCAGTCAAATGTTCGCCTGCGAGAAGAGGATCAGTTTCACGCCAATGTCGTGCATTGCCATTTCGGTAATCTGGAAATTTCCCGGATAAGAAGCTCGTGCGAGCATACCGAGCGAACGCCGCGCCATGTCCGGCAGGACGGCCGCGATCACTTTGTCCTCGTCAATGTCCACAACGGCGTCGTTCAATTGAAGCAGCGCGGGCGCGACCGCGAGATCAAGGCCGGCGCGTTTGCGCTTTTTGACTTGAACAGCCCGTGGACTCTGGGAGCATCCGCGACATACCGAGATCATCAATATCACTATCCCGGCATTCATGCTGCGCTCGCGGCTGCGCATGGTCGATCAACTGGTCTGCACCCCTAATGACGGCAGGACCGGGTTATGGGGTATCACGTCCGATCTGGTGCGCTCGCTGAGCGAACAGCTGGCCTCCGTTACGACGCCGGCCGCGTACAGTTACAGCAGCCATTTGGTGGAACTGATCGCGCTCGCGTTCGAATCCGATGAGGCTGACACGCTCGAAAGCGACAATGCGTCGGTGCGCACTGCACTACGGCGCCGCTGTATCGGGTTCATGCAAGCAAACCTGGCCGATCAGGCGCTTGATCCCGAGAAGATCAGTTCGTCACTGGGAATTTCCGTGCGTTACCTGCACCGAATATTCCAGGATGAGAGCGACACGGTGTGCGCCTCGCTGCGCGATCTTCGCCTCGAAGCCGCGCATAACGCTCTTGCTAACCCGGCAAACGGCAAGCTTCCGGTAAGTGAAATCGCGCTGCGGTCGGGGTTCAAAAGCGCGGCGCATTTCGCCGCGGCCTTCAAAACCAAGTATGGGATTTCCGCGACCGAATGGCGGCGCAACCCGCCGATCGACATTCCTGGAGGCGGCCAGAAATAGCGCCCTGCAAGCCGTGCGGCGCTGAGGCGCTGCCACCGGCGTTTTTCTTTTACGGCACAATTTCTTGTTCACGAGCGCTCAACCACGCCGGTCTGGTTGCGCTGCCCTCGTTAGCCTCTAATCTCGGTCGTCGGGGCGACTTAATGGCGACTTTCATGCGCATGAAAGCGGTGCGAGGTTTCCGTGAAATTCGGCATTTTTCTCCCCAACGGCAGGAACGGCTACGTCATCTCGAACGCCAGCCCGCAGTATTCGCCGACTTTTGAGCACAACAAAGCGATCGCCATCGAAGCCGAACGACACGGCTTTCACATGATTCTGTCGATGATGAAGTATCGCGGCTTCGGCGGCGAAACCGGATTTTGGGACGAATGCCTGGAGACGTTCACGCTGATGGCGGGGCTCGCGGCAGTCACCCACCGCGTGGAACTCTATCCCTCGGTGACGTTGCTCGCCCATCATCCCGCAGTAGTGGCTCGGATGGTGGCCACGATCGACGACATCAGCGGGGGCCGCTGCGGGCTTAATATTGTGACCGGCTGGAACAGACCGGAATACGCGCAGATGGGTCTGTGGCGGGGCGACGACTATTTCGAACAACGGTATCAATATGCACGGGAGTACGTGCAAATCGTCAAGCAGCTTTGGCGCGACGGCACGGCGACGTGCCGCACCGAGCATTTCACGCTCGAGGATTGTCACTGCTATCCGCAGCCGCGCCACGAGATTCCACTGGTGTCGGCGGGGCAGTCGCCGGCGGGCTTTCAATTCGTCGCCGAATACGCCGATGAAAGCTTCATGATCGCTGACCGCTGGCATTTGAAGGAAAAGGTGGACCGGCTGAAAGCCGCGGGCGACCGCACCGGACGCAAGGTCGGCGCCTATGCCCTTTTCCATATCATCAGTGCCGAAACTGACGGTGAAGCGAGGGAATTGCAGAGGCAGATCGTCGAAGGCGTGGATTTGGTTGCGGTCAAAAACATGCTCGGCAGCGCATCGTTGGATAGCAACAAGGGCGGCAGCTCACAGCACCATTTAGCCGGCCTCTCGCGGACCCCCGAGCAGGGTCATGGCGCCTTCATGAGCACCCCGACAATCTGCGGTTCTTATGAAAGCGTAGCGGAAGAGCTCGACCAGATGGCCATCGAAAGCGGAATCGATGGTTGCCTGTTCAGCTTCACCGATTACGTCGAGGGCATTCGCAGCTTCGGCGAGCACATTTATCCACGCCTGTCCTGCATCAGGGCAGCCGCATAGAGCGTGCTGAAGTCAGTCACTACGCATTTGATTTGACTCAACTCTTCGGCTGCCCCGCGGCGCAGCAGATTCTTTGCAAGATGCCGAGATCTTGTCGCCGTGAAACAGCGGTAATGGTTTTTTAGAAAATGCTGACGCTCGACTCTCGACAAATCAGCGCGCATCGATTCTTATGCACTGATTCGGAGGAGATGCGGCACATCCTTCCGGACGCAGGTGCAGGGGATCGTCCGAACGGAGGCAGGCGATGGCGCGCGCCGAAACGGCGAGTGCGTCTCTACGTTCAGATTCTATTCAGGGGCTGGCAAAGTCGATCGCCAAACCTGCCTATCGGCGGCTGCTGAACGCCGAGCCGCTGCTTCGTCGCACCGTCCCCGCCCTGATCGTCGCATTTCTGATAACGATTTGCGTCGGGGCGGTCGTGCAGGTTCTCGAGCAGCGCCGCCAACTTATCGTCCAGGCGCGCGCGGCGATCGAGGCGCTCGCGGATGTCACCGCCGCCCAGCTCGAACACTCCGGAAGGGACTTACGGGGAATTTCTAGTCGAACGTCCGCAACGCTTGAGCGTGCGTTGCCGGCGTGGGCGGATGCCGATCTCACGATCCTCGTGGCCGAATTCAGAAGGCACAATTGTCGGCAGCGTACCTGCAGATCCCGAAAAGCTTGGCCGTCCGATCTTTGAGGTGCTTGGCATTGCCCAGCCTGTGACAGTTCTTGGCAGCGCCGGCACGGTAGAGACAACGCTGCCGAACGGGACCGCCGCTTTGGCCGCCGCGCGGCCATTGCGTAACCCGCTCGGGCTCCTGGCTGTCGTCGAGACCGCGAGCCGCGCGCTCATAACATGGCGTTCGACCACCGCACTGACCGTTACGCTCTCGGCAACGACGAGCTTCGTCGTTCTCATCCTCGGGTTCGCGTTTCATTGGCAGGCTACGCGCGCCAGAGAAGCGGATCTGATCCACGACACTGTACGCGGCCGCATTGACACCGCGCTTAATCGCGGTCGCTGCGGGCTGTGGGACTGGGATTTGGCCCGCGGCCGCATTTTCTGGTCGCATTCGATGTTCGATATGCTCGGCCTGCCGGCCAAGGACGAACTGCTTACTTTCGGCGAACTCACAGCGCTGATTCACCCGGACGATATCGACCTCTACGGTCTGGCGACACGGCTCGCTGACGCCAAGGCGCAGTCGATCGACCATGCCTTCCGGATGCACCATGCCGATGGCCGCTGGCTATGGGTGCGCGTGCGTTGCGAATTGGCTCGTCAGGAGGGCGAGCCGGGACTGCATCTCATCGGTATCGCGGTCGATGTTTCCGAGCAGAAGGATTTGGTGGCCAAGACAACGGCTGCGGATCTGCGGCTACGGGACGCCATCGAGACGATCCCGGAGGCCTTCGTATTATGGGACGCCGACAACCGCCTGGTCCTGTGCAATTCCAACTTCCAGGAACTCCATCGCCTGCCTGACAGCGCGGTTTTGCCCACCACCCCCTACTCCACCGTCGTCGCGGCGGGAAAAAAGGCCATCATCCGCACCACCATTGCGAATGAAGACCGACAGCCGCAAGGCGCACGCACGTTCGAAGCTCAACTCAACGACGGGCGCTGGATGCATATCAGCGAACGCCGCACCAAGGACGGCGGCTACGTGTCCGTCGGCACCGATATCACCAAGCTCAAGCAACACGAGCAGAAGCTCGTCGAGGGTGAAAGACGGCGCATCGCCACCATCACCGACTTACGCAAATCGCAGCAAATGCTGGAGCAGCAGGCCGGCGAGCTTGCCGACCTGGCGCTGAAATATGCCGAAGAAAAAACCCGTGCCGAGGACGCGAACCAGGCAAAATCGAAATTTCTGGCGAATATGAGCCACGAATTGCGCACGCCGCTCAACGCCATCATCGGCTTCTCGGAAATCATGGAATCGGGAATGTTCGGGCCGCTCGGCGCGAAAAAATACGGCGAATATTCGCGCGACATCCGCGAAAGCGGCAAATACCTGCTCGACGTCATCAACGACATCCTCGATATGTCGAAGATCGAAGCCGGCGGCGTTCACTTTAACCCCGAAACCGTCGAGCTCGATGATATTCTCGCCGACTGCTCGCGCGTCGTCTTTGGCCGGGCGAACGAAAAGGGATTGAAGCTGAATTCGCGCGTCGCACCGACGCTCACACTTAAGGCCGATCGCCGCGCGTTGAAGCAAATCGCCCTCAATCTTCTATCCAACGCCGTGAAATTCACGCCCGATGGGGGCGCCGTCACCGTCGACGGAAGGCTGCGCGGCGGTTCGGTCACATTCGCAATCTCGGATAACGGCATTGGTATTCCCAAAGACGCGCTGCGCAAACTTGGCCGCCCATTCGAGCAAGTGGAGAGCCAATTGACTAAGCGGCATCAAGGTTCCGGCCTCGGACTTGCGATCGCAAAATCGCTTGCCGAGTTGCACGGCGGAAGAATGCGCATTCGTTCGGTGCTTGGGGTCGGCACGACGGTTGTAGTGCGGTTACCGCTTGAACCCGGCCAAGTACGGTTCCCGGAAGCCCAGGCAAGCTAGGGGTTCGCTCCCAAAATCCGCACAAAGCACTCCCGCACTAGGCGTTCCATTTCTGCGAGATGCGCTTGCAGCGCGGGAAAGTCCGGCAGGTCAGCGGCGCGGGTGAGAAGTCCGAGAACGCCGGCGCTTGCCGTCTTCGGATCGAATGCGCCGGGCAGACAAAGCCGCAAGATCTGCGTCAGATCGTGGTAAAGCCGCACCGCCGGGCGCAAGACCTCTGCGTCCTCAGGTGCGAGAAGGTCGCCGCGCGCCGCCTTTTCAAGCACACGTGCCGTCGAGATGTCGAGAATTTGCGGCGACGCTGCGGCATGCACGAGCTGCAAATATTGGGCGACAAATTCAATATCGATCAGGCCGCCAGCGGCGTATTTAAGATCCCACGCGTCCGCGTCGCCCTTTTCCTTCGCAATCGCCCCGCGCATTTCGACCACGTCAGCCGCGACGGCCGCGGGCTCGCGCGGACGGCAAAGCACATCGCGTATCGCCCGTTCGACGCGTGTCCGAAAACCCGGCGAGGCCGCGACCACACGCGCCCGCGTCAAGGCCATGTGCTCCCACGTCCAGGCCTCTCGTTCCTGGTAGCTGATAAAGCCCTCAATGTGCGTCGCCAGCGGCCCGGAGCGTCCCGAGGGCCGCAACCGCATGTCCACTTGGTACAAGACGCCGTAGTTGGTTTGCACGGTGAGCGCGCTGATCAGGCGTTGCGTAAAGCGCGCGAAATACTGTGCGCCGTAGAGCCGCCGCTTGCCGTCCAACTCCGGCTCTTCAGCATCGAAGTCGTAGATCACCATAAGATCGAGATCGGAGGTCGCGGTCATCTCACGCGCGCCGAGCCGGCCAAGCGCTACGATGGCAATCTCCTGGCCGCGGATGCGTCCATGGCTGGCGATAAAATCTTCCTCAACGCGGGCCTTGAGTGCCCGGATAAGTACATCGGCCAGTTCAGCAAAAACCTCGCCGGCGCGTGCGGCGGAAAGCGAGCCGGAGAGAATGCGGGCGCCGATCAGGAACATGTGTTCTTGGCCGAACAAACGGATTGCGTCGAGCACTTCTTCGTAACCGCGCGTCTCGCCCACCGCCCGCACAAGCCCTTCCTCAAGCTCTTTCGCACCGGGCAACGCGGCGAAGGACGCGGGATCGATCAGCGGGTCGATAACGTGCGGATGCCGGGCCAGAATGTCCGCGAGCCGCGGCGCGGTGCCCAGAATGAGCGCGATGAAGCCGACGAGCTCGGGTTTCTGGCGCAGCAACGAGAGCAAGCGTCCGCCTGCGCGTAATCCGGCGAGAAAATGATCGAAGGCGGCGAACGCCGCATCCGGATTGTCGGTGGCCGCAAGCTGCTGGATGATGATGGGTACCAGCTCGTCGAGATTTTTGCGCGCCTGGTCCCCGCGTAAGCCCCGATAGGCGGCGCTGTGCCAGCGGCGCACTGCTGCATCGACCTCGCGGGGCTGACGAAAGCCCAGTTCGGCCAAGCGGTCGAGCGTCGGGCTGGTGCTCGCGACTGGACCGGCAAAGGAAAGCTGCTGTTGCGGCTCGCTAGCCGCCGGAGCGGTTTCAAAGAGCCGGATGTAGTGCTTCTCCACCGTACGTAAGTGTCCGAGCAGCACGGTCGCGAAAGCATCACGGCCGGCAAAGCCGAGGAAGCGGACAAAATCTTCGAGCTCGGCCGGGTCTGATGGCAACGAATGTGTCTGCTCATCCGCGCGCATTTGTAAGCGGTGCTCGACGCGGCGCAAGAATTCGTAAGCCGCCGTCAATTCGTCGCGTGCCGAGGGATCAATCCAGCCGCCGGCCGCCAGCCCCGCAAGCGTCGCCACTGTGCCGCGTTCGCGCAGCACATTGTGGCGCCCGCCGGCAATGAGCTGCTGGGTCTGCGCGAAAAACTCGATCTCGCGAATACCGCCGCGACCGACTTTGACATTGTGCCCCTCGACCGCGATTTCGCCATGGCCACGGTAGACGTGAATTTGCTGTTTCATCGCGTGCACGTCGGCAACAGCGGTGAAGTCGAGATATTTGCGCCAGATGAAAGGCGAAAGCTCGCCGATGAATTTGGCGCCGGCTTCAAGGTCGCCGGCGCAGGCGCGCGCCTTGATCAGCGCCGCGCGCTCCCAAGTCTGGCCCCGGCTTTCATAATAATCGAGCGCTGCGTCCGTCGATATCGCAATCTGCGTCGAAGATGGATCAGGGCGCAGCCGCAGATCGACGCGAAACACATAACCGTCCGCGGTGCGCTCCTGCAAAAGCTTGACCAACTCGCGCGTCAACCTGGTGAAAAAAGGCGTCGCCTCCGCGCCGTCCGTTAACGCCGGATTGGCCGAGTCGAAAAACACCATGAGATCAATATCGCTGGAATAATTCAGTTCGTGCGCGCCCATCTTGCCCATGGCCAGCACCATGTAACCGGAGCCGGTTTCGGGATCTTTCGCATCGCTCAACCGGAACTTCCCGCTTTTTGCCGCGTCGACGAGCAAGCGACGGACACCGATGCGAAGCGCCGTGTCGGCGACGTCCGTCAGCGACGCGGTGACACGAGCGACCGGCCAAACTCCGCCAATATCTGCAAGCGCGATCAACAGTGCCGCCTCGGCCTTCATCCGGCGAAGAACCTGCATGACACTCGCGGTTGCCCGAGCGGTCGCGCCCGATTGCTGCGCCGTTTTCATCAATCTGGCGAATTCTTCTTCGGGGATGCTCGTCAGAAGACGCAGCAAGCGCGCGGGATCAGCGCAGACGAGGTCCCAAAGGTAAGGCGCACTACCGGCGATCCCGGCCAGCAAAGCGGCAAGCCGCGGGTGTGCTGCAACGAGCGACTTCAGCGATTTGCCGGCTGCGCTTCCGGCTATGCTCGATAGCCACTCAGCGCTGCGATTGCGGCCATTGGCGGAGGCCCGCGGCAACGCTCCGGTGAGCCGCCGGACCAACTTGCCTTCCTCAACTTTGCCGACGGGGCGCGTCCCGGTTTTCGCCGCCCGCATCAGCTGACCGCGGGTCCTGCCCGTGGCAAAGCAATGATGCTTTTCAAACCCGGCTCGTTGTCTTCGAGTTTGAGTTCGCCACCGTGAAGCCGCGCCACCGCGGCGGCAAGGCTCAAGCCCAGCCCCGAGCCGGGCTGCGACCTGCTCTGCTCCAGCCGCACGAACCGCTCGACCACGCGGCCACGATCGGCCGCGGCAATTCCCGGGCCATGGTCCGCAACCGTCAACGTGATGCGATCTGCATCGGCGCCGGCTTTCACCACGATTTCCGTGGGTGCGCCGTTGACTTTGTCAGGTCCCGGTACCGCATATTTGATCGCGTTGTCGATGAGGTTGGCGAGCGCCTGACTGATCAACTCGCGATTACCGCGCACCGGAGCCTCTGTCGCCGCGTCGACTTTGAGCGCCAGTCCCTTTTCGTCCGCCAGTGGCTCGTACAATTCGCCGACGTCGCGGGCAATCGCCGCAGCGTCGAATTCCACCATGTTGTCGCGCGCGTGCCCGGACTCCGCACGCGCAATCATCAGCAACGCATCGAACGTGCGAATGAGGTCATCCGACTCGGCGATGGTAAATTCCAGCACGGCGCGATATTCGGCCTCGCCGCGGGCGCCGCGCAACGCCTGCTCACAGCGGTTACGCAATCGGGTCAGCGGCGTCTTCAGATCGTGAGCGATGTTGTCGGACACTTCCTTTAATCCACCCATCAGGCCTTCGATACGCTCAAGCATGGCGTTGAGATTGTCGGCGAGACGGTCAAGCTCGTCACCGGTGCCGGCGACCGGCAGCCTGCCCGCCAAATCCCCGGCCATGATGACTTGCGCTTTATCGGTCATGGCATCTATGCGCTTGAGCACGCGGCGGCTGACAAAGAAGCCGCCGCCGAGACCGAGCACAACCACCAGCGCAATCGACCAGCGCCCGGCGTTGGCGATGATGGCATAGATGCGTTCACGTTCCTCAAGATCGCGCCCTACCAGCAGGCGAAAACCGCCAGGCATTTCCACGACGCGCACCAGCGCGCGATGCTCGCTTTCTTCCGACAACTCTATTCGGCGGTAGCTCGAACTCGAACCATCCCGGATGATCGAGCACGCCCGGCTCGAGCGAACTGACGTTGCCGGCAAGTCCCTCGCCGCTCGGCGTGGTCAGCAGATAAAGACTTGAGCCCGGACGCCGTGCCCGCAAATCGAGAATAGTCACCAAACGCCGGATCCCGCCGGTCTCGTATTGCTCGCGCAGCGCATTGACTTCCAGGTTGACCCGATTGGTGATTTGCTCGGTGATCAGCCGCCGCGTATTCAGCGCGAAATAGCCGAGCAACGAAACCGCGAATATGATAAAGACCAAAAGGTAGACCAGCGTCAGCCTAAACGCCGTGGCGCGCATCAGCTTTCCCAGCGCCGAAGCAAATTCAGGGCGATAATGAAAGCGTTGCAGCAAGGCCATGGTCTTTAATGTAACGCGTTTTGTTGGCTGAAGCGAACAAACACGCAAAAGGTGGTTAAGGCAAGATGGGGCCTCTCGCGGGCATTCGTATTGTTGAATTCGCCGGCATCGGTCCCGGCCCAATGGCGGCCATGCTGTTCGCCGATCTCGGCGCCGACGTCGTTCGCATCGATCGAAACACGGCCAGCGACCTTGGCATCGCCATGCCGGCGAAGTTTCAATTGCTGCATCGCTCGCGCCCGTCGATTGCGATCGATCTGAAACGCTCTGAAGGAATTGCGCTGGCGATCGAACTCATCGGCAAGGCCGACGCGCTGATCGAAGGTTTCCGGCCGGGCACCATGGAACGTCTCGGCCTTGGCCCGGATGCAATGCTCGCGCACAATCCGCGCCTGGTTTACGGCCGCATGACCGGTTGGGGGCAGTCGGGGCCGCTGTCGCAGGCCGCTGGTCATGACCTCAACTATCTCGCTTTGGCTGGAGCATTGCACGCCATCGGCCGCTCAGGCTCAAAGCCTACGCCGCCGCTCAACCTGGTCGCCGATTTCGGCGGTGGCGCGCTGTATCTTTCCTTCGGCATGGCTTGCGCCATGCTTGAGGCGCAGCGCTCCGGCAAGGGTCAAATCGTGGACGCGGCCATGACCGAAGGCGCGGCGTCGCTGATGACGCTGTTCTATGGCTTGCATGCGGCAGGGCTGCACAATCTGCAGCGCGGCACGAACCTGCTCGATAGCGGATCGGCGATCTACGAAACGTACGAATGCAGCGATGGCCGTTTTGTCGCCATCGCGGCGATCGAGGTGAAATTCCGCAAGGTGCTGTTCGACCGGCTCGGCCTGGCGTACGCCGAGGACGGACCCGAACTTCGCGACGCGCTTGAAAAACTGTTCAAGACCCGGACCCGCGACGAATGGTGCAAGTTGCTCGAAGGAACCGACGCCTGCTTCGCGCCGGTGCTCTCCATGGAAGAAGCGCCGCGTCATCCGCACAACGTCGCGCGCGGTTCGTTTGTCGAAGTTGGCGGGGTGGTACAGCCCGCACCGGCCCCGCGCTTCTCGCGAACTCCGGCCGCGCCACCGACGCCGCCGCGCGATGGCGGCGCCGACGCGCCGGCGGTGCTCAAGGCTTGGGGAATCGCCGAGCAAAAAATAAAAACGCTGTCCGAAAGCGGCGTGCTGGGAAGATAGACGCGCCATTAGTTTACTTTAAGGCGGCCGCTACTTCTCTTCGCGGATCATGTACCCGGCACCGCGCACGGTGTGCAGCAAAGGTTGACCGAATCCCTTGTCGATCTTCGACCGCAGACGTGAAATATGGACGTCAATCACGTTGGTTTGCGGATCGAAGTGATAGTCCCAGACGTTCTCCAGAAGCATGGTGCGGGTCACAACCTGGCCGGCATTTCGCATCAGATATTCGAGCAAGCGAAACTCGCGCGGTTGTAGCTGCAGCTCCTGGCCGGCGCGGCTGACCTCGTGCGATAGCCGATTGAGCTCAAGATCGGCGACGCGATATACCGTCTCCTCGCCGCGCGCGCCGCGCCGGCGCGCAAGTGCTTCGATGCGCGCCAACAACTCGGCAAACGCGTAGGGTTTGGCGAGATAATCGTCACCGCCGCTGCGCAAACCCTTCACCCGGTCGTCCACTTGGGCGAGCGCGGAAAGGATCAGCACCGGCGTTTCGATCGATTTGCTGCGCAAGCTCGCGATAATCGATAGGCCGTCAAGCTTCGGCAGCATGCGATCGACGATCAAGACGTCGTATTGGCCGTCGAGCGCCAGCGCCAGGCCCTCTTCGCCGTCTATAGCCCGGTCCGCGATGTGGCCGACTTCGCGAAACGCCTTGACGAGATAATCGGCCGCGTCGCGGTCATCTTCGATGATCAAAAGGCGCATGATCGAATGTCGCCGAACCGGCAATCCGCTTTGGGCCAGATGAGTCCCAGCTTCAATAAGCATATCGTTTGGCATGAATTCAGCCGCCAATCATATAGCGAAGGGAGCGAGGGGATGGCGTCGATCAAAGACGCCACCCCCTCGGCCAACTCTACCCGCAGCGGGGGCGACGGGATGCGTCGGGCAGAGCCGGTTTGAGGCGGGGACGGGCCACGAGGCCCGTCCCCAGGGAACGCCCGCCAGCGGGGGCGACGGATGCCAGCGGATCGCCCCATTACTCTGGAGCCTGTCTTCGAAAACAGCGTTCGAACCAAGCTCTCATTCTCTCGCGCGGATCCGAATGAGCGGATCCCGCGCCGTCTACGCATTGCCAAGCGGCAACGCGACGAAACGTGTGCCTTCTCCTGATTTCACGCGAAACAGAAGAGCGTGCTTGCCTTCCTTGCGTGCGTCAGCGACTTGCTTGGTGACATCGGCCGGTTTGGAAACAACTTTGCCGCCGACATCGAGGATGACGTCTCCGACCTGGAAGCCGTGATCGGCGGCGATTCCATTCGGATCGACAGCGGTCACCACCACGCCGTTGCCCTGCTCTCCGGAGTGATTATCGACCGATAGCGTGAAGCCAAGCTTCGGAATCTCGCTGGCCACGCTCGAATGCTCGGTTTGCTGATTGGCCGCCTGACGCTCGGCCGGCAGAGTGCCGAGCGTAATCGACGCCGTCTTGTCCTCGCCCTGATGGATCAGGCCGAGCTTGACGGTAGTACCGGGAGCGATCGTGCCGATCCGGCGCGCGAGCTCGCGCGCGTCAGCGACGGGATTGCCATCGACGGAGGTGATGACGTCACCGCTGACGATGCCTGCTTTGGCAGCCGGACTATTGGGCTGCGGCTCGGAGACTAACGCGCCGCTCGCCTTTTTCAGGCCAAGGCTTTCCGCCAGTTCCGGCGTCACCGGCTGAATTTGCACGCCGATCCAGCCACGCGTCACGTTGCCCTTCTCGCGCAACTGCGCCACGACACTTTTGACGGTGTCCGCCGGGATCGCAAACGCGATGCCAACCGAGCCGCCGGATGGCGAGAAGATCGCGGTGTTGACGCCAATCACGTCACCGTCGACATCGAATGCAGGACCACCGGAGTTGCCCTTGTTCACCGGCGCGTCGATCTGGATGAAGTCGTCGTACGGGCCAGCGCCGATGTCGCGGCCGCGGGCCGAAACAATGCCCGCCGTCACCGTACCGCCGAGGCCGAAAGGATTGCCGACCGCGAGCACCCAATCCCCGACGCGCGGCGCATGTTCCGCGAGCTTCACGTAGGGGAAGTCCGTCCCGTCAACTTTGATCAGCGCAAGGTCGGTGCGCGAGTCGGTACCGATCACCTTGGCCGTATAAGTCTTGCCGTCGTCGGTTGTGACCTGAACCTTGTCCGCGTTTTGGACCACGTGATTATTGGTGACGGCATAACCGTCGGCGGTGATGAAGAAGCCGGAACCCTGGCCGGTGATCAGTTGGTGCCGGCCCTCGCCGTTCTCGGGCGTGCCGAACCGCCGGAAGAAACGGTCGAATGGCGAGCCAGGGGGCATCGGCATTTCTTCCTCGCCGGGTCCCGAGGCCGTTCTCTCCAGCCGGACCCGAACGGAGATAACTGCCGGCTTCACCTTGGCGACGATATCGGCGAACCCGACCGGATGTTGCGGCAGCTGCTGCGCCTGCTGCGACAGGTTCTGCGCGTACGCCGAACTCGCAGAAAGGGCGGCGCCCGGATTGCCGTGCGGCGCGAGGAACAGCGCCGCGCCGCCGAGCCCCACAACCGTGGTCGCCATTAAAGCGATACGGCGCGCAGACAGGACGCGGCGTGTGTGTTGGTCGTTTCCGTCCATTATCGTCTCCGAAATCGTTGTCCGTTTTGCCAACGGGCCGCCCCAGACGAGCTCATCTCTTGCCCCTAAATGTGGATGGCCACGCCTTACCGCGCGCTGTCGCCCATATTAAAAATTGTTAATGTTGAGGACGGGATGCGAGCCGCCTTGGCCTTCCGCTAGGTCGTTCACCCGACCGACCGGTCGTTATCCGCAACAGTTTCGCGCAAGTCTTACTGTTGATCGCGCAAGAGCTCCGCCAGCCGCGCTTCCTCCGCCGACGTCAGGTTTGCCAGTTCATGAGGGGGCGCGTTTTGCCGCCGCCGGTTCACGACAACGAGCAAGGCAATCCCGAGCAACACCGCTGCGGGCGGCGCGCCCCATAAGGCGAGCGTGTGCCAGGACAGACGCGGTTTGAGCAAGACGAACTCGCCGTAACGCGCAACAAGGTAATCCACAACTTGCTTATCGGTGTCGCCAGCCTTCAAACGCTGGCGCACAATCACCCGCAAGTCATGGGCGAGCGGTGCTTCCGAGTCGTCGATCGATTGATTCTGGCAAACGAGGCAACGCAGATCCTTCGACAGATTGCGCGCCCGCGCCTCCAATGCGGGGTCGGCCAGCATTTCATTCGCCTCAACGGCGCGAAGCGGCGCTGCAGCCAAGAGCGGAAATGTCAGCGCCAACAGTAAACCGGCTACGCGTATCCTGTGCTGGTATACGCAAAGCATCATGACAGCACTCACTCCGCCGCCTGGAGAGCCGCGCTCGCTTTTGCCGGCTTTGGCGCACCAACGCGCAAGCGCCGATCGGATAGCGACAGCGCGCCGCCGGCGAACATGACCAAAGCACCAAGCCAGATCATCAGCACCTGCGGCTTGAAGTACAAACGGACGGGCACTGCGCCCTGCGGAGTTACATCGCCGATAGACAGGTAAAGCTGGCTCACGCCGCGCGTCATCAACGCTGCTTCGGTGGTCGCCATCGAGCGGCTCGGGAACATGCGACGGCTCGGCTCGAGCGCGCCAATAAAATCGCCGCCGGTGCGGCGCACGCTAAAATGTCCGACCGTATCCTGATAATTGCCGCCGGCGCGCTTCAACGAGCCGTCGAAAGTGAGCCGATAGTGTGCCAATTCGACACTTTCGCCGGGCTTTAGCGCTGCGATTCGCTCGGTCCCCCACGCCGTCACCGAGACAATGCCGAACAGCGTCACGCCAATCCCAAAATGAGCAAACGCGGCGCCCCACGCCGAGCGCGGCAATCCGACCGCCCGGCGGAACGCCGCGCCGAACGGTATGCGCAGAAACAACGTGCGCTCAACGATGTCGACCACCGCGCCAGCCATCACGAAGATCGCGATGCCGAGACCGAACGGCGCCAACACCGGTCCGCCGCGTTGCAAAGCGAATGCCGCAGCGACCGCGATTGCGGCCAGGATCGCGGCAACGGCCAAACGTTGCCCCGCGGCCAGCAAATCGCCGCGTTTCCATCCAAGCAGCGGTCCAAACGGCATGGCCACGAGCAGCGGAATGAACAGCGGCGCGAACGTCGAATTGAAGAACGGCGGACCAACGGAAATTTTCTCGCCGGTAATCGCCTCAAGCGCCAATGGATAAAGCGTGCCGACAAAGACCGTCGCGCAGGCCGAGGTCAGAAGCAAATTGTTGAGGACGAGCGCGCCTTCGCGCGAGATCGGCGCAAACAGACCACCCTGCTTCAGCAATGGCGCCCGCCATGCATACAGCGCCAAAGCGCCGCCGATGAAGAGGACGAGGATCGCCAGAATGAAAATGCCGCGCCGAGGATCGGTGGCGAACGCGTGCACGGAGGTGAGCACGCCAGAGCGAACCAGAAACGTCCCGATCAAAGACAACGAGAAAGCGATGATGGCGAGAAGTATGGTCCAGACTTTCAGGGCGCCGCGCTTTTCCATCACCACGGCGGAATGAAGTAGTGCGGTGCCGGCGAGCCATGGCATCAGCGAAGCGTTTTCGACGGGATCCCAAAACCAAAAACCGCCCCAGCCGAGCTCGTAGTAAGCCCAGAAGGAGCCACCGGCGATCCCGAGCGTCAGGCACATCCACGCGCCCAGCACCCATGGCCGCACCCAGCGCGCCCACGCTGCGTCAATGCGGCCTTCCAGCAGCGCCGCAATGGCAAAGGAAAACGCAATCGAGAAGCCGACATAGCCGAGGTAAAGGAACGGCGGATGAAAGGCCAATCCCGGATCTTGCAGAATCGGATTGAGGTCGCGGCCTTCGAATGGCGCATCGGCTATGCGCAGAAAGGGATTCGAAGTCAGTAGGATGAAAAGCTGAAACGCGGCGGCGATCCATGCCTGCACCGCCAGCGCATTGGTCTTCAGCTTGAGCGGCAGATTATTGCCGAATGCTGCGACGAGCGCGCCGCAAAGCGCGAGGATCAGAATCCACAGCATCATGGAGCCTTCGTGGTTTCCCCAGACGCTGGTGAGCCGGTAGAGCAACGGCATCGCCGAATTCGAGTTCTCGAAAACGGTCAAGACCGAGAAGTCCGAAGTAACGTAGCAGGCAGCGAGCGCGGCGAAGGCCGCGGCGACGAAAACGAACTGCGCGATCGCCGTTGCTGACGCCATGGTCATCAGCGCGGTGTCGTTACTGCGCGCGCCGACAATCGGCATCGATCCCTGGACGAGCGCCAGGCCCAGCGCCAGCATCAGTGCATAATGGCCGAGCTCAGCGATCATGGCCGGACCTCCGGCTCGAGGCCGACGAGCGCGCGGCGAAAAGCGAATCGCAACTAGCCGTCACTTGCCAGTCCCCCCGGAAGTCGCGCGCTTCGTGTAATCGTCTTTCCAATGTCCCGATTTCTTCAGCGCGTCGGCGACTTCCTTTGGCATGTAAGTCTCGTCGTGTTTGGCGAGGATGGTGTCGGCGTTAAACTGCCCTGCCCCGTCAAGCGCACCTTCGGCGACTACGCCTTGTCCTTCGCGAAACAAATCCGGCAACACGCCCTGATAAGCCACCGGCACCTCACTGCTTCCGTCGGTGACGGTGAAACGTACTTTGAGATCGTTGCCGTGGAACAGGCTGCCATTTTTGACCAAACCTCCAAGCCGGATGCGGGTCCCGGCGGCGATGTGTTTTGCTTCTATATCGCTCGGCGAGTTGAAGAAGACGATTAAATCCCTGAAGGCGTTGAGCATAAGGGCGATTGCAATGGCGAGCACGCCGAGACCCGAGCCGATCAAAACAAGGCGTCGCTGCTTGCGCGTCATGGCCGTCGTAGCCTGCGCTTTGACACTTCAACCTTCAAGGCCGAGCCCTTTCACCAAGTCGTCGATCCGTCTCACGTCGTCGGGACGCTCGGCAAGCGCGCGCTTTGCATCGGCGGCGGCGCTTCTGGCCTTGTCGCGATCTCCGAGAACCATGTAAGCGCGGACCAGGCGGACCCAACCGTCGACGTCGGCGCCGTTGTCGCGCAAGCGATCGGCCAAACGCGTGACCATGGTGTTGATCATTTCCCGGCGGGCTCGGTCGCTCATGTTGCTGGCGGCCGCAACGTCGCTCGCCGTCGGACCCGGCTCGTTGGAAGGCGCGCCAGTCAGGCGCGCCAGCAACTCGCGAACGAAGCTCGCCCATGGTGCGTCGGGCGGCGCGTCGGCCAGCAGCCGTCGCCACATCGAAGCCGCTTCGTCAGACCTGCCGTCCTGTTCGGCGGCAAGCCCGAGAAAATAACGCGCCTTTGGCTCGCGTGGATCGAGAACTACAGCACGCTGAAATGACGCGCGGGCATCCGCCGTCACAACACCGTCGGCGGCAGCCGCTTCGGCTTCGCCGAGATCGGCTTGGCGCGTCGCATTCTCGCCATTGAGCGCCAGCGATTTCTTGCGCGCCTGCACCGCGTCATCAAAGCGGCCGAGCCGCAGGTAAACCGGCGCAATCACTTCCCATCCCGTTCCGTCATTGGGATTACGCGCCAAATTCGCTTCGACTTGTCCGACCAGCGTCGCAAGTGATTGCTGACCCGTTGGCCCTTGCACGCGCGCAAACGCCGGCTCTCCCGGGATATTCGGAGACCCGAGTGCGACATAAAGTCCAGGGGCGCCAAGCGCCAACACGATTGCCGCGCTCAAAATCGCGGCCCGACGTCGCTGTCCGATCCGTAGTGCGCTGTCGTCCGATGCGCTTGCCGGCGAAGCGTTGGCGGCCGCCAGGAGCCGCCGCGATACCTCAAGCCGGGCCGCCTCAGCTTCGCTCTCGCCAATCAGACCGCTGGCCCGATCGCGGTCGATTTCAAGCAATTGATCCTTGTAGACCAGCAGGTCGCTGCCGCCGGCGACGTTTCGAGTCCGACGGACAAACGGCCAGCAAACGGCGAGAATCGCCGCCGCCGTCATAAACGCAAAAACGATCCACAGAACCATGATCCCAACAAGCACATCCGCAGAGAAAGCACAGGTGCAGCGCCCGCCTGACCGGCTGGCGGTTACATCATCACGGCCCCATTGCGGCCGCAATGGGAACGACGGCGCGGCAATTGCGCGCTGGTCGTTCCTTCAAAAATGCGGCCAAAACGTCGGCTGCCGGCAATAGGCTCGCGCAAGGCCGGGCATAGAGATTATGCGCGGGCTCGTTGGGCCGCGCCCGCCCTCTGCGTCGCCATCTCGGCAGCCTTGGCCAAGAGGCCGGCATAGTCCGCCCCAAACGCGATCCGGCAAAACCGGACGGCGGCCTGCATCTGTGATTGGCGGAACGGCCGATCAGCGTCGCCCGCGTGCCCCAGCGAATCGAGGAGTATCTTGGCACTGCCCTCAAGAGAATGTTGCAGCTCCGAGTAGGCTTGGGCGCTTGCTTCGCCGACACCGAGTTCTTCGGCATGCTCGCGGCAAGCGATGATCAGGTCGAGTTGTATCTCGGCGTCGCTTACCTCGTTCGCTTCGAGAACGGAGCCGGCGGCGAGGTCCTTTGCTGTGCGTGGGCGCAGAAGACGCCGAACCCGCGCCGGCGCCTGTTCGATTGCAGCCGTGAGCACATTGCCGAGGTCGCCGCGAATTGCCGTAAACCGGCGGCCCCAGAGTGAATCTGTCGAAAAACTCAGTTCTGTGCCCACGCCATGCAGCGCCGCGCAGATCGCGCGCACCAGCGGCGCAACTTGACGCCGCACTTTGAGGCCGGCCTGCAAGTCGTTCAGCATGCACTCGAGGTCGCCGAGCACGATGCTGACGGCAACGGCAAAAGGCGTATCGGCAACCCGATTTTCGTCGTTGCTTGCGGCTGCGCGCGTCGCGATGCGGATAAGCTGCCAAGGCTCGGCCAAACGACCGACCACAAGAACGAGACCGTAGAGAAAGATGTCGCTCTTGTTGGTTGCCTTTCCGTCTGCCGGCTTCTGCGCCGTCGCGCCGGTCAGCAATGCCTTGACCAAATCGACCTGCTCGCGCTCGAACGCAGGCATGATTGCCGGCAAGCGCTGGGCGACTGTGGGAAGCACATCCCGGCAGCCGAGAATCTTGGCGAGTGTCGTGACTGTTTCCACCCCGCGCGGTGCACCGATCTGTGCAGCAAGACGCCGCTGCGCGTTCTCGTCCTTCTTCGCTCCAGCGACAGCTTCGTTGATGCGAAGCGTTACGCGATCCTGCAACGTGCGCATGAGCTGCTCGGCCTTCAGCCGATCGTCTTCGAATAGCGCACGATTGATGTCGGTAACTAAAGCTTTGGCCTCGCCCGGCATCAGATCGCGGCCAATCCATTCCCAAATCGCCGCGAGTGTGGAACGCGCGATACGTCCAACCCGCTTGTGATCGGGGGCGTCGTTGATCATGAACGGTTCGAGTGGCGTAAAGAAAAGACGCGAAGCGTCGCCTATTCGCGGCACCTTTTGTCCCGCCGCGCGAATCGTTCGCCGTAATTCCTGGAGAATTAATTGGCTGCCGGCGACGTCCTCGCCGCGAAGCAGATCACGCTCCAACTCGACGATCAGCATGGCGCGGGCTTCCGGCTTCAACGTCCGCAGGTAGTCGCGCAGCTGCTCGACGGCTTGCCCCTCACTCGCCATGACACCCCAAAACGCGTGGATGGTATTGCGATTGTTGTAGTCGTTTGGCGCTTAAAAAGGAGTTACGCCGAATGTGCACGAAAGCGCCGAAATCCCGCGTGCAAAGCCGCCGGAAATGGCCCCGAAGAGGCGGCATTAAGGCCTAAATCAGCTGACGCTGGCCCAAGTCCCGTCGGACCGGCGGCAGGCGGTACCATGCTCGGTCTGCAGGCTACCGTCCAAGTACACCGTGTGGGTGTATTCGCGACAGGCGACGCCATTCTCCTGGTAAACCGGGCCAGGCACCACATTACCGTAGCGACCAGTCTCGGGATTCCGCCAGGCGACCGGCGCGCCCGACGGCCCGGTTTCCAACGCTTGAAGTTCGGCGACCGAGGCGCGCCTCTTGTCTTCGTCGTCGAGCTTTGCGCCGGCACGATTGCCCAAAAGAGTATCCGACCCCGAGCCCACTGAACCACCGGCTGCGCGATTGCCCGGGCCCGCACCGCCAAGAGCAGCCCCGCTGGCTTCCTTTCGGCCCGTATCTGAAGCGCAAGCGGCAAGCCATAACGCAGCCGCAAGAACCGCCGCCAACCTCATTACCGGCATGCAAGCTCACTCAAGCCGCCGCGAAGCATTAATGACCGAAGCATCCGTTCGTTAGAGCACACTGAAGTTTGCTGCAAAACGCGGCGGTCGAGTTCTTTTGCGCTTAAGCTTACCGAAAGTGTGGCAAGGCTGGACCCGCGAATTCGCTCAGCCCCCTGGGAGAGCAAGCTCGGCTCGCAATCCGCCGATCGGCGACGTCTCGAGCGTCAAGACGCCCTTATAGAGACTGGCGAGCTCGACCACGATAGAGAGGCCAAGCCCGGAGCCCGGTTTGCTCTCGTCGAATCTTTGGCCGCGGCGCGCCACGCGCTCACGTTCAGCAGGCGAGAGCCCGGGCCCGTCGTCGTCGACAATCACGCGCACCTTCGACTTGCCGTCGGCCGACGCGTCCTCCGCCACCACCTCGACGGCAACGCGCGACCGCGCCCATTTGCAGGCGTTATCGACGAGGTTGCCCAGCATTTCTTCTAGATCTTGCTGCTCGCCGCGAAAGCGCGCTCGCGGCGGCACATCGACCGCGATGGCAATTTCGCGATCGCGATGGAGTTTCTCCATTGTGCGCGCGAGCGCAGTCACGACCGGAGGAACATCGATAAGCGTACCAAGCACGGTCGGCCGTGCGGCAAGCCGCGCACGTTCCAACTGGCGCACCATCTGGTCGCGCATCAGGTCGGCCTGCTCCAAAACCTTTTCCGCCAACGGATCGTTCGCGCGCGCTGCCGCTTCATTGACGATGACGGACAACGGGGTCTTGAGCGCGTGCGCGAGATTTCCGGCATGGGTGCGCGCCCGTTCGACGATTTCGTGATTGGCATCGATCAATGCATTGGTTTCGCGCGCTAGCGGCGCGATTTCCGAAGGGAACTCACCTTCCAGCCGCTCCGCGCGGCCTGAGCGGATGGCGGCGAGACTTTCCGAAATGCGCTTGAGTGGAGCGAGGCCCAAACGCACTTGCAACGCGGTGGTCATGATGAGTGCGAGCGTAAGACCCGCGAAAATGGCGCCGATCGTGCGATCGAAACTCTTCATGTCTTCGTCGATATCAGTGGCTTCGCCGGCGACCGAGATCAGGTAACGGCCGTCATCACCGAGATCCACTGTGCGCTGAACGAGCCTTAAGCGTGCGTCCTCGGGGCCCGACACGTAGCCCTTGAGATATCCACCCGAGGTGGGCGTCTCGTTCTCCGGCAAGCGTGAAAGATTTCGAATCCCATAACGAGCGCGAGGAATGTATCTCCGGCTTGGCGGCATCCAGACGCGTGACTTGCCAATACCAGCCGGAAAGCGGCAGTTCGAATAGCGGCTCTCCGATCGATTGCGGAAACTTGTCGGTGCCTTCCTCGGGCGAGGCTACGTCCGCGACCAAAGTGCGCAGATACACATCGAGCCGGCGATCGAAGGCGCGCTCGACGGCGTTGCGATAGAGCGACGACAACACCACGCCGGTGATGATGAGAATAGCGACTGTCAGGCCGGCGGCCCAAAAGAACAGGCGAAAGGCGAGCGAGTTAGTGCGCATCGGGCGGCGTCAGAAGATACCCGAGACCGCGCACCGTCTGGATCACGTCGACGCCGAGCTTTTTCCGAATGCGACCGACGAACACTTCGATGGTGTTGGAATCGCGATCGAAGTCCTGATCGTAAAGGTGCTCAACCAGTTCGGTGCGTGAAACCACGCGCCCGGTATGATGCATCAGGTAGGAAAGCAGCCGGTACTCATGCGAGGTGAGCTTAACCGGATTGCCTTCCACGGCGACGCGGCCGGTGCGCGTATCAAGACGCACCGGCCCACATGTGAACTCGCTCTTGGCATGCCCAGCCGAGCGGCGCAGCAACGCGCGCACCCGCGCCAGCACTTCCTCAAGATGGAACGGCTTCGCGACGTAATCGTCGGCGCCCGCGTCAAACCCCTGGACCTTGTCGCTCCAGCGATCGCGCGCGGTCAGGATCAACACCGGCATCGCGCGACCCGCGCGACGCCAGGACTCGAGCACCGAAATGCCGTCCATTTTCGGCAAGCCAATATCGAGAATGACGGCATCGTACGGCTCGCTCTCGCCGAGGTAATGACCTTCCTCGCCGTCAAATGCGCGGTCGACCACGTAGCCGGCATCTGTCAGGGCAGTAGCGAGTTGGCGGTTGAGGTCGGGATCGTCTTCGACAACAAGAAGGCGCAAAATTGGCTCCGCTTTAACGCTCGCCGAGCGTGCCTTTTACGGCGTCCACGGCTACGTGCGTTACTTTGCCGTCGTGCGCAAGTAACGTCAGGACGTAAGCAAGCCCTTCAGGGCGACGGCAGAGTCGCGCACGCACCAACGTCCCCGGCGCAGTATTCCGTACAGCGTGCATCGCTGCGGCGAGCCGAATGACGGAACCGCTCTCAACTAGCGCATGCCGCTCTTTCTGGCTGAGACAAGAGTACTCAAGTTCAGCGCCGACCCCGACATGCGTTGGCCGCAGCGTCTCCTCGGCGCGCAGCGGCGTCAGCGTAACCGCAAGGATCAGCACAATTGCTGCAATGGGACGGCTAATCATCTCGGCCTCCCGAGCGCGACAAACGCCAGGCAAATCCGATAATCGCTGCAAACATTTGCGAGGCGTCGTCGATCTATCGCCTCATACGGCTGTTCTACCATGCTCTAGGCGGATTTCGGTGAACAAGGCCTGAACGGCTTCGCCCAGCCTAATCCCCCGCGCCTTCGACCACACGCGTCGGCCCGTGCAACGGCCGCTCCTCAACAGCAAACAGGCACGTGAGCGCAACCGCGAGGAAGGCGGCCGCGGCAAGGAACACGAAACGAAACGCGATCGCGAAGTCCGCCGGTTGGCCGCCGAGCCTTTCCAGGCTCGCGGAGCCGACCTGTTCGCCGGAGCTGCCCAGCACGATCGCACCAAACACCGCGACCACGATCGCACCGCCGAGAAGCCTGAAGAAGTTCAATGCGCCAGTCGCCGTACCCAGCTGGTGCAGCTTGACTGCGTTCTGCATGACGATGGTGCTGGTCTGATACATCGGCCCGATGGCCGCTCCGAGCACCATGAGCAGCAATGTGAACGCACCGAGAGATAACTGCCCGGAATAAATTGCAAGCACGATCAGCGTGACAATCGCCACGACCAGACCAACGATCGGTACCCGCATGTAATGCGTGAGCCGCGTAAGAAGCCGCCCCGTCAGCAACGAGCCGAGCGTAGCCCCTGCCATGAAGCCGATCAGCGCAATGCCCGAGACGCTGGCTGAAGAACCGACGGCAAGCTGGCAATAAAGCGGCGTGTAAATTGTAATGCCGATGATCACGCCGATGCTGAAAAATCCCGCGCAGGTAATAGCGCTCGTCACTCGGCCGCGGAGAATGCTCAAGGGAATAAACGGCTCGCGCGCGGTCAGAAGGCGACCCGCGAATAACGCCCACAACACCACCGAGCTGACCAGAAGCGCAGCGATCTGCCACGACATCCACGCATACCGGACGCCTCCCCAGTCGAGCGCCAATAACAAGGCAACCGCCGCGGCGACCATCAGCGATACACCGGGTACGTCGAGACGATGAGGCCGGTCGTGGCGCGGCAGCTGGCGCAACGCGCGCGAAGTCATGACCATCGCAATTCCGCCAAGCGGCAGGTTGATCCAAAAGATGAAAGACCAGTGCAGATGATCCGTGAGAACGCCGCCAAGCACCGGGCCGACAATGCTCGCGATCATGAACATCACCGAAGTGTAGCTCTGCGCCATGGGCCGCTCGCGCGGCGCAAGAAGATCGGCAATGATCGTTTGCGCCAACGGTATCAGGCCGCCGCCGCCGAAACCTTGCAGGCCGCGTCCGACAACGAGAAGCCAAATGTTTGGCGCCACCGCGCACGCGAACGACCCAATAATAAATATTCCGATCGCCACAAGAATGATGGCACGGCGCCCGTGAATGTCGGAAAGTTTGCCAAACAACGGCGTGGCCGCGGTCGCGGCCAAAAGATAAGCAGTCACCACCCACGACAGATCGTCGACATCCGCCAGGCTTTTGCCGATCGCCGGTAACGCGGGCGCGACGATGGTCTGCTCGAGCGCCGAGAGAAACATCGCCAGAATAATGCCGGCGAGGACACTATGCACGACGGCGCGATCGGGACCACGGGCGTGATCGTGGTCCAGCGTAGGCGCGGCAATCCTCGCTGACGATAAATCCGAGGAAGACGTCACCTGTGTTTCCCGACTCTCAATCGCAGTCACTTCGGTCTTTCGGAGGATTGCAGTTCCGTGTTGCGGGGTTATCGCAAGATCCTGTTTGTCCAAGCACGCCGATTTAGACGGTCGGCAGCCACTGACAACTGCACTATCCGCAGGGCTGGACTGCTCGCGGACGGAAATTTATCTCGCGCGGGCGGTTTCCCCCTACTTCCGCCGTCTCGCTCCCTTCGGCAATTTCAGCGGCCAGCTGACGATGTAGTCCTCAAGCTCATCGTCGGACACCCGCGTCTCGTTCGCTGTGACCCGCCCGCGCACCGAGACGCCCGCGGCATGCACGGAGTTCGGATCGCCGGAAACCAGCGGGTGCCACCAGTAAAGATCCTTGCCTTCGGACAACAGGACGTAGGCGCACGATGGCGGCAGCCAGGTGATGGTCTTTAAGCTTTGTGGGGTCAGTTGAACGCAGTCATCGACCTTTTCCAGCCGATTGGGGTAATCGCGGCACCGGCACGTCTTGCTGTCGAGAAGACGGCAGCCGACGTCAGTGTAAAAGGTGCGATCGGTACCCTCCTCCTCGAGCTTGTTCAGGCAACAACGGCCGCAACCATCGCAGAGGCTTTCCCATTCCGAAATCCGTCATTTCTTCCAATGACTTGGACCGCCAAAACGGAGTTTCGCCGATGGGAGAATCCGCCGTCATTTGTCGCCAACCGGTATGCCTGCCCTCATGGACGAGGATGTTAGGCCCAATTTGTCCCAAAATGCCATTCACAGTGTCGCTGCAGCGTCATTGGCGCGCGCAGCCCGCTCAGCTAAATCGTGCTTAAGAGAAAATATGCGAGAACGCACCTCGTTCCCGGGAGTGGCTTAAGGTGACCGATCGGGCTCCTGCCCCAAATAACGACTGGCGCCGCAGACTTAGGCTGCTCCTGCTCGACCTGGATGCGAGGATTGATTTCACCGTTTTCCGGGCGGGAAAGTGGGCGCGTGAGCTTTACGAGCGCTTCACCGCCATCATGGACCGGTTCCATGTCGCCGGATGGCGGCGCTGGATTTTGATCGAGCCGCTGTCCGAAGCCGCCACCTGGGGCGCCGCCGGTTTCCTGCTCATGCTCGCGTTGGCCATCCCGGCGTTTCGCGAGACTTCGGACGAAGACTGGCTTAAGCGCTCGGAACTCGCGGTCACGTTCCTCGACCGCTACGGCAACGAAATCGGCAATCGCGGCATCAAGCACAACGATTCGGTTCCGCTTGAAGAGATGCCCGACCATTTGATCAAGGCGGTACTGGCGACCGAGGATCGGCGTTTCTTCGAACACTACGGTATCGACTTTTACGGCACCTTCCGGGCGCTCGCGACCAACGCTCGCGCCGGCGGCGTCGTTCAAGGCGGATCGACAATCACTCAGCAGCTTGCCAAGAACCTGTTTCTTTCGAACGAGCGCACCATCGAACGCAAGATCAACGAAGCGTTCCTGGCGACGTGGCTGGAAAGCCGCCTAACCAAAAAAGAGATCCTCAAGCTTTACCTGGACCGCGCCTACCTTGGCGGGGGCACCTTCGGCGTCGACGGCGCCGCCCAGTACTATTTCGGCAAATCGATACGCGACGTGACGCTGCCCGAAGCCGCCATGCTGGCCGGTCTCTTCAAGGCGCCGAGCAAATACTCGCCGCTCGCAAACCTGCCCGCGGCGCGCGCGCGCGCCAACGTGGTGCTCGACAACCTGGTGGACTCCGGGTTCATGACGGAGGGGCAGGTCTACGGCGCGCGACGCAATCCCGCGACCCCGGTCGATCGCAAGCAGGAAAACTCGCCGAACTATTATCTCGATTGGGCCTTCGACGAGATGCGCAAGCTCGCCGATACGTTCCCGAAATCGATCAACGAAAGCTTCTTTGTGGTGCGCACTGCGCTCGATCCCAACTTGCAACGTTTTGCGGAGAAAGAAGTCGAAGCCGATTTGCGCCAGTACGGTCATGATTACGGCGCCAGCCAATCGGCGGCTGTGATCGCCGACCTGGACGGCGGCGTCCGTGCCATGATCGGCGGGCGTGATTACGGCGCGAGCCAGTTCAACCGCGCGGTCGATGCCCTGCGCCAGCCTGGATCCTCATTCAAGCCGTACGTCTACGCCACCGCGCTCGCGAACGGCTTCACCCCCAATTCCGTCGTGGTCGATTTGCCGGTGTGCATCGGCAATTGGTGCCCCCACAATTATTCTGGAGGCTATTCGGGCGCCCTGACGCTGACCCAAGCGATCACGAACTCCATCAACATCATTCCGGTCAAACTCTCGATTGCGCTCGGTGACGGCAACCCGAAGCTTGGGCGGGCAAAAATAGTTCAGACCGCGCGGAATTTTGGCATTTGGACACCGCTGCCGGATACACCATCCCTCCCGATCGGCGCCGATGAGGTCAATGTTCTCGAACATGCCGTCGCCTATGCCACCTTCCCCAACCTAGGCAAGGCGGTGGCGCCGCACGCTGCGCTCGAAGTGCGCACCGGCGGCGGCGCTCTTGTCTGGCGCTATGATCGCGACGGCAAGCGGCCCGAGCAAGTCATCTCGCCGCAAGTCGCTTTGGAAATGATCGGCATGATGAATTCCGTCGTGCAAAACGGTACCGGCCGTCGGGCGCAACTCGACGGTATCCAGGTTGCAGGCAAGACCGGAACGACCAACGGCTACCGCGATGCCTGGTTCGTCGGCTACACGGGCAACTTTGCCGGCGCGGTGTGGATGGGCAACGACGATTACACGCCGACAAAGCGCATGACCGGCGGAACGATCCCTGCGCTCATCTGGCACAACATCATGGCCTACGCGCATCAAGGCGTTGAATTGCGCCCCCTGCCGGGTCTGCCTCCCCCGCAACATGCGCCGACCATCGCCGACGCGGCTCTCGCCGGCGCACCGCCCCCGCAACAGATTTTGCTGACGCGCAAAGGCACCGATGCATTAGTGCGCGTCGAACGCCTGCTCGACGAAGCGAGCCGCGCGATGCCGCTGCGGCTCGGCTCCACAACGGATGACAGTGGTCATCCCGGCACATTGACGGCCGCCAGCGAGCTTAGAATGAACGGCGTTTCGCATGGCAACTAGTGGCCGCCGTCCGCTGATGCCGTGAACTGACATGCGCCTGTTTTTCGGCTCTTGCTTCACCTTGATCCTCGCCGCAATCATCGGTCTCGGCGCGACCTGGTTTACGCTCACGCGCGGCGTCGCCTTCGGACCGCTAACCGTCGGCGGGTGGACGGCCTGGCCGAAAAGCGGATCGGTCGATATCGACCCTTATGCGCGCGCCAGCATCGCCCGCACCGGCGAACTGCCAATCGGGACAGGGGACGGCGTCGCGTTTTACGCGCGCGCTGATGATACGGGTAACGTGCTCGACGGGCGCTGCGTGTTTGCCATCAGCGGCATGACGCCGGCAGCCCGTTATTGGACGCTGACACTGTACGATCCTCGAGGCCGGCTCGTCGCCAACGTGCTCCACCGCTACGGCTTCACCAGCGCTGAGATTCTGCGCGAACAGAATGGCCGCTTCGTCATAAACGTCGGCCCCCGGGCGCGTCCGGGCAATTGGCTACCGAGCGGTGGCGTGGAGCAATTCATCCTGGTCTGGCGCCTCTACGACACGCCCATCGGGGTCGCGGCGAGGACCACCAAAGAGGGCCCGATGCCGGCCATCGAGCGAAAGGGCTGCTGATGCTCCGGGTCGCGTTATGGATTTTTGGGGCGCTCCTGCTTGGCGGAATTGTGCACCTGTCGACGGTCCTCGCCATGCCGCAAACCGCAAAACAGGACGCCTATTCGCGGCTGGCGCCGCTGACACCCGTCAACGTGCTGACGCCGCTCGCCGCTCCGACCCCGGCCGACGCGGTCATGCCGTTCATGGATCCCGCTTTCGCCGTGGCGGTCTGCCGGTACGACCTGACCGTCGGCACGCTCAAGCTCATCGCACCGGTCAGTCAGGCCTATACGTCGGTGACCTTCTATACCCGCAACAGCGTGGCCTATTACGCCATCAATGACCGCGCAGCCGGGCGCCGTACTATCGAGCTCGATCTCATGACCGCCCAGCAGCACGCACAGTTGCCCGAGGAAGAAGGCGTGACCGCCGCCGACCGGCTGATTATCGATTCGCCCTCCACTACCGGATTGATCGTATTGCGCGCTTTCGCGCCGGAGACGGGAATGATGCCGACTGCGCAGGCGACGCTCGCTCACGCGCAGTGCCGCGCGACGTCGCTTTCGCAATAACTGAGCTAACGGCGCCGCACGCGTCTGCGGCCGCCGTTTTCCGCCGGCGGCGGTATCAGCGGCTCGACGTCGTCGATGAGGTGCGTCTGATAATGACGCTCGATGCGCACGACCGGAAGGATAATGACAGTCGCGGATTCCTCTGCTGCGTCTGCGCGGCCAAAACGCACGATCCGACCGTCGTCCGGGAATTTGACAATGGTACCCATGTGGTGGTCCAGCCGATATCCGCTGCTTGCCGGCAGCGGTCCCCTACCCCGATGCGCACGCATCGGCTCCGCGCAATAGGAACGCATGCAGGGTTAACGCTCCGCTAACGCGCGCGGTCTAACATTCAGCAAATGATCGCCGTGACGCACTTCACGCGTCGGTCCGTTGGTGTGTTTGAGTCCCGGACATGGAAGCCCGCGACATTTTCGGATCAGAGGCATTGACCGCCCTCGGCTCGCGCAGCGGGCTGGACATGCGGCCGACACTGTTGCGTGTGCTCACCGATCTCTACGTGCAGCGGGTCGCGCACACCGTCTCCGAGGAACGGCACTACACGGAGCTTGCGCTGCGGCTGCTCGACGCCGTGGATTTGGCGACCAGAGTTGCGGTCGCAAAGCGATTTGCCGGCTATCCCTCGCCTCCGCTGCGCGTCCTGCAGGCGCTCGCCCGAGACCTGCCGATAGTTGTCGCTGAAATCGGCGCGCACCCCCTGCTGCAACCGTCCGCTGCGACGGGAGTGCCGCCGACCGCGCGTCGCGAAGCGCCGGGAACGTCCGATACCGCGACGCGAGACCAGGGGCCCGTGCCTGCATTCGACAAGATTGATTTCGCTATCGCCGGCAAACTCAGCGACGCGTTCTTTAGCCTTGGAGCGGTGGAGCGTGCGCTGATCTTACGCAACCTCCACATTGTCGCGCCCCTGCGATCGCGCCTGATCCTTGGAGCGCGGCAGCCGGCCGTCGGGCAGGAGCTCGAGAGGGCGGCGCTCGCTCGCCGACGTCAGGATTTTACTCAACATCTCGCCGGTGCATTGCGCGTTCCGCGCGATCTCGCTCGCCGGATCGCCGACGACCCGCTCGGCGAACCGGTGGTGGTCGCGGTAAAGGCCTTCGATATCTCGCGCGAGGTGCTTTATCGCATTCTGATGTTTCTCAATCCGACGATCGGGCATTCGGTTGAGCGCGTCCACGCCCTTGCCGCGTTGTTCGAGGAAATGACTATCGCGTCAGCCGAGAGCATGGTGGCAATTTGGCAAGCACTGCGGCGGGATGAACAAGCGGCCGCCAAACACCGGTCGCTTCTTTGGGATGATGAAACGCGGTGGCGGGCGCGGCCTGAGAAATCGTCGAAGCATCTGATGACACCGCCCATCAAGACCCGCCGCACCGCCTCGTGAGCGTCTTCACGACGCAAGAACATCGAGGAAATTCCGTCCGGCGCGATCCTCGACTTCGATAATCCACAAATCGGAATCAAACTTCATTTGCCGCGCGAGGTACTCTTCAACTCGCTCGTCAGGTGCGGTCGTCGTGGCGAGGCTCGGCGAAAACGCGCGGGCCGCTCCCTCGGCGGCCTCAAACGAGCTCTGTGGCGCCGGGCCAAAAAGATCTGATGTCCCGTCTAGTCGGTTCACCCGGACGAAAACGGCGCCGGCGTCTTCGGCGCCACGCCTGCGGACCACGGCCGAGACGCCTTCCACATCACAGCGGCGCAAATAGGCAGCCGCCCAAAGGCTGGTTTTGAGTCGCATGGTCGATCGATGGTCGTAACTTCATGAAGCGGCTTGCGCAACGGCGCATCGCTCGAGTGGACCAAGAGGAACGGCAGTGGAGGAACTACTCGACGGTGCGGCTTCGACGCAGTGATCCGACCGACGAACCGATCAGGTCGGCGATCGGATCGTCGCGGCGAGCCGTCACCGGCGCGCTGGTGCGCTGGGCAACGGGCGTACGGAGTGCATCACCCTGTGCTGAAGCTGGCGCTGCACCATCGGAACGGCTTTCCGCCAATTGCGGCGCTGTCGAATTGGCCACGAATGGCGCGCGCTGTGAGCCCGATTGCAAAAACACCGCGTTGATAATGATGATGAGACTAGCTGCCGCAGCGCCGATGATCGCAACCGAATCGACCGGGCGGCGCGCAAGTCTCCCCCATATCCGCCCGGCCAACATCGCCATCAGGCCGACAAATACGGCGCCGCGGCTCGCTCCGCGGTCTTTGCGACTGCGCTTACGCACCATGCGACCCTCGGGTATCACGCGATTAGTTCAGGATTGCCGATCCGGCGAAGTCGGCGAACTCTCTCACGCAGCGCGCCGAGCGGCGGCGCGAAGCTGTTCCAATCAACGAAATTACGTGTTGACGCGCGGCGACCCACGATCCCACACACGTCCGGCTTTGCAGACGCGCTCCCCTTTTTCTACGTAGGATCGTGTCAATGTGGCCTAAACGAAACCTAAACGCGCGCGCACGTTCGGCGCTTGAATTGCGCGCGAAGGCTTCTCCGTCACCAGAAGCGCGAGGAATCGCCGGTCATGGTGAACGAGAGATTGCCGAACAAACGAGTGCGGCGCGCTCGCCCTCTGTGATTGACAACGAGCGGACGGAACCTTCGCAGATCAGCGGCGTTTCGAATTCGCGCAAATTTTAGACAAATTCGATTTTGTCGAGTTGTCTGAAAATTTTGCTCTTATTCGGTTCGATTATGGACAAAAACGTCGTCGCATCGCCAACGCGGCTTTCAAGCCTACCTGCTACGGTGGCTTACATGCGGCGGCAGGGGTCGCCGGGGACGTGCGTGTCATGTTCTTCTTACTGCGGCTAGCGTTCTGGCTCGGTGTCGTGCTTTTGCTGCTGCCCACTGGTGGCACACAGCAAAATGCCGCCGCCAACAATGTCAGCGCATCACAGGCGATATCGGCTGCTTCCGCGACAGTCGGCGATTTGCGCGGATTCTGCGCCCGCCAACCCGACGCCTGTAGCGTGGGTTCACAAGTGGCGACGACGCTGGGCTATAGGGCGCAGGCGGGCGCCAAGATGCTCTACGATGTCTTGAGCGACGCGCTGGCGCCGCAGGAAACCGGGACGATTCACGGTGACGCGCGCGAAACCGCCAGCCAATAATCCTGCCGCGCCGAGCCCTGCCGCGTCGCAGAGCACTTTAACTCCCGCCGACGTTGCCCCGGCATGGCGTGGACCACCGGCTCGCAAAGACAAACATCCGGCGTAAGCCGCCGCCGCCGCCAATTTCAAAGTTCCAGCGTTTTTAGTCGCTGCTGCTGTTGCGGCGGATCCGCGAGCTGCGCAGCGCCAAAAAGATCGGAACATCGACCTCGCCAACCCGGTACTCTATATAGAGCCCGGAGGGACGGCGCGGCGATGAACGACATTTCCGACATTATCGAGAATTTCGAAAGCCTTGAGGATTGGGACGATCGTTACCGCTACCTCATCGAATTGGGGCGCGAACTTCCCACAATGTCGGCGGCGGCGCACTGCGATGCCAACAAAGTGCAAGGATGCGCGAGCCAGGTTTGGTTGGACACCAGCGTGCGCCCTAACGGCGCGGACGGACCGGTGCTGACTTTCATCGGCGACAGTGACGCGCACATTGTGCGCGGATTGATCGCCATCTTGTTCGCGATCTTCTCGGGACAGCACGCCAAAGACATCCTTGCCCTCGATGCCGTATCGCTGTTCGAAAGGATGGGCCTGCGCGAGCACCTGACCCCGCAACGCTCTAACGGCTTCCGTTCGATGGTCGAGCGCATACGTGCCGACGCGCGCTCAGCCCTCGCCGCCGCCTGATCGGCCGGAGCCCATGCACAAGGGCATAGGTGCAGCGTTCACGGATGTGTTCGCAGGCGCCGTCTGCAGCATTCTCTCGATCGCCTATTGCCTGTCCTATGCCGCGCTCATTTTTACCGGCCCGCTCGCACACGCTCTTTCATATGGCGTTTCGGTAACCTTCCTATCGGCCGCAGTAGCTGGCGCGATCGTCGCCTTGCGCAGTTCGCTGTTCTTTGCCGTTGCCGGGCCTGACAGCTCCATTTCGGTCATCATCGCGGCGATGGTCGCGACGCTGGTGCGGCGCATGGCCGCCGACGGCCACGGCGATGTATTGGAAGCGACGCTCATTGTCATGGCGCTTACCACCGCGGCGACCGGTATCGTGCTGTGCATTCTGGGAATTGCGCGCGCCGGGCGCGCCATCCGCTTCGTGCCGTTTCCGGTCGTCGGCGGATTTCTCGGCGCTACCGGTTGGTTGATGATCACCGGCGCTGTGCAGGTGGTAACCGACCGGGCGCCGACGCTCGTCACTATCGGTTCTTATGTGGATCTCGCCGACGCCGGCAAGATCGTTGCGGCCCTCGTTGTTGCGTCAGCGCTGTATGTCACGACGCGGCGATCGAAGAGTCCCTTCGTTCTGCCCGGACTGCTGCTTGCGGCATTTGCGGCGGCACACGTGGTGCTGGCGATCATTGGGGCATCGCCGGCCTCCGCACAAGCCGCCGGATGGATGTTCACGCCGCAGCCGACGGCAGCGCTCGCCTTGCCGTGGAAGATTGACGCCTTCAGCGGTTTGTCCTGGAACCTGCTGCCCACGCTCAGCGGCGATCTGCTCGCCATCGTCTTCGTCACCGTCAGCACGCTGTTGTTCAACACAACCGGCATCGAGATCGCGACCAGAAGCGAAGCCAATATCGACCGTGACCTTAAGATCGTGGGCGTTGCCAACATCCTTACCGCCGCACTGGGTGGCTATGTGAGTTGTACGTCCTGGAGCCGGTCGGTTCTTGTGCGCACCGCCGGAGCGAGCACGCGGTTAGCGGCATTTACAGTCGCGGCTATTTCCGCCGCGATGATCGTCCTCGATCCGAGCTTTCTCGGCTACGTGCCAAAATACGTGCTCGGCGGATTGCTGATCTTTCTCGGCTGGGGACTGCTCTACCAATGGCTGATCCAGTCATGGCGGCAATTGCCGCTGTTGGAATATTTCTCGCTGGTCGCAATTGCCTTGTTGATCATCAATTGGGGCTTCGTCGCCGGCGTACTTATCGGCATAATCATCGGTTGCGCGACCTTCGCGCTGAGCGCGAGCCGGGTCAACGCAATCAAATTCAGTTTTGACAGCACGGAATACCGATCCTCGCTTGATCGCGGACCCCACGAGCAGGCGGTGCTGCGCGATCATGGCAGGCAAATACAGGGCATGGCGCTGCAAAGCTACTTGTTCTTCGGCTCGGCCAACCGTGTCTTTCAACACGTCAAAGCCCTGCTGACCCAAGAACCGGACTGCCGATTTTTGATCTTTGATTTTCGCCGTGTCACCGGCATCGATTCCTCCGCCACGCAAAGTTTTGCGCAGATCAAGCAGACGGCAAGCAATGTCGGCGCCAAAATAGTGCTGGCGGAGCTCGCCCCGGAGATGGAGCGATTGTTTCGGGCGACCAAGTTCATCTCCGACGACGTCGTCGTCACGCCCGACCTCGATAAGGCGCTGGAAACCTGCGAAGAAAGCATCATCGAGTTGCACCGGATTTCCGGCGGCGATTTGCGATCGTTCCGCGCTTGGCTGGCCGAGGCCCTCGGCGATCCGCAACTCGGCGAGCGTCTTGCCGAATATTGCCGACGCCTGGAAATAAACGCCGGCGACGTGATCGCCCGTCAGGGCGAACCTGCCGCTTCGATGCATTTCATTCTCGAAGGCCGGCTCGGCATCATTGTCGATGGACCCGACGGGCGAACAACGCGGTTGCGCAGCCTCGGCCAACATACGACGGTCGGCGAAATGGGGCTGCTAAGCCGGCAGCCGCGTAGTGCGACCATTGTGGCCGAAACCGCAAGCTTGCTCTACGAGCTCGACGGCCAAGCGTTCGAACGCCTGCGGCGGGATGACCCTGTGCTGAGCCAAGCGTTGCTTGGCTACGTCCTTACAGTGATTGCGGAACGGTTGAGCTTCGCCAATCGCGTTATCGGCGTGTTGCAGCGCTGAAACAAAGGGCCCACCCGCGCGGTTGCGTTAGGCGCTAGCGGCGGCCACGCCGTTGCTGACCGAGACCCATTTGCTTGGCGAGCTGCGACCGCGCCGCCGCGTAGTTTGGGGCCACCATCGGATAGTCCGGAGGCAATCCCCACTTCTCGCGGTATTTTTCCGGCGTCATATCGTATTGCGTCCGCAGATGACGCTTAAGCGATTTGAACTTTTTGCCATCTTCGAGACAGACAAGATATTCAGGAGTGATGGACCGCTTGACGGACACCGCCGGTTTAAGGGGCTCGGCCGGCGCCGACACATGGCCGCCCGAAACACGCATCAATGCGGAATAAACCTGGCTGATAAGGCTCGGAATCTCCCCACTTGGAACGGTATTGTTGCTGACGTAAGCGGAGACAATGTGCGCCGTCAGCTGAATGTAACTGCCGTCTCGCGGATCACTCATGCGCAGCCTAGTCTCGCCCCATCGCCATCCTCTGGCACCCCCAAAGCATAGCCCACCGATCGCATGTTTATTTGCAGATAGGCTAGAATAAATCGCTTCCAGAAATCAAGCAATAAACTTAGCGGAGTCAATCGAAGACTGTATTCGCCAAGTATAACGTCGACGATGCGATAAAAAAGCCCGGGCGGATTAATTAGGCGGGAAGGAGCGCCAGACCAAGTCGAGACTAAGACTTGCTCTCGATATGATCGCGCAACGCGGCAATCGAACCGAAACGCAATGTCCCTTGCGGGAGCTGCGCCTCAATCGATCCATCCGAATAAAGCGTGTAGGCCATTCCCTCAATCACGCCTGATTTGAGAATAGTTACGGCGGCTGGTTGATCGCTCGGTGCCGCGACGGCGTCCGCAAAAGTCTGACTTGCGGGCGCCGCTCCGCCGGCAGGCAATGCTCTCGCCACCGCGGCGGCTGCCTGAGCGGCGGCTGTCGGCGGTTCGCGCCGCTGCCCTCCCGACCAAAATGCGTTGAATACTTTGGCCTTCGGGGTCGCCGGCGATCCGGCGAGCCGCGGCCGTGTTTCACTTTCCGTGATCGCACGTGGCGGCGTGGCGCCATTCGTGCCATAGCCTCTCGCAGCGGTATCGCGCCGCTCCCTGAAGTCCTCGGAGCGAAGCGGCAGCCGTGCCACGTGCACGGCATCGGCTTCCGCGAAGTCCGATTCTTCCTCGATCCGCTCCCGCGGCGGAATTTTGGCCCGCAGGCTCTCGGACGCTGCATCCTCGACCGCAAGCGCTACGGCGGCGGCCGGCGTCGCAGGCTGGGCCGGTCGCGGCGCAAAGGGTATGCGCGGCGGACTGTGCGCCTCGACATGTTCAGCGGCATGATCTTCATCGAGGTGGAGGGATTGCGCCTGACGGCTCGCCATGACCCGCTCGATCCGGCGGAGCTCGCGAACCGTTACACCAATGCCAATGAGCAGGAGACCGCCGACAGCAGCAATAGTCCCGGCGGTCAGGGTCCCAGAATCGAACGCTCCGTCGCGAGGGACTGCACCCATCGCGACGAGGGCTAAACCAGCGAGTGTTACCAACCCACCCGCTACCCAGAAAAACGCGAACATTGTCAACGTCCCCCCGCCGAACTCACGGGATCGCGAGCCAGCGGCGACAACCATTCCATTTTGGCGGCCAACTTGCCGACGCGCAAGGATTAATCAACAAACCCGACGCGACGCCGGCGTTCCGCGCGTTACGAGATTGTTTGGGTCGGGTATGGGTTGTTCGCTAATATCGCCACCGCATCGCGTGCCGCCCGGCAATTAACCATTTGATGAATATCGAAAAATCCACCCGGGCTATAGCCGGCGCGATGCAGCCGGCCGATGCCCGGCGACGCAAGAATTGCCGAGACGGCAAGGTTAGGCCTATTTAACGGAAACCTTGTGTTCTCTCGCCGGTTTACCGACGAGCCCGCCCGCCCCTTTTTGGTTTCAATTGAGGAGAAGACCAATGGCATTCACTCTGCCGGAACTGCCTTACGCCTACGATGCGCTTACTCCGTACATGTCGCGCGAAACGCTCGAGTTTCATCACGACAAGCACCATCAAGCTTACGTCACCGCGGGAAACAATCTCGCCAAAGGGACGGAGTGGGAGAACAAGCCGGTCGAGGAAGTGGTGAAAGGCACATTCGGCAAAAACCAACCTCTCTTCAATAACGCCGCCCAGCATTACAACCACATTCACTTCTGGAAGTGGATGAAGAAAGACGGTGGCGGTGACAAGCTGCCGGGCAAGCTGGAAAAACAGATTATCAGCGACCTTGGCCCGATCGCGAAAGTGAAGGAAGATTTAGCTCAGGCCGGCGTGACGCAATTCGGATCAGGCTGGTGTTGGCTTGCCGTCAAAGACGGAAAGATCACGATAATGAAAACGCCGAACGGCGAAAATCCGCTGGTGCACGGCGGCAAGCCGATCCTCGGATGCGACGTGTGGGAGCATTCCTACTACATCGACTATCGCAATCGGCGTCCGGACTATCTGAAAGCTTTCCTCGACCACCTGGTCAATTGGGACCACGTCGCGGAAATGTACGAAGAAGCGACCAAATAGCCGCTCGAAGATCGGACGAGCGGTCTTTGGCCGCTCGTTCACCCAAAAGTCACGGATATTTCTGCTCAGAGGCATGCGCGTACTCCCAATAGAGTGCGCGCGCCCGGCGGTAGAACGGCCCCGGTTGCAGATTCCGATCGTCGATGCGGGTTACCGGCGCCACTTTGCTGTAATTGCCGGTGGAAAATATCTCATCGGCCGACTGAAAATCAGCATAGGTCAGGGTGGTCTCGACTACGGCAGCTCCCGCCTCGCGCAGCAGCGCGATGACGCGCGCGCGGGTAATGCCTGCGAGAAATGTGCCGTTGATGGCCGGTGTAAACACCGCGCCGTCCTTGACCATGAACAAATTGGCGGTGCCGAGTTCAGCGACATTGCCGAGCATGTCGCACAGGACGCAATTATCGAAGCCGCGGCTTCGCGCTTCGATCAGCGCGCGGGAGTTATTGGGATAGAGGCAGCCGGCCTTCGCTTCCACCGGCGCGGTTTCGTTTGTCGGGCGGCGAAACGGCGAAAGCGTAATGGCCGTGCTGGCGGCGTTGGGAAATGGCGCGACGTAAATGCACAGGCACCATCGTGTCGAATCCGGGTCGAGCCGCACACCGCCGGGCGCTCCCTCCTCGGCCCAATACATCGGCCGAATATAAAGCTCGGCATTGCGGTCGAACCGCTTTAATCCCTCCCGTACCAAACCTCGCCAGGTGGGAACCGCTACCAGCGGCTTTAAGTACATGCTCTTGGCGGATTCGTTTACGCGCGCACAGTGCTGTTCGAGATCGGGAGTCGCGCCCTCGAACGCACGCGCGCCGTCGAACACCGATGTGCACAGCCACGCCGCATGCGTGCGCGGTCCCATGATCGGGACGTTGCCTTCGTGCCAGTCGTCCTCGAAAAAAGTTAATGTCTTCGACCAGGCGACGGGGCGGCTCATCAAATCATCCTTCCACGGGTCTTATGTCCCATTGGCACAATCTTTGTCACCAAAATGCTACACGGAGAGTTGGCGATGCTGAGCACTTACGTCTTCGATGCGTATGGCACTCTGTTCGATGTTCATGCCGCGATCGGGCGCTATCGCGACGCCGCTGGCGCCGATGCCGAAAATCTTTCGCAGCTTTGGCGCACGAAACAGCTCGAATATACTTGGACACTGACGCTCGCCGGCCACTATTTCGATTTTTGGACGCTGACCGAACACGCGCTCGACTACGCGCTGGCGCGATTCCCGTCCGTTGATCGATCGCTGCGGGGAAGCTTTCTCGATGCATATCGTCAACTTGACGCATATCCCGACGCGCGCGGCACTTTGGCCGCCCTAAAGGCCCGCGGCGCGCGCGTCGCGATACTCTCCAATGGTTCCCCCGATATGCTGGCCTCGGCCGTCGACGCCGCAGGGCTCAAGGCCTTGTTCGATGCGGTGCTGTCGGTGGCTGCGATAGGCGCCTACAAGCCTCGGTCGGACGTCTATGCCCTGGTAACAAACGAATTTGGCGTAAAGCCGCAGGAGGTTGCGTTTGTCTCGTCGAACCGCTGGGACATCATGGGCGCGACAACCTTCGGATTTCGCACCTTCTGGATAAATCGTTCGCAGCTGCCCGACGAATACGAGCCCTTTCCGCCGGCACAGCGGCTCGCCAGCCTGGGCGACTTGTTGGACCAAAACTAAGCAGGAAGATAACGCGCGCCGGTTCAAGCCGCGTCAGGCGAATCGATACTTTCGGGACTTTTCAGTGCGGTCACGATTTGCTGCTTGGTCAGGCGGGTGCCGTCATCGCCCTCGACCAAAAGCGCTACACGGCCGCTATCGTTGATGTGGCGGGCCCAACTCATCGCTTCGTCAAGGCCGCTGAACTCTTTGAAGAGGTGCCGATCCTTTTCGATCGGAGAGATTGACTGCGAGCCGCGCGGCCCGGAGTAGACGCGATAGGTCATAGGGACCTCCTGAATCAGTAGCACGCCTTCAGGAGGTATTTGTCAGCGCCAAATACGCCACTCCTGTGTCGCAATCGCGACCGCGGCGCGTTGACGCGGGCAACTTATTTCCGCGTTGCAAAAAACTGATCGCTGAAGGGCGACGAAGTCGGACGCTGGATGACAATGAAGGCATGATCCAAAGAACGGTGGCAGTAATTGCAGCCCGCCGTAAGCTTGTCGTAGGCCGCCACGAACGCCGCCCGGTCTTTGGCTTCAATCGCTTTCTCGAGGGCCGACAATGAAGATCCCACTGCTTTTTCGACGGCGTCGCCGCCGAATTGCTGGTTCACATCGTCAAAACCATCCTTAAGCGCGTCGATCTCGTAATCGGCAAGCGGCCAGTTGCCGCCGATGCCAGCAAACCAAAGCTTGATGTGGCGCATCTGCTGTTGCGCCATAATCTCGCTGATTTTAGGCGGCCCCGGCGCGTCCTGCGCATTTGCAATCGCCGGCAACAGCGCCATCAGGCAAAACGCGAATATCGATTTCATTTAATTCCTCGACGACGCTTAGGCACACTCTCCATGGCGCAACGCAACTCGCGCACCGTCAGCTCAGCGGCGCGAGCGGCTCGTTGCATTGTTTGGCAAAGGCTTCCTGGCAAGCGTGATACACGGCGGGACAGTCCTTCGTCGCGGCGAGCGCGGCGTCGATTGACTTGATGCGGTCGCCGGCCGCGCGCGACGGCCCATTATAGGTGAGAACGGCATCGGCGCGCTCGAGGCCACGCTGCGCCATCAGCAAATGCTCGGCACCGTCGAAGTACGTGGTCGCAACGTCCATCGCCTCTTTCAGCTTTTTGGTGAATTCCGCATTGGCGTGCGGGTCGGGCTTGGTTACGCGCGCGTGCACCGCGACATCGGTGTAAAGCAAATTGAGCTTGAAGTAGATGCCGCCGCATTCGGCCAGCGCCAGCCAATAGGGCCGTCCGCTAAATGCGCCAGGGGTCGCAACCACGCTGTCGCGCTTGTCGATCGCGATCGCCGGCGCCGCGGGCTCCGACGGCTTCTGTGGCGGTTTGCGCCGCGATGACTGGGCTAGCGCGTCCGTTGCCGCGCCGACGACCACGAGCGCCAGCAAAGTCGCGGCAATAATTGTCTTCGACATGGCCCGCCATGCCTATCGGGGATTCAAAACCGCTCGACCCACGGCCGCAGTTCCACTTCCCAGGCCCAGGCGCTGCGGTGCTGCCGTAGCAGATCAAGATAAGTCTGCGCGATCGCATCCGGATCGAGCAGGCTGTCGGGCTTGTCGGCCGGCATCTGTACGGCTTGCGCTGCGGATGCCGCCATCGATCACGACATGGGCGACGTGAATACCCTGCGGCTGTAGTTCGCGGGCCATGCTTTGCGCCAGACCGCGCAGGGCGAACTTGCCCATCGCGAACGGGGCCGACTGCGGATAACCCTTTCACGCTCGCGGAGGCTCCGGTGAACAGGATCGCGCCGCGATGCATCGGCAACATGCGCTTCACTGCTTCACGCGCAACCAGAAAGCCGCCAAACGCGGTGACGATCAGCGATCGCTGCACTTCAGTAGGATCAAGGTCGACGAATGGCCCGCGGGTGCGGTAGCTCGCATTGTAGACGACAACGTCAGGCGCGCCGAACGCGGCTTCGACTTCGGTAAAGAGTTTCCCGACGTCGGCCTCCTTCGTAGCATCGCAAGCAAATGCCTTGCCGCCAGTTTCCTGCGCCAGCGCGGCAAGATCGCTTGCGCGCCGCGCGGCCAGCGCGATCGTCATCCCGGCTTTTCTGAATGTCCTCGCGACCGAGGCCGAAAGCCCCGAGCCCACCCCGACAATCAGCGCTGTTTTGTACGCTACGTCCGCCATTTTGTTCTCCGCGCCATGTGCTTGTTACGGAAGGAGGTGACCATCAGCGCGCCGCCACGGCGCGCGTCAAGCGCCCTCCCCGTTAATCGACCACTGCGACTGCATTGATCTCGACCAGACAGCGTGGGTCGGTCGCGAGCCGCACCACTTGCACGGTCGTGGTCGCCGGCTTGGCGTCACGGAAGTATTCGGCCCAGACGCGGTTGAGCGCGTCCTGATCGGTGAGATCGGTGACGAAGCGATCGGCAGTGACCACGTCAGCAAACGTTGCGCCCACCGCGTCCAGCCCGCGCTTGAGATTTTCCAGCGCCGCGCGCGCCTGGCCGGCCATATCGCGCGGCATGGCGTCGAACTCCTCCGGCCGGTGCGGATGATGATGATAGACCGGCGCGGCCGTGACGCCGGCGAGATAGACCGTCGTGCCGCCCCTCACCTTGATGGCCGGTGCGTACGGCATCCACATGTCCGGCGCGTCCGGCCAATGAACGTGCTCGATCGCTTTACTCATGTTCACCCTCGCGGGTTCGCGAAAAATGTATCGCCTCTTTCGCAATCTTGTCGCCGACGTATTTTCACATCCTGAACACGCCGAACTTCGTCTCCGGAATCGGCGCGTTGAGCGTCGCCGCAAAAGCCAGCCCGAGCACGCGGCGAGTTTCCGCCGGCGTGATGATGCCGTCGTCCCAAAGCCGCGCCGTCGCATAATACGGGATTGCCCTCGCGTCTCGAATTGCTCGAGGATCGGCTTTTTGAACTCCGTCTTCCTGCGGCCTTCGACCATTTCTTTCCCGAGCCTCGATATTGTCGCGCCGCACGGTGGCGAGCACGCTCGCCGCCTGCTCTCCGCCCATGACCGAAATGCGCGCATTCGGCCACGTGAAGAGAAAACGCGGACCATAAGCGCGCCCGCACATGCCGTAATTGCCGGCGCCGTACGAGCCGCCGATGATGAGCGTGATCTTCGGCACCTTCGCGCAGGCGACCGCCGTCACCATCTTGGCGCCGTCCTTGGCGATGCCGCCGGCCTCGTAGTCGCGGCCGACCATGAAGCCGACGATGTTCTGCAGAAACAGCAGCGGGATCTTGCGCTGGCAGCAAAGCTCGATGAAATGCGTCGCTTTCAACGCGCTTTCCGAGAACAAAATGCCGTTGTTGCCGAGAATGCCGACCGGAATGCCGTGAATGTGCGCAAAGCCGGCGATCAGCGTCGTGCCGTAGAGCGCCTTGAACTCGTCGAACTCCGAGCCGTCGACCAGCCGCGACAATGACTTCGCGGACATCGTATTGCTTCTTCAGATCGGCGGGCACAATGCCGTCGAGTTCGCTGGCGTCATAGACCGGCTCGGCGGGTTTGCGAGCGCGATGGCCGCTGATTGTCGCGTGTTCAGATTGGAAACGATGCTTCGGCATAACGCCAGAGCGTGGCGATCGTTCTCGGCATAATAATCGGCGACGCCGGATTTCCTCGCATGCACATCGGCGCCACCAAGCTCTTCCGCCGAAACGACTTCGCCGGTCGCCGCCTTCACCAAAGGCGGCCCGCCGAGAAAGATAGTCCCCTGATTGCGGACGATGATGGTCTCGTCCGACATCGCCGGCACGTAAGCGCCGCCCGCCGTGCACGAGCCCATGACCACTGCGATCTGCGCGACGCCCGCCGCCGATAGCGTCGCCTGATTGTAAAAAATGCGGCCGAAATGTTCGCGGTCGGGAAACACATCGGTCCACTGCGGAAGATTGGCGCCGCCGGAATCGACCAGATAGATGCATGGCAACAGATTCTCGCGCGCTACCTCTTGGGCGCGCAAATGCTTCTTCACGGTCATCGGATAGTAAGTGCCGCCCTTGATGGTCGAGTCGTTGCACACGATCACGCATTCGCGGCCTGACACTCGCCCAATGCCGGTGATCATGCCGGCGCCGGCGATTTGATCCTCGTACATGCTATCGGCCGCAAGCGGTGATAATTCAAGGAACGGCGCGCCTGGATCGACCAGCATCATGACGCGATCGCGCGGCAAGAGCTTGCCGCGTGAGACATGTCGCTCGCGGGCTTGCGCCGATCCACCCGTCGGCAGCGCGACCGCGGCGTTCATTCAGTTCGGCAACGAGCGCGCGCATGGCGGCTTCGTTGGCGCGAAACTCCGGCGACGAGGTTTCGACCGTCGATTTGAAAGCGCTCACAATTTCTCTCGCTGATTAAATTAGCCCGCGCAGACGCAACGAAACGAATAGTCGAATTCAAGCACCGCCTGACGGCGTCGGGTACGCCGCCTCCCAAATTATCACAAGGGGCCGCACCTCGCCGCCCCGGCTTGCCAAAAAGAGAGGGCGGCTCCCAGGCCGCCCTCACGCTTTGCATTGGCCAGGAACTTGCGTCTTAAGCGCGAACTTCCTGGCGCTGAAAGATCACGTACCCAATAACAAACAGCACAATGGCGCTCGCGATCATGCCGACCGTCTGTGGCCATGCGATCAGGATGCTTTCGCCGATCGGGAGCGGCGCGCCGAGCACGGCGCCCTGCATTTGGCTCAAATAAATCGGCCCAAGCGACCGCGTGGTTGGATCAAGGATCGCCACCACCGTCTCGGCAAACAGCGTCGAGGGCGACAGCCGGGCCAGGATGTGCTCGGCTTCAACCGTTCCCGGAGTCTGCAGTCCAAGCGCAGCGTAACGCGGATCAATCGGGACGATGGCCTGGGCGACTGCACCGGCGAGCACCGGCCATATGAAAGTAATGAACAGCCAAATGCCCAGCGTGACCAGCGCCGCAGTTGCGGCAGAGCGAAACACGATCGAGAACAACAGCGCCACCGCAAGCCATACGCCGGCGTAGATGATGGTCACGATCAGAAAGAGAAAACAGCGAGCAATCTCTTCGCCTCCGGGCGGAACGCCGATCAGCAGCAGTCCCAACCCCAACACCAAGAGCCACAGCGTGATCAGGCTGATGGCGAGCGTGGCAAGGCCGCCAAGAAACTTTCCGAACAACAAAGCATCCCGATAGATCGGTTGGGACAGAATTCGCGACAAGGTGCGCCGGTTGTATTCGCCGTTCACCGCGTCAAACCCCAAACCGATCGCCATCAGCGGCACCAGGAATGAGATGAAGGACACGAACGAGGGCAAGCGGATCGCGCGAAGTGGTGAACAGACGAAGGAACAGGAACGGGTCCTCCGCGGTGGTGTCTTTGATCTGCTGGATGGCGCCGTACAACGCGGCAAGCGCGACCAGCACCACAAGCCATTCGAGAACGCGCATGCGCACGCTGGTCAGGTGGTCCGACAGCTCTTTGAGCGTCACCACGCCGACACCCTGAAAGGCGGAGCCTTCACGCTGCATCGCGCGCTCCGTCCTTCATCGCCAGTTCTTCGTTGGCTCTGGTCTCGAAATAGCGGTTGTAGATCGCGTCGAGGCTCGGCTCCTGAACCCCGAGATATCGCAGGCGTCCCTGTGACGCGACCACCTCGACGGCGGCTTCCGGCCGGACGTCACGATCGGCATGCAGGCGAAGCTTGCTGATGCCGGTCCGCTCAACGCCGCTCACTCCGGGGATGAGCGCGAGGCGTTCCGCCAGCCCGGCGCCATCGGCTTCGATGTCGACGACGAAACCACCGCCGAGAATCTCGCGACCGAGTTCGGCCACCGATCCCATCAGCGCAATCCGCCCGCCGCTGAACAGCGCAACGCGGTCGCATACGCTCTGCACTCGCTCGAGCAAATGCGATGATAGCAGCACCGAGACACCCTCGGCCTTGAAGGCGCGGATAATGGCGAGCAGTTCGGAGGTGGCGTGCGGATCGAGGCCCGACGTCGGTTCGTCGAGGATGGCGATTTGCGCGCCTTTCATCAGGATCTCGGCAAGCCCTAGCCGCTGCCGCATGCCGCGTGAGAAAGTACTGACGCGCTTATCGGCAAATTCGGCAAGCCCGACGCGATCAAGCGCGGCGGCGATCTTCTCTTCTCGCTCCACCTTCTTGAACCCGATCAGCCGCGCGGTGTAACGAAGATTATCCGCGGCGGTGAGTTGATCGTAAAACCCGACCGTGTCCGGCAGATACCCGACCCGGCGCTTGACCGAGAGCGGTTCGCGCGCCGGATCGAAGCCGAGCACGCGGATGCCACCCTCGGAAATGTCGGTTAGTCCAAGCATCATGAGAATGGTCGTCGTCTTGCCGGCGCCATTCGGCCCCAGCAGTCCGAAAATTTCGCCCCGGCCGACACTGAACGAGATGTGATCGACCGCGGTCGTGGCGCCGTACTTCTTGGTGAGGCCGCTGGCCTCGATGACCGTGTCGCCGCTCATCGTCGGCCGAACCTCGCCACCGCACCGACCATCACCAGCAGAGCCACGCCGATAATGCCGACGCCGGCAATGCCCCACATGGTCGAAGTCGTCACCGTGACGCGGAACGTAGTGGACGCCGACTCACCGCGCGCCGAGGCGCGGATCGTGGTCACGTAATCGCCGGCGATCGCCTTCTCGGTCGGCGTGATCAGCGCCTGCACTTCTTTGGTCTCGCTGGGCGCGATACGCTCGACGCTTTTCGGATCGAACGTGACTTTCCAGCCAGACGGCGCCGAACCGCTCAGCTCGACGTCGTCGGCCGGCGCGGTGCCGTTGTTGGCGATAACGACCGGCAAGCTCGTCTCTTTCCCAGCTGACGCGTGCGTTGAGACAAGGCCCTCGCGTCCGCTGATGTCGAGCTTGGGCTGCCCGCTGATGTCGAGCTGGAGATCGGCGGTAGCGGAGGCATCTTCAGCCGCGACGCGCGCAACCACTTTGTAATTGCCGGCGGCCGCCGTGTTCGGCGGCCGTACTTTCAGCTTCACGTCCTTGGTCTGTCCCGCATCGATCGGGACGGCATTGAGTTCCTGGCTGCCGTAATTCTCGGTGAAGGTGGCGTCGAAATTTTGCGGCGCTTGCGCGGACAGACTGACCGTGAGCTTCTTTCCGCTGTCGTTCTTGATGCCGAGTTGATATTCGAAACTCGACTTCGAGGTGCCGCGCAACTCCGGGAGCTGCGGCGTGAGCGTAAGTTTTGCCGGAAGATCTTTGGCCAGCGTGACCTCGATCGGCAGCTCCGCTTTGGTGGCGCCGCCGCTCGCGGTGACTGTCAGCGTCTGCGTGCCAACCGCGGCGCTCTTTGGAACGTCGAGGCGCAGTTCGAGCGAAACGCTCGTGTTGGTCGCCGGCATGGCGGCAGCGACCGGCTGACCGCCGCCCATCAGCGTTGCTGTCCAGCCGGACGGGACGCCGGCAACCGCCAGCGAAAGCCTCTCCGGTGCCAAGTCGTAATTGTGCAGTTTCAAACTAACGGTGGAAGTTTCGCCCGGCCGCAGCGTCACTGCCGGGTAATCGCTCATCAAATAAAGGCCTTTGACGTCCTTCGGGGCATCCTCGGCTCGCGCAATGGGCGCAGCTACAGCCGCCGCGGCGGCAAAAAGAAGAGCGGCGATAAAGCGGCATCGCATCGGCGTTAACTCCCGTTATGGAAAGTAGATCGGCTACCTCACGCAGCCCGCAAATGGCATAGGTGAGGACAATCTGCATTGTGGGCGCAAACGTGACAAAATCATGCAGATAACCCCTTTGGCAAGGCCTGCGGTAGAGAGCCGCACTTCACGGTAAATTGCGCATGGGCGGCACTGCGGCGATTAGCGCGGGCCTTTTGGCTTTTCGACGAAAACCGGAAATCGAGGTCTTGCTGGCGCATCCCGGCGGACCATTTTGGGCCAAGAAAGATGATGGCGTCTGGACCATCCCCAAGGGATTGACCGAGGCAGGCGAGGATCTTCTGGCCGCCGCGCGGCGCGAGTTCACCGAGGAAACAAATTTTGTTGCTGTAGGCGAGTTCGTCGCGCTTGCGCCAGTCAAACAGAAAAGCGGCAAGACCGTACACGCGTGGGCCTTCGAAGCCGACTTCGATCTCGCCAAATTTGCTAGCAACACCTTCGAGATGGAGTGGCCGCCGAAATCAGGCACACGGAAAAGCTTTCCCGAGATCGATCGCGTCGCTTACTTCACCTTGCCTGTCGGCATGACCAAGATTCTTTCCTATCAGCAACCGCTGCTTTTGGAATTTCAGAAGTGGATAGCGCCGTGATGCGGTCGCGATTTGATTGCGCGCTCGTCGACAACACACCCGCTTGATGCCGGTGCTACAAAAAGTCACAAATAGCGAAATTAAAAGTCACCTACCGCGTGAGACGCGCTCAGTCTTCTCGCTTCACGTCCGGCCAATCGACCTCGTCATGCGCAAGCACTGAAGTCTCGCGCCGTGCCGCCTCACGCCATTCGCTCCAGGCCGGCAGCGCCATCATTGCGGCCATATAGTCGCGCGCAAGCTGGCTGACCTCGACCGCGTAAGTACGGAACCGCGACACCACCGGCGCGTACATCGCGTCCGCCGCACCGAACGCGCCAAACAGGAACGGCCCGCTCGCACCGAACCGCTTCCGGCTCTCGCTCCAAATGGTCTGGATACGCGCTACGTCGGCCGCCGCGCCCGCATCCAACGGCCGCGCGATAACCCGGCGCGCGACATTCATCGGCAATTGGCTTCGCAGCGCCGCGAATCCGCTGTGCATCTCGGAAGCGACAGCGCGCGCCTGTGCGCGGGCACCGGCATCGCGAGGCCACAACGCCGCGGCTGGAAATTTCTCAGCCAAATATTCGAGAATGGCGAGCGACTCCCACACGCGGACGTCGCCGTCGACCAGGAGCGGTACCTTGCCGGCGCCGCCAAAATTGGCGAGCCTGGCCTTGAAGTCGGGCGCGTCGAGTGGAAGAAGCGTTTCCTCAAACGCTACTCCCGCCGCCTTCATGGCCAGCCACGGCCGAAGCGACCATGATGAGTAATTCTTGTTGCCAATGATGAGGCGGAGCATCGTTTCCACTTCACGCCGAGAAAGCCGATGCCGTGTTTGGCACGGCGAGCGCGAAGCTTACTGAAGTTGGATCAGCACCGCCACGATGCTCGCGAAAAAAACCGCGCCTGCCGCGAACAGCACGGAAGTTATGCGCGCGACCAATTCACGCTGACGCTCTCGTGCCTCGGCATCAAAGGCAATATCAGTTGGTAGCGCCGCGACCGCGGCTGGCATGTCGATCGACAATGAAAATCCCTTCGCTAAACGCCGTTCGCCGGGCTCCATCGCTCCCGGTCGGACTGCACGACACGCGAATCACTTGAGACTTTCGGGATAATAGCGCGCTACCCGCCGCCACGAACGCCAGCGATGGCTCTGGTCGCTGCGCCGTGGCCGGCGACCATCAGGGACCGGGAAGCAGTTCCGTGGTCTTGCCAGTCAGCCGGTAGGCTATGAGCCCCAGCCACTCGTGGAATGCGGTGTCCGTCCGGTGCAGGCCGTCGGACAGCAAACCGAACGGCCGCCCAAGGTCGATCCGTCCGCGGGTACGCCAATCGACCGGGCAGGCCTCGACCGGAAAGCCGGCCAAGCGGAACGCGGCCATGGCTCGCGGCATATGATACGCCGACGTCACCAGCAGCCAGCGTTCGCCGGGCTTGGGATCAGCGACGCGGCGCGCGAATTCGGCGTTTTCGATGGTATTGCGCGACTGTTCCTCGACGGCGATCCGCTCGGCGGGCACGCCGAGAGCCTCCAGCTCTCTTTTTCCGAAGGGCGCCTCCACGGCTCCGTCGAAAATCAACGCGGCGCTGCCGCCGCTGACGACAATACGGGCTTTCGGGTAACGCCGGGCAAGCTCGGCGGCGAATGTGATGCGCTCGGCCGTTTCGTCGATCGCGATCGAGTTGCGCGCAACCGATACTTCCGGCGAGATCACGCCGCCAAGCACCACGATCCCGTCCGGCGGACCCCGTGAGGCATCCCACTGCGGAAAGCGGTCCTCTAGCGGCAATATCAGCACGTTGGCCAGCGGCGAGTATCCGGCGACGGCGAGAAGCACGAGGCCAGTGACGATGAGCCAACTCGCCAGCCTCGTCCATCGCGTGCATAACAGAACAAGGCCGACCAACCCGATCGCCATGAAAATATTCGACGACCAGGAAACAAAACCAAGAACCTTGGATAAGGTGAAAAACATTTACATCGGTCGGCTCAAGGCCGCGACTTCCGCCACGCCGCGTAACGCGCCTTAGCGTCGTCGTCCGGCGGGTAAAGGCCCGGAAGCTTCACTCCGTTCTCGACTTCCGAGACCACCCAGCTCTCGTAAAGTTCGTGTTCGGCACCCTCGGTGGCCACGTACTCGACCAGCACCTGTGGAATGACCACCGCGCCGTCATCATCGGCGACAATCACATCGTCAGGGAACACCGCACACCCGCCGCAGGCAACCGGGTCTTGCCAGGCGACGAACGTCAGTTGATTGACGGAAGCCGGCGCCGCGACACCGGCGCACCAAACCGGTAAAGCGCTCCTCACCACCCCGGCGCGATCGCGCACTGCTCCATCGGTCACCAGCGCGGCGACGTTGCGCTTTTGCATTCTGGCGCAAAGGATGTCGCCGAATATTCCGGCGCTGGACACCCCCATGGCGTCGCCAACCACGACAACGCCTTCAGGCATCGCTTCGATCGCGGCGCGCGTTGAGACCGGATTCCCCCAGCTCTCAATGGTGGCGAGATCCTCGCGCGCCGGGATAAAGCGCAGCGTAAATGCACGCCCGACCACGCGACTTCCGCCGGATGACAAGGGTTTCGGACCGCTCATCCAGCAGCGCCGGATGCCTTTGCGCAACAGCATGGTGGTGATCGTCGCCGTCGGCACTTTACGCAGAAGTTCAAACAGTGCGTCGCTCATCGCCACCCCTTGAAGACATCACAACTTCCTCAGCCAGCCGCCAATGCGCTGCACGGCTTCCTGCATCTCATCGCGGGCGCCGGCATAGCACAAGCGCAGAAAGTTCTGACCGCGCTGCGGGTCGAAATCGACGCCCGGTGTCGCGGCAACGCCCGCTTCTTCCAGCATGCGCTTGGCGAAAGCGAAGCTGTCGTTCGAAAAGCGCGACACGTCGGCGTAGAGATAGAAGGCGCCGTCGGCGGGCAGAAACGAATCAAGCCCGGCCTGCGGCAATCCATCGAGCAATATCTGCCGGTTTTCTTCGTAACCGCGGCGTACTTTCTCAAGCTCCGCGAAATCGTCGAAAGCTGCCGTGGCGGCGATTTGTGCAAGCGTCGGCACCGAGATCGCCAGGTTTTGCTGCAAACGCTCGACCGCTCTAACGAGCGAAGATGGCACGATCATCCACCCGATCCGCCAACCGGTCATGCAAAAGTATTTTGAAAAAGAATTGACGATGATCGCACGCGGCGAAAAGCGCGCGGCGCAATCAGCGCGGAAGGCGTAATCGAGGCCGTGATAGATCTCGTCGGAGATTACGGTAATTCCTGCAGCATCGGCGGCGCGGATCACAACCTCGAGGACCGCGGCTTCCATCATGGTGCCGGTCGGATTGGCGGGTGAAGCCAAAATTACGCCGTGGAGCGGTTGCGCGCGATGAGCCTCAAGGAGCATTTTGCCGGTAATCGCCCATCGCGTCGCGGCCGTTGTGGCAATGCCGACCGGTTCGCAATCGAGCGCGCTGAGAATGTGGCGATAGGGCGGATAACCGGGCAGCGCGGTCGCGATGCGATGACCCGCTTCGAACGCAGCGAGAAACGCGAGCATGAAGCCTGCCGAGGAACCGGTCGTGACAACGACACGCTCCGGATCGATGTCGAGTCCGTGCCAGTCGCCATAGGCCCGCGCGATGCGTCGGCGAAGCGGCTCAATACCGAGTGTTTCGGTGTAGCCGAGGGGGGACGACCTCGACAGAGCGGCACGAGCCGCAGCGATAGCGCTCGGCGGCGCACCCGCGGCCGGCTGGCCTACTTCCATGTGGATGATGCGGCGGCCCTGGGCTTCAAGCCGGGCCGCCGCGGCCATCACGTCCATCACCATGAACGGCGGCACATTACTTCGCGCAGACGGTTGAATAAGCTGTCTCGCCCGTTCAAGCATGATTTGCCAACATCACATGGCCTTGAGGCGGCGCTCTGTGGGCCGGAATCGCCCCGCTGCTGCCGTATTCGGCGGGTTGTTGACCGCAACCGGCGCCCTTCCTAGCTTGGGGCCCGGACAGAGGGACCGGACTGTTCGTCCCAGATGATAATCGGCAATTCTCCTAGCAAGATGACCGCCAAGAGGCCAGCATCGCGCGCGGCCGCGCTGATTACCGCCGCTGCGGTGGCGATCGCCGCCGGGCCGGCGCGTGCGCAGACGGCCGGCATCCCCATCATCCGCGATGCCGAAACCGAGCAGCTCCTTCGGGATTACACCGCCCCCATTCTGCGCGCCGCGGGACTGACGCAGCAAAACATTCACATCGTCATCATCAGTGAGAAATCGTTCAACGCTTTCGTCATGGACGCGCACCGTATCTTCGTTAATTCGGGCGCGTTGATGCAGGCTACTACGCCAAATCAGCTCATCGGCGTCTTTGCCCACGAGACCGGCCACATTGTCGGCGGCCACCTCTCCAAAATGCGCCAGGAACTTGCCACCGCGCAAACCGCCGCGATCGTCGCCATGCTGCTCGGCGTCGGGGCTTTGGCCGCCGGCGCAAAGTCCGGCAGCTACGATATGGCCAATGTCGGTATGGCGGCGATCAACGCCCCGCAATCATACTTGATGCACACGCTCCTCGCTTATCAGCGCGCGCAGGAAGAACAGGCCGACCGCGCCGGCGTGCGCTTTTTGACCATGACCGGTCAATCGTCGAAGGGCATGTATGACACGTTCAAGCGCTTCGCCGATGAGATGATGTTCACGTCGGCCTATATCGATCCGTACGTGCAGAACCATCCGATGCCGACGGAGCGTATGGCGGCGCTCGCCGAGCTAGTGAAGACACCTTACTGGGACAAAAAGGACTCGCCGGACCTGCAATTCCGTCACGACATGATGCGCGCCAAGCTCTACGGTTTTACCGAGAGAGCCGACGTCGTCTCGCGCCATTATCCTGCGTCCGACACAAGCCTGCCGGCGCGCTATGCTCGCGCCATCACGAGCTACCGCTTCGGCGACATCCGTTCTGCCCTCACCCAAATCGAAGGCCTCATTCAGGCAAAGCCCAACTATCCATATTTCTATGAGCTCGAGGGCCAAGCCCTGCTCGAAGGCGGACACCCGGCCGAAGCGATTGGCCCGTTGCGCCACGCTGTAGAGCTTGCGCCCAACCCCGCGCTCATCCAGATACTGCTGGCGCAGGCCATGATCGCCACCAACAACCCGAAAATGGCGGACGAGGCGGTGCCGCTGCTGCGCGCCGCCCTGGTCAAGGAACCGGAATCGTCGGACGCCTATGAGCAACTCGCCATGGCCTATGGCCACAACAAGAACTTTGCGGAAGCCGATCTCGCCTCGGCGGAAGCCGCTTTCGCGCGCGGCGACAACAAGACCGCGCGCGAACTTGCCGCGCGGGCAAAGACCCGATTTGCAGTCGGATCCCCCGGCTGGGTGAAAGCCGACGACATCGTTGCCTTCAATAAAGGAAAGAGCCCGCTCCTCTTCGGTCAATAATTCCAAAAAGGACAATACAATGACATCGAGACTTCGCGCCCTGACTGTTCTCGCCGCCGCAACGATGCTGGCGCTGCCGGCGGCCACGCCGACGCGGGCGCAAACGTTTTCCGCCGATCAGCGCCAGGAAATCGAAGGCATCGTCAAAAGCTATCTGCTGCAACATCCGGAGGTCATGCAGGACGTCATGGCCGAGCTGGAAAAACACCAGAAAGCAGCTGAAGCGGAAAAGAATCGCGCCGCAGTCACCGACAACGGCGTCGCCATTTACAATTCGCCGCACCAGGTCGTGCTCGGTAACCCGCAAGGCAACGTCACCATGGTCGAATTCTTCGACTACAATTGCGGGTACTGCAAACACGCGATGTCCGACATGCTCACGCTGTTGAAGACCGACCCAAACCTCAAATTCGTGCTCAAGGAATTTCCGGTTCTTGGTGAGGGTTCGGTCGAAGCAGCGCACGTCGCGGTAGCCGCACGCATGCAGGACCCGACCGGGAAAAAGTACATTGAATTTCACCAAAAGCTGCTGGGCGGCCGCGGGCCTGCCGACAAAGCGCGTGCTCTTGCCGTCGCCAAGGACGTCGGCTTCGACATGGCGCGGATCGAGAAGGACATGAGTAGCGACGAGGTCAAGAAAACGATCGAAGAGAACCTGAAGCTCGCGGATCTGATCGGGGTTAACGGCACGCCAAGCTACGTCGTGGGCGGTGAGGTCGTTGTCGGCGCCGTCGGTCTCGACGCACTCAAGGACAAGATCGCGGCCGAGCGAAAGTAGCCCGGCGCGGGCTCTGCCTTATCGCTCTATAACCGTCCCGATCTTTCGGCGAGCGGCAGGCTTCCCCTTTCGGGGTGCCTTCCCTATAAACGGGCCGACCAGCGAGAGGCCCGGGTGAAGCTCGCGCATGTCGAAGACGATCTATGTCCTGAACGGACCTAACCTGAATCTGCTCGGCACGCGCCAGCCCGAGATTTATGGACGGGCGACGCTGTCCGATGTCGAGAAGCTCTGCCGGGCGGCAGCAGGCCAATACGGTCTGGCCGTCGAATTTCGCCAATCTAATCACGAGGGTCAGATCATCGACTGGATTCAGGAGGCGTATACCCAGAAGGCAGCGGGGCTGATTATCAACCCCGCCGGGTACACCCATACGTCGGTGGCGATTTTCGACGCGCTTCTCATGCTCGAGGCGCCGATCATCGAGGTGCACATCAGCGATATCCACTCTCGGGAGCCGTTCCGCCGCCACTCTTATGTTTCGCAAGCTGCTCGTGCCGTGATTTCCGGTGAGGGCATCGACGGCTACCGCCGCGCCGTCGAAGAGATCGCCGCAACGATCGGCGCCAAAGCGCGCGCAAAGGTGTGATGGTGGCGCGCAGTTCCGGGACCACGCCGAAAACGCCGGCCATCGACCGCGATGCCATCCGCGAGCTGGCACAGCTGCTCGACGAAACCGGCCTCACCGAGATCGAGCTGCAACGCGACGGTGTCCTCATCCGCGTGGCGCGAAACCTCGCGCCGCGGACGCAAACAACGCCGATGGCGGCCGGTTCCGTCGCGGAGACGATAACGCCCTCGCCGATTCCCGCTGAACCTCTGGCGCATCCGGGACTCGTGGTGTCGCCGATGGTAGGCACCGCTTATCTCGGCCCCTCGCCCGGCGCGCGTCCCTTTGTCGACGTCGGCAGCGAGGTGAAAGCCGGCGAAACATTGATGATCATCGAAGCGATGAAAACGATGAATCAGATTCCCGCTCCCCGTCCCGGAAAGGTCATTCAGATCCTGGTCGAGGATGGCCAACCGGTCGAGTATGGCGAGCCGCTGATGATCATCGAGTGAGATGTTCGACAAAATCCTGATCGCCAATCGTGGAGAGATCGCGCTGCGCATTCTGCGGGCGTGCAAGGAACTCGGCATCCCGACGGTTGCGGTTCACTCGACGGCGGACGCCGACGCCATGCACGTGCGCCTCGCCGACGAAAGCGTCTGTATCGGCCCGCCGCCGGCGGTGGACAGCTACCTCAACATTCCGGCGCTGCTTGCGGCCTGCGAAATCACCGGCGCGGACGCCGTTCATCCGGGCTACGGCTTTTTGGCCGAGAACGCCCGTTTCGCGGAAATTCTCGGCGAGCACAACGTTCACTTCATCGGACCGCGCCCCGAACATATTCGCCTGATGGGCGATAAGGTCGCAGCGCGGCGCGCCGCCCGAGATCTCGGAATTCCGATTGTTCCGGGATCGGACGGCAGCGTCGGTTCGGACGTGGAAGTCGAGCGGCTGGCGCAGGAGCTCGGGTTTCCGCTGCTCTTAAAGGCCGCGGCCGGCGGCGGGGGGCGCGGTATGAGGCTCGTTCGGGCCGCAGAGGAGCTTCCGCTGGCATTGAGTATGACTTCGCGCGGAAGCGAAGGCCGCCTTCGGGGACGACGCGCTCTATGTCGAACGTTATCTCGAAAGGCCGCGCCACATCGAAATTCAGATCCTCGGTGACGGAAAAGGCCACGTCATCCATCTGGGCGAGCGTGATTGCTCGCTGCAGCGCCGTCACCAAAAAATCTGGGAGGAAGGCCCCTCTCCCGCGCTCAACAGCATCGCCCGCGACCAGATTTGCGAAACCGCCGCCAAGGCGATGCGCACCATAAAATATCTCGGTGTTGGCACCATCGAGTTCCTCTACGAGGACGGTAAGTTCAGTTTCATTGAAATGAACACCCGCATCCAGGTCGAGCATCCGGTCACCGAGATGATCACCGATATCGATCTGGTGGCCGAACAAATCCGAGTGGCGGCCAACGGCGACTTGTCGCTCAAGCAGAGCGACGTGAAATTTCACGGCCACGCCATCGAATGCCGCATCAATGCGGAAAATCCGGTATCGTTCCGACCGTCTCCCGGCAAGCTGGTCCACTATCATCCGCCGGGCGGGCTTGGGGTGCGGATCGATTCGGCGGCCTATCAGGGCTACACGATACCCCCGTATTACGATTCACTCGTCGGAAAACTTATCGTCCACGGCAAGACGCGCGACGAATGTTTGATGCGCCTGCATCGCGCGCTCGACGAATTCGTTGTCGACGGGATCGAGACGACGCTGCCCCTGTTCCGCGCGCTGGCGCGCGAAACCGAAATCATCGACGGCGATTACCACATTCACTGGCTGGAAGAGTTTTTGGCCCGCGGCGCCGCGGAACAATAGAAATCAATCAGGCGTGCAGCCGATGGGCCGCCGCGTCAGCCAGAATACGGCCCAGCATTTCCGGTGCGTAGGGCTTGGCGACGAACAGCGCGCCCGGCACCTGCAGCTCCGCGTCCAGCACATTGACGCGCCCCGATGCGTAGACGACCGGCAAATCCGGAAACATCTCGCGCGCGCGATGCGCCAGAGCCAAGCCGTCGACACCTCCCGGAAGATTGATGTCGGTGAACAACACGTCAACGGCCGTCGAGTTGAGAAGCCGCAGCGCCTCCGCCGCATTGCTGACGGCGCGAACGGCGAACCCCTGCTCCTCGAGAGATTCTGATACCCATTCGCTGATCAAGAACTCATCCTCGACCAGCAAAACGCGAAGCGGCGGACATTCGCTAAGCAACGGCTGCATGATCGGCCCCACCAGTCAGACAGCAATGTAACCGGGATCGGGCACTTGCGTTCAAACTGGCGAAAATCTTAGCGAGTCTGTAGTTTATGCTTGTTTAATGCGCTGGACCGGCGCGGGCCGTTCAGCATGTCGCTTTGCGGAATAGAAACTCGCGTGCTTCAAAGTGCCGCCAGCCAATAACTGAACGTCGAAGCGCAATGGCCAGCCGCGAGTCCGCCCTCGTCGATATCACGCCCGAAGTTCTGCTGAAGGCTTATGCGTGCGGCATTTTCCCGATGGCGGAAAACGCCGACGATCCGGCGCTCTATTGGATCGAACCGGAACGGCGCGGCATCATTCCGCTCGATCGCTTTCATGTACCTGACCGTCTCGCCCGGACTGTGCGATCCGACCGCTTTAGCGTCGTCGTCGACCGCGATTTCGATGCGGTGATAAGTGGCTGTTCCGAACCTGGACCCGGGCGCGCGCGCACATGGATCAACGTCCGCATCCGTAATCTCTATCGGCGGCTCTACGAGCGCGGCGATTGCCACACGGTGGAAGTCTACGAGGGCGATCAACTGGTCGGCGGCCTTTATGGCGTGAGCCTGGGCAGAGCATTCTTCGGCGAAAGCATGTTCCACCGCAGCCGCGACGCCTCCAAGGTCGCGCTTGTTCACCTAGTCGCGAGATTGAAAGCCGGTCATTACCGGCTGCTCGATACCCAGTTTGTCACGCCGCATCTGCGTAGGTTCGGTGCGACCGAAGTCTCGCGCCCCGCGTATCACAAGCTCCTCGATGCGGCGCTGGTCGGCGAAGGAAATTTTGGCGCCCTGGCACTTGATCGGCCAGTTTCCGGCAGCACCGCTCTCGCACGGCTTGGCGGCTCTAAAGCTTAAATCGTCAGTGCTAGTTTTGCGCCGCGGGAGCCGGCGGGACCGGCGGCGGAAGCGGCGCATTTTGTTGGCGAGCGGCGCCCTGCCGCGTGCGGGTGCGCGGTGGCGGCGTGGGGGCAACTTCCGGCGTAGGTGGCGTGGCCGGCTGAGCGACTTTGGTCGCCAAGGGAGAGGAGCAATCCGTCAACCAAACGTCGTAAATTGGATGCTCGACGCCGTGCAGTCCCGGACTCGCCGCGAACATCCAGCCTGAAAAGATCCGCTTCACCTCGCCCTGTAACGTGACTTCTTCGACTTCAACGAACGCATCGGTGTTCGTCGCCTCGGTCGGGGGACGCGTGTAGCAGGCCCGCGTCGTGACGCGTAGCGCACCAAACTGCACGGTTTCGCCGATCGCCGCGTCGAAAGAGATGATTCGCCCAGTGATCTTGTCGAGCCCGGAAAACACCGCGCGCGCATTATCAATTTTTTGCGTCGGCACTTCGGTCACCACCGTGTCTTCGAGCTGCGGTGAACCCTCCGCCGGTTGCTGCGGCGCGCCAGGCGATCCTGGCGGCAGCCCCGCGGGCTGAAGCGCGCCGCCCGGCGTGACCGCCGAGGGAGCGTTGCCCGGCGCTACGGAAGCGCCCGGCAGTGGCGCCAGCGGCTGGGTCTGAATGGCGGCTGGCGGGGGCGGTGCGGGCGCCGGGGCCGGAAGCGGCGCCGGTCCGGGGTAGTGAACCGGCGGCGGTTGCGACGGAAATATTTCGCCTGGAATGTCGGCCGGCGGGCGCGGGTTGGGATCGTCGAAAATCCAGGCCAACCGTGATTGTGCGGGCGCGTCTACGGTTCCCGCCGCAAGCGTTCCGCCGATCAGCGCAATAAGAACCGCGATACGAGGCATGAAACCTGAGCGGATTGGTTGAAACATCCCGCTTGCCGCCCGGTTAACACAGGGAATACGGCGAAAACAGGGGCCGGTTCCTTTTCGGGCCTTATCATGAACGCAGACGCGTCGAGCCCGCCGCCGCATCAGGGCGCTTCGGGCTTAGCCGCCTGGCGTCCAGGCCTTGTAGTCGCCCGTGGCCTTGGGGCGATGGCCGCGGCCCAAAATCGAACCGCTTGGTCGCCGCGCGTAGGGTGTGCCGGTCAGGTTCGGTTCATATGGTTTTTCCCAGGGACGCGGCTTTGTCGGATCGAGCGTCGGCGGTACGTCGACAATATGATGCATCCAGCCGTGCCAGCCTGGCGGCACCTTCGATGCCTCCGCGATCCCTGAGTACACCACCCACCGCCGCTCAATGCCAAGCGTCGGATCGATCTTGCCGCCTTTGGTACGGTAATAGCGGTTGCCGAATTCGTCCGTGCCGACGAACTCACCATAAAGCGCCGTCCACACTTGCGTGCCGAACGTCTGGCTATTCCACCAGGTAAAAATGCGCAGCAAAAAGCTCTTCATTTTTCGAAACCGGTCGCGGTGTTGCCGTTAACCGTGGCACGCGGTTGATGCCATTTCACGTCGCCGCTGTCCAGAAGGCGGAACCGCACGGCGCGCCAGGCCGTTTTCGTTATCGTTTGATGTAATAATTGCGCCATGTGGCAAACGATTACCGAGCGAATCCAGAACTCGCTTTGGCGCCATGCTGCCGACGGCATGGGATTGGGCCACGTCTGCAGTCCTGCTCGTTGGCGCCGGCATTATCGCCTTGCTAGTGTACGCGGCCGTTCTCGCCTTGTTGCGCCGCGCGCTTCGCGAACGACGGCCGTTTTTGCGAACGGCGATGGGGGCAACCAAAGGGCCGACGCGACTGGCCTTGGTGCTGGTCGCGCTGGCAATCGCCCTCCCCGCGACACCGCTTTCGGATGACACACAATCCTATCTCGCGCGCCTGCTAACGCTGGCCACCATTTGCCTGCTCGGATGGGCCGCGGCAACCGTGTTGCATATCGGCGCCGATCTTTACCTGCTGCGCTTTCGCCTCGACGTCGCCGACAATCTGTTGGCGCGCAAACACGTCACACAAATCCGCGTATTGGTGCGCGTGCTCGACGTCGTGATCGCGCTGGCGACTATCGGCTTTGCGCTGATGACCTTCGATGCCGTCCGCCAGTTCGGCGTGACTTTATTTGCTTCGGCCGGCGTCGCCGGAATTATCGCCGGCTTTGCGGCGCGGCCGGTCCTGACCAACTTTATCGCCGGCGTCCAGATCGCGATCTCGCAGCCTATTCGTATCGACGACGCCGTCATCGTCGAAAACGAATGGGGCAACGTCGAGGAGATCACATTCAGCTATGTCGTAGTGCGGCTGTGGGATTGGCGGCGCATGGTGGTGCCGCTCAGTTACTTCATCGAAAAGCCGTTTCAGAACTGGACCCGAATCGGCGGTGAACTAATCGGCACGGTGTTTCTCTACGTCGATCCTACGGCGCCGGTGCAGACAATCCGTGAAAAACTGACCGAGATCGCGACGGAATCCAAGCTTTGGAACGGCAAGGTCGTGAATCTTCAAGTCAGCGACTGCAGCGAAACGGCAATCCAGTTGCGGGCCCTGGTCAGCGCCAATAGCGCGCCAGCGGTCTGGGATTTGCGCTGTGAAGTGCGCGAGAAACTGATCGAGTTCCTGCAGCGTGAATATCCTTCCGCGTTGCCGCGGCGGCGCTACGAAACTTTGATGGAACTGGAACCGGAAGAGCCGGTGCCGGAGGCCCCGCAAACGAGCGGCTGAGCTCTCACCACCAGCGCTCCGGCGTAAATCGGCCGGCAGCTTTCTCGATCACGGCGCCAAGCGAGAACAAGGTTTCTTCTGCGAACGGCCTGCCGATCAGCTGTAAGCCAAGCGGAAGACCCTGCGCATCAAGGCCGCTGGGTACCGATATTCCGGGCAGGCCTGCCATGTTCACCGTCACAGTGAAAATGTCGTTCAGATACATCTCGATCGGATCGGCACGACCTTTTTCGCCGATGCCAAAGGCGGCGGACGGCGTCGTCGGCGTCAGGATTGCGTCGACACCGGCGGCAAAACATTCCTCGAAGTCGCGCTTGATCAGCGTGCGCACTTTCTGCGCGCGGAGATAGTAAGCGTCGTAGTAGCCTGCGGACAGCACATAAGTGCCGATCATGATACGCCGGCGCACTTCTTTGCCGAATCCGGCAGCGCGCGTTCGCTCGTACATGTCGATGACGTCGCTGCCGGAAACCCGCAAGCCGTAGCGTACGCCGTCATAGCGCGCGAGATTGGACGAAGCTTCGGCGGGAGCCACGATGTAGTACGCCGGCAGCGCGTATTTGGTGTGAGGTAGTGAAATTTCGGAAATGACCGCGCCGGCGTCTTGCAACCAGCGGATCCCTTGCTGCCAGAGCGCGTCGATCTCGGCGGCCATGCCCTCCACGCGATATTCCTTTGGAATACCGATGCGCATGCCTTTAACAGAATCTCCGATCGCTCTTTCGTAATCCGGCACCGGCAGGTCGGCGCAAGTGGTGTCCCGCGGATCGTGGCCGGCCATCGAGCGGAGCAAAATTGCGCAATCGCGCACCGTGCGCGCGAACGGTCCGGCCTGATCGAGCGATGATGCGAACGCGACAATCCCCCAGCGCGAGCAGCGGCCGTAGGTAGGCTTCAGCCCAACAATTCCACAGAAAGCGGCCGGCTGGCGGATTGAACCGCCGGTATCAGTGCCGACTGTTCCAACGCACAAATCGGCCGCCACGGCCGCCGCCGATCCGCCCGACGAGCCGCCGGGTACGAGCTTTGCATCCGAGCCACGGCGGCGCCACGGCGATACCACCGGGCCAAAATGCGAGGTCTCATTCGACGAGCCCATGGCAAACTCGTCGTTATTGAGCTTGCCGAGCAGCACGCCGCCGTCGCGCCAAAGGTTCGCCGTGACGGTGGACTCGTAGGTCGGAACGAAGTTTTCCAGAATGTGCGAACAGGCTGTGGTGCGCACGCCGTCGGTGCAGAACAGATCCTTGACGCCGAGGGGAAGCCCTTCGAGCGCCCTATCCTCACCTTTGGCGAGGCGTGCGTCCGACGCGCGCGCCATTTTGCGAGCGCGATCGGGCGTTTCCAACACGAAGGCGTTCAGTGCCCGCGCCTTTTCAATGGCGGCGAGATGCGCATCGGTGAGTTCGAGCGCAGAGCAACGCTTGCCGCGCAGCGCGTCGCGCGCCTGCGCGAGCGTAAGCGAAGTGAGTTCGGTCATCCCGCTTTCGGATCGTCGCCGGAAACTTTGTTGCTCTCCGCGACGCTGGCCGGCGCTTCACCGGTTCCCGCCGGCTCGGCAGGTTGCGGGTCGGCCGCGTCAGCTAAAAAGGGTGGCTGCTCCACCAAATATCCGTCTTCAGTGATCAGGCCGCGCTTTTTCAAATAAGCGAGCCAGAGGCCTTGTTGTTCACAGGCGAGACACATTATTCCACCACCTTCGGCACAACAAAGAAGTGATCTTCCCGCTCCGGAGCATTCGCGAGAACGGCGTCGGCAATTTCGCCGTCGTTCACTTCATCCTTCCGGGTTTTCATCGCCATCGGCGTTACCGAAGTCATTGGTTCGACGCCGGCTACATCGACATCGGCGAGCTGCTCGACGAAGGCCAGTATGGCGTTTAATTCGCGCCCTAAACCTTCGACCTCGTCGCCGGCAACGGCCATGCGCGCGAGATGGGCGACGCGGCGGACGGTTTCAGTATCGACGGCCATAAAAGGTCCCGTGGGCGATTTATTAAGTGGGCCTATAGCAGACCCCGTACAACCCGCCAACCGCAAGCTCGAACGTTGCCGATGCGGCTTGATGCGCCTAACTTCATTGCGTGGCTGACACTTTTGTTCCCGTTCACATCATCGGCGGTGGCCTTGCCGGTTCCGAAGCCGCCTGGCAGCTCGCCAGCAGGGGTGTGCCAGTCGTGCTGCACGAAATGCGGCCGGTGCGCTCGACCGCGGCACATAAGACCGAACAACTCGCCGAGCTTGTTTGCTCCAACTCGTTCCGCTCCGATGACGCGGAGACGAGCGCCATCGGAGTTTTGCACGCCGAGATGCGGGCGCTCGGCTCGCTGGTCATGCGCACAGCCGATACGCACAAGCTTCCGGCCGGCAGCGCGCTCGCGGTCGACCGCGACGGCTTTGCCGCAGCGATCACGGCAGCGCTGGAAGGCGAGCCTTTGATCGAAATCCGGCGCGAGGAGATTGCCGCACCGCCGCCCGGCTGGGATAACGTCATTGTCGCCACCGGACCGCTGACATCGCCGGTACTTGCCGACGCAATCGTCGCGGCGACCGGCGAAACGGCGCTGGCCTTTTTCGACGCCATAGCACCGATCGTGCATCGCGAATTCCATCGACTTCGACATCGCCTGGTTCCAGTCGCGTTACGACAAAGCGGGACCGGGCGGCTCGGGGGCGGACTACATCAACTGCCCGCTGACGCGCGCGCAATACGACGAGTTCATCGATGCGTTGCTGGCAGGCGAAAAAGCGGCGTTCCACGAATTCGAAGCGTCAACGCCCTACTTCGACGGTTGCCTGCCAATCGAAGTGATGGCCGAGCGCGGACGAGAGACCTTGCGCCATGGCCCAATGAAGCCGTTCGGCCTGACCGATCCGCGGCAGCCGGCGGCAAAACCTTACGCGGTCGTGCAACTGCGCCAGGACAACAAACTGGGCACGCTGTTCAACATGGTGGGTTTCCAGACCAAACTGAAACACGGCGAGCAGGTGCGAATTCTTCGCACCATTCCCGGGCTCACCAATGCGGAGTTTGCCAGACTAGGCGGCCTGCACCGCAATACTTTTCTGAATTCGCCAAAACTTCTCGACGAAACGCTGCGGCTCAAGACGATGCCGCGATTACGTTTCGCAGGCCAAATCACCGGTTGCGAAGGTTATGTTGAATCGGCGGCGATCGGCCTCCTGGCTGGCCGATTTGCGGCGGCGGAACGGCGCAGCGAAGCGCAGCAAATCCCGCCGCCGACTACAGCGCACGGCGCCCTGCTCGCTCACATCACCGGCGGACACGTTGAAGCGCCGGATACCGGCACTCGTTCGTTCCAGCCGATGAACGTGAACTTCGGATTGTTTCCGCCGCTTCCGGCCGGCACGCGCCGCGGCGACCGGAAAAAAGCATTGTCTGAGCGCGCACTCGCCGATCTCGAGCGGTGGAACGGCGCCGCCGTCCTGCACGCTGCGGAATAGGTTTCACCGCGCAATTCGTTGCGGATTTCGCGCCGCGCGCCAGATCAGCCATTGCCGCCGCCATAGCGGCATCTCGGCCGGCTGAAACGGCGGGCTTTTCTCAAGACGTGCCAGCGAGGGTCCAACGAGCGCCAATGGCAGCAACGCCGGTATGGCTGATTGAGGAAGCTGCGCCATTTGCTCGCGTCCCTTGTCGAGGTTCCGGCGTGCGAAAGCGCGCAGCTCCCGCAGCGCCGCATCGAGGCCTGGCGAGGAGCGGCCGGCAGACAAGTCGGCAAGCCCGACGCCGTATTCATCCAGCAGCGCCGCCGGCAAATAGAATTGCCGCCGCGCAATGTGGAGCGGAAGCGCCCGCAGCAACCCGGTCACCGCGTACGCCACACCCGCCGGCGCACAGATTGCGTCGGCTTCGGCGCCAGCAAGGACTTGCACGGCGAGCGCGAACAGCACCGACGACGTTTGCCTCGCGTAGGTTTCGAGCTGCGTGAGGTCGCGCATCGGCTCGTCATAGAGGTCGAAACGGTGCGCCTCGATCATGGCGATGAGCCGAGCCGGCGAAAGCCGATAGCGCTCGATGATGGCCAGTAGCGCCGCGGCGACCGGATTGGCCAGCGCTTCGCCGGCGCGTTCGCCGGCGATCACGTCGCTCCACCATTGCAGGCGAATTTCGCCCGCCAAGGCTTGATGCGCGGCCTCGCGCACCCGCGCGATTTCAGCGTTGAAAGCATAAAGCGCGTAGAGCGCGTCGCGCTTGTCGGCCGGTGCGAACAACGACGCAATGAAGCGATCGCGGTCGGCGGTGCGCACCAGGTCGGCACAATAGGCGAAGGCGTCTTGCATCGGATCAGCTAACGACATTCGCTCGTCAACGCTAAAAATTAGTTGGTCATTGTCGCGAATACCGCGGTGCCACAAGGCGAACGATTAAATCCCACGTGAGACACTCGATGCAGAAAGTTCCCCGTTGAGCCGATCAGCGGCTCAGGCCCACGACTGCCGAGAACGTTCGTTTTCCGAGGTCCCGATGTCCATCAAATCCGTCTTCCTGAGCACCGCTGCCGCATGCCTTTTAACATCGTCCGTGGCGTTGGCCTGCTCGCGCGTGACGTTTACAGGCGACGACCATACGGTCATTACCGGACGCACGCTTGATTGGGCCCAGCCGATGGAAACAAATCTGTGGGTGCTTCCATCCGGCCTTCACCACGACGGCGCTGTGCCAAGTAACGCGGTGACCTGGACCTCGAAATACGGCAGCGTCGTTGCCGGTATCTACGACCAGGCTTCGATCGACGGAATCAACGAAAAGGGCCTGGTCGCAAACACGCTGTACCTGTCGGTCATGGACCCCGGCCCGCGCGATCCGCAGCGGCCCGGTCTCTCCATCGCCGCGTGGGCCCAGTATGTACTGGACAGTTTCGCCACGGTGAACGAGGCGGTCGAGACGATCGCCAAGGCCGACATTCAAGTCATGCCGATAACTCTTCCCGACGGCGAAAAGGGCGTCGGGCATTTGGCCATATCCGATCCCAGCGGCGACTCCGCGATCTTCGAATACATCGGCGGCAAACTCGTCATCCATCACAGTCCCACTTACAAAGTCATGACCAACGAGCCGTCCTTCAACGAGCAGTTGGCGCTGACGTCTTACTGGAGCGACGTCGGCGGCGGCGCATTCCTTCCGGGAACCGGCCGACCGGCCGATCGCTTCGTCCGCGCGTCCTATTATCTGTCGCAGGCGCCACAGACTAAATCGCCGCGCGATGCTGCTGCGGTCGTGTTCAGCATCATGAGGAATGTCTCCGTACCGCTGAGCCATTCGGTTCCCGGTCGCCCAAATGCTTCCTCAACGTGGTGGCGGTCGGCGTCGGACCAGACGCACCGCGATTATTATTTCGAGGACACCCGGAGCCCAAACATATTCTGGGTTTCTCTCGACAAACTTGGTCTGGCGAAAGGGTCGCCCGTCCTTAAGCTCGACCTGCAGGGAAGTCCCATTCTCGGGGGTGAAGTTTCGGCGAAATTCACGCCGGCAAAGCCGTTCGACTTCATTCCCGCGACCGGCTCGTAGCCAGCGGGAGACGCGGGCCTCCGCGCCTAATCGGTAGCGATCAGCCCGGCGCCAACCCGCCGCCCTTCCAACAGCATCACGTTGTAGGTGCGTACCGCCGGGCCGGTGGTCATCACGTCGAGTGAAACATTCGCCTCGCGAAAGCGCGCGCGCAGCGATGGCGGCGGCATCCAAAGCCCGAACCCGGTGCCGAGCACGAAAAAATCAAGATCGGCAGCGCGGGCAAAAACCGGCGAAAGCGCTTCATTCATCAGTGCAGCGGGCGCGGCAATCGGCCAGGCCCAAATGCCGTCCGGAAAACAAAGTAGCGAGCCGCGATGCGACATGCCGCCGAACCGGAAGCCGCCTTCGCCATGTGCGTCAATAACGACCTGCTGCGGCAGGTGCGGATCGTCCACTAGCGCATGATCCCGAAAAGTGGGAACCGGTTTTCGGAAAAGATCATGCGCTGCGAAAACGCCAGAGCGGCGTGATGCTTCAGAGACTTCAAAGAAAAGATAAAGTCATCGCGCTCTAGCGCCGCGCTTTCGCTCGCCGCGACGTCGGTGCGGGCGGCGACGGTGTGGTCGGAGCGGTCGGCGGCGCGACCGGGACTTGCGCCTCCTCTTGTTCCTCGGGGCCGCCCAGACGCGTGCGCCCCACGCCGAGGTAGATCAGGATCGGCGAGGCAATGAACACCGACGTGTAGGTGCCGACCAGCACGACACCGAACATCATGGTCGCGGTGAAGCTGCGGATCGCCTGGCCGCCGAACAGAAGCAGCGCCAGCAACGACAGCGACACCGTCAGATGGGTGACGATCGAGCGCGACAGCGTGGCGTTTATCGATGCATTGAGCAGATCCGGCATCGACATGCGCTTATAGCGGCGCAGCATCTCGCGAATGCGGTCGTAGATCACCACCGTGTCGTTGAGCGAGTAGCCCAGGATGGTGAGCAGCGCGGCAATGCTGGTGAGGTCGAAATCGATGCGCGTCAGCGACATGAAGCCGACGGTGAGCACCAGATCGTGCACGTTCGCGATCATGGCGCCCAGCGCGAACTGCCATTCGAACCGGAACCAGAGGTAGACCAGAATGGCGGCGATGGCGAGCACGAGCCCGATGGTCCCGTATGACAACAGCTCGGTGGAGACGCTCGGTCCCACCACTTCGACGCGGCGGTATTCGACGTCGTTGCCGAGCGCCTCGCGCACCTTCTGCACGGCCTCTTGCTGCGCCACGTCGCCGCCCGGCTGTTCGGAAATGCGGATCAGCACGTCGTTCGGCGCGCCGAATTGCTGGAGCTGGAAATCGCCGAGATGAAGGCCGGCTATGGTGCCGCGCATCTTTGCGATTTCGGCGGGACCGGCCTTGGTCTGCACCTCCATCAAGGTGCCGCCGACGAAGTCGATGCCGAAATTCAGGCCGTGCACGAAATAAAGCAGGATCGCCGCAATCGACAGGATAGCCGATATCGGAAAGCTTATGCGCCGGAAGCGCATAAAGTCGAAGCGCGTGTTGTCGGGGACGATGCGGAGCAGGCGCAAGGAAACTCTTTCGTATCAGGTGTTCGTTAGATCGGTACAGTTCGCGGGCGGTACAACCGCACCCAATAAGCCACGATCAGCCGCGTCAGCGTAAACGCGGTGAACAAGCTGGTGAGGATGCCGATGCCGAGCGTCACCGCAAAGCCGCGCACCGGCCCGGTGCCGATATAGAACAGGACCGCGGCGGCGATGAACGTGGTGATGTTGGAGTTGAGGATGGTCGCCAGCGCCCGGGAGAAGCCGGCGTCGATGGCGTTGATGGCGCTTCGTCCGGCGCGAACCTCTTCGCGGATGCGCTCGTAGATCAGCACGTTCGAATCCACGGCAATGCCGACGGTAAGCACGATGCCGGCAATTCCGGGCAGCGTCAGCGTGGCGTTGAGCGCCGACAGCACGCCAAAGATCATGGCGACGTTTATCGCAACCGCGATGTTGGCGAACAGCCCGAACAGGCCGTAGGTCACGAGCATGAACACGACCACAAGCGCCGCGCCGACATACGCCGCATGCGTGCCGGCATTGATCGAATCCTGACCGAGGCCTGGACCGACTGTTCGTTCCTCGATCACCGTCAGGGGTGCCGGCAATGCGCCGGCGCGCAGAAGGATGGCGAGGTCGTTGGCCGACTGGACGGTGAAATTGCCAGAAATCTGGCCCGAGCCGCCGAGAATAGGCTCGCGGATCACCGGGGCCGAGATCACTTTGTTGTCGAGCACAATGGCGAACGGCCTGCCCACATTCTGTTGTGTCGCTTCAGCGAATTTACGAGCGCCCGATGAATTGAAGCGGAAGTTGACGACCGGTTCACTGGAGCGCTGATCGAAGCCAGGCTGCGCATCGATGAGATCGCCGCCGGAAACCAGCGGCCGCTTTTCGATGAGATATTTTGCTCCCCCTTCCCCATCGAGAATTTCCGAATCGGCCGGTGGGTGTGTCGCTATCGCCTGCTCGGGCGTCATCGACTGATCGACCATCTTGAAATCGAGCTTGGCGGTCTTGCCCAAAATCTCCTTTAGCCGCGAGGGATCCTGCAAGCCCGGAACCTGAACGAGAATGCGGGAGGCGCCTTCGCGCTGGATCGTCGGCTCGACCAATCCGAGCTCGTTGACGCGGCGCTCGATAATCTGGATCGATTGATCGACGGCTTGACGAACGCGTTCGGCGACGGCCCCATCCGACGGCGTCAGCGTGATGGTGCCGGCGTTCTCGGTAATGTCGACGCTGCGCTGGCCAGAGGAGCCGAGGATGCCGGAGAGCGGCTGCGACAGCTCGCGCAGCTTCGACACGGCGTTCTCGACATCGGTGTCGTGCGTGATATGCACTTCGACGCTATTGCCACGGACGGCGCGTCCGGTGAACGGAATGCGTGCGCCGCGAAGAATTCGCAGCACATCGTCGGCTATGCCTTGCAGCTTCTCCTTGCGCACGGCGGCGGTATCGACCTCAAGCAGCAGGCTCGATCCGCCCTGCAAGTCGAGCCCGAGCACGATGTGGCGTTGCGCGAATGACGGCCATGCGCGCACCGCCGCCTCGGAAAAGAAATTCGGCAACGCAAACAGGCACACCACGAGCGCAATCAGCAAAATGCCCGCCGCTTTCCATCGCGTGAAAAACAACATGCGACTGACCGTCCCTGGTTTAAGAGCGATGCGACCGAGCGCCGGCTTAGCTTGCGCTCTCGTCCTTCACCGGCTCGCCCTTGGCGCGCACGTCGGATACCATTGAGCGCATCTGCCGCACGCGCACGCCGTCGGAAATCTCGACCTCGATCTGGTCGTCATCGACGACTTTGGTGACCTTGCCGACCAATCCGCCGTTGGTCACCACCGTATCGCCACGGCGCAACGCCCTGACCATGGCCTGATGCTGCTTCACCTTCTGCTGCTGCGGGCGCAGCACCAGAAAATACATAATCACGACAATTAGTATGAGCGGCAGCAGCGAGGTCATCATGCCACCGCTGTCGCCGCCGAACAGGCTGCTTAATGGATTGCTTTGCGCGAATGCGGGCGTGATAAACATAGCTCCTCCGGAACGCCAGGGACGCGCCGGCCTTATGGTGAAGGCCCGATTTTGCGCGGGAAATTGGCGCGGACTATAGCTGCCGTTCGCCCAATTGCAATGTACGGTGGCCCCCTTTTCAGCGCGCTTGCGAGGGTTGGGGCGGCCCGTTACAGCATCGTGCGCGGGCCGCAAAAACGGTCCCAAGAGACGCCAGACGACATTTTGAACTACTTTAAGTTTGAACCAGCATGGCCAAACCTCCGCAACGAAAAAGACCGAAAACGGCGCCGAAAGGCGCCGCCAAGCGAGCGCAAATTTCCGCCACGCACGCCGGCGACGAAAACCTTTTGCAGCGGATTGCCGCCGCACTCGAACGGCTCGCGCCGACACCTGAGGAGCAGCTGGACTTTGCTGCCGCCGACGCGTTCGTGTGGTACGCCGAGGGGCGAACGCTCGCTCCGGTCCGCCGCATCAATCGCGTCGAGATGTCACTTCTCAAAGGCATCGAGCGGGTGCGCGATCTGCTGCTCGAGAATACGGAACGTTTCGCCCGCGGTTTGCCGGCCAACAACGCGCTCCTTTGGGGTGCGCGCGGCATGGGCAAATCATCGTTGGTCAAAGCCGCGCACGCCACCGTGAGCGCCGCCCATCCCGCCGCCGGGCTTAAGCTCGTCGAGATCCACCGCGAGGACATTGAATCTCTGCCGGAACTGATGGGCCGGTTGCGTCCGGCGCGGCAGCGCTTCATCGTGTTCTGCGACGATCTTTCGTTCGAAGCAGAAGATACCTCCTACAAAGCGCTCAAAACGATGCTCGAAGGCGGCATCGAGGGGCGGCCTGAAAACGTGATCTTTTACGCCACGTCGAACCGACGGCATTTGATGGCGCGCGACATGGTCGACAACGAGCGCGCCACAGCCATCAATCCGGGCGAGGCAGTGGAAGAGAAAGTCTCCCTGTCGGACCGCTTCGGGCTGTGGCTCGGTTTTCACCGCTGCAGCCAGGACGAATACCTGGCGATGATCGACGCCTACGTTGCCCGCTATCGCATCCGCATCGATGACGCCGAATTGCGCCGCGAAGCGCTGGAATGGGCGACAACGCGCGGCGCACGCTCTGGCCGCGTCGCCTGGCAATACGTCCAGGATCTGGCAGGACGCTTAGGGATAAAAATGACGGACGGCTGAGGACGGCTCGATTCCGCCCTCCGCGGCGTGTCGTCCCATCAAGCGCCGTTGAGGTACTGCGCCGGATCGACGGGCGTCGAGCCTTTACGGATCTCAAAGTGAAGCTGCGGCGCGGTCACGCTGCCGGTCTGCCCGGATTTGGCGATCGTCTGCCCGCGTTTGATGACATCGCCTTTCTTCACCAGGATTTCGCTGGCATGAGCATAGGCGGTGACGAAGCCGTTGCCGTGGCGCAGCAGCACCAGATTGCCATAGCCTTTGAGCTCGTTGCCGGCGTAAGCGACGACGCCATCCTCTGCCGCCTTGATCGGCGTGCCTTCCGGCACCGCGAGATTGATGCCGTCGTTCTGCAATCCGTTCGGCTTCGGTCCAAAGCCGGCGATGACGCGCCCGCGGACCGGCCAGCGGAACTCGCCGAGCTTACCGGCCGGTTCCGCCGCCTTGACCGCACCCTGCTCTTCTTCCGGTGCGGCCGGCGACGCCAGCCGGGCGCTATGCGGTGACTCGGCGACGGAGGCAAGGTTTTGCGGCGCCGCTGCGACGGGCGGAGCTTCGGCACGCTTGGGCTGGGCGACGGGTGGTTGCGCGGCCGTCTTGGCGTCCGGAATGACGAGACGCGCACCGATCTTCATCCGGCTGTCGGGGGCAATGTTGTTGGCTTTGGCGAGGACCAGAACCGGCTTGCCATACATGTGCGCGATGCTGCGCAGCGTCTCACCGGCAGCGACGACGTGAACGGCGGAAGTCGGAGCGAGCGCCATTCGCGGCGGCGCGACCGGGGTGGCCGGAGGCAGCGTCGGCGCCGCCGCCGGTAGCGCCGGCGCATTCGCAGCGACGCGCGGCGGCGGTGCCGCGAGTGCCGCAGCCGGCCCTTTCAGATGGGGAATGACCAGATGTTGCCCGGCATGGACCAGCGCCGGGTTGTTGATGCTATTGGCCTGCATAATGGCGGCAACGGGCACCCCGTATCGCCGCGACAGCGTTTCCAGCGAATCGCCCGCGCGCAGCGTGATCGGCGTGCCGCCTTCCCAGCTCCAGGATGGCGGCGGTGGGGGCGGCGCGGAGGGCGGCAGCGAGCCGGTGACGTCCGATGGGGCTGCCACGGAGGGCTGGTAGGAGCCCATGCCCCGACCGCCACCCGAGCTGCCCTCGCCGCCGTTACTGGCCAGGTGCGGAAGCGGCTTGCTCTCGACACTGCCGCTCGACTTCGGGATCGACCCGGTGACTTCGCTGCGGGGCCCGCTGTTGTCGGCGGCAAATGGATTGCTGTCGAAGCGGCTGGAGTCGGCGCACCCCGCGGCTCCCACCCCGATTAATGCCATAACAGCCAGTTGCGGCCCGAAGGCCAAGCGCCATGCGCTCATAGTTACCGCCCGCACGCAAAATACCCTGCGAGCGAATAAACATCGTTGAGGTAAACAGGCCTTTAAGTATTCGGAAAGACCGCTAACAAAGCCGAAATTGCGGTCACGAGGGTTACAATTCCCGCGCTTGCCCGGGCAGCAGCGGTACGAAGCGCACCGCGATCAAATCCTGCCGCTGCACTCCCTCGGCTGTTTTGGACAGTTTGACGATGTACTGAACGCCGCCAGGTGGCCCAAGCGGCAGCACCATTTTTCCGTCATCGGCCAGCTGTTCAAGCAAACGCTCCGGTATGGCATCGGCAGCGGCGGTAACGATGATCCGGTCGAAAGGCGCCTCGTCCGGCGCACCGGCCATCCCGTCGCCCGCGCGAACGGTCACGTTCTCATAGCCCAGCGTCTTGAGCCGGGCGCGCGCGGCGTCGGCCAGCGTCCGGTAACGCTCGATGCTGACCACTTCACCGGCGAGCCGCGACAAAATGGCGGCCTGGTAACCCGAGCCGGTGCCGACTTCGAGCACCCGGTGCTCGGGCCGGACTTCCAGCTGCTCCGTCATGTAGGCGACGACGTAAGGTTGACTGATGGTCTGGCCGCAGGCGATCGGCAGCGCCTGATCGGAGTACGCGCTGGCGGTGAATTCGGAAGTGACAAAATGTTCGCGCGGGACCGCGTCCATGGCGCGCAGTACAGCCTTATCGCTGATGCCCCGGCGACGCAGCGTGAGCTGAAACTCCATGCGCTCTACGTCGCCGGCGTCAATATCCGTCACAACAGCCTCGTCTGCGACAACGGGATCAATCCTATCATGTTGCCGCAACTGCATATACGTAGAGAGCTTCACCGTGGAAAAGCGGGTAAGCTCAAGTAGATCCCCGTGGAGGGAACGGAACCCGCAGCCTTCGTCGGAGATTAAGCCCTCGGGCTAATGCTATGGATGGGTCTGCGCGAGTGGGTGAGCACGTCAAGAATCGCCGGCAAGGCATCCGCAGCCGGAAGGAATTTGTGAAGGACAGGGTTCCGGTATGCCGCCAGTAGCAAGTTCAGTCGCCGGAAAGCGCGTCCTTGTGGTCGAGGACGAGCTGATGATCCGCATGCTGTTGCAGGACATGCTCGCCGATCTCGGCTGCGAGCTAGCGGGCGAAGCCGGCCGCATTGACGAGGCGTTGACGCTTGCCAAGCAGAGCGAATTCGACGTCGCCATTCTTGACGTCAATCTCAACGGCCAACCGATTTCGCCGGTGGTCGAGGTCTTGATCGAACGCGGATTGCCGTTTGTCTTCGCCACCGGCTACGGCCAGCGCGGCGTACCCGAGGCGTATCGCAAGACCCCGACCTTGCAGAAGCCGTTTCAAGCAGAAGCACTGGCGCAGGCCATCAGGGCCGCCACGCCCGCGCACACCCCACAACAGAGCTAGGCGTTTTTAGCCGAACAAACTCGCGAGCTTGGTCATGTACGGCTCGTCGGTCATATCGAGCTTTAACGGCGTGACAGAGATGCGCTGATCCTCGAGCGCCGCGAGATCGGTGCCCTGCTCGGCCTTGACGAAAGCGTGGCGCACGTAGGCGATCCAGTAATATGGATTGCCGCGGCCATCCTTGCGTTCTTCGATCTGCAAGCGCTCCTGGCGGCGGCGGCCCTGCTCCGTCACCGAAATGCCTTTGACCTCATCGGGCGGGCAATCGGGAAAATTGACGTTGACCAGCACGTCATGCGGAATGCCTTCGGCAATCACGCGGCGGATAATGTCGGGCGCGAAGCGCAGGCTGGTATCCCAATGAGGCGAGCGGCCGGTGCGCGCCGACGTCGCCTGCGACAAAGCGAGCGACGGCACGCCGATCACCGTGCCCTCGAGCGCACCCGCGACGGTGCCGGAATAGATCACGTCCTCGCCGACATTGCGCCCGCGATTGACGCCGGAAAGCACGAGGTCCGGGTTCTTGCCGTCGAGCACGTACCGCGCGCCCATGATGACACAATCGGTCGGCGTTCCGCGCACCGCGTACCGCCGCTCGGCGACTTGCCGTAGCCGCAGCGGATCGTTGAGCGACAGCGAATGAGCCACGCCGGACTGATCGTATTCCGGCGCGATGACCCAAACATCGTCAGAGATTTCGCGCGCGATCTTCTCGCAGATGACCAAACCTTCTGCGTGAATGCCGTCGTCGTTGGTGACCATAATGCGCATGATTTCAAGATTTCTCGATTTTCTTTATCCCGCCCATATATGGCGCAAGCGCCTCGGGCACGGCAATTGAGCCGTCGTCCTGCTGGTAGGTTTCCATCACCGCAATCAGCGCGCGGCCGACGGCGACGCCGGAGCCGTTGAGCGTGTGCACGTGGCGGACGTCACGGCTTTCCTTGCCACGATAGCGCGCGGCCATGCGGCGGGCCTGAAACTCGCCGCAGTTCGAGCACGAGGAAATTTCGCGATACATGTTCTGGCCCGGCAGCCAGACTTCGATGTCGTAGGTCTTTTGCGCGGCAAAGCCCATGTCGCCGGCGCACAAGCGTCACCACGCGATAGTGCAATTCGAGCCGCTTCAGCACTTCTTCGGCGCAGGCGAGCATGCGTTCGTGCTCGTCTTTGCTTTGCTCCGGCGTGGTGATGGAGACGAGCTCGACTTTGGTGAACTGGTGCTGGCGGATCATGCCGCGCGTGTCTTTGCCGGCCGCGCCGGCTTCGGCGCGAAAGCACGGCGTGCACGCGGTGTAGCGCAGCGGCAATTGCGCTTCGTCGAGGATGGACTCGCGGACGAGATTGGTCAGCGGCACTTCGGCGGTGGGAATGAGCCAGAATCGATCCTTCTTTGGTTCATCGGACGGCCGCCGAAACTGCTGACCGCAAATTGGCAGGCGCCTTTAAGAGTGCCCGGTATGCCGCAGAGTCGGATCGTTTCCTGACTGAAGCCGTGCACGTACATATTTCTTAATAGGCGATTGATAAGATCGATGTACGTCTCTTTGTTCTGCTCGAATGCGTCAAACGTTTCCCCAACGATCGCTTTCTATACCCGCAAATGTCTCAGCGCATCGTGCTGAAGTATTGGTCATCACGAAATTTCGGTAATTGTGCTGTCCCGAACATTACGTCGTCGCGGACAAGAAGCGGCGGGCGCAATTTCGGTGTAATTGTGTGGCTCGCTCGTGTGCACATCGAGAAAAAATTGACCGAGCGCGCGTTCAAGCCGCGCGAGGCCTTTTTTCAGAACCACAAATCTCGCGCCGGATAATTTCGCCGCGGTCTCGAAATCCATCTGGCCGAGCGCTTCGCCGAGATCGAAATGCTGCTTCGGCGCAAATGCGTACTCGCGCTTCGCTCCAAAATGATGACGCTCGACATTGTCATTGGCGTCCTTGCCGTCGGGCACGTCGGCGGCCGGGAGATTGGGAATTTCGGCGAGCGCGTCGTTTAACTCACTTCCGAGCCTTCTTTCTCGCTCTCCATCCAGCGACGGCATGTTTTTCAGCTCTGCGACTTCGGCCATCAAGCTGCCGAAATTTGGCTTCGTCCTTTTTCTTCTTTGCTTCGCCGATTTCTTTTGACGCCGCGTTGCGCCGCGCCTGCGCGTTTCGAGTCCGCGAGTGATTTTCTGGCGCCGCTTCTCGATCGAGATGATACGCGTCGCCGAGAACCGCCTTCGCTCCTGGTCGGTCAGGTTCGCTTGCCAAGCGCGTGGTCGAAGGCCATCGGGATTTTCCCGGATTGAAGCGGATGTCGTGCATGGGTTTCGTATCTACTGCGTTTCTATCGCGTCATGGCCGGGCATAGCCCGTTGAAAGACGGGCGTGAACGCCCTTCGCCCGGCCATCCACGTCTTTTCGTTCTCGGCAGTTAAGACGTGGATGCCCGGCACAAGGCCGGGCACGACGAATCACAGGCAATCGGCTGTGTCATAATATCGAGTAGTACTCCGCGGGCTTGGCCGCGGCCGCAGCAGCCGAGGCCGCGCGCTCCGCCGCGGCGCGCTTCTCGACGAAGCGCACCGACCAGACCGAGCCCTCGTAAAGCGCGACCAGCGGCACCGCGAGCGACAATTGGCTGAGCACGTCCGGCGGCGTGAGGATCGCGGCGATGACGAAAGCGATGACGATGAAATAGCGCCGCTTCGATTTAAGCTGGTCGGACGTGATAATGCCGACCTTGCCAAGGAGCGTCAGGATCACCGGCAGCTGGAAGGCGATGCCGAACGCCAAAATGAGCTTCATCAACAGCGAAAGGTAGTCTTCGACCTTCGGCAAAAGTTCGATGGTCGCCTGCCCAGGCCCGCCCATTTGCTGCATGCTCAGCGAAAACCGCGCCAGCATCGGCCAGACCAGGAAATAAACCACCATCGAGCCAAGCACGAAGAAAAACGGCGTGGCGATGAGGTAAGGCAGAAAAGCCTGGCGCTCGTTGCGGTAGAGACCGGGCGCCACGAACATGTAGATCTGCGTCGCGATCACCGGGAAGGCGATGAAGGCGGCGCCGAACAGCGCGAGCTTGAGCTGCACCACGAAATACTCAAGCAGCCCCGTATAGATGAACTTCGAATTCTCCGGGCCGGCGACCCAGACGTAGGGCCACGTCAGCACGTTGTAGATCTGCTTGGCGAAAAAGAAACAGACAATCGCGGCCAGCGCGAATGCGGCGAGCGCCTTGATCAGCCGCGTGCGCAGCTCGACCAGGTGCTCCATCAGCGGCGCTTTGGTCGCCTCGATCGCTTTCTCTTCGTCTTCGCGGGTTGTCATGCGGGACGCCCCGAGTTGTCGGGCGACGCCGCGCTCGCGGCCGCTTCAGGCGTCACCGGCCCCGTCGCAACCGCGGCCACATCACTCGCGCCGCCGGCGATACCGGGCTCGGCTGACGAAATTTCCGCTGCGGATTTCTCGATGGCGTCAGGCGCGACCGGGGCCGTCGCGGTGGCGATGACTTCTTCGCCATTCACCGCCGGTGCGTCGGCGCCGGGCAATGCCGCGGGGGATTTCGTCAGCCGCTGCCGAAATTGCCACTTCAGCGGGCGCCGCCTCATCCGGCTTTTGCTCCAGCGAGGCCTTGATGTCTCTGCCCGCCGCCTCGACCTCGGCGCGCGCTTCCTTGAGCGGATCGTAATTTTTGACGTCGTGCGCCAGATCGTCGACCTGCTTTTTGAGGTCGGCCATTTCGGCTTCGCGCATCGCTTCCTGGAATTGACCTTGGAAGTCGGCCGCCATGCTCCGCACTTTGCGGGTCCACTGCCCGACCGTGCGCAATACGGCGGGAAGCTCCTTCGGGCCGATCACGATCAGCGCGACTACGCCAATCAGCAGGAACTCGGTCCAAGAGATATCGAACATGGAAATTCCCGGCCGGTTCAGCCGTCATGCCGGCGTTGGCGCCGGCTGTCCGCAATCCCCGGCAGCAGAGGCGTCAGGACACCTTGGTGCCGGCCTCGGCACGAGGCTTCACCACGTCGCTCGGCTGATGGTCGAGGGACCTGACGGGTGCGTCGGATTTCTCCGCACTGGCCTCTTCTTCCGTCATGCCCTTCTTGAAGGCTTTGATGCCTTTGGCGACATCGCCCATCATGTCCGAAATCTTGCCGCGCCCGCCAAATACCAGGAGCAACACGGCGCCGACGATCAGCCAATGCCAGATACTCAGGGAGCCCATACTAACCTCCGTGCGCGGCTACCCGCCCGCGCTCGCTGCACCGTTCCGATTTAAGCCAGAAACTAGGCGTCGGCGGGGTCAAACACAAGCGCAATACGGCAAGCGGACTGCCGTCTCGCGCAAACTTGCAGCGAAGGTTTACTCCTCGATGCGTTCCGGCGGCGGAGCGAGGCCCAAATCGAGATCTTCCGGTTCCAGAGGGTCTTCGTCCTCGCGCAATGCCGGATCGTCCGAAGGAATGGGAATGGTAAATCCGGCCGAAAGCGACTTTTCGATCAGGCCCGCGCCCTTGAGTTCGTCCAGCCCCGGAAGGTCGGCCAGCGCTTCGAGGCCAAAATGGGACATGAACGCCTCGGTGGTGCCGTAGGTCACCGGCCGGCCCGGCGCCTTGCGCCTGCCCCGCAAACGAATCCAGCCAGTCTCGAGCAGAACGTCGAGCGTGCCTTTCGACGTGGTGACGCCGCGAATTTCCTCGATCTCGGCGCGCGTCACCGGCTGGTGATAGGCAACGATCGCAAGCGTCTCGATGGCGGCGCGCGAAAGCTTCTTGGTGACTACGGTCTCATGTGTCAGCAGCCAGGCGAGATCGCTTGCCGTCCGCAGCGACCATTTGCCGCCAACGCGGACGATATTGACGCCGCGGCCCGCGTATTCGCTTTGCAGTTCCAGAAGCAGCGCCGCCACGTCGCAGCCGGCCGGCATCCGCGCGGCAAGCACCTTCTCGTCGAGCGGCTCGTCAGCGGCAAACAACAACGCTTCAAGGATGCGCAATTCCTCGGTGCGCTCCATCGCATCCCTCTCCTCAACAACCACACGCATCTCCGCCAAATTCGATTTCATTTTCTTTCAGTCCCCCTCACCCAGTCCCCCGTTCGGTCGTGGTGTTACTCGCCTCGTTATCCGGCCGCTTGCGGACGTAAAGCGGCGCGAAAGCGCCTTGCTGATGCATCTGGACGCGGCCTTCGCGGACCAATTCGAGCGTCGCGGCAAAGCTCGACGCGCGAACAGTCGTGGCAAGCGAAGGTTCGACCATAAAGGCGATGAGATATTCATCGAGCGCACACCAATCGGTGGCGCCACCGATCAGGCGCTCCACCGCTTCGCGTGCTTCGGCGAGCGACCAGACCGTGCGCTTTCGCACGCGCACGAAGGACCTCGCCTGCTTCTGCCGCTGAACGGCGTAAGCCGAAAGCAGATCGTACAACGTTGCCGTCCATTCCGGCCGCTTGATCTCGGCAATCGGTTCCGGCTGACCGCGGGCAAAAACTTCGCGGCCGAGCTGCGGACGATTGAGCAATTGCTCGGCGACCTGACGAATGGATTCGAGGCGGCGCAGACGCTGCGCCAGCGCGGTCGCCATTTCTTCCGCGCTCAAGCCGTCAGGCTCATGCTGCTCCGGCAACAACAAGCGCGACTTCAAGTAGGCGAGCCACGCCGCCATCACCAGATAATCGGCGGCGATTTCGAGCCGCAACTTGCGCGCCTCTTCGATGAAGGCAAGGTACTGGTCGGCGAGCGCCAGGATCGAAATCTTCGCCAGATCGACCTTCTGCTGGCGCGCGAGCATCAGCAACAGATCGAGCGGACCTTCGAAACCTTCGACATCGATCACCAGCGCCGGCTCATCGGCGCCGCGCTCCGGAAACTCTGTGTCGAATTGCGCGTCCTCAGTGATCATGCATTGGGCTCCGCCGGCTGCCATGCGCCGGCCATGAGACGAAAAAATTCCGTACGGCCGGCGGCGCGGTCAAAAGGCGCCGGCGCTTTCCGCAGAGCCAGCGCCGCGTCGGCCCGCCGCACCGCCTCTCCGGCGAGTTCCGGAACTTCGGCGGCGACGGCGGCCATCTCGTTCATGTCGCCGTTACAGTGCAGCACCACGTCGCAACCCGCCGCGATCGCGGCGCGCGCCCGTTCGCCGACCGTTCCGGACAGCGCCTGCATCGATATGTCGTCGCTCATCAGTAAGCCGTCAAAGCCAATGGAACCACGAATCACTTCACTCACTATAGTTGCCGAAACGGTGGCAGGCGCGACCGGATCGATGGCGGTAAACACCACATGCGCGGTCATTGCCATAGGCAAGTCAGATAGCGCCGCGAACGCGGCAAAGTCGGTAGCCTCGAGTGTCGCCCGGTCGGTTCCGACCACGGGCAGCATCTTGTGGCTATCGGCGCCGGCGCGGCCATGCCCGGGGATATGTTTGAGCACCGGCAGAACGCTTCCTTCCTCCAAGCCCGTGTGCAACCGCGGCGGCGATGGCGGCCACCTTGCCCGGCTCGCTGCCGTAGGCGCGATCTCCCACAATCAGGTCAGCCCCGGCAACGGGAACATCGGCAAGCGGCAGGCAATCGACATCGATGCCGAGTTCGAAAAGATCGGCAGCGATCAAACGTGCTCCGAGCCGGGCCGCAGCGAGACCTTGCGCACGGTCGCGATCGTAGACCGCTCCGTAGGCCGCCCCGGGCGGATAGGCCGGCCACTGCGGCGGTCCAAGGCGCTGGACCCGCCCGCCCTCCTGGTCGATCAGGACCGGAGCTGGCCGGCCGAGGACATCGCGCATCTCGCCGATCAGGCCCCGCAACTGATCGGGCGAAGCGGCGTTGCGCCGAAAAATAATCAAACCCCACGGCTGCGCCGCGCGGAGAAAGTCACGCTCGGGATCGGTTAGCGCAGGTCCGGCAACGCCGGTGATAAAGGCGCGCATTGCGGCTGCCGCTTAGCCTTCGCGCTCCCGGCGGTCAATCGAGCGGATTAGTTCTTCTGCGGGATGCAGTTGGCGCCGGCAGCTTTGAGACTGCTGCACATGGCGGCGGCCTCGTCGGCGGAAGCAAACGGACCGACCAAGGCCCGGTAGTAGACGCCCTTGGCGCCGAGATCGACGCGGCGAATAATTGGTTCACGCTTACCCAGCAGATCGGGATATTTCGCGCGCAGGGACTGGAACGAGGATTGCGCTTCGGTTTCGCTATGCTGCGACGAAACCTGGACCGTGAAGCCTCCAGCTGGAGCAGTTTCCGCGCCGGTGCTTGCGGTAGTCGTGCTCGCGACTGTCGTCGATGGCGGCGGAGTTCTGCGGGAGCGCGGTTGAGTTGCTGTCGCGGCGTCGCCGGCACCTGGAACCAGCGCCAGCGGGGCATTGCCGTCCGCCGGCGCAGCAGCGCGCGCGGCTGCGACCGCGGGCTGTGGTGCGCCGCCTGATCGGGACGGATACTGACGGTGTGTATCTTCTTCGGCTCGGGCGGAGGCCCTGAAGGTGCGGCAGACGCACTTACTGGCGGGCTCGATTGCGCGGGCGCGGTGGAAACTGGCGCTGCGATCGCCGGCGAGGAAGGCCAGTCGGGATTGGCCGAAGGCGCGGATCCCGGAGCAGTGGCCGGAGCCGTCGAACCGGGCATCGGCGTAACCGACGCGACAACCGACGGCGGCAACGCCGCGCTCTGATTGTTGTTGTTGACGGGAATTGTCGAGATGATCCTCGGCGCCGGTTTTGGCGGCTCGATGTTGATCGGCTCCTCTTCCCGCGAGACGACGTTTTCGCCCGCGGACGCGCTCGCGACACCGCCTTGGCCCGAATTGGCCGCCTGGGTGTCGCCGGAATTCGGCATGACTTTGTTAGGTGAGGTATTTGCCTTGATGATGGGTGGCAGCGCGGGCAGCAGCGATCCGCCGAACATGGTGCGATAAGCAAACGCGCCCGCCGTACCAACTACCGCCAAGCCGAGCACGGCCATGACCACGACCAAACCGCCCCGCCGCCGCTGCTGGCTCGGCTGGTAATACTCTTCGTGCGCGTAAGCGTCCGCCGTGTCGTGCTCGGTCTCGGCGAATTCGGCGGCGTCCTCGCGCGGCCCGCTGGTCAAGAAAGTCGGGACCGGGCGAACGCCCGCGGCGGGCCGCTCCTCGCGTGGGTCTTCGCTCTCTTCGCGGTAGCCGCTGTCGCCAGCATAATATTGATCGTCGGCCTGCGGCTCCTGCTCGTATTCGCCTTCGTCGCCGGGCGGAGCATAGTCCCGAAGCGGCACAGCACGCGGCATCGCCGGCGGCTGCGCGTATCGGCCCTCGGCCGCGTAAGCTTGTTCGACTTCCTCCTCATCGGCCCATTCACGGGCGGGAGGCGCATCCCTTTCGGACGCAGGGCGGCGTTCGCGGGCGTCGGCTTGCCGCTCGGCGTAGGGGTCTGACTGGCCGATCAGCCGGGCCAATTCCGCCAGCGGGTCATTCGCATCGCTTGCGCCCGAACTGGCGCGCTCGGGCTGTGGCGTCTGGCGGCTGCGAAGAGGCCGGAAGGTGTTGTCAGCCAAAGGTGCGCTCCGCTGTGGAGATTTCAGACACTACGGTGATTTTGCCCTGCAAAGTAATTCTGCCGCCCTCGACCCTTGGCGAGGCCGTACGCGGACAGCTATCGCATTTCGTTCGGCGCACCGACCCCAAGCAACCCCAAACCCAGACGCCAATACGGTGCGTACGCCCTCAACCAGCACCAGGCGAGCTAACGTCATTTCTCGATCATTCTGCATAATGAAGCGTAAATGTGACGCCGTATTCCCCAGTGTCCACAGGGCATGAAACTCGCTCGCTAAGTCAAACAGATAAAAGGCAATTCTATGGGGTTCGTGGGCCGCCGCCGCGGCCTCGACGACCCGGGGGTAAAGCGAGATTTGGCGGATCAGCGCGAGTTCCGCCGGGTCGGAGAGGCGGCTGACGTCGGCCATATTCACCAAATCGCTGACGTCCTTCGGCAAGTCCGCAAACGCCTCCCGCGCATTGCGGAACACGGAATAGCACCGGGCGTGGGCGTATTGGACGTAGAAGACCGGATTGTCCCGCGACTGCTCGATGACCTTGGCGAGATCGAAGTCGAGCACCGCGTCGTTTTTGCGGAACAGCATCATGAAGCGGACCGCATCGCGGCCGACTTCATCCACCACCTCGCGAAGCGTGACGAACTCCCCCGCCCGCTTCGACATTTTCACCGGCTCGCCGGCCCGCATCAGCTTCACGAGCTGCACGAGTTTGACGTCGAGCACCGCCTTGCGGCCGCTGAGTGCCGCCACCGCCGCCTGCATGCGCTTGACGTAGCCGCCGTGGTCGGCGCCCCAGACGTCGATCAGCGTGCCGAAACCGCGCTCGAGCTTGTCGCGGTGGTAGGCGATGTCGGAGGCAAAATAGGTGTAGGAGCCGTCCGATTTCATCAGCGGGCGGTCGACATCGTCGCCAAAAGCGGTCGAGCGAAAGAGCGTTTGCTCGCGGTCCTCCCAATCCTCGGCAGCGCGCCTTTCGGCGGCGGCAAGCGTCCCTCGTAGACGTAGCCCGTTGCTGCGCGCAACGCAATCGATGGTCTCGGCGTACGCGATCGGTCGCCGCTCATTCGATCAGCGAGCCTCGGAAAAGAAACCTCATGCGTGATCTTCAGCGCGGCGAGATCGTCGCGCAGCATTGCCATCATCATCGCGATGGCCTTTTGCCGCACGACCGGCAGACCATATCGTTTCTCGGGCTGACTTTGCGCAACGCATCGCCGTACTCGGCGGCAAGCGCCGCGCCGACGGGTTTGAGATACTCACCGGGATAAAGGCCTTCTGGGATGGCGCCGACGTCCTCGCCGAGCGCTTCGCGGTAACGCAGATAGGCGGAGCGAGCGAGCACATCGACCTGCGCGCCGGCATCGTTGACGTAATATTCGCGCGTGACCTTGAAGCCGGTGAACTCCAGCAAGTTGGCGAGCGCGTCGCCGAACACGGCGCCGCGGCCATGGCCGACATGCATCGGCCCGGTTGGATTGGCCGAGACATACTCGACGTTGACCGGCGCGCCGTGCCCAATGTCGCTCTTGCCGTAGTCCGATCCGAGCCGCACCGCTTCGCGCAGGACGTCAGTCCACGCTGAAGGCTTCAGCGTCAGATTGATGAATCCCGGCCCGGCAATGTCGACCTTGGCGAAGAGATCGTCGCTGCGAAGCGCTTCGGCATATTTCTCGGCAAGCTCGCGCGGCTTCTTGCCGGCGTCCTTGGCGAACACCATGGCGGCGTTGGTCGCCATGTCGCCGTGCGTAGCGTCGCGCGGCGGCTCGACCGTAATCCGCGCTGGATCAACGCCTGCCGGGAGATGACCCGGCGGAAATCAGCGACGGCGGTCGCGCTTTGGATGCGCAGCGCCACCGTCGGCAAAAATGTTTCCTCGCGAAATGTCTATGGCCATAGCGCGGCGATCCGAGGCGCGCCTAACGCAATTCGGGGGTCGAGTCAAAAAGCCGGGCGTGTTCGGCGAGCGCGTAGCGATCGGTCATGCCGGCAATGAAATCGGCGATGTGCCGCGCGCGCTCCTTGTCGCCAGCGCTGAGCGAGCCCCTCGCCCCATTCCGCCGGAAGATCGCCAGGATGGGCCGAGTAACGCGCGAACAGCTCCCTGACCACGCGCGCGGCCTCATTCATGACCCGCTGAACCCGGTCATGCCGGTACATACGGTTGTTGAGAAACGTTTTGATGGCTGCTTCCGCGCTCGCCGTCGCCGCTGAGAAAGCCGCGATGGCCGCGGGCGCGCCGCGAACCTCATCCGCCGAATGCGGGTCGAGCTTCGCAAGCCGCCGGTTGGCCTCGGCGATCACGTCTTCGATGAGAAGACCGATCAGGCGGCGGACGAATTCATGCGCTACGCGCGGCTCATCCAGCTTGGGAAAAGCGGCGCGAATATCGGCGATGATCGCCGCCGCTGCCGGGATGACCGTCAGGTCTTGCAGCGTGAACAATTCGGCGCGCAGGCCATCGTCGATATCGTGGGCGTCATAGGCAATGTCGTCGGCGACCGCGGCCACTTGAGCCTCCGCGCTCGGGTAGCTCCACAAGTGCAGATCCTGACGCCGGCTGTACTCCGCGATGACGTCGGGAATGCCGCGGGCGGTGTAGCGGCCGAGCGGTTTGCCTTGTCGGTCCATCAACGGGCCGTTGTGCTTGACCAGCCCTTCAAGCGTTTCCCAGGTGAGGTTGAGGCCGTCGAAAGACGGATAGCGGCGCTCCAATGCCGTGACGACGCGAAGCGTTTGCGCATTGTGATCGAAGCCGCCACAGGCCTTCAGGCACTCATCGAGAGCGCGCTCGCCGGCGTGGCCGAATGGCGGGTGTCCGAGGTCGTGCGCGAGCGCCAGCGCCTCGGCCAGGTCTTCGTCGAGCGAGAGCGCGCGGGCGAGCGCGCGGGCGATTTGCGCAACCTCGAGGGTGTGGGTCAGGCGCGTGCGGTAATGGTCGCCCTCGTCAAACACGAAGACCTGGGTCTTGTGTTTGAGCCTCCGGAACGCGGTCGAATGAATGATACGATCGCAGTCGCGACGGAACGGGCTTCGAGTCTTGCTTTGCGGCTCGGGATGAAGCCGCCCGCGGCTTTGCGCCGGATCGCAGGCATAAGACGCGGCAACTTCCTCCGGAACCGCCATCGCTGGGTGGCCTTGCGCAATTGACCTCGGCTGTTGCCGCACTTACCTATCCCGTAATGCCCTGGCAATCGGCAGGATTTGCCTGCCGGGAGAAGCTGCATGGTGATCGACGTTACCGTTACCGAGCGCGCCGCCCGTAAAATCGGCGAAATCCTCGGCCGCGAGCCGTCAGGCACCATGTTGCGTGTCAGCGTGCAAGGCGGCGGCTGCTCCGGGTTCCAATATAAATTCGATACTGAACGCGCCAAGGCCGACGATGACATCGTGATCGAGCGGTCCGGCGCTACGGTGCTGATCGATCCGGTATCGCTCAATTACATGGCCGGGTCGGAGATCGATTTCGTCGACGACCTTATCGGCTCGTCGTTCAAGGTGCACAATCCGAAAGCGACGGCGTCCTGCGGCTGCGGCACGAGCTTCGCCCTCTAAGCGGTCAAAAGCCGGTGCGCATCGCCACCTGGAACGTCAATTCAATAAAGCAACGGCTGGATGGCGCGGTCGCCTGGCTTGGCGAACGCGCGCCCGATCTTGTCTGCCTGCAAGAGACGAAATGCGTCGACGACGCGTTCCCGCGCGAGGCGTTCGAGAGTTTAGGCTACAATGTCGCGGTACACGGCCAGAAGACGTTCAACGGCGTCGCGCTGTTATCCAAATATCCGTTCGACGAGGTCAATATCGGACTGCCGGGAGATCACGCCGACGATCACGCGCGTTTCATGGAAGCGGTGATTTCGACGTCGCATGGCGCACTACGGCTGGCGAGCGTGTATTTGCCCAACGGCAATCCGCCGGAGACGGAGAAATACACCTACAAGATCGGCTGGATGAAACGGCTTTACGCCTACGTGCGCGAGCGGTTGACGTTTGGGGAGCCGCTCATTCTCGCCGGCGATTACAATGTCATTCCCGCCGGCGGCGACGTGCGCAATCCCCAAGCCTGGACGACCGACGCGCTGTTTCTGCCGCAAACCCGTTCGCAATTTCGCGCGCTGATGAATCTCGGGCTGACCGATGCGGTGCGCGCGACCAGTGACGCTGCGGGCATTTACACCTTCTGGGATTATCAGGCCGGCGCGTGGCAGAAGAACAACGGCATTCGCATTGACCACGTATTGCTGTCGCCGGAGGCCGCCGACCGATTAGGCGACGTCGGGATCGATCGCCACGTGCGGAGTTGGGAGAAGCCGTCGGATCACGTCCCGGTATGGCTCGATCTGGCGATCGAAGCGAAACAGTAGATGCCCGCGAACTGCTTTTCGCTGTAATTAGTCGCGGCGGCCTTTCAGCCACTCTTCCAGGTAAACCAGCGCCAAGGCGCGGTCATCATCGCTGGCGCGATGGAATGCGCTGTCGACCAGCGGCTTGATCCAGGCCTCTTCCGGACCCGCGCAGTCCTTGCTCAACGTGAGCCACATCAGGCCGCGGGCAGCCTGGCGCGGAATGCGCTTGCCCTGGAACATCAGATCGCCCAGCGCGGCTTCCGCGCGGCAATCGCCCTTGGTCGCGGCAAGCTGGAACCAGCGCGCCGCCTGGTGCGGATCGCTCGGCGTGCCTTCGAGGTAGAGCCGGCCGAGCTGATACTGCGCGTCGGCGTCGCCGAAATACGAAGCGGCATAGGCGAACATTTCGCGGGCGCGCACGGCGTTCGGCAGCACGGTCGAATTCGGAATGCCGGTCAGATAGTAATTGCCGAGCGCCACGAACGCGTTCGCCACGATCCGAGCTTCGGCGGTGCCGGGCGGTTCTTCGGGATGGGTGTTGGCGATCTGGCTGAAATAGACGAAGGCGCGTTTATCGTCGCGGGCCACGCCATCGCCGGCGGCATACATCCGGCCCATTTTCCACTGCGCCGCGATGTGGCCTTGGTCGGCGGCGTATTCGAGTGCGGTCAGGCGTTTTGGTCCGGTCGGCCGTTTCTGGCGTGACGGTCGGGGCGTGAAGCGCGTCGGCCGGCGCGATCAACGGCGTCGCCGTACCATCGAAGGCGGCGGTCGGTCCTACCCCCAGCCCGCAGACCGCGAGGATCAGTGCGCCGGCAGCGGCGGCTCCGAGCAAATATTCAGACGTCCGCATAGCATTCTTTCTCGACAGTCGCGCCCGGATGAGTCACGGCGCCGTCTCGCGCCGGCCCGACCTGCTGGGCGTATTTCCATAAATAGCCGGAGGTGTATTCGTCGGGACGCGCCTTCCAACCCTGCGCGCGCTTATCGAGTTCTGTCTTGCTCAACTTGACGTCGAGCGTGCCCTTATCCGCATCGATCTCGATGATGTCGCCATCGCGGATCAAGCCGATCGGACCGCCGACCGCTGCTTCCGGTCCGACGTGACCGATACAAAAGCCGCGGGTGGCGCCGGAGAAACGGCCGTCAGTGATAAGAGCGACTTTGTTGCCCATCCCTTGACCGTAGAGGGCGGCGGTGGTCGCGAGCATTTCGCGCATTCCCGGACCACCCTTCGGCCCCTCGTAACGGATAACCAGCACATCGCCCTCGCGGTATTTTCTGTTCTTCACCGCGTCGAAACAGGCCTCTTCGCCATCGAAGCAGCGGGCCGGTCCGGAAAAATGCGGGCGATCCATGCCGGCAATCTTCACGATCGCGCCCTCGGGAGCGAGATTGCCGCGAAGACCGACGACACCGCCGGTCGGCGACAACGGCTTGTCGGCCGGCCGAACGACATCCTGGTCTTCATTCCACTTCACCGACTTGAGGTTCTGCGCGAGGGTGCGGCCGGTCACGGTGAGACACTCGCCATGAAGGAAGCCATGATCGAGGAGTGTCTTCAGCAGCAACGGCACGCCGCCAGCTTCGAACATGTCTTTGGCGACATAACGGCCGGACGGTTTCAAATCCGCGATGTAGGGTGTCTTTTTGAAGATTTCGGCGACATCGAAGAGATCAAACTTAATGCCGCACTCATTAGCTATCGCCGGAAGGTGCAGCGCAGCATTGGTCGAGCCGCCGGTCGCCGCAACCACCGCCGCCGCATTCTCCAGAGCTTCGCGGGTAACGATATCGCGCGGCCGGATGTTCTTGACGATCAGGTCCATGATCATCTCGCCGGCCAGCACGCAAAACTTATCGCGGATTTCGTAGGGCGCGGGCGCGCCGGCCGAATACGGCAGCGCGAGCCCCATGGCCTCGGAGACCGTCGCCATGGTGTTGGCGGTGAATTGCGCGCCGCAAGCACCGGCTGAGGGGCAGGCGTTCTGCTCCAGCACATCGAGATCGGTATCCGACATGCCGCCGATCGAATGCCGTCCGACCGCCTCGTAAACGTCCTGGATGGTGACCGGTTTGCCCTTGAAGGTGCCGGGCAGGATCGAGCCGCCGTAGATAAAGATCGACGGCACGTTGAGCCGGCACATGGCCATCATCATGCCGGGCTGCGACTTGTCGCAACCGGCGACGCCGATCAGGGCGTCATAGGAATGCCCGCGTACGGTCAACTCGATGGAATCGGCGATGACTTCGCGAGACGGCAGCGAGGCCTTCATGCCCGCATGCCCCATGGCGATGCCGTCAGTGACGGTAATGGTGCAGAATTCGCGGGGCGTAGCACCGACCGACGCAACGCCAAGCTTTACCGCCTGGGCTTGCCGCATCAGGGCGATGTTGCAGGGGGCCGCTTCATTCCAGCAGGTCGCCACCCCGACGAACGGCTGATGGATCTGCTCTTTGGTCAGACCCATGGCGTAGTAGAAGGCACGGTGCGGCGCCCGCTCCGGCCCCTCCGTAGCGTGGCGGCTCGGCAACCTGGATTTTAGATCGGTCTTCGCATCCATTAGTACGCTTGCGGACCCAAGTGTGGCCCCCTCGCCCCAGCAACCGCGGCCTTGGCCGCGACGCTCACTGCGGTGTGTCAAAAAAACCGCAGCCCTGTCGTTCTTGATCTCCAAAAACCCTATGGCCAAAAAGCGGCGCGCGCGTGACCGGGACAATCAACGCGTGAATCTTCCGCGGCTGTGGCACCGAAGCCACAGATTTTGTCTGAAAAGCCACACCCGTTAACTCGCGATTTACGACGATGCTCCGCTCCTGCGACCATGTCTCTCATGGCACGCCGTCTGAGACGAAGCTTTTTCAGCCGCCACGTACTTGAGGTGGCACCTGAGCTTATTGGAGCAACTCTTTTGTTTAACGGGGTCGGCGGACGTATTGTCGAGCTGGAGGCCTATCACCATACAGACCCCGCCTCCCACAGCTTTCGCGGCCCGACTGAGCGCAACGCCATCATGTTCGGCCCGCCCGGCTTCTGTTACATCTACCGCTCCTACGGAATTCACTGGTGTCTGAACTTCGTTTGTGAGCCGAACGGCTCTGCCAGCGCCGTTTTGATCCGCGCGATCGAGCCAACGGAAGGCTTGCCGGCGATGCGCCGCCGCCGCGGGATGGCGGACGAACGTCTCCTCTGCTCAGGCCCGGGCCGGCTCTGCGAGGCGCTCGGCATCACCCACAAGCAAAATGGTTTTGCTCTCGATGAGCCGCCGTTTGAGATGCTTGGAAGAACGGAAGCGGTCGATGTGGTGACCGGGCCGCGCATCGGAATCACCAAAGCCGTCGAAAAGCCATGGCGTTACGGAGAGAAGGGCTCACGGTTTCTGAGCAAGCCCTTTCCGACGCCGGCTAAGCTGTAAGCCGAAACCCGGGATCGAAGCCGAGCTCGCGACGGGCCTTTTCGGTTAGCAGCGCGCCGTCGTCCTCGGCGATGTTGTAGATGCCAGCCGCGCCCAGCGTGACGGCAAGCCTCGCGGCCTCAGCCGCAGCATCGACGTGAAGCGGGCCTTTCCCGGTCGCCGATGCATACCATGTACCCGGGCCATAAAGCCGGCCATAGCGAAGGATAATTCCCTCTATGCCGGAAGCACCTAGCACCGCATCCTCAAGCGCTCGCACACCTTTGGCCGTGATCGCGCTCGGATCGTCGCCGTCGGGCGAGGCGAGCGGATCGCTCTCCGCGTGCGGCTCGGGACCTTCGGCGTAAGCAAACGCGATGCTTTGCGCGATCAGCCGTCGCGCGCCCGCCGCGAGTGCGGCGGCGACGAGGTTTGCCGTGCCCTCGATGCGGAGGCGGGTGTTGCGTTGGCGCGAAGCCGCCATTTGTGCGGGATCAATCACTTGCGGCAGATCGGTCAACTGGTGGATGACCACCTCGGGCCGGGCTTTGGCAACGGCATCGTGCACGGCGCGGGCATCAAAGACATCAACAACAACAGCCGCCACGCCCTGTGCCTCAAGCTCGGCCGCCTTTTTCGCCGACCGAGTTGTCCCGGTTACGGTGTGGCCATCGGCCAGAAGCAGCGGGCCGAGTCGCCGCCCGATGGCACCGCTGGCACCGGCAAGGAAAATGCGCACGGCCACCTTCAATGATAGGCGACGATGAATTCGCATCCCGCCGCGGTCGGGAAGGTCCGGGTTATCTTGCCGCTCGCCAGCTCGAACTCGAACACCTCGCCCTCGTCGTGGCAGCACAGGTAGGCGTGCTTGCCATCCGGGGCAAAGCCGAAGCCCATCGGGCTCTTCTTGGTGGGAAACGAGGCAATGAGCTTGAGGCCGTCGGTCGCGAAGATCGCCGCCTGGTTGCCCTGGTTCGACGAAATGAGGACGAATTGGTCGTCCGGTGAAACCCGTACCCGGCGCATCTGCGGATTGATCGCTTTCGAACTCAGGGATCGGCGACGGTCTGCAAGAACCTCATGGCTGCGCGCGTCGATGACGTAGAACTCGGGCTTGGTCTGCGCGCAAACATACAGCCGCTCGCCGCTCGGCGAGATGGCGATTCCTTCGGTCACTTCCGGCACATTGATGCGACCGGCGACGGCGCGGCTTTTCACGTCGATGACGACGACGTGGGTGCCTTTCACCGACACGAACGCCTTGCCGAGCGCATCGCTGATGACGAGCCAGTGGGCTGTACCGCCGACGTCAATCCGCTGGACGCGGTCGTCCGCCGGATCGACGACCAGAATCGCGTTGCCGAGTTCACCCGAGCACCACAGCGCGCCGGAGGCGTCGATCATGACGCCATGCGGCGCGTAGACGGCGCCAAGGTCGATCACCCGCGATAGCGATTGCGACGGCAGATCGATGACCGCAATACGTCGGTCTGGATTTATCCGCTTGATGAAAATCCCGTCGCCGTAGATCGAGCCGTATGCCGTGCGTCCGTCCGGCGACAGCGCCAGTTCGTGCGTCGAGCCGGGCATGTCGATGGTCTTTGCCAGTTCAAGCGTGGCCGCGTCGAGGAAGTGCACTTTGTGCGCGGTCTTAGCGGTCACGATCAAATTCGGGCCGCCCGGCCTGTTGTTGAGATCGAGCATGTCAGTCACCTTGCGTCGCGCGTTCCGGCTTGCGCGGGAAGTTAATCGTCAGGATCAACAGTATCGAGGGCAGCGCGGAGAGCGCAATCGGTAGAAAGGCAAACCGCGCTGAGCCGGATATGTCCCAGGCGAAGCCGCTGATCACGGAAATCAGCATGGCGCCGGCGTAGCTGATGGTGAACATCGCAGCCGACACTCGCGCCACCTCGGAGGGCGGGCTCAACAGCGGCGGCAGCGTCAGTCCCAGCGCGAAGCCGCCGCCGGCGAAAAAGCCGAGCGCCGCCGCGAAAGCCACAGTACCTGGGCCCGCCGTCGCTACAATGCCGACGATGCTTGCGACGGAAAGCACACCGGAAGCCACCATCGGCCATCTCTTGCCTTCGAGCCGCTTGGCAAATGCGATCAAGAGCAGCGAGATCGGAATTTGGCCGAGATTCAGCGCGGTCAATGCCGGGCTGACCAGATCAGCGCGCCCGGCCTGACCCAAGTACCCGGGAAGAAACGCGTTGCTGCAAAAATAAAGCGTGCTGCCGCTCGAGAAAATCAAGCCGATGCGCCATACCTCCCGCGCGGGCCAATCCGGAAACCAGCGTGGCGCGGCGCGCGCCTCGGCCCTTCGCTCCCGCGGCGCTGCCAACAGCACGATGAGGGCGATGATGAGGCCCGGAACCGCCCACAAGAAAAACGTCGCGCGCCAGCTCTCTCCAAGCAGCGGAAACAGAACGGGAAACAGCGCCACCGGCAGCACTTCGCCGACCAGCAATCCATTGGTGTAGATCGCGGTCGCCACTGCGATGTGGCGCGGCAGCCATCGTCCGACCAGCGCCGGCATCGCCGGCTGAACGACGGCGACGCCCGCGCCCATGACGATGGTTGCGCCGATGAGGCTGGTCACACCGCCGGCAACTCCGCGTAGCGCCGAGCCCAACGTCGTGATGACTAATCCGGTCACCACCGCCGGCACGGCTCCCACCCGGCTGATCAGCCGCGAGCCGGCGAGCGCGGCTACCGCAAACAAAAACACCGGCAATCCGGTCAGGATGCCAATTTGCGTCCCGGACAAATCGAAATCTTCGCGCAGCAGCGGAATGACCGGCGGCACCGCGAGGATCGGCAAGCGCAGCGCATTGCCGACCAGCCAAAGCAGAATCAGCGACGTCGGCAGCGATCGAGATTCGGACACATGTGTTTTCCCGGATTTGGCAGATAAAAAAGGAAGATCAGGCGGCGCCCTGTAGACGCTCCAGCGCTTCGGCAAGTTTTTCCCGGCGCGCCTGCGCTTCCTCGCGTTTCTCGCGCTCGCCTTCGACGACGTCCTCCGGCGCTCGCTTGAGGAAATCGGCATTGCCGAGCTTTTGATCGACGCGCGCGATGTCGGCATCGCACTTGGCCATTTCCTTGGCCAGCCGCGCCCGCTCGGTTTGAACATCGAACGAAGTAGGCATTGTAATTGAGAGATTGCCTTCTTTTACAGGCGATTGAATTACAAAAGAGGTAATCGGCATCGCGCCGGCTGCTCCAGAATTCGCCGTCGTCAAGTTCTGTATGGTGTTGGTCGTGACATCCCAGCGAACAATGGGAAGACCATTAACTTGAACTGTCGAGTGCGTGAGGCGCGCAATACTGGCCGAGTTTGACGTCAAATTGGTTGTATTTGACGGAGTGAAGTTTGAAAGATTGATGGTGAGCTCGTCCCTTGGGGGAATGCCGTAAGTAGTCCTAATAGCGCGCGTTTCAGTCACAGCGTCGAAGACAACGTTCATGTCCGGCTCGTCTGGCGCCACATCCGTTTCAAATCCAGGGTGGTCTGGCCATTCGGTTAGAGCCAGCATCCGCTCTCTTGGTTGCTTTTGACCGGCGGTGACCCCCCACAGCTCCTCGGTGATGAACGGCATGAACGGGTGCAAAAGTTTGAGGATCTCGTCGAGCGCCCAGGCCGCCGCGGCGCGCGTCTCTCGCCTCGCAGCGCTATCGGGCTCGGCGAGCACCGGCTTGACCGACTCTAGATACCGGTCGCAATAGGTGTTCCAGACGAAGCGATAAATCGCCGCCGCCGCTTCATTGAATTTGTAAGCAGCGATCGCAGTGGTGACATCCCTTCCCGCTTTAATGGCCTCGCGTACAATCCATCGATTGAGCGGTCTGCATCGGCGTCCCGCGGATCGAAATCCCGATCGCGCGCGCAGCCGTTCATCTCGGCGAAGCGCGCGGCGTTCCAAAGTTTGGTGGCAAAGTTGCGATAGCCGGCGATGCGCTCAGACGAAAGCTTGATGTCGCGTCCCTGCGCAGCCATGGCGGCAAGCGTAAAGCGCAACGCATCGGCGCCGTATTGATCGATCAGCGCCAGAGGATCGATGACGTTGCCTTTCGACTTCGACATTTTTGCGCCGGTGGCGTCGCGCACCAGCGCGTGGATGTAAACGGTCGGGAACGGCACTTCTTTCATGAAGTGCTGTCCCATCATCATCATCCGCGCGACCCAGAAGAAGATGATGTCGAAGCCGGTGACCAGAACGCTGGTCGGATAAAAGCGTTTCAGGTCAGGCGTCTCGTCCGGCCAACCCAGCGTCGAGAACGGCCACAGCGCCGAAGAGAACCAGGTGTCGAGCACATCCTCGTCGCGATGCAGATACTCATTGGCAAAGCGCTTGCGGCGTTCGGGGTCGGCGGCGATATCGTGCCCCTCCTCCACAGTGATCTCTTCGATCTCCGTGTAGTGTGCGAGCGCGTCAGCGACTACGTCGTCTTCATTCTCGGCAACGAAGATTTTGCCGTCCGGCCCGTACCACGCCGGAATCTGATGACCCCACCAGATTTGCCGGGAGATGCACCACGGCTGGATGTTTTCCATCCAGTTGAAGAAGGTCGACTCCCATTGCGCCGGCACAAATTTGGTCCGCCCATGCCGGACCGCCTCGATGGGCGGCTGCGCCAATGTCTTGGCGTCCACGTACCACTGGTCAGTGAGAAAGGGCTCGACGACAGCGCCCGAGCGGTCGCCGTGTGGCACGGCGTGAACTGTCGGTTCGATTTTGTCGAGAAGGCCTTGCGCCTCCAGCATTTCGACAATCGCCTTGCGGGCCTTTGTCGCCGGCACGCCATCCAGCGCCATGAGCGCCGGATCCGGACGAGCGTCGCGCAGGAAGTCATCATTGCCGTTGAGCGACAACCGCGCTTCGTCGTCGAACACGTTGATCAGCGGCAAATCGTGGCGCCGCCCGACCTCAAAATCGTTGAAGTCGTGCGCGGGCGTGATCTTCACGGCGCCGGTGCCTTTTTCCGGATCGGCGTAATCGTCGCCGATAATCGGAATGCGCCGGCCGACCAGCGGCAGGATGGCAGACTTGCCGATCAGATGCTTGAGCCGCTCGTTCTCGGGATGCACCGCGACGGCGGTGTCGCCAAGCATCGTCTCCGGCCGCGTCGTGGCGACGACAATAAACTCATCACTGCCTTCGATCGGATATTTGATGTGCCAGAGCGAGCCTTTGGTCTCGACTTGTTGCACTTCCAGATCGGAGATCGCGGTCTTGAGCGCCGGGTCCCAATTGACCAGACGCTTGTCCTTGTAGATGAGGCCCTCGCGATACAGGGTGACGAAGACTTTCATCACCGCGCGCGACAGCCCCTCGTCCATGGTGAAGCGCTCGCGCGACCAGTCGCATGAAGCACCGAGACGCTTGAGCTGCCCGATGATGGCGCCGCCGGATTCCGCCTTCCATTGCCAGACGCGCTGGATGAAGGCCTCACGGCCCATCTCGCGGCTGCCGGGTTCCTGACGCTCCATGAGTTGCCGCTCGACCACGGCCTGCGTGGCGATGCCGGCGTGGTCGGTGCCGGGCTGCCAGAGCACGTCCTTGCCGCGCATCCGCTCGAACCGGCACAGAATGTCCTGCAAGGTGTTGTTGAGTGCGTGGCCCATATGCAGCGCGCCGGTCACATTCGGCGGCGGAATGACGACGCAGAACGGTTCAGCTTTGGCGCGCTCGGGCCGTCCAGCCCGGAACGCGCCGGCCTCTTCCCACGCCGCGTAGATACGCCCTTCGACCGCAGCGGGCTGATAGGTCTTGTCAATGGCCATTGGTTTGCTTCTGCCGCATATCAGCAATCAATGCAGCGGGTATTTATCAGAAAACGGGTTTCCACATCGGCGACGGTGCCCTAAGAAACCTGTGCCGCCTGCGCTGTCAACGTAGGCGCTCATTCACCCTATTCCGCTTTAGCTTTTGAGCTGCCCCGCGACGTGACGTCCCTCGTCGAAACATCTTCTGCCGCGGCGCGCCAAACGCCAACGCGATCCATTGTGCTGTTGGCGGCCGCCGGTTTCGCCAGTCAGGCGCAAATTCGCGTCACCGATTCGCTGCTGCCGCAAATCGCCGTCGATCTTCACACCACCGTCGGCGTCGCGGCAATTGTCGTTACCACTTACGCCATTACGCACGGCCTCATTCAATTCGTTGCCGGACCGGTGGCCGACCGCTTCGGCAAGTTTCGCCTGGTCGCGATCGCCAGCGTGCTGGCGACCGTATTCGTGGCGCTATGCGGCATGAGCGCGTCGCTTCCGCAACTCGCCCTGGCGCGGTTTGCCACCGGCGCGGTTGCCGGCTGGGTGATCCCGATTTCGATGGCCTATGTCGGCGATGTGACGCCTTACGAACGGCGACAGCCGGTGCTGGCGCGCTACGCGTCGGGTTATATCCTCGGACAATTGTTCGGCCAGGCCGCCGGCGGCGTGCTCGGCGACTGGCTCGGCTGGCGCAACGTCTTTTTCGTCCTCGCCGGCATGTTCGCCGTCGCGGCAGCCGGGCTGCTATTTGAACTCTACGCCGACCCGCGAACGCGCGCGCCGTCCGATCCCTCCGCGCCGCCGCGCGGCATTGTTGCCGATTACAAGGCGGTGCTGGGCAATCCGTTTGCTCGCGTCATTCTCGTGGTCGGCTTTGTCGAGGCGGCCTTGGCATGGGGCGCGTTCGCCTATATCGGCGCTGACTTGCACGTGCGCTTCGGTTTGAGCTTCACGCTGATCGGCATCACCGTCGCTTTTTTTGGCATCGGCGGGCTGATCTACGCTGGATTAGTGCGGCGGCTGGTCGTTTGGCTCGGGCCGATACGCCTGACCATCGCCGGCGGCATCGTTCTCGCTGCCGCTTATTTTGCGCTCGCCGTGTCGCAGTTCTGGCAAATCGCACCGATCGCGACGACGGCGATCGGGCTCGGCTTCTACATGTTCCACAACACGCTGCAGACCAACGCCACGCAGATGACGCCGGAAGCGCGAGGCACGGCGGTGGCGGTGTTTTCTGCGGCGCTCTACCTTGGACAAACCGCGGGCGTTGCGGTCGGCGCGCTGCTAATCGACCGGCTGGGCGCAGCGCCGCTGTTTGTCATCACGGCAATCGGATTTCCGCTGCTCGCGCTTTGGTTCGCGCACACTTTGCGGCGGCACGATGGTCTGCCGACCGCGTGACTTTACGTTCGCTGCCGCCCTCAGAACACGACGCCGAACACATCGTTGAAACCACGGCGCCCTGCCTCGGTGATGGTCAACGCGCGGCCCTCGCGTATCCGCGTCACCCAGCCGAGATCAAAACACCGCTCCGTCAACACCGCACCGACGCTGCCGCCGATATGCGGCCGCCGCTCGGTCCAGTCGAGACATGGGCGGCAAAACACACGCCGATGGTTTTGCGCCGCGCGCAGATCGCCGCCGAGCTTTTCGAAAAAGGCAAAGCCGCTTTCGGTCACCTCGCCGCCCTCTTCGGCCAGGACCACATGGCCTCGCGCGCACAACGCGTCGGTAATGCCGACACCCAGCTTGCCGGCGAAATGATCGTAACAGGTGCGCGCAACCCGCATGGCTTCGTCGAGCTTCGACGACGGGCGGTGCCGGGGCGGCGCATCGGCGACGACCGCAAGGATGCCCTCCAGCATTTCGGCGACCCGCGGGGAGGCAATCCGGTAGTAGCGATGACGGCCCTGTTTCATGCAAGCAATGAGGCGACCATCGGTCAGCTTGCCGAGATGGCCGCTTGTGGTCTGTGGCGACACACCGGCCGCATGCACCAATTCACCGGCGGTGAGCGCGCGGCCGCCCATTAGCGCTTCAAGGATATTGGCGCGCACTGGATCGCCGACCAGCGCCGCAACTTCCGCAATCCGTGCGTCAGCCGTCATGGCAGTTCTCCGAAACCAACACGTCGAATGTAATACGGTACGCCTTCGCCGCCACCCGGAATGCTACGGCCGCGGCCGAACTATCTGCCCTTGAGCGCGCTCAGATGTCGCCCATTTGCCGATCTGAAACGTTGTCGATCTGGCAATCGTGGAACATTCGCGCGGAGGCCGAAGGTGACCATGGCTGTTGCACGCACTGACGCGCGCCCGGCGCATAACCGGACGCTCATCCTTCTGACCATGTCGCTTGGCGTTTTGATTGCGCAGGTCGACACCTCCGTCGTCAATCTTGCGATCAAGCAGATCGGCTCAAGCCTTCACGCCGGCGTCAGCACGCTGCAGTGGGTCGTTGACGCCTACAATCTGGTTTACGCAAGCCTGCTCCTGACCGCGGGGGGTCTTGCCGACATCTACGGACGGCGGCGGATCTTCGTTCTCGGCATTGTGCTGTTCACAGCCGGCTCACTGGTATGCGGGCTGGCGCCGAACGCAACGGTGCTCGTCATCGGCCGCGGCGTCGCCGGCCTCGGCGCAGCGCTGGAAATCCCGACATCGCTCGCGATTCTTACCGTGGCCTACCCCGACACGCGCGAGCGGACGCGGGCCTTGGGTCTCTGGGCAAGTTGCAATGGTCTTGCGTTCGTGATCGGACCTACGCTCGGCGGCGTTCTGGTCGACGCCGCCGGATGGCGCAGCATCTTCTTGCTGATTGTGCCGATCTGTATTGTCGCGCTGGCGCTCGCGCTGACGGCGGTGCCGGAATCCAAAGATCCCAAGGACCGCTCGCTCGACGTGCCCGGGCAAGTCCTGGCGATTGTCGCGCTAGGTGCGCTTTCGGTTGGCGTCATCGAAGGGCCGCATTGGGGCTGGACCTCGCCGTACGGTATTTTGTCGTTCGGGATCGCGCTCGCGGCCGCCGTGGCGTTCTTTCGGCTGCAAGCACGATCCGACAACGGATTGGTGCCGCTGTCGATCCTCAAGAGCAAAGTGTTTTCGGCCAGCCTCGGCATTGCCGCGGCGATGACCTTCGGCATGTACGCCATGCTGTTCCTGACGCCGCTCTATTTGCAGGCGGTTCGCGGCGCGAGCGCTCTTGTCGCCGGCTTCGAATTGTTGCCGATGTCGGTGGCGTTCGTGATCGTGTCTCAGCTCTCCGGACGGATCGCCAACCGCTTCGGCCCACGACTGCCAATGACCGCGGGCATGGCGGCCATGGGTACCGGGCTGTTCATGCTCGCGCTCATCGCGCTAAACGACAGTTTCGTGCTTATCGAAGCGGCGTTGCTGGTGATCGGCTGCGGGCTTGGATTGAACACCGCGCCGGTGAACGCGGTCGCCGTCGCGAATGTCCCCGCCGCGCGTTCCGGCACCGCGTCCGGTTTGGTGAACACCGCGCGCATGGTCGGCGCCACGCTTGGGGTGGCCGTGCTCGGCGCGGTCTTCGCGGTTTTTGCCGGCAGCGCCGACGCCCGCGGCCATATCGTTAGCGGGCTCGTCCCCGCTTACATCGGCGGCGGCATCGGCGAAATGCTCGGCGCAATCGCGGCGTTCACGTTCATCGGGCGCGGGTCGCTACACCCCGCGCCCCATGGTGTTCGCCGCTAGGCCTTGACCAGCGGCACCTTCGGCACCGAGCCACGGCGCGGCGGCGAGTTGCCGCCCGGGCCGCCGCCATTCGGCGGCTTGCGGCGGGGCGAGGCGCGGCGTTTCTTGGCACGGCGTGGTTCGGGAAGCTTTTCCGGCCGCGGCGTGATCGGGCCATCGGGATATTCGAAGCCGAGCTTGGCCCTGCCGTTCTCGTCCGTGATGACGGCAACGCGGACGTGGCCGCCGGATTTCAAGCGGCCGAACAGCACATCGTCGGCGAGCGGCTTCTTAATGTGCTCCTGGATCACGCGCGCCATCGGCCGCGCGCCCATCAGCTCATCATAGCCGTTGGCAATAAGCCACTTGGTCGCCTCGTCGGTCAACTCGATGGTCACGTCGCGATCGGCGAGTTGGGCCTCGAGCTGAAGGACGAATTTCTCGACCACCATGGCGATCACTTCCTGCGACAAGTGCGAGAAGGTGATGATGGAGTCGAGCCGGTTGCGGAATTCCGGCGCAAACAAGCGGTTGATCGCTTCCATGTCGTCGCCCTCGCGCTTCGACCGCGTGAAGCCGAAAGCCGCCCGCGCCAGATCGGACGCGCCGGCGTTGGTGGTCATGATCAGGATCACGTTGCGGAAGTCGACCTGCTTGCCGTTGTGATCGGTCAACTTGCCGTGGTCCATGATCTGCAACAGCACGTTGAACAGATCGGGATGCGCCTTCTCGATTTCGTCGAGCAGCAGCACGCAGTGCGGATGCTGGTCAACGCCGTCGGTCAGGAGGCCGCCTTGGTCAAAGCCGACATATCCGGGCGGCGCGCCGATCAAGCGCGATACGGTGTGCCGCTCCATGTATTCCGACATGTCGAAGCGGATGATCTCGACGCCGAGCGTAGCGGCGAGTTGCCGCGCCACTTCGGTTTTGCCGACGCCGGTCGGGCCGGAGAACAGGTAACAGCCGATCGGCTTCTCGGGCTCGCGCAAGCCCGCTCGCGCGAGCTTGATCGAAGCGGAAAGCGCCTCGATCGCCTTGTCCTGGCCGTAGACCACGCGTTTGAGCGTTTCCTCCAGATGCCGAAGCACCTCTGCGTCATCCTTGGACACCGCTTTCGGCGGAATCCGCGCCATGGTGGCGATGGTGGTCTCGATTTCCTTGATGCCGATGGTGCGCTTGCGGCGGCCTTCCGGCAGCAACATTTGCGCCGCGCCGGATTCGTCGATCACATCGATCGCCTTGTCGGGCAATTTGCGGTCGTGGATATAGCGCGACGACAGCTCGACCGCGGCTTTGATCGCGTCGTTGGTGTAGCGCAGCTTGTGATAGTCCTCGAAGTAAGGCTTCAGGCCTTTCAGGATTTCAATGGCGTCCGGAACCGTCGGTTCGTTGACGTCGATCTTCTGGAAGCGGCGCACCAGCGCGCGATCCTTCTCGAAGTACTGACGGTACTCCTTGTAGGTCGTCGAGCCGACACAGCGCACCGTGCCTGACGCCAAAGCGGGCTTAAGGAGGTTGGACGCATCCATGGCGCCGCCGGAGGTCGCGCCGGCGCCGATCACGGTGTGGATCTCGTCGATGAACAGAATGGCGCCGGGGTAAGCCTCAAGCTCCTTGATCACCTGCTTGAGGCGCTCCTCGAAATCGCCGCGATAGCGTGTGCCGGCAAGCAGCGTGCCCATGTCGAGCGCAAAGACAGTGGCGTTGCGCAGCACGTCCGGCACTTCGCCGTGGACGATTCGCCGCGCCAAACCTTCAGCGATCGCAGTCTTGCCGACACCGGCCTCGCCGACGAACAGCGGATTGTTCTTCTGCCGGCGGCAAAGCACCTGGATGGTGCGGCTGATTTCGGCATCGCGGCCGATCAGCGGATCGATTTTGCCTTCGCGCGCCTTCTTGTTGAGGTTGACGCAATAGGCTTCGAGCGCGTCGCCCTTCTTCTTCGGCTCGTCGCCGTTCTTGGTGTCGCCGTCTTCGTCGGAACCGCGCACCGGACGCGCTTCGGACATGCCCGGACGCTTGGCGATGCCGTGGCTGATGTAGTTGACCGCGTCGTAGCGCGTCATGTCCTGCTCTTGCAGGAAGTACGCGGCATGGCTCTCGCGCTCGGCGAAGATTGCGACCAGCACGTTGGCGCCGGTTACCTCTTCGCGGCCGGACGACTGGACATGGATCACCGCGCGCTGAATGACCCGCTGGAAGCCCGCCGTCGGTTTGGAATCTTCCGCCCCGTCGGTGACCAGGTTTTCCAGTTCGGACTCGAGATAGGCGACGAGACTCCGGCGCAGCTTGTCCAGGTCGACATTGCAGGCGCGCATGACCGCGGCCGCGTCCTGATCTTCAATCAGCGCCAGCAGCAAATGCTCAAGCGTTGCATATTCGTGATGCCGCTCGTTGGCCAGCGCGAGCGCGCGGTGAAGCGATTGTTCGAGACTGCGTGAGAACGTGGGCATTCTATATTCTCATCATTTCCATTTGTATTGGACGTTTCCCCAGCCCCGGATCACTTCTTTTCCATAATGCACTGTAAAGGATGCTGATGTTTTCGCGCAAAGTCCATAACCTGCGTCACTTTGGTTTCAGCGACTTCGTAAGTGAACACGCCACATTCGCCGATCCCCTGCTGGTGGACGTGCATCATGATGCGTTGCGCGGCCTCGTGATCCTTGTTGAAGAAGCGCTCGAGCACGTGGACCACGAACTCCATCGGCGTGTAGTCGTCGTTGAGTAGAAGAACGCGATAGAGGTTGGGCCGCTTGGTCGCCGGCCGCGTCTTGGTGACGACCGCGGTGCCGGTCCCGTTCTGGTCGTTCTTGTTTTTGCGGTCGTCGTTCGCCAGCCGGACGCGCCGCTCGGGTATGTCATCTTTCAGCATTGCTACGTCTATTCCAGACCCCAGTGACTGCAAGCGACCAGGCGCATCGCTGGAGAACGCCAAGTCCGCGACCCCTGCCCGGCCGTTGCCAGTACCCTAATATAGTTTTTGGCCGTCCCAGGTTCCACATCCGACGATACACCTAACGTAAACCGGCAAATCCACTCGATTTGCGCCCATTGCACGACTCACCTCCGCGTTCCGCATGGGCGACGGCAGATTACCATGGCCGATCCCGCGCGCCCCGCCAAAATCTCGCGAAGTCTACAGCGGGCTTTCGTTCCCCGTCGCGATGCACAGAGCATGCCGCCGGCCGATACCCGGGCGACACACACGTTGAAATTTGGCTTTCGGGGGGCCGCTTGGAGCGGAGTTTCGGCAAAATTTGCGGGCGGGTGCGGATTCTTCAGCGACGGATCATGATGGGCTGCAAGATGCAGGCGCTCCCCGCCGCTGCCCTAGTGCTCAATCACGCCGCAACAGCCGGCCGCTATGGGCCGAAGCGGGGCCGCGTTATTTCAGCGAACCGGTCTGCTTGAGTATTCCTTCGAACGGCTTGTAGGCTTCTTTCGCCAGTTCGGAATAGAGCTCGGTGAGCTTGGTCGATTGCGCGACAAAGTCTTCGTACGCTGACCTCAAATATTCGTTCTGAACTTCCATCGCTTTTTCGACGCTCTTCGCCGACATCAGCTTTTCCATAGCGGCCGCGGAGCCTTCGAACGACTTCCTCGAATAGTCGGCGAGCTCCGTCGCAATGGCCTGAGCATTCTTGCTCCAGGCTCCGAACGAGGCGAGCGCCATGTCCATGCCTTCCTTGCCAAACTTCTGCATTGGATCGCTCGTCATCGTTTGGTTCTCCGGTGCGCCGCCCGGGCGCACATCAGGCAAGGTCCGCGTGCTGCCTTGAAAAGGCCTTTTCCACCCATGATCATTAACATATTGCGCTGCACAAACAAACTCAAACATTTTGGAATGGCAGTGCAAAATTCGAGGGTGCAAAGCCGTTGGGACGCGGCTGAAATGGGTTAACGCTTTCGCAACGGCGTTCGCCTAGCGTGACGGGCCGCATCGGGATGGTGACCGGTCCTGGGTCGGGGAATGCTTCGCATCGGGGCGCCGGACCGGATCAGCTCCTGGGTCGTGTGGTCCGAAAAGCAAGCAGCGTAGGCACTCTATGGTTGGCCTGCGCGTGTTGGGGACGGGGTGCGTAATGAGTTGCGTTCGTTGTGGCGTAACGCTTGGGCTTCGCGGTGTTCTGGGTCTCGCGGCCGGCCTCGCGTTTCTACCGGCGATGAGCCATCCGGCCGACGCTTACAGCAGCCATCGTTACTATCGTCACGTGTCGCGCGCGTCTGCCGAAGCATATGCGCCGCCGTTCGCCTCGATTGTGGTGGACGGCACCACCGGTGAGATACTGCACGCATCCAACGCCGATGGGTCGCGGCATCCGGCCTCGCTGACCAAAATCATGACGCTCTATCTGCTCTTCGAGCGGCTCGATGCCGGCAAGATCAGATTGGACTCCCAGCTTAGGGTTTCCGCACACGCTGCCGAACAGGCGCCCACCAAGCTTGGACTGAAGCCCGGGCAAACCATCGCCGTTGAAGACGCGATCAAGGCGGTGGTGACAAAATCCGCCAACGACGCCGCTGTCACAATCGCCGAGAACCTCGGCGGCGGCGAAAGTGAGTTCGCGGAACTGATGACGCAAAAGGCGCATGCACTCGGCATGAGCCGCACCACTTACGTCAATGCGTCGGGATTGCCGGATGACGCGCAAGTGACGACAGCGCGTGATCAAGCCCTCCTCGGACGCGCAATCCAGGAACGGTTTCCCCGCTACTACAAATATTTCTCGACCGAGCAGTTCGTCTATCACGGCAGTGCGATGCGCAATCACAACCACCTCCTGGGGGTGGTTAGCGGCGTCGATGGAATAAAGACCGGCTACACCCGCGCCTCGGGGTTCAACCTCGTGACTTCGGTGCATCGCGACGGGCGCTACATCATCGCGGTCGTGCTTGGCGGCCGTTCGGCCGGCGAACGCGACGCCAATATGCGCGAATTGATCAATACCCACATCCGGGAAGCGGCCTTGCAGCGTACGGCGCCGGCAACGCAGAAGTTTGCTTCGCGTGGCGAATTCGCATCCCGCAACGAGATCGCATCGCGCAACGACATCGCGTCCCGCAACGAAGTTGAAGTTCCGGCCACCGCCGCGAAAGTCGTGCCGCGCTCACACGCGGAGGCGACGGCGACCAGCGCCGCAGCCGAAGCGCGCGCAAGCTTGGGTTCGAGCGAGCCGATCCATCCGGTTCCGGTCAGGACGATCACGTACCGGACCGCACCGCCGCAGACCGCTTCCCTCGCACCAATGCCGGTTCTGGTGCCGACGTCGGGTTCGCCCTCGCAAGGCGCCGTTGTGACCACGAGCCGGCGCATCGTGACAACGGAGCCGGCCCAGGACTCCATTGTCGTGGCGTCTACCGAGCCGCCGGTTGTGGCAACTTCGCCGAAAACCGAACCGCCGAGAGCTGAGCCGACTAGGGCGGAGATGACCAGGGCTGAGATGATCAAGGCTGAGATGACCAAGGCCGCGCTGGCCAGGGAAGAGCCGATGACTGCTCCGCCCTCCACTTCCCCGCATGCACGCGGCGGCTGGCTTATCCAGGTCGGCGCTTACGAAGAGGAAAGCGAGGCCAAGCAGCACCTCAACGCGGCGCAGGTAAAAATCCCCGGCATACTTGCGTCCGCCGACCCGTTCACCGAGCGGGTGCAGAAAGGCGAGAAGACTTATTATCGCGCCCGCTTCGTCGGTCTCGATAAGCCGGCGGCGGAAGCCGCCTGCAAGCTGCTCAAGCGTAGCGAGATCGAATGTATGGCGGTTAAAAACTAAAGCAGGCGCGAAGCGGCACCATCGAAATCAGCGCCGCAGGATTTTCAAAGACATCACGCCGCCAAGACAAAACCTGGACCAACCAGGTGGCACTGAGGCTCATTCACGGACAGGCGCCACGCGAAGTGTAGTTGCGTTGGAGTATCAGCGATGGCGTCGAAGCAGCACGTCCTTGGCCTGATTGACGCGGGCCGCGAGGTACGTCGACCCCCCTTGGTCGGGATGCAGTTTCTTCATGAGAGACCGGTGCGAACGCCCGATCTCTTCCTCGGTCGCTCCGGGCTGAAGGCCAAGGATCTGATAAGCCTCCTGCTCCGTCATTTTCCCGCTGGGCGAGCCGTCGCCAGCCCGCCCCGCTGCCGAATCCTGCTGCGCGTCTCCACGCCAGCCGGGCTGCCGGCGGTCCAGATACACCATCAATAACTGGCGGCTATCGTCGTCGATCTCGGGAAGGAGCCGGATCAGACTCGGCGCGTCGATCGTATCGAGCGACCTGCCCTCGAACTTGCCGGCCAGGATCAAGCCGCGCATCGCGCCGCTGTCGTGATCGAGCTCCATCTCCAAAAATGCCGAGCGGACGCGCGAAACCTTTCCCGCGCTTTTCCGCGTCCTGCCCGCCAGGTTTGCCGGCCACAACGAGAGCCAGCCGAGCAATCCAAGACCGAGCGCACCGACCGGAATGGCGATGCCGATGGCGCCCTTCAGCAGCAGAAAGGCGGCGGCAATCAACGCCGCACCGCCACCGATATAACGCACCAGCCGCGCCGCCTGTTTGGGATCTGCTTTGGAAAAGGCGCTGCCGGCCCACAACAGCAGGATCAGTACGGCGGCGCCGAGAAGAATTGGCATGGCTATTTCAGTTGCTCGATCAGCCTCAAGGCGCCCGCCGAATGCCTGGCGCGCAGATTGGCCAAAGCCTTCATGCCCCCTGCCGCATAAGCCGCTGCCGCACGCAACAACTCACGTAACTCATCGGCGGCGCCCGGCGCAAAGCGGCAATAGGCGCCCGCGCGTCAGCCGCGCGATTTCGCGGAATGCCTGTTCGCAAATCGGATCATAGCCTTCCTGGAACATAAAGGCCGGAACATTGCGCAGCCCCAATTCGCCGGCGCCCGCACAAAGATCGTCAAGCTGTTCTTCCATGGCATCGCCGACGAAGATCAAAGCGCCCAGCGGGGCCTTCTCGCTCTCGCGCCGCGCATGCGCAAGAATTTTTGCGATCTGGGTATGGCCTCCGCGGCAGTCGATGCGAGACATCAACTCGCCGAGTTTTCGCGCCTCTCCGATCCATGGCGAAGCGCGGCACTCGCCCAGGCCCCGGTAATAAACAAGCTGAATATCAAGGCCACCGACCGAGGCCGCCTCGCCGAACATCTCGGCTTGCAGCATGCACGCCTGGTCCCAGGTCGGTTGGCGGCTCATGGTGGCGTCGAGCGCGAACAATAGCCGACCGCGGCCGCCCGCCTTTGCCGCCGGACCGAGCGATTTGACCTGATTGAGAAACGAGTTGATTTCCGCCCGCGGCGACGCCAGGTTATCGGCGTTTCCCGCGCCGGAGTTTTGCGCCGGCACATGACCGGGCCGGTCTTTGCTCATGGCTCGGCCTTTACGCCAAGGAGTTAAACCCCGGCATAAGTGGCCTTCCCGGCCAACTGGCGCAATGGGCGAGAATTCGGGGAGTTAGCGTTGCCGCGGCGCAGCAGGCCGATGCACCGGCTTCAGGCCAGGAGTTCGTGGGTGTCGAGCGGCTTGCCCTCTCCCGCCGCCCATTCAGCGCGTGCCGCCGCGCGCCGCTTGCCGCGCTCATCGACGGGCAATTTCAGCGTCTCGATCAGGCTCTTGATCTCTTCGCGAGCAACCGCATGCGAGGATTTTCCCTTGAGCCCGAAGGCGCTTTCGTCAACCTCGTCGAGTGCAGTCAGGCCACGCGGAAAAAACTCCCGATAGATCACGCGTTCGCCAAACCCATCAACGACGCGAAAACCAAGTTGCCGGCCAAGCGCGTCGACACCGGCACCCACCAGCTTCTTGTTGCGCGAGGCCGTCTGAGACAGCCGGTTGCGCATGACCACCCAGTCGGTCAGCCCGCCGTCGACCAGCCGTCGTTGCCGGCGCGCCTCCCGCACCATTTCCGCGTAATGGCTGACGCCGTTGAGTTCGAAGGTGTGCTGGTCGATCTGACCGAGCACATCAAAATCGACAAAGCTGTCGTTGAGCGGCGTGATCAAGGTATCGGCCATGGAGTGAGCCAGCCGCATCAGGTACGAGTCGCTACCCGGGGTGTCGACGACGACAAAATCGTAACTGCTCTCCACGGCGGTCACCGCCGCCGCGAATGCCTCGAATTCCTTGGCCTCGATCTCGTCGAGCCGGGCGCCGACCCCGCGCGGGACGCAATAATGCTCGGGATGTTCAAGCTTTACGCCTGCCCGTGTCGCCCAGGTCCGCCGATTTTCGACGTAGTGGGTGAAGCTGCGCTGTCGTGAGTCGAGATCTATGCTGGCGACCCGTTGACCGGCCTGAAGGAGCGCTACGGCAACGTGCATTGCCGTTGTCGATTTGCCGGTTCCGCCTTTTTCGTTGCCAAGGACGACGACATGAGCCGAGAACGGCTTGCCAATATCGGCCTGCATCAACATGGCTACGCAACCTCTCGAGACAAATTCTTGTCCGGCTTGCCACGTGTAGCGTCAAGATACAGCATCGAGCTCGATAAGTTAATCATTAAACAAACGTCGCACCACGAATGGATGTAACGTGTGCTTGCGTGGCAACGCTATGAACAAAAACTTTTCGAGATTGAAGCATCGTCGGCCGCTTGTCGTTCGCACCCTTCCCGTTCTCAAGCGTGCGGTGAACCAATGGCGCAAACGCCGCGAAGTTATCGCGCTTGTGCCGACCATGGGCGCGCTTCACGCCGGACATCACGCGCTCGTAAACCTGGCGCGGCGGCGCGCCGATCGGGTCGCCGTTTCGATTTTCGTCAATCCGGCGCAGTTCGCCGCGAACGAAGACTTGGCAACATACCCGCGCACCTTTGCGGCAGACGTTGCGGCGCTTCGGAACAGCCGAGCCGATCTCGTCTGGGCGCCGGCTGTGGCGACCATGTACCCCGACGGCTTCGCGACGCGGATCGTTCCGGAAGGTCCGGCGCTCGCAGGCCTCGAGGACGCCTTCCGCCCGCACTTCTTCAGCGGCGTAGCAACTGTAGTCGCCAAGCTATTGATTCAATGTGAACCGAATTTCGCGATCTTCGGCCAAAAGGACTACCAGCAACTGATTGTGGTGACGCGACTGGCGCGGGACCTCGGTCTTCAGACCCGCATCGTCGGCGCGCCCACGGTTCGCGAGCCAGACGGCCTCGCGCTGTCTTCGCGCAACCGATACCTGACGGCACCGGAGCGCGCCGCCGCGCCTGTCCTTTACCGCGTGCTCCGCCGATCAGCCGCGGAGATTACGGCCGGAAAACCCGTCGCCAAGGTTTTAGCCCGTGGCCGCGCCGAGATCGAAGCTACCGGTTTCACGGTCGATTATCTCGAAGCGCGCGACAGCGTTACGCTCGCGCCGTATGGCGAGACGGATGCCCGATCGCTGCGGCTTCTTGTGGCGGCGCGGATCGGCAAGACGCGGCTGATCGACAACCTCGGCGTTAAACTGCCGCGTTAGCTTCACGCCGGTTCGAAGTGTGGAATTTCCGGCCGCTCCCCCTGCGCTTTGCCGCTGATCGGCGGTTTTGGCAGCCGCGCAGTGCCCCCCTCCATAATGAAGTTGTGCTCGAGCGAATACCAGGGCGGCGATACATCGGGACCTCGCGCTTCGTCATGCCGGACGAAGTTGCCGATCAGATGCCGGGTGACTCCGAACTGCACGTCGGACTCAAGGTGCGGATCGTCTGGCACATAAAGTTGGGAGATCAGGGTCTTGAAGCCTTCCTTGAACGCGAGGAAGTGCAGATGCGCCGGACGCATATTGTGCCGGCGCTGCGCCCGCAGAAGGTCGCCGACCGGCCCGTCGATCGGGATGGGGTAGCCCGCGGGTTTGACGCTGCGGAAGCTGATCGCGCCATTGGCGTCGGTTTTGAATTTGCCGCGCAGATTCATCTCCGCCTGCTTCGGATCCTGGTTTTCGTAAAGGCCTTCGGGCGAAGATTGCCAGATGTCGACTTCCGCCCCGACGACCGGTTTACCGCTGGCGTCACGAAACGTCGCGTTGACGAACAATACCGGTCCCGGCGTTGGCGAGCGCACGATCGAACCGCCGTTTTGCGTGAACGGCGAATCGAGCCGCCAAAACGGGCCGAGCTGATTGGCATCGGTTTCGGTTTGCCCGTGGTCGCCATTATTGAGAAGGCAGATGAGCGCCGAGAAACCGAGCGTGCCCGACATCAGCACCGCTTCATTATGATTCTCGGTGGTGTGCTTGCCGAGCGCGACAATGTACGGGATCGCGGCGTGAAATTCCTCCTCGGTTAATTTAACTTCGCGGGCGAAGTCATGGAGGTGGCGGACGAATGCACCCATGATCTCGCGAAAGCGGGGGTTCGGAGCGCGTGCAAGCTCGCTTAGAACCGCCTCGGTGACGTCCGCTTCGTTGCCAATAATCATCAGTTGCTCCCGCGAAGACTTGCTCGCCTGCCGATTGCGAAGTGTTTCCAGGAGTATGGCGTCCCCGCTGCTTTGAGAGCAAGGGCGCCGCGGCAGGCGGCGGACTCACATCAGGCCGAGTTCGCGCAATTCCCGCCGCATTTTCTCCGGCATGGCGGCGGCGCCGGGCGCGGCTTTCGACAAGTCGCGCGGCGCATCTTTGGCGCCGAGATAGCGCCAGCCTTGAAATGCCCGGTGCGGCCGCGGCTCGACCAGCACCACCTTGGGCTCCAGCGCGAGTGCGCAGCGTCCGACCCCGTCCTTGTCGCGGAATGGCCGGACATCGAGGATACGCTGGCGGCAGGCAATTTCACCGCGGATCACCCAAAAAAGCGAACCGCCGTCGGTAAGTTCTTCCGCCTGCTTTGGCACCATGCGTGTGCGGTGAATGTGTTCCCGCTTTCCGCCACGCTTGCCCTTTTGCTTCTGCTTAATCCAATCCTCGAGGTCCCGGACAGAATCGCAGCCGACACAGAGCTTTATGAGATGAAGCGTCATCCGCTTCTTTTACTCTGACTTCTCAGCCGCGATCACCATAATCTTGGCGGCCTCCACAACTTGCATGCCTTCATTTACCGCCACTTCAGTCACCGTGCCGGCGATAGGCGCGCGAAGCGTGTGTTCCATCTTCATGGCCTCGATAACCGCGAGGCGCTGCCCAACCGTCACGGCATCACCGGCGCCCACGAACAAGCCAAGGACCTTGCCGTGCATCGGCGCCCGCACCGTGCCGTCGCCGCCGGAAGATTGCGAGACCGAGGCGGAAAAGTCTTGCATGCGAACCCGCGTCTGGCGGCCGCGGCGCACAACAAAGGCTTCGCGGTTTGACACAAACGCTTTCGCGTCGGCGGCCGGCGCCGCGCCATCGACCACGACCGACATGCCATCCTTGGCATAAGTGACCTTCGCGTCCTTCGACGCGCCATCGACCACAATCGGTACGGTTAGCGTGCGGATGCCGGTAAACTGAAAGCCGTCGGTCGCAGCCCACGGCGAGGTGTCGACTGGGTCGTGTTCGTTCTCCGAAGCCGCCTGCTGTCGGTCGAGCGTCAGCAAGCCTTGCGACGCCCAAGGCAGCCGCCGCATTGTCGACGCCATGGCGCGGCTCGGCCCCAAGCGTCGCCAGATTGCGGTCGATGTAACCGGTGTCAAAGTGGCCCTGCAGAAACTCGGGCGACGCACACAAGGCACGTAGGAACGCCACGTTGTTGCGCACCCCGGCGACCAAGGTTTCGTCGAGCGCCTGCGTCATGCGGTCAAGCGCGGCTTCGCGCGTCTCACCGTGCGCGATGAGCTTGGCAATCATGGCGTCGTAGAACGGACTTACCTCGCCGCCAGCCTCCACACCGCTGTCCACGCGAACGGAGCGAGGCAATTCGAGCCCGACGATCTTTCCGGTCGAGGGCAGAAAGCCGTTCTCCGGATCTTCGGCATAAACCCGCGCCTCGACCGCGTGGCCGTTGAAGCGGATTTCCGATTGCGTCAGCGGCAGCCGCTCGCCTGAAGCAACGCGGAATTGCCAGGCGACGAGATCGAGCCCGGTCACTTCTTCCGTCACCGGGTGCTCGACCTGGAGCCGCGTATTCATTTCGATGAACCAGAAGCCGTCTTCCCGCAAACCGCGGCTGCCGTCGGCAACAAACTCGACGGTACCCGCGCCCGCATAGCCCACGGCGCGGGCCGCTTCGACGGCGGCGGCGCCCATTTTCGCGCGCAGGCGATCGGTCATGCCCGGCGCGGGCGTTTCTTCGATCACTTTCTGATGGCGCCGCTGCAACGAGCAATCGCGCTCGCCGAGATGGATGGTGTTGCCGAAGGTGTCGGCGAAAACCTGAATTTCAATGTGACGAGGCGCGCTCACATATTTCTCGATGAGCACGCGGCTTCCGCCAAACGCCGAGGCCGCCTCGCGAACCGCTCCCGCAAGCGCGTCGGCGAAATCGGCGCCGCGGTCGACCCGGCGCATGCCGCGCCCGCCGCCGCCAGCCGCGGGCTTGATCAAAACCGGATATCCAATGGCGTCGGCTTGTTCCTTGAGAAATGCGGGCTCCTGTCGTTCACCGTGATAGCCCGGAACCACCGGAACGCCCGCCTTTTGCATCAACGCCTTGGCGTGATCTTTTAATCCCATGGCGCGGATCGCCGCCGGCGGCGGACCGACGAACACCAATCCCGCTCGAGCGCAGGCCTCGGCAAAATCACCGCTCTCGGAGAGAAACCCGTATCCCGGATGGACGCATTCGGCGCCTGAAAGCCTTGCCGCCTCGATCAGCCGCTCGATTGAAAGATAGCTCTCGCGTGGCTCAGCGCCGCCGATGAAATAGCTTTCGTCACACACGCGCCGATGCAGAGCGTATTCATCGGCGGCCGAATAGACCGCGATGGTTCGCATGCCGAGAAGTTTGGCGGTGCGGGCGACGCGACAAGCGATCTCGCCGCGATTTGCAATAAGGACTGACTTTAGCATTTGCGATGAAGTGGCGTGGCCGCTGGAACTAGTCGTCAATTCATTGCGTCCGCACCGTGGAGTTCGTGCTTTGCGGCTGCGGAGCAACCTGAAGCGGGGCGCTCGCTGACGCGGCGGTCGGGCCAGGCGCTCCGGGCGGCGACGGGACTGGTTCGGGCCAGATCGGCTCCGTCGGTCCGGCATTCGTAGCCAGCGGTTGCCCCGGCGGTTGTGGCGGAGGAGCGTTCGCCGCGGCCTTGCGCGAGTGCCGCGTTCCCGCCGGCGTTGCTTGCTGCGGATTTGGATTTGCCGCCGCGGCGGCCGCCGCTCCCGGCAAAACCGGCCCGGTTGGCTCCGGGTTCATGATGCTGACCGCCGGAATCGAGGCGGCCGTCGGGAAATCAATGTTGACCATCTTATGCGGAGGTGGCGGGTTCGGCAGAACAGCTTCGGCGACCGGAGTGTCGGGCGGCTTCGCCCAAATCTCCGCGTAATGCTCGACGTAGCGATTGAAGGTTTGGACGCTGAGGTTGGCGCGCACCCGCGCCGAATTGTCAAACAGTGCAAGCGCTTTGCAAGCCTGCCCGCTGCAGCCGTCGCGAACAGCCAGCACGTGCGCCAAGAAACCGAAGCGATCGGCCTCAAGCGAGCGGCGCAACGGCTTCACCAGATCATCAACATTCGCGCCGCCATGTTTGCCGAATGCCAGCAGGGCTGCGAGCAGGTCGAGCCGGGCAGCGACGAAGGAAGTGGCCGCGGCGACGTTTGCCGGCGTTGCAAAAATCACCTTCTCGCATGCCGCTTCCACCGCGTCGCCTGACAATGGGTCGAGGCACGACAACGAAGAGCCCGGAGCGAGCGCTTGCGCGTTGAGTTGCTCGACCCGAAGCTCAAACGAGTGCCGTTCTGACGTTGAGGGCGTCGAGTTCGATCAGCGCCCACGCCATGACCGCGCCCAGCCCGCCGCCGAGGATGACGAATGCGGCGCGCAGTCCCCTGCTGATGACATATTGCGGCAGCGAATAGACCAGCAGATAAAAACTGACGAGGAAGACCCCGGATCCGACCGCGAGCCACAACTTCAATGCCGATGTGCCAATCTCGCCATCAGCGCCGAACATCGATCAACTCCGCTATGACGGGGCACGGCAGACGGGCCGAGAGCGCGAAGAATAATGACTGACATGGCAAAAAGATACCAGCCGCTGCCCACTCCGGCTTAGCAGCGGGTGATCGATTATCGGACGGACTAGGACGGTCAGTGATCGAGCTCGAGCTGGCTTTCTTTGGCCACGCGCTCGAACGCTTCGCCGGGATTCTTGATCCGGTATTGATAATCGTCGCCGTCGGACGGCAACAACTTGACCACCTTATAGGTACCGCTCGCCCCAGGACGGCTGATCGGACTGGAGGTGTACAGCACGGTCTGGCCGACGCGAAATCTATGCGCTCGCAGCAACGGCGGGCGCACCGCGACCTGACTTGGCGTGGTCGTCGGCAGTGACACCGCGATGGCGGCGATGCTTACGCCGTTTTTTTGCTCTGGCTTGCCAGAAACTCGCCGCGAAACCGCCGCCTTACGAACACGGGAACCAGCGCGTTCCTTCACCGCGCGGGCCTTTACTGAACGCTTGTTCATGGAACAACACTATATCTACGATCCGCATCTTAAGCAAAAAATATAGTATCAGAAAATCGATTCCGCGACGGCCTCCTTGCGCAAATGATTAAGAGAGGAAAACCTTTTATCTTCAATCACCTACCACCGGCACTTGCATCCAACGTGCAGTCGGCAAATCAGGCCTGACGGCGCCAAACACCCTTTTCGTCAGGTTGCCAGTAGGTGACCTCAAATCCGGCGGATTTGGCGTTGCTCCAGTGCAACCGCGCCGCGTTCACCGCCTCGCTATCCTCGCCGTCAAAAATCAGAACTACCCGCTCGTACGCCGCCGCGTCCGCAGGCATGTCGGCCCCTTCGATCAGAAACCGGATGGCGGCTTTGTTCAAATTCCTCTCGTCAATGGTCAGCAAGATCGGTTGTTCGCCGGCCTCCGCGTCCCGCCACATTCCGTGTGGGAGAAATGAGTCGTCTCGCCACGTCCACAGATGCGCATCGAGCGCTTCGATGCGCTCTTCACTCGTGCCCTGGACGACAACCCGCCAGCCGCGATCGAGCGACTTGTGCAGCAGCGAAGGCAAGACCTGCTCGGGCGTTTGCCCCGTCAGGTGATAGAATAGAACTTCAGTCACGACAGCGGCACGTGATTGGCTGCGACATCACCGCTCGTAGTAATCTTCGCTCAGCCGATCGAGCAAGCGCACGCCCCAACCGGCACTCCAGCTCTTGTTGATCTCGTTTTGCGGCGAACCGAGCGCGGTCCCGGCAATATCGAGGTGTGCCCACGGCGTTTCCCCGACGAAGCGCTTGAGAAACTGCGCCGCGGTGATCGAACCGCCGTAGCGGCCGCCGGTATTCTTCATGTCGGCAAATTTCGAATCGATGATCTTGTCGTATTCCGGCCCGAGCGGCATGCGCCAAACGCGCTCCCCGGTCGCCTCGCCCGCCTTGCTCAGGCGCTCGGAAAGCTTGTCGTCGTTGGCAAACAAACCCGCATATTCTTGTCCGAGCGCGACCATGATGGCGCCGGTCAACGTAGCGAGATCGATCATGAAGCGCGGCTTGAAACGCTTGTTGATGTAGTAGAGAACGTCGGCAAGCAAGAGCCGGCCTTCGGCGTCGGTGTTGATGATCTCGATGGTCTGTCCGGACATGCTGGTGACGATATCTCCGGGCCGCTGTGCCTTGCCGTCCGGCATGTTCTCAACCAGGCCGATGGCGCCGACGACGTTGACTTTGGCCTTCCGCGAAGCGAGGGCGTGCATCAGGCCAACCACACAGGCGGCGCCGGCCATGTCGCCCTTCATGTCCTCCATGCCTTGCGCCGGCTTGATTGAAATGCCGCCGGAATCGAAGCACACGCCTTTGCCGATGAAAGCGACCGGATCGGCCCCGCGCTTGCCGCCGTTCCAGCGCATCACGACCACTTTGGGTTCATGCGAGGAGCCCTGCGCGACGCCAAGCAAGGCATTCATGCCGAGCTTCTTCATTGCCGGAACGTCGAGAACCTCGACAATCACTCCGAGTTTGCGCAACGCCGAAGCGCGCCGCGCAAACTCGCCGGGGTAGAGCACGTTGGCCGGTTCGTTGACCAAGTCGCGCGCCAGCACGACACCCTCAGCGAGACCCGACTTCGGTGCCCAGGCTTTTTCGGCGGCAGAGGCGTTAGCGCAGGCGAAGGTTACTTCCACGCTCGACGGACGTTCGTCCTCGTCCTTCTTTTTCGTTTTGTACTGATCGAACGTGTAGGCGCGCAGGCGCGCACCGAGCGCGAGGTCGGCGATCTGCTCACCCTTGAGCGTGCCGGAGGCAAATTCGGCCAGCACCGTGGCTTGCGGTGCTCCCTTCCGAACCGCCCCCATGGCAATGCCGCCAAGTTTGACCAGATCACGGTCCTTGAGGTCGCGCTCTTTGCCGGTGCCGATCACGACCAGACGGGAGACATTCAGCCCGCCGGGCGCAATGATGTCGAGTACGGTGCCATTTTTTGCGGTGAAGCGGTCGGCCGAGGCCGCACGGCGAAACAGATCGCCGATTGGGGAAAGGATGCGCTGGGTCTTCGGGCCGAATTTCAGCCCTTCTCCACAGAACACAATAAGAACGCCGCGGGGGCGTTCGAATCCGGCAAAGCGGATTTTGAGGGAAACCGACATTGCAAATCCTTCTGGCCCAAAGCGCAGTTCCAGCTGCTCATATGGACCCGGAGCATGGGCCTGTGCAAACCGCCATCGGGCTGGCCCTAAAGGCCTGCCAGTGCACGCCTTATGGATAGATTTCCTTAACCCTACGCAATCCTTAGCGTTGGAATTTCAACGGGTTTGCCTTGGCGGGGCCATTTTGTGAAAGCATGAATTGGGGGGATTGGGAACTCGGCTGCCGAGTACTGCGCGGCCGGGGCGGCCTTAGGGCCCGTCAGCGGGGATAGCTAGTCCGATGGGGTCGGTCGGCCGGTTCGTTTGTCGCACCGATCTCGGTGCGTTTCCGATCAGCCGTGTCAGCCGGACCGCCGTAAAGGGGCGGGTCAACGCCTTTGCTCTACCCGCGCTCAAGGCAAGCTCCGGAGCCGGCCGATGATTGCCGGTACGCTTGCCAGGTATTTTGGGGTGCGCTTTTTCAAAGCAGTGCTCGGCACGTTCGTCGGCGTCGTCGCACTCGCCGCGATGATCGATTACCTCGAACTGTTGCGGCGCGCATCCGATTGGCCCAATGCCACGACGCTGCTGCTAGCGGAGATTTCCGCATTCCGGGTGCCGCAACTCTCAGAGCGAATTCTGCCGTTTGCCGTGCTGGTCGGCGGAATGTCGTGTTACCTCACCTTATCGCGTCGGCTCGAGCTCGTGGTGGCGCGCGCGGCCGGTGTATCCGCATGGCAATTCGTCGCTCCCTCCATGATTGTGGCGTTTCTTTTCGGTATTGCAGCGACCACGCTCTACAACCCGCTTGCGGCGATCATGCACGAGCGCTCAAAACGCCTCGAATCGGAGATGATGGGTGAGGCCCCCGTGTCGGCGCTGCAGGAGAGCACCGGCGGCTTTTGGGTACGTCAACGCAGCGACGACGGTGCCGCAATCATCAACGCGACGTCCAGCCGCGAGCAAGGAGCCCGACTTGGCGGTGTAAGCGTTTATGCATTCGACGGCGCCGGCGCTTTCAAGAATAGGATTGAGGCCAAGACCGCCACGCTTCACGGCGGATATTGGCAGCTGGAAGACGCACGCATTTATGTGAGCGGAAAACCGCCGGCATCCGAGGAGAGCTATCGCTTGCCGACGAACCTGACACTTGAGCAGGTGAGAGAAAGCTTCGCTACGCCCGAGACGGTACCGTTCTGGAAGCTGCCGTCTTACATCGAACTAGCCGACCGCGCCGGCCTCGGCGGCGCCGGGTATCGCCTGCAATACCAGCAATTGCTGTCGCGGCCCTTTCTGCTGACCGCGATGGTTCTGCTCGCCGCTTCGGTTAGTTTGCGGCTATTCCGTTTCGGCGGCGTGCAGAAGATGGTGCTTAGCGGGATTACTGCCGGCTTCATGTTGTTCGTGCTGTCGAAGTTCACGGAAGATATGAGCAAAGCGGAGCTCCTGTCTCCGGTGCTCGCCGCGTGGATTCCTGTGGTCGTCGGCAGCCTCACCGGATTTGTTGTGCTGTTGCATCAGGAGGACGGCTAGTGGCGCGTCCGCCTGTTCGCGTGCATGTTTTGGCTGGACGTCGAGCCTTCCGCGCACTGCGCATCGCGGTCGTCGCCGGCCTGTTGGCTTTGGTCACCGCCTGTTTGTTGCCGTCGTCTTCGGCGTCCGCGCAAAGCCTGTTGCACTTTCCGCCAAGGCCGGCGCCGACGCCGGCACCCGCCCAGCCGCCCGACGCGCCCATGCTCGTGCAAGCCGATGAGATTAAATACGATTACACCAACAACACGGTCGCCGCCGTCGGCAACGTCCAGATTTACTTCAACGGTTCCACTATTGAGGCCGACCAGGTCATCTACGATCAAAAAACCAAGCGGCTGCAAGCACGCGGCAACGCCCGGATAACCGAGGCCGACGGCAAAATCACCTACGGCCAGTTCATCGACCTGACGCAGGATTACCGCGACGGCTTCGTCAACTCGCTTCGCCTCGAGACAGCAAACGATACCCGCTTTGCCTCAAGCCGCGCCGATCGCGTCGGCGGCAAATACACGGTCATGCAGAACGGCGTCTATACCGCCTGCGAGCCATGCAAGGACGATCCAAAAAAACCGCCGCTTTGGCAGGTCCAGGCGGCGCGCATCGTGCACGACAACGATGACAAGATGATCTATTTCGAAAATGCGAAGGTCGAATTCTTCGGCGTGCCGCTGCTCTATTTCCCTTTCATGTCAGCGCCGGATCCGTCCGTGACGCGCAAAACTGGATTTTTGTATCCGACGTTCACGTATGGCACAGCTTACGGCCTAGCCGCCGAAGTACCCTACTTTTGGGCGGTGTCGCCGAGCTCCGACCTGACGGTTTCGACCATGCTGTCGTCGGGTCAGGGACCGCTGTTGCAAGGCATATGGCGCCAGCGCCTGGAGGACGGCTCCTACTCCATCAAAGCCGCCGGCGTCTACCAGATCGACCCGGGGCACTTCGCCTACGAGGGCGACCCATCCACAAACGCATTTCGCGGCGCGGTCCAGAGCGCAGGCCAGTTTGCGCTGAGCGACAAGTGGGTATGGGGCTGGAACGGCCTGTTGATGACGGACAAATACTTTTTGGCGGATTATCAGCGCGGCGAATTCCTCGCAGGCTTCGATCCGTTTCACTCGGGGTTTGCCTCGGAAGGCGTTTCTCAAGTGTATCTCTCCGGTTCCGGCGAGCGCAGCTACTTCGATATCCGCTCGATTTATTATTACGGCTTCTCCGGATATGACAATCAGGCGCAGATACCTGTCATTGCGCCGGTGATCGACTACTCAAACGTACTGCCGCAATCCGTTTTAGGAGGCGAGTTCAGTTACAAGTTCAATCTGACGAGCTTGACGCGCCAGCAGGCTGAATTCGACGCTATTACCCAGACGGCCTACGACAGCAGTTTGTGCTCGTCACAAAACGCGGCGCTGATCAACAAGAGTAGTTGCCTTTTGCGCGGCATACCCGGGGTCTATACCCGCTCCTCGGGAGAAGCAGATTGGCGGCGCACGTTTGTTACCGATAGCGGCATGATGATCACCCCGTTTGCTGGGGTCCGCGGCGACATCGCCCAACTCGACATACAAAATCAGCCGGGCGTTTCCAATTACATCAATCCCGGCGACAGTGAACTCGCCCGCGCCATGCCCGACGTGGGTGTCGAGTATCGCTATCCGTTCGTCAATGTGCAGCCGTGGGGCACGCAGACCATCGAGCCAATCGCACAGCTGATCTTGCGGCCGAATGAGAACTCAGATCGGAAAATTTCCGAATGAAGACGCGCAAAGCGTCGTCTTCAGCGACAGCAATCTGTTCTCGATCGACAAATTCTCCGGATACGACCGTGTCGAAGGCGGCGGGCGGGTGAACGCCGGCTTCCAGTACACGGCTCAGGTCAACAACGCTGGCTACTTCAACGTCCTGTTCGGTCAATCATATCAGATTTACGGTTTGAACTCGTACTCGGCCGCGGATCTCACCAACACCGGCCTCGAAAGCGGCCTCGACAAGACCTTCTCCGACTATGTCGGCCGGGTCATGTATCAGCCGAACAGTGTTTTTTCGTTCACGGCACGCGGCCGCTTCTCATCCGGCGGCTATGATCCCGGCATCGGCCAGGATGTCGCACCATTCACACCGGAACGCCTTGAGTTCGAAACCCGCGCCAATTTCGATCGCTGGACCGTGCAATTGATGTACGGCGACTATGCCCCGCAACCGGAAATCGGGTTTCTGACGCGCCGTGACGAATTGCTTACCGGCGCGGCCGTCAAGGTCACGCAAAACTGGGTGGTGCTCGGCTCGCTGCGCTACGATCTTGCCGTCAATCAGTTCGATCAGACCCGATTCGGAATCGGCTATACCGACGACTGTCTGCTCGTGGCCCTCAACTTTATCACCGGCTATATTTATACCGGCACCACGCCGACGCCGACGCCGAATAACACGGTCATGCTCCAATTCAGCTTGCGCACCCTGGGGCCCGACGTGCTGACGCCGATTTCTTCGGCTTTCTAATTTGCATCACCAAGGTGATAATATCGATTTTGGGGAAGTGGGTGGCGAACACACGAACAAATGCCTCGTTGTGAAAGGAGGAAAGAACTGATGCTTCGAATCCCGCCCCTGGCCCGGCGAATTGTGCTCTCCGCCGCGATTTTGACGGCTACGGCTTTAGCGGCAGCACCCTCGGGAGCGCGCGCCCAGCAAGTCGTTGCCTTCGTTAACGGGCAACCCATCACCACGCTCGACCTCGAGCATCGCGCCAAATTCATCCAGCTCAGCACCAAAAAGCCGCCGACACGTAAGGAAGCGCTCGATAGTATCATCGACGAACTTCTGGAAATCGCCGAAGCCAAGCGGTTCACCATCGATATTTCCGATGCCGATGTGGACAATAACTACAAGACCGTCGCCAAGCGCATGGGCTTGGACGAGCAGAAGCTGACGCAAATTCTCGTGACCAACGGCGCCAGCGACAGTACCCTTAAGCTGCGGCTGCGAGCGCAAGCGGCGTGGGGCGCGCTGGTGCGCGGCCGCTACAAATCAAGCCTGGAAATCAGAGACAAGGACGTCGAGGCTCAGATCCAAACGCGCAAACCGGACGAGAAGAACGACGTCGGCTACGAATACATTCTGCGCCCCGTCGTCTTTATCGTGCCGCGCGGTTCTGCCGACGCGGCTTTCGAAGCCCGCAAGCGGGATGCCGAGGCGCTACGTTCACGGTTCCAGAACTGCAACGACGGCGTCACCTTTGCCCGGGCGCTTGCCGACGTCGCCGTGCGCGACCAGGTTTCTAAATACTCCGCCGACCTGGCTCAGCAATTACGCGAAATCCTCGACCACACCGCGGTCGGGCATCTGACCCCGCCGGAACAAACAGCCGAGGGCGTCCAGATGTTTGCAATCTGCGACAAGAAGGAAACCAAAACCGATACTCCCGAAATGCGGGAGGTTCGCGAGCAAATGATCCAGCAGAAGTTCGGCGCACAGGCCAAACGCTACCTGGAGAGTTTGCGTCGCGCGGCTATGATCGAATACAAGATTCCGGAAGACCGATAGAGCACAATCCAAAGCAAGATCGTGCGGCCATTAGCACTGACGCTGGGCGAACCCGCGGGGATAGGCCCCGACCTTGCGCTGGCGATCTGGCATCGGCGCGTCGAACTCGACATTCCGCAATTCTACCTGGTGGGCGATCCGGATTTCCTCGCACGCCGCGCGGCTAGACTAGGCCTGCAAGTGCCGCTCGCCGCCGTCAATCCTGGCGAAGCCGCGGCGGCGTTTTCGTCCGCATTGCCGGTTGTAGGTCTGGGCATCGATGTGACCGCCGCGCCCGGCCGTCCCGATGAAGGCAGCGCCCCCGCCGCCATCGCCTCCATCCGCCGGGCGGTGGCAGACGTGCTTGCAGGAGTCGCGGCCGCGGTCGTTACCAATCCGGTGGCCAAGAATATTCTCTACAGTTCCGGATTCGCCGAGCCCGGCCACACCGAGTTTTTGTCTGTTTTGTTGCGCGAAGCGACCGGCAAGACACAGCGGCCGGTGATGATGCTGTGGTCACCGGAACTTGCGGTGGTGCCGGTAACAATCCATTTGCCCCTGCGCGACGTTTTCGGCCAATTATCAACCGAGTTGATTGTCGAAACCGGCCGCATCGTGGCGCGCGATCTCACAACAAGATTTCGCATTCCGCGGCCACGGCTGGTAATCGCCGGGCTCAACCCCCACGCCGGCGAAAACGGGATGCTCGGGGAAGAGGACCGCGCGATCGTTGCGCCGGCAGTCGCCCAACTCGTTGCCGAGGGCGTCGATGCGCGGGGCCCGTTGCCGGCCAATTCACTTTTCAACGAGCGGGCGCGCAGCGGGTATGACGCTGCTCTCTGCATGTATCACGACCAGGCGCTGATTCCGATCAAAACGCTTGCTTTCGACCACGCCGTCAATGTGACGCTCGGTCTTCCCTTCGTACGCACATCGCCCGACCACGGCACTGCTTTTGACATCGCCGGAACCGGGAAAGCCGACGCTACGAGCCTAGTCGCGGCGCTGCGCCTGGCCGCACGGCTAGCCCTTTCCGACGGCTCGCCCCTTCCACTTCCGTGAGCGCGAGCGACGAGGGTTTGCCGCCGCTTCGTGACGTCATTCGCCGTCACGGCCTCGCCGCTAAAAAATCGCTCGGCCAAAACTTTCTGCTCGATCTCAATCTGGCGGCGCGCATCGCCCGGGCGGGAGGATCGCTTGCCGGCGTGACGGTCGTGGAAGTCGGCCCAGGTCCCGGCGGCCTGACCCGCGCGCTGCTGGCGCTCGGCGCCCAGCGGGTCATTGCGATCGAGCGCGATGAGCGCGCCATCGCCGCGCTTGAGGAAATCGCCGCGCGCTATCCTGACCGGTTGCAAATCATTGCCGGCGACGCGCTCGAAATAGACGTGGGTCCGAACCTTCACGGAGGTCCGGCACGCATCGTTGCCAACTTGCCGTACAATATCGCCACCGCGCTGCTTGTCGGCTGGATATCCACCGAGCCGTGGCCGCCATGGTTCGATAGTGCCGTGCTGATGTTCCAGCGTGAGGTGGCCGAGCGCATCGTCGCCCCGACCGGCACCAAGACCTACGGGCGATTGTCGGTATTGGTTCAGTGGCGGTGCGAGGCACGCATCCTGTTCGATATCAACCGCTCCGCGTTTGTGCCACCGCCGCAGGTCACCTCCTCTCTTGTTCTACTGTCGCCCCGGCCCGCGCCGCTTCACTGCGATCGTGCCGTGCTTGAGCGCGTGACCGCGGCCGCCTTCGGCCAACGGCGTAAAATGCTGCGGCAAAGCTTGCGTTCGCTCGGCGGCGACGTCGGTCAATTGTTGGAAGGCGCAGGCCTCGATCCGACCGCGCGGGCGGAAGACATCCCGGTTGCCGGATTTGCGGCGCTGGCGCGGGCTCTCGTCGCGCAGCGCGGTATGGGGCATGATACACCACGCACCGAGGCCGGAGGATCAAGATCAATATGAACGAGATGCGCCGCCAGTCACTGATGGCTTATGGGGAGCCGCTCTGCGAGACCGTCGTCGAGTGCCCCATCCCGCGCGGTAGCGAAGTTTTGGTGCGCATCGAGCGATGTGGCGTGTGCCATTCCGATTTGCACATGCAAGACGGCTATTTCTCGCTCGGCGGCGACAAACGGCTCGATGTCACTGCGGGCCGGAGCTTGCCGTTCACGCTTGGTCATGAGATTGCGGGGGTGATCGAACAAGCGGGCGAAGCGGCAAGCGATGCCGTCGTGGGCCGACGCGTCGCAGTTTATCCGTGGATCGGCTGCGGAACATGCGGCGCCTGTCTCGCCGGCGAGGAAAACTTGTGCGCCAAGCCCCGCCATCTCGGCATCGCCGTGGACGGCGGTTACGCGAGCCACGTACTGGTGCCGCATCCGCGCTACCTGCTCGATTACGCCCCGCTTACTCCGGAGTTTGCCGGAATGCTGATGTGCTCGGGCTTAACGTCGTACTCGGCTCTCAAGCGCCTTGCCGAACGGCCCGAGCGCGGCCCGATATTGTTGGTTGGACTGGGTGGCGTCGGCATGATGGGACTAGCCATCGCCAAAGCGTTGTTTCGCGAGGCGCCGCTCGTCGCCGATATCGACGCCGCCAAACGAGAAGCAGCGATCGCGGCCGGCGCGAAGGCGGCCTACGATCCCTCCGATCCGCAGGCGCGAAAGGCAGTGATGGCCGCGACCGGAGGCGGCGTATTCGGCGCCTGCGATTTCGTCGGCTCGGATAAATCGTTGCAATTTGTCACCGCGCTGCTGGGGCGCGGCGGCAAGGCGGTCGTAACCGGATTGCTGGGCGGCCAGTTCGCAATCGCCGCGGCGATGTTTGCGCTCAAGGCTATGACCATCGAGGGTACGCTGACGGGAACGCTCGCCGAGGCGCGCGAACTTCTCGACCTGGTGCGCGAGAAAAAAATCGCTCCCATTCCGACCCGCGAGCGTCCGATTGGCGAGGCGCAGGCAGCGCTCGACGATTTGCGTCAGGGACGCGTCGTCGGCCGCACAGTGTTGACGGTTTAGCGCGCGGCGCGAAGCGGGCACGTCGAAGCTAGAACGATCCGCTGGCGTCTTGCGCCGTGCCAGTCTGGAGATTGCGCTTGGTCAGCCAGCTGTTCAAAAAGATAACGAACACCGCGGCGACCACGCCACCGCTTGCGATGGCGATCATGATGCGATCCGCCGTCCAACCCGCACCGAGTAGCGCCCCGGCGATCAAGGGAAAGACAATTTGGCCGAACCGTCCCATGGCCATTCCCCAACCGATTCCGGTTGAGCGGATCGGCGTCGGGTAAATCAGCGCCGCAAGAGCGATTGCGCCGGCGGTGCCAAGACCGAGGAACAGACCGACGAGGCCGATGAACATCGCCGCGAGCGGTACCGAGGATGCCCCATATCCCAATCCGACCGTTGCCGCCGTCCCCAGCACAAAAGCGGGAAACATGATGATCAAGACGCCGAAGCGCTGTATCAGACGTCCGGCCGACGACTGACCAAAGAAAGCACCAAGTCCGTTAAAGGCGATGACAAAGGCGGTTGCCGCAGGCGCAATGCCGTTCAATCGCAGCAAAGACGGCGTCCACAGCGTCGCCACGGTCAAGATGCCGAAGCCCATGAAGAACGGCACCCACAACAACAGCGTTCCCGCGGCGCGGCCTTCCGTGAATAGATGTTTGATCGCTACTCCGGGCAGATTTTTTTCGTCGATGACAAACCTCTTGCCGGCGGCGATCTTAATGCGCAGGCGCGCGATAACGCGGGCAACCGCGTCCGAATCGTTGCGCTGGAGCAGCAGAAACTTGATCAATTCGGGCAGGTACCAAAGCAGAAACAGCGCGAATAACAGCGGGGCGACGCCGCCGATATAGAAGATGGCGCGCCATCCAATCGCAACCAGCAAATAGGAATTCAACAACCCGCCGAGCATGCCGCCCAGCGGAAACGCCGACCACATCAAGGTCACGAGCGTCGCCCGCGACCGCGCCGGGGCATACTCGGAAGTGAGCGCGATGTAGCACGGCGTTGCGCCGCCTAGGCCAAGCCCCGCCAGCATACGGCACAACATCAGCGTGCCAACAGAATTGGCGAACGCCGTGAGGATGGTGAAGACGCCGATCAGCACCACGGCGATCAACAAGAGTGTTTTGCGGCCGAAACGATCCGCCAACGGACCGAACGACGCGGCGCCGATGGTCGCGCCCACCAGCGCCGACGAGAAAATCGGACCAAACGCCGCAATTTTTATTCCCAGCGCATCGGCGATGAACGGGGCGGCAACCCCGATCGATTGGGTGTCGATGCCGTCAAACATGCTGACGAGTGCACAACAGATAATTGTGCCGATTTGAAAGGGCGTGAGCGGAGCCCCGTCAATGAGCCGCGTGACGCTGACCGCGTCCGCCGAAAGCGCCGATTCTGGTCATTGCGGGGAGCTCACAATCTGGCCTGAAGCGCACGCACGAAGCCGGAAAGGCCGATGCGGCGCTCGCGCTTAAGCCGCTCCGCCGCGAGGATGGCCCGCACCTGGGCGAACGCCTCGTCGATGTCGCGATTGACAATAACGTAGTCGTATTCCGGCCAATGGCTCATTTCGCCGGCAGCCTTGGCCATGCGCGAAACGATGATGGCGCGGCTGTCCTGCGCACGCCGTTGCAATCGGCGGTGCAGCTCCTTGATGGTCGGCGGCAGAATGAACACGCTGACCAGATCATCGCGGGCCTTCTCTCGCAGCTGCTGAGTCCCTTGCCAATCAATATCAAACAGGACATCGCGGCCGCTGCGCAGCGCCTTCTCCACAGGGCGCCGCGGCGTACCGTAACGGTAATTGAACACCTCGGCCCACTCCAGAAGCTCGTGTTTTTTCACCATTGCCTCGAAGCGAGGAAGATCGATGAAATAATAATCGCGTCCCTCGACCTCGCCCGGCCGTTTCGGCCGAGTGGTGACCGAGACCGAAAGCTCGACGTTGCGATCGGCTTTGAGCAACATGCGCGAAAGCGTGGTCTTGCCGGCGCCGGAAGGCGAGGACAGAACAAACATCAATCCGCGGCGCGCGATGCTGGTTCGATTTTTCTTACCCCCGGCCATTTTCTCTTATTCCACGTTCTGAACCTGCTCGCGGAATTGTTCGACCGCAGCCTTCAGTTCCAGTCCGATATTGGTGAGCTCCATGTCACCGGCCTTGGCGCACAGCGTGTTGGTCTCGCGGTTAAGCTCTTGCGCGAGAAAGTCGAGCCGGCGGCCGACCGGTCCGCCTTGCTCCAGCAACCCGCGCGCTTGCTCAACATGCGCCGTCAACCGGTCGAGCTCCTCGCGCACGTCCGACTTCGCCGCGATGAGAATGGCCTCCTGATGCAAGCGTCCCGGATCGAAACGCTCCGACTGCTCCAAAAGTACCGCGACCTGATCGGCCAATCGCTTGCGGATCGCATCGGGCTGCCGTCCAGGCGCGGATTCCGCGCGCTGCGCCAGCGCCGCGATGTCGGAAAGACGCGCGGTGAGCACGCGGGACAGCGCAAGGCCTTCGTGCCGGCGCATGGCAGCAAGCGCTTCGATCGCGTCGGCAAACCCGGCGATTGCCGCCGCCTCGGCAGCGCGCTTTTCGTCCTCCTGCTCGCCTGACTCGCCGATTTCCATGACGCCTTTGAGAGCCAGCAGGCCATCGAGCGTCGGCGGCGAGGCTTCGATACGTCCGGAGAGTTCGCGCACGGCCGTCAGCACAGTCTCGAGCACGGCCGCGTTGATCCGCACCGACGGTGCTGCGCCGGTCCGATCCACCGTCAGATTGGCTTGCAAGGAGCCGCGCGCAAATTTTTCCGCCACCGAGGCACGCACCGGCGCCTCGATCGCGTCCCAGCCGGGCGGCAAACGAAGGCGCAGGTCGAGGCCCTTGCCGTTGACCGATTTGATTTCCCAGGCCCACGCATAAGGGCCGCTGGTGCCATGACCGCGAGCAAATCCCGTCATGCTCGACAGCGCCATGAACTGCGATCTCCCGGCTGCGAAATTACGAAACAAAAACGCCGCCGAACTTAGCGGCGGCCTTGGGCGGTCACAAGGTCGTTATGCACAGATATCAGTGGGTTAGCCGCGCGACAGTCAGTGTGTCGTGGTCTGCGTATTGCTGTTGTGGCGGCTGGTGCGGCGCTGCGGGGTCGGCGGCGTCTGCGCAGGTGGAGCCGATGAAGTGGTCGCCGGCGCCGGCGCCGCGGTTTGCGCGTCGGCGTTGGCCTGGTCTCGCTGTTCGGATTCGAGCGCACGCAGGCGCGCCACGTTTTTCTGGTGCTGTTCGTATGATTCCGCAAAAAGGTGACCGCCGGTGCCGTCGGCTACGAAATAAAGCTCACGCGTCCGTGCCGGATTCGCCGCCGCTTCCAGCGAAGCGCGGCCCGGATTGGTGATCGGGCCCGGCGGCAGTCCGTCGATCTGGTAGGTGTTGTAGGGCGTCGGCTGGTCGATCTCACTTTTCATGATCGGCCGCCCCAGCGTGCCTTTGCCGCCGACCAGACCGTAAATGATGGTCGGATCCGATTGCAGCCGCATTTTTTGTTTGAGCCGATTGACGAATACGGCCGCGACGCGGGTGCGTTCCTCTGCCTTGCCGGTTTCCTTTTCGACGATCGATGCCAGGATAACGAGTTGATCGGCGGACTTGATGGGCAAGTCGGCCGCGTGGTGATCCCAGATTTCCTTGACCACCCGCTGCTGCGCCTGCTGCATGTGCTGGATCATCTGCTCGCGCGTCATGCCGCGGGCGAAATTATACGTGTCGGGCAAAAGGCTGCCTTCGCGCGGAATTTCCTTGACGTTGCCGGCGAGCACATCGTCATCCATCAACCGCGCAACGATCTGCTCCGAGGTCAGTCCTTCCGGCATGGTGAATTGGTGCATAACGACGCGGCCGTCGACGATAGTCGCCACAACGTCGCGCAAGCTGGCGTGGGCTTTGAACTGGTATTCGCCGGCCTTGAGGTCCTCGCGGGCTTTGAGCACGAACACGCCGCCGACGAAGACCCACGGCTGATCGATCACTCCTTCGCGCGTTAGGACGTCGGCAATGTCGCGGATTCCGGCGCCGCGCGGGATATTCACGACCCGATCGTCAGACAGCGGGCCCGAAGCGTCGAACCGCTGTTTGCCGGCGACCAGCGCAATGCCGCTGACCACTACCAGCAAGATAAAAATGCTGATGATCGCGTTGCCGATAATGACAAAAGGATGCCGTGCGCTTTTTGACCGCGGAGTGGGCATGTCAATCGTGTCCGGCTCGAGCGCCGTTCGCGGGCTGCGCGGCGCGATAAGTTGGGTGTTCTTTATGGCGCCCGACGCAGCGCCGGTTCCGTTTACCGGCCGGCTGCCGAGCGCAGAATAGGACTCGCTTGCGTTAGCGCCAACGCGCACGCCGGCGCGCGGCACCAGTTTATTCGTAGGGGCGACCGGAGTGGACGTTTCGGCTTTGGCCTTGTTCAGCCGCTCTGTCGCCTTGCTAAGCCGCTCCGTGGGCCGTCTGGCGGTCCGCGCGTCGCCGGAGAGGCTGGCGCGCGCGTTCGGCACGATTGAGGCACTCTTGGTGGAAGGAATCGCCGCAACAACGCTCGGCGTACGTACGGTTTCTTCGGGTTGTCCGGGTTTTCTCGGGATAAATTTACGCTCGGCCGCCCCGCTCCGCACCAGCCGCGGCGTTATCCGCGAAGTGATCGGCGACTGATCCGATCCATTCGGGTCGCGGCCGTTCGGCGGGGGTTTCGACTCGCTCACTGACAAGGTCCAAAATTACGCGATGAGTAGGCTGCGCAAGCGAATTCGCCAACGAAACGGCGCGGCCGCTGATACTCCCGCATCATCCCCCAACTCTGCAATGGGCATACATCGCATTGCAGGGGACTGGGGAGCAAATATGGCGAAGTGGTGAACGGCTAATGGGCCAGGCGGCGGAACACCAGCGACGCGTTCGTGCCGCCGAATCCAAAGGAGTTTGAGAGCGCGACGTTAATTTCCCGCGCGCGAGGCTTGTGCGGGACAAGGTCGAGAGCGGTCGTGACGGAAGGGTTATCGAGATTAAGCGTCGCCGGCACGACCTGGTCGCGCAGTGCGAGCAAGCAGAAGATCGCCTCCACCGTGCCGGCAGCTCCCAAGAGGTGCCCTATGGAGGATTTTGTCGACGACATGCTGATATTGGCCGCAGCGTTGCCGACCAAACGTTCCACAGCTTTAAGTTCAATCTCGTCGCCGACCGGCGTCGAGGTGCCGTGGGCGTTGATGTAGTCGATCTCGCCGGGGGTTATTTCCGCCCGATGCACCGCGGCCTTCATGCAGCGCAGAGCACCGTCGCCGTCGTCCGCGGGGGCCGTAATGTGAAAGGCATCGCCGGACATTCCGTAGCCGATCAATTCGCCGTAGGTCCGTGCGCCGCGGCGCTTGGCGTGCTCGTACTCTTCGAGCACCACGACGCCGGCGCCTTCACCCATAACAAATCCGTCGCGGTCGCGATCGTAAGGCCGCGACGCGCGCGTCGGCTCGTCATTAAAGCCGGTGGAGAGCGCCCGGCAGGCGGCAAACCCGGCAAGCGAAATGCGGCACACCGGCGACTCCGTTCCGCCGGCAACCATCACATCGGCGTCGCCGAGCGCAATGAGCCTTCCGGCATCGCCGATCGCGTGCGCGCCGGTTGAACATGCGCTCACGACGGACGAATTGGGTCCTTTGAGGGAGTGCGCGATGGACACATAGCCCGACGCGAGATTGATGATCCGTCCGGGAATGAAGAATGGCGATATGCGCCGGGGGCCGCGTTCCTGCAACAGCAACGCGGTTTCGGCAATGCCTTCTATACCGCCGATGCCGGACCCGATCAGGACTCCGGAGACGATCTGGTCTTCGTAGCTTTCTGGATGCCAATCGGCGTCATCGAGCGCCTGCTTAGCTGCGCTCATGGCAAAGAGGATGAAGTCGTCAACCTTGCGCTGCTCCTTCGGCTCCATCCATTGGTCTGGATTGAAGGTGCCGTCATTGCCATCGCCGCGGGGAATCTGGCCGGCGATCTTGCACGGCAGATCGGAGACTTCGAACTTGTCGACGCGGTTGATTCCGCTTTCGCACGCGAGCAACCGTCGCCACGTCTCCTCCACGCCGCAGGCAAGCGGGGTGACCATACCGAGGCCGGTAACGACGACGCGCCTCATGCCTGGCTCTCCTGGCGAGCGCCGCGCCGATCGTCAGAGCGGTTAAATCCGCAGCGGTAGATGAAGGTTAAACGCGGCGTGCCAAATCTGTGACGTAACGCACGCTTCATGTCACGGCAGACCAGAAGGCTGATCAGCTCTTCGCGTTCTTTTCCAGGAACTTGATGGCGTCGCCTACAGTGAGGATGGTTTCGGCGGCGTCGTCCGGTATTTCGCAACCAAACTCCTCCTCGAAGGCCATGACGAGCTCGACAGTATCCAGGCTGTCGGCGCCAAGATCATCGATGAAACTGGCGTTTTCCGTTACTTTGTCAGGCTCAACGCCGAGATGCTCCACAACGATCTTTTTTACTCGCTCGCCAATATCGCTCATCGTTTCCAACCTCTTCTTTCAACGCGACCCAATCGACTACAACTTCGGTCTCGTCGTTGGCGACGGCCGCATCGAAAGCATACAGAGGCGGACATGTCCCTACCCGCGCTCCGGCTTTCCGTCTGTCCCCCGCCAATCACGGTCCGGTTACCACACTTCCAAAGCGTTGACCAGCGCAGCCTATCGTCTGCCGATAACGCCTATCGCATTCAAATCATGGCCATTCCGCCATTGAGATGCAACGTTTGACCGGTGATGTAGCCCGCCTCGTTCGATGCAAGAAACGTCACCGCGGCCGCCACTTCATCTACTGTGCCGGCGCGGTTTGCCGGAATTTTCGAAAGAATAGCTTCGCGCTGCTTCTCGTTGAGCTTGTCGGTCATCGGCGTAACGATGAAGCCTGGGGCGACGCAGTTGGCGGTCACCCCGCGCTTGGCATATTCCGCGGCGATCGACTTGATCATTCCGGTAATGCCGGCTTTGGCCGCTACGTAATTCGCTTGTCCGGGATTTCCGGTGCTGCCAACAACGGACGTAATGGCGATGATACGGCCGAAGCGCCGTCGCATCATTCCTCGTACCGCATTGCGCGCCAGCCGGAACGTGGCGGACAAGTTGACCGCAATGACCCGATCCCAGTCCTCGTCGCGCAATTGCACAAAAAGATTGTCACGCGTCACGCCGGCGTTGGCGACAAGTACGTCAAGCTGACCCATGGCGGCTTCCGCCTGCTGGACCAACGCGTCGGTCTGCGCCGCGTCCGCGAGATCGCAGGGTAATATGTGCGTCCGGCTGCCGAGCTCGCCGGCGAGCTGCTCAAGAGCGTCACGACGGGTACCGGAGACCCCGACCGTCGCCCCCTGACGGTGCAGAACGCGGGCAATGCCGCCGCCGATGGCGCCGCTTGCTCCCGTGACCAACGCAGTTTTGCCGTCGAGTTCAAACATCAGGGTCCCCGGAAAAGCAAAAGATCAGCTATGCGCAGTCTTGAAGGCGGCAATATCCTCGGGCACGCCAATCGTCGATGTGCTCGCGCCTTCGGCAATCCGTTTCATCAATCCGGTGAGCACCCTCCCGGCGCCGACTTCGTAGAATAACGTAACGCCGGCTCCGGCCATGAACATAACCGACTCCCGCCAGCGGACTGTGCCGGTGACCTGCGCAATGAGCGCGCGTACAATGGCAGCCGGATCGGTGACAGGCTCCGCCAGCACGTTGGCAACGAGCGGCACGCGCGGACGCTTCACCTCAACCTGGGACAAGGCCTCCGCCATAACGTCCGCAGCCGGCTGCATCAGCGGACAATGAAACGGCGCGGACACCGGCAAGATCATGGCTCTCTTGACCCCTTGCTCCTTGGCGATTTCAACAGCGCGCTCGACAGCCGATTTTGCACCCGACAAAACAACCTGACCACCGCCATTGTCGTTGGCGGCCGCACAGACGCCGGACTCGGAAGCCGTTGCCGCTACCGCCTTGGCCTGATCGAGAGTAGTGCCGACAAGCGCGGCCATTGCGCCGACCCCGACCGGGACCGCCTTCTGCATGGCGCGGCCGCGAGTCCGGAGAAGCCGCGCGGCATCGGCGATTGTCAGCGACTGAGCCGCGGCAAGCGCGGAATATTCGCCAAGCGAATGGCCGGCGACAAAGGCCGCATCGCGCGCCAGATCAAAACCGGCCTCGGTTTCGAGCACCCGCAGTGCCGCGAGCGAGACCGCCATCAGCGCCGGCTGGGCGTTCTCCGTGAGAGTGAGCTTGTCGCCCGGCCCTTCCCACATGGTCGCGCTCAATTTCTCGCCGAGCGCGGCGTCCACTTCGTCGAAGACCCCGCGGGCAACGGCAAATTCTTCGGCCAGGCGCTTGCCCATGCCGACCGCCTGGCTGCCCTGGCCCGGAAACACCAACGCCGTCGACATCTAAGCCTCCAGAAAGGGGCGAAAGATACCGCCGCTCGGGGGGTGTCAAGCGCGAGAGGCTGCGCCCTTTGGGCGACTTGCCTTTCTAGGCGGCACGCGTATAAGGCCTGTTTTTCCGCTCTACCCCGGCCGGGGGCTGAACGGACGGCCGCAAAATCGCGGTAGGACCTTTGGGTCCGGCGTCCCGTGTTCCCGCCTTCAGAGCATTCGAGCCTTTCCCGAAAGGGCTCGAGGGGCTTGGCGCCGGAGTGAGCGAAGGCAAGGAAAGGGACTTTAATGTCGCTCTATGAGCATGTGTACCTTGCGCGCCAGGATGCGAGCGCGCAGCAGGTCGAAGAGCTAACGGCGCATCTCAAAGGCGTGGTTGAAGGTCTCGGCGGCTCGGTGGCCAAGACCGAATATTGGGGCGTCAAATCGCTCTCTTATCGGCTGCGCAAGAACCGAAAAGCACACTTCACCTTACTGAATATCAACGCGCCGGCCGCTGCGATTAACGAAATCGAACGGCTGGAGCGTCTCAACGAGGACGTGCTGCGCTATCTGACCATCCGGGTCGACGAGCACGAAGAAGGGCCGTCGGCGATGATGCGCCGCGCTGAGCGCGATCGGGATCGCGATGAGCGCCGCGGCGATCGCTTCGGCGGAGACCGCGGCGATCGCTTCGGGAGTGACCGCGGCGATCGATTTGGCGGAGACCGCGGCGATCGTGGCGACCGGCCACGCGATCGCGACCGCCGTCCGCGCGATGATGCGGAAGGCGCCGACGCGGCGCCGGCGACGACGGAGGAATAGTCATGGCGTTTTCACCACAAGCCGGCGGCGCACGCCGCCCGTTTTTCCGCCGTCGGAAGAGCTGTCCGTTTTCGGGCGCCAACGCCCCGAAGATCGACTACAAGGACGTGAAGCTGCTGCAGCGGTTCGTGTCCGAGCGCGGCAAAATCGTTCCAAGCCGCATTACGGCCGTGTCGGCCAAGAAGCAGCGCGAACTGGCGAGAGCCATCAAGCGCGCGCGGTTTCTTGGTCTGTTGCCTTATGTGATCAAGTAAAGCTTCGGGAACACGACCATGGAAGTCATCCTGCTCGAGCGCGTGCCCCGGTTGGGCCAAATGGGCGAAGTCGTGCGCGTCCGCGACGGCTTCGCACGGAATTTCCTGTTGCCGCGCGGCAAGGCGCTACGCGCCACTGCCGACAACCGCGCCCGCTTCGAAGGCATGAAGGCCGATCTCGAGGCGAAGTCGCTGAAACTCAAAGGCGAGGCTAGCGGCGTCGCCGGCAAGCTCAACGGCAAGAGTTTTACAGTGCTGCGCCAAGCCTCCGAAGCCGGTCAGTTGTTCGGTTCGGTTTCACCGCGCGATCTCGTCGGCGTGCTTGAGGCCGGCGGATATAAGGTCAGCCGCAATCAGATCGCGCTTAACACGCCGATCAAGACCATCGGCCGGCATAATGTGCAGATTGTGCTGCATCCCGATATCGAGACCGCAATCGCGATTATTGTTGCACGCAACAATGACGAGGCGGCGCGCATCGAGCGCGGCGAGGATGTAACCCAATTGCGCGAAGAGCTTTCGCCTGAGGAAGCCGCCGTACAGGCCGCCGAGGCGTTTTTCGAGCCGGAGGCCGCGCAGGCGCTCAACCAGAGTGAGAGCGCCGACGCCGAGACCGCCGCCCCCGCCGAAGAGAAGTAATCCGGCGAGTTTCGGCCGGCAGGCCAGCTTCAGTCGGGAATGTGGTCGCGCGGAACGGCCGAATTATCACCGGACGCCGCCGGCGCCGATTGCAGCGGCGCGGCTTCTGTCGGCACAGCCGAAGTGGCGGACGAACTCGGCTCCCGGCTCGGCTCGCGATTTGGCGGCTCGCTTGCGCCGGCTGGCTCCGCAGCTGCCGCGGCCGGCGCTTGCATCCCCGCGTTATCAGGTTCGCTCGGCGTTGGCGCAGGGACCCTTTGTTCCTTGCGCCGGTTGCGCGCGGTCGGCGCCGGCCCAACGATAGGCCGCATGATGGTCGGCTGTTCGTTCGGGCTCGCCTGCTCGGACGGCCTTGCCGTTTGGCCAGCAGGATTTCGCGTCGGCCGCTCTTCGGGCTTTCCGGAAACTCGGCCTTGCCGGTTAGGCTTCGGTTCCTCGGTAGCGGCTCGCTCGGGCACCGGCTTTGCTCGGCCCTGCGTCGCAGGCCCCGTTGGCGCGGTGTCGGCGCTGCGGCCCCCCAGGACGTAAGCGGCAAGCTGTGCGGCTTGTTGGGCGTTGGTCGTGTAATGCTCGCGCAGAAACTCGGTAAGCGCTGAAGCGCTCCTGCCTTTGGCGAGACCGCGCGGCTCCTTGTGGCACTCGACACAGGCGTTCGCGAAAATTTGCGAGGCACTTTTGCCCTGGTCGAGATTGGTTTGTGCTTTGGCCATCACGGGACAAAGCAACACAACCAGGCCGATAACGGGGGCAAGACGCCAGGTCACCCTAAATTCCTCGAGTCCCTGCAAAAAGTCGCACCTGTTTTAACCCAAAACCCGGCCAAAAGTGAGGGGGGCCATGTCGGCACCAGACATGTTCGCCTGCATTGCTGGTCCACGATGATTTTGTTTTAATGACGGCAAGCTGAAAAGCCCACTCAACATGGCGGTTGAGGGGAACTCTTGCGCCGATATGTTCGGCTGCGCCACCCAAGTGGACGGGAGACGCGTGTGGATTGGTTGCTTTCTGTTTTTCTGCGGCGGTTTATCCGCCACGGCTCGTTCGCCGTAACCACGGCAAGCGGCAAGCGGTATACCTTTGGCGACGGCAGCGGTCCGCCGGTCGCGGTTCGCTTCACCACGGCGCAAGCCCAGCGGTCGGTATTGCTGAACCCCGAGCTGCGCCTGGGTGAAGCCTACATGGACGGCGATTTTGTCGTCGAGCAGGGCACGATCGCCGATGTGCTGGCGCTGCTGCTCCGGCAAGAACGGATAGCGGTGCCGCGTTGGGCCCTTCCCTTGCGGGGAGTGCGGTATCTGTTCCGGCGGCTGCATCAGTTCAATCCGCGTTCGCGCTCGCTGCGCAATGTCGCCCACCACTACGATCTCGACGGCCGGCTGTATGCGCTCTTTCTCGACGCCGACCAGCAATATAGCTGCGCTTATTTCGAGTCGCCCGAGTCATCGCTCGACGATGCACAACTCGCCAAGAAGCGTCACCTCGCCGCCAAGCTCCTCGTTACTCCCGGCGCCAATGTGCTCGACATCGGCTGCGGCTGGGGCGGAATGGCGCTCTATCTCGCTGGAGTAGTGGGCGCCCGCGCAACCGGCATCACGCTTTCGCGCGAGCAGCACGCCCGCGCCAGCCAGCGGGCAGTGGAACAAGGCAGGGCCAACGACGCGGTCTTTCGTCTCGAAGACTATCGCGACGTCGCCGGCCGCTTCGATCGCATAGTTTCGGTCGGCATGTTCGAGCATGTCGGCGTTGGCTTCTACGACACATTCTTTCGCAAGTGCGCCCAGATTCTCGGCGAGGACGGCGTCTTCGTTCTGCACACCATCGGCCGCAGCGGACCGCCGAGCGTCACCAATCCCTGGATCGCCAAGTACATTTTCCCCGGCGGCTACATCCCTGCCCTTTCGGAGATCCTGCCGCCTGTCCAGCGCGCCGGATTGATCGTCACCGACGTCGAGGTGCTGCAACTTCATTACGCCTACACGCTCAAGGCCTGGCGCGAGCGGTTTCTGGCGCATCGCGAAGAGGTAGAGCGGCTTTACGACGCACGATTCGTCCGGATGTGGGAGTTTTATCTCGCGTCGTCGGAGATGGCATTCCGCGAAAGCGACATGGTGGTATTTCAGCTGCAAATGGCCAAGCGCAAGGGCGTCGTGCCGCAAACCCGCGATTACATCGGGCGTGAGGAAGCCCGGTTGCGTACGGCGGAGTCCGCCTTGCCTGCGCCGTTGCGTCTTGCCGGCGAGTAGCGCCGCCCGTGCGGCGCGGGAAAGCTGCGGTCAAGTACTATCGAGCGGATGCCGCACGAAGCCGGTGGTTATCGGGGACAGACGATCGTCGGCGTTCCCATGGCCGCGCCGCTGCACTATCGACAATGTCCGCGTTGGGTAATTAGTCGCCGATGTTCAAGCGTTGACGGCATTGAGTATGTCGCGATGTTGAGTGACGAGTCCAAACTAGTCCGTTGCCGTGCTTCGGCCGCAAGCCCCAAATCGGCCATAGCACGCGATTCTTTTGACCGGGAACATGGCAGTATTCGATTCGGCCGCACGCAAGCAGCTCCCCGCGGAGCCTGTCTACCGCACGCCCCCGCACAATATCGAGGCGGAGCAGGCGTTGCTGGGCGCTATCCTCGTCAATAACGAGGCGTTTTATCGCGTCTCCGACTTCCTCGAACCGAAGCACTTCCTCGAAACCATTCACCAGCGCATTTTCGAGCTGGCCGGAAGCCTGATCCGGGCCGGAAAACTGGCGACGCCGGTCACGCTGAAGACATTTCTGCCGGGCGAACTCGATATCGCCGGCCTTTCGGTCAATCAGTACCTCGCGCGGCTTGCCGCCGAAGCGACCACCATCATCAACTCCGAGGACTATGGCCGCACGGTTTACGATCTGTCGATCCGCCGTGACCTCATCGCCATCGGCGAAGACATGGTCAACCTCGCCTACGATGCGCCGGTCGACGCCACGCCGCAGAGCCATATCGAGGACGCCGAACGCAAACTCTACGACCTCGCCGAAGCCGGGCGCTACGAAAGCGGCTTCCAGCGCTTTGCGCAGGCGCTGACCACCGCCGTCGATCTGGCGGCCCTGGCCTATCAGCGCGATGGCAATCTCTCCGGACTGGCGACCGGCCTGACCGATCTCGACTCGCGGATGGGCGGCCTGCAGCACTCCGACTTGATCATCCTCGCCGGACGGCCCGGCATGGGCAAAACGGCGTTGGCGACCAACATCGCCTACAACGTCGCCAGGTCGTGGTCCGGCGAGGTTCGCGCCGACGGCCACATGGCGACGGTCAACGGCGGCATTGTCGGCTTCTTCTCGCTGGAAATGTCGGCCGAACAACTGGCCACCCGCATCATTTCCGAACAGACCGGGATTCCGTCAAACAAGATTCGCAGAGGCGCGATCGACGAAGCCGATTTCGAGAAGATCAAAGACATTTCGATCGAACTGCAGAACCTGCCGTTCTATGTCGACGAAACCGGCGGCCTCTCAATCGGACAACTGGCGGCCCGCGCGCGCCGGCTCAAGCGTCAGCGGGGTCTGGACCTTTTGGTGATCGATTACATCCAGCTCCTGCAAGGCACGACCCGCCGCTCCAGCGAAAATCGCGTGCAGGAAGTCACGGAAATCACGACCCGGCTGAAGGCGTTGGCCAAAGAGCTCAACGTCCCCATTGTCGCGCTGTCGCAATTGTCCCGCCAAGTGGAAGCCCGCGACGACAAGCGCCCGCAGCTTTCCGACTTGCGCGAGTCGGGCTCGATCGAGCAGGACGCGGACGTGGTGCTGTTCGTCTTCCGCGAGGAATATTATCACCAGATGCGCAAGCCGACCGAAGCAAGCCGGGAAAAGTTCGCCGAATGGCTGGCCGAGGGTGAGCGCGTGGAAGGCAAGGCGGAGGTCATTATCGGTAAGCAGCGCCACGGCCCTACGGGCACGATCGAACTGCAGTTCGACGCCGCGGTGACCCGCTTTGCCAACCTGGATTCCGCGCACCGTCCCAGCTTTTAGGTCGGCATAATCTCCGCACTTTACCGCTGACCCGCCGTCGGTTCATAAGGCGGCATGACCCTGAGCGAGACCGCCCCCGAGCCGCAGGCCCGATTGGGCGACCCCGAGACCGGCGGCACGCTGATTATCGATCTCAATGCCGTCGAGGAGAATTTCCGCGCCCTCACACGTCTGCTCATGACCTCCGAATGCGCCGCCGTGGTCAAAGCTAATGCCTACGGCCTCGGTCTCGAGCCGGTCACCACCAAACTGGCGAACGCTGGCTGCCGGACCTTCTTCGTCGCCGATATTGCAGAGGCCCGGCGGGCGCGCGCTTGCGCGAACGATGCCGCCGTTTACGTCCTCAATGGGTTCTCGTCGGAGGCGGCCGCGGCGTTCGCTGAGATCAACGTCCAGCCCGTCATCAACACGCTTCCGGAGTTGGCCGAGTGGGACGCCTTCGTCGCCGGGAGCGGGTGGCGCGGTGGCGCAGCGATCCACGTGGACACCGGCATGAACAGGCTTGGCATTTCCGTTTCAGAAGCCGCCGCGCTGGCGTCGCGCCTGCATAACGAGAGCCACGGTTTCACGCTGTTGATGAGTCATCTGGCGTGCGCCGAGCTTCCAGATCATCCGCTCAACGCCAGCCAGATCCGGCAATTTCGGGAATTGCGCCTGCTCTACCAGGGCCTCCCCGCGTCACTGGCGAATTCGTCGGGCATTTTTCTCGGCGAACATACGCATTTCGACATCGCCCGCCCTGGCGCCGCGCTGTACGGCATTAATCCGACGCCCGGCCGCGCCAATCCGATGCGCAGCACCATCGAACTGAGCGGGCGTATTTTGCAGTTGCGTCAGGTGCGGCACGGCGAAACCGTCGGATACGGTGGCGCTTGGACGGCGCGGCGCGCCTCGCGGATCGCGGTGGTATCGCTCGGTTATGCCGACGGGCTCCTGCGCTCAGCGAGCGGCTCCGACGCCAAGCGCGGCACCGCCGCCGTCATCTCCGGAAAACGCTGCCCGATCGCCGGCAACATTTCGATGGACCTGGTTTGCATCGACGTCACCGAGCTTGCCGACGACGAGGTTCGACGCGGCGACTTCGCGATTTTCATCGGCGAGCAAATTCCACTCGATGAGGTCGCCGAATCGGCTGGTACAATCGGTTACGAGATACTCACCCGCCTCGCGCCGCGCTGCCATCTGGTCTATCGCGGCATTTAAGGGGAGCGGATGGTCGCGCGCGCCAAAACATTTGTTTGCCAGAATTGCGGGGCGGCTTCCGCGCGCTGGAGCGGGCGTTGCGATGCCTGCGGCGAATGGAATTCACTCGTCGAGGAAGGTGTCGCGGCGTCCGGCCGAGGCTCCCGCAAAGGGCGCTTGTTCGTCATCGAGCCGCTCAAAGGCGAGCCTTTGCATACGCCACGGCTAGCCGCCGGCATCGCCGAATTCGACCGGGTGACGGGCGGCGGCCTGGTGCGCGGCTCGGTGCTGCTGCTTGGCGGCGACCCGGGGATCGGAAAATCCACACTTCTGATTGAGGTCGCGGCCGCTTATGCGCGAGCCGGCCACCGCGCGGTTTACATCTCGGGCGAGGAAGCGGTCGCACAGGTTCGGCTGCGGGCGGAGCGTCTCGGCCTCGGCGATGAGGCGGTCGAATTGGCGGCGGAGACTTCCGTCGAGGATATCGTCGCCACGCTGTCGCACGGCAAAGCGCCGCAGCTTACCGTGATCGATTCGATTCAGACGATGTGGACGCAAACCGTCGATGCCGCGCCGGGAACGGTGACGCAGGTGCGCGGTTCGGCGTCCGAGCTCATCCGCTTTGCCAAGCGTACCGGCGGCGTGGTGATTCTGGTGGGCCACGTCACCAAGGACGGACAGATCGCCGGGCCGCGTGTCGTCGAGCACATGGTCGATGCCGTCATGTCTTTTGAGGGCGAAGGCTCGCAGCACTTCCGCATTCTGCGCGCCATCAAAAACCGCTTCGGACCGACCGACGAAATTGGCGTGTTCGAGATGACCGGCGCCGGCCTGCGTGAAGTGCCTAACCCTTCCGAGTTGTTTCTGTCCGAGCGGGATCTCGGCAGCGCCGGCACCGCGGTCTTCGCCGGCATCGAAGGTACGCGGCCGCTGCTGGTGGAAATCCAGGCGCTCGTCGCCCCCACATCTCTCGGCACGCCGCGCCGCGCCGTGGTCGGTTGGGAATCTCGAATCGGTTGTCCATGGTGCTGGCGGTGCTCGAAGCCCATTGCGGCGTCCGCCTGTCCGGCCACGACGTTTACCTCAACGTCGCCGGCGGTCTGCGCATTACCGAGCCGGCGGCCGATCTCGCCGCTGCCGCGGCATTGCTCTCTTCGCTGGCACACGCGCCGTTGCCGGCCGATGCGGTTTATTTCGGCGAAGTGTCGCTCTCAGGGGCCGTGCGGCCGGTCGGACAGACCTCGGCGCGGCTTAAGGAAGCGCAGAAACTCGGCTTTACCAAAGCGATCGCGCCGGAGGCGGCGCGCAAGGAGGCCGCTGACGGCCTTACCATATTGCCAATCTCGAGCGTCTCGCGCCTTGTTTCCGATATTGCTCAAGAGGGGACGCTGCCTCGCGGCCAGTCCGGCGGGCGCGATCGCTGACCAACTTGTTTACTTTGCCGGCGGCCGTTCGCCGCCGAAACCGGCAGTCCCCAGCGGCTAAAAGGCGGATGACGGCGCATCGCGGCCCGGCTATATGTGCCGCCAAACTTGGCCGCGGGCGGACCAGCCTAAAATGCCGATAACGCTCCTCGATATCGTCCTGATCGCGGTCATGCTGGTATCAGGCCTCCTCGCCATGGTGCGCGGCTTCATGCGCGAGGTGCTCTCCATCATCGCCTGGATCGTTGCGGCCGGGGCGACGCTTTACTCGTATTCCAAACTCCTCCCCTACGCGCGGCAATATTTCAACAATGACGTGGTGGCTACGGTCGCCGTCGTCGGCGGCGTTTTTCTGCTGACCCTCATCGTGGTCTCGATCCTGACGGTCCGCATTTCCGACATGGTCCTCGATAGCCGGGTCGGCGCGCTCGACCGGACGCTCGGCTTTTTGTTCGGGCTCGCCCGCGGCTTGGTCATTGTCGTTATTGCGTTTTTATTTTTCACCTGGCTGGTGCCTGACCGCAGCCAGCCGGAATGGGTCAAAAGCGCGAAATCCCGGGTTGTCCTCGCCGGAACCGGGCAGTGGCTGATCTCCATGTTGCCGGAGGACCCTGAAAGCACCATCTTGAAGAGGTTGAAGCGGCCAAAGCCGGAAGACACCGAAACCCCCGAGAATGCACCTCAGCAGCATGGCGACCTCGGCACCAATCCCAGCGCCAGCGGTACTGAGCCGGGCTATGACCGTCCGAGCCGGGTCGGCATGCAGCAATTGCTCGGCGCGAAGACAACACCGCGTTGAAATGATTTCGAGCCTTTAAGCATGACAATGACCGAGGGCTTCGATCTGGAAGACGACCGGCTGCGCGAGGAATGCGGGGTGTTCGGCATATTCGGCCATCCCGACGCCGCCGCCATAACGGCGCTCGGCCTCCACGCGCTCCAGCACCGCGGCCAGGAGGCCGCCGGTATCGTCAGTTTCGATGGTGTGCGATTCCATTCCGAGCGGCGGCTCGGTCTGGTCGGCGACGCGTTCTCGAAGCGTGAAGTGATCGACCGGCTGCCCGGCAACGCCGCGGTCGGACACGTGCGCTACTCGACGACCGGCGAAACCATTTTGCGCAACGTGCAGCCGCTGTTTGCCGAACTTAACGCCGGCGGCTTCGCCATCGGCCACAACGGCAACTTGACCAATGGCGTCACGCTTCGCCGCCAGCTGGTGCGCGAAGGCGCCATGATGCAGTCGACGACCGACACCGAGGTGATTCTACATCTGGTCGCGCGCTCACATCGCAACCGATTCGTCGACCGCTTCGTCGAGGGCCTGCGCCTGCTCGAAGGCTCGTATGCGTTCGTCGGCTTGACCAACAAGAAACTGATCGGCGCCCGCGATCCTTTGGGCATACGGCCGCTGGTGCTCGGCAAGCTGGACGGTTGCCCGATCCTCGCCTCCGAGACTTGCGCGCTCGACATCATTGGCGCTCAATATGTGCGCGACGTCGAAAACGGCGAGGTCCTGGTGCTCGATGAGGACGGCGCTCATTCCCATAAGCCGTTCCCGGCGATACCGCCGCGGCCTTGCATCTTCGAGTACATCTATTTTTCACGGCCCGACTCGATCATCGGCGGCCGCAGTGTCTATGACGTGCGCAAGACCTGCGGGGCAGAGCTCGCCCGCGAGGCGCCGGCGAGCGCCGACGTGGTCGTTCCTGTGCCAGACTCCGGCGTTCCGGCGGCGATCGGTTATGCGCAAGCTTCCGGCATACCCTACGAGCTCGGCATTATCCGCAACCACTATGTCGGCCGCACCTTCATCGAGCCGACGCAGCAAATCCGCCAGCTTGGCGTCCGTCTCAAACACAGCGCCAATCGCGCCGTGGTGAACGGCAAGCGCATTGTACTGATCGATGACTCGATCGTGCGCGGCACGACGTCGGTCAAGATCGTGCAGATGATGCGCGACGCCGGCGCCCGCGAGGTCCACTTCCGCATTGCCTCGCCGCCGATCACCCACCCCGACTACTACGGCATCGACACGCCGGAGCAGGACAAGCTCCTCGCCGCGACGCACGACCTCGAAGGGATGCGGCAATTCATTGGCGCGGATTCTCTGGCGTTCTTGTCGGTTGACGGCATCTATCGCGCGATGGGTGAGAAGGGCCGCGATGCGGCCCGTCCGCAATTCACCGACCATTGCTTCACCGGCGAATATCCAACGCCGCTGACCGACCGCACGGCGCTGGACACGCCGGCGCGTCAACTCTCCCTGCTCGCCGAGGCGAGCTGAGACGTGTCTCAACCGTTCGCCGATCGGATCGCGCTGGTCACCGGCGCCTCACGCGGCATCGGCTATGCGACCGCGCTAGCGCTCGCCCGCGGTGGCGCGCACGTGGTGGCGCTGGCGCGCACCATCGGCGGCCTTGAGGAACTTGACGATGCGGTGCGCGCCGCCGGCGGCTCCGCTACGCTAACCCCTCTCGACATACGGGACTATCCTGCCCTCTACCGGCTCGGCGCGGCGCTTAACGAGCGCTATGGGCGGCTTGATGTGCTCGTCGGTAACGCCGCCATTGGCGCCGTTCCCTCACCGCTCGATCACATTGAGCCGAAAGCCTGGGACGAGTCGCTCGCCATCAACGTGACCGCCAACTGGCACCTTATTCGCGCCATGGGTCCGCTGCTCAAGCTCTCGGATGCCGGCCGTGCCGTGTTCATCACCTCCGGTGCCGCGACATCGGCCCGGGCCTATCGGGCGCCGTATTCGGTTTCGAAAGCCGCGCTCGATGTGTTGGTGCGGACCTACGCCGAGGAAACGAGTTCGACCAGCGTCCGGGTCAATTTGTTCAACCCCGGCCCCACGCGCACGGGCATGCGCACGCTGGTCATGCCCGGCGAAGATCCCGCCACGTTGCCGGCGCCGGATGAGGTAGCGGCAAAGATCGTCGATCTTTGCCTTCCGGATTTTTCCGCGACCGGAAAGCTTTACGATTTTCCCACGGGCAAATTATTGGAATTCATGCCTCCGGCGTGAGCGCGCCGCCCTCTTGAAACCCCCTGAGACATCGGCCGTATTTGTTTCTGGACTGCCTGAGGCGATGCCTAGCGGTGCCTACCAGGGGGTGACTATGACAAAATTCCTGAGCATCTGCGCGCCGGCATTGCTGGCAACGTGTCTTCTCGCGGGCGGAGCCGGCGCTGAAGAAAAATCGCTGTACCAGCGGCTTGGCGGCTACGACGCTATAGCCGCCGTATCGGACGAGTTCATCGCACGGCTTGCGACCGACGAGCAGGAAAAGCGCTTCTTCATCGGTTTCTCCACTGACAGCAAAATCCACATCCGGCAGCTTTTGGTCGATCTTGTCTGCAAGTCGACGGGTGGGCCCTGCTTCTATACCGGCCGCGACATGAAGACGGCACATGCGGGCGCCGGCATCACCAAACAGGATTGGGAGCGGTCGCTGAAAATCTTCGGCGAAGTGCTCAACAAGTTCAAAGTGCCGGACAAGGAGCAACAAGAACTTGCCGCGCTGCTGGTGCCGCTGGAAAAAGACGTCGTCGACAAATAAGCGGGCGTCCGGTTCACTTGCGCGTCGCGAGCCACGCCGTGACGGCCGCCGCGGCGAGCAGTAACGAGGCAATCAAGAACGGCGCGCCGGGAAGATTGAACTCCCGGCCGCCGCCGATGGCGAAAGCAAATGTAAGCGTGAACAGTCCCGGGCCAAACAAATTGGCAATCCCGGTGACGCTTGCGTTGGCGCCCTGTAATCGACCTTGCTCTGAAGAGCCGACCAAGCGGCTCATCAACGCCATGCAAGCCGGACCTTCCAGTCCCCAGAGCGCCATGACCGGAACGGCCAGCCAAAAAATCAGACCGGTCGGCGCGAGCGCGAAGATCAGGAATCCCGCGACGCCGAAAAGAAGACCGACCATCAGCGTGGCGCGTTCCCCGATCCATCGCGTCACCGGTCCGACAACGACACCCGATACGATAATCGAGGCGATCCCGACGCCCGCGAGCGTCAGGCCGACGATGCTCTCGTTCCAGCCGTAGCGGTACATCATGTACAACACGCCGATGCTCGGCAGCACCGCATGCGCCAAGTTGCCAAGGAAGTTGACGGTCGCCAGCCGAAACAACATCGCCTGCGAGCGCAGTAATGCCAGCGCGCCAAACGGATTGGCCCGCCGCCACAAAAACCGCGAGCGCCGCGCAGCCGGTAGTGATTCAGGCAAGATCACCAGCCCGTAAAGCGCATTGGCGAGGCTCAAGCCTGCGGCGATCCAGAACGGCAGCCGCGGCGAGATCGTCCCGGCGAGGCCGCCGAGCGCCGGACCGAGTACAAAGCCCGCGCCGAAGGCGGCGCCCAAAAGCCCGAAACGCGCCGCGCGCTTGTCCGGCGGCGTCACGTCGGCGACATAGGCATACGCGGTCGAAATGCTGGCGGCGGTGATGCCGGAAATCACCCGGCCGACGAACAGCCAGCCGAGCGTCGGCGCAAGCGCCATCAACACATAATCGAGACCAACGCCGAAATTCGAAAGCAGGATCATCAAGCGCCGGCCAAAACTGTCCGATAGCGCGCCTTGCAGGGGCGAAAAGAAAAATTGCATCAGCGCCCATGCCGTACCGAAAATACCCAGTATTTTTGCAGTCTCTTCGGCGTTGCCGCCGAGGAAATCGAATACAAGCTTCGGCAACACCGGAATGATAATCCCGACAGCCAGCATGTCGAGGAGGACGGTCGCGAAAATAAACGCGAAAGCGGCTTCGCGCCGCACCGCGCCGGTTTCCGGATTGTCCGGCGTGGTCATGTCGTTCACTAGCGGCGCTTTCGCTTGGCGAAGGGATTGGCCTTGGCGCGAAGGTTGAGACGGATGGGCGTGCCCGGCAGCGCAAACGTCTCCCGCAAGCCGTTGACCAGATAGCGGCGATACGTTTCCGGCAACGCCGCCGCACGGGCGGCGAATAAAACAAAAGTCGGCGGACGCGATTTTGGCTGGGTCATGTAATCGAGCCGCACCGGGCGGCCCTTGACCGCCGGCGGTGTGTGACTTTCCACCGCTTGACTGAGGAAGCGATTGAGCGCGGCGGTCGGCACGCGGCGATTCCAGACGGCATGACTTTCCAGCGCCGCTGCCATCAATTCGTCGAGCCCTTCACCGGTGTACGCGGACACCAGCACAAGCGGCACGCCCTTGATCTGCGGCAACAACCGGTCGGCGTCCGTGCGTAACCGCGCCCGAACATTCGCCTGCCGTGGCATGAGGTCGATTTTATTGACCGCAATGACAATGGCGCGGCCTTCCTGTTCGACCAAGTCGGCAATGCGAATGTCCTGCTCCACGAACGGCCCCTCGGCGTCGATCAGCACGATCACGACCTCGGCAAAGCGCACGGCATCGCGAGCATCGGCGGCGGCGAGCTTTTCGACTTTCTCGACGATGCGCGAACGGCGGCGCAGGCCGGCGGTGTCGTAAATGCGAAGCCGCCGCCCACGCCATTCGAAATCGACCGCGATGGCGTCGCGCGTTGTGCCGGCCTCAGGACTGGTCAGCAACCGCTCCTGCCCGACGAGCCGATTGATCAACGTCGATTTGCCGGTGTTGGGGCGTCCGACGATAGCGATGCGGATCGGTTTTTCGCCTTCGGCAGCCTCTTCTGTTTCGCTCGCGGCGGTGGCCTCGGGAAGCGCGGTGCGCAGTGCGTCGTAGAGCCCGGACAGGCCTTCACCATGCTCGGCGCTCACGACAACAGGGTCGCCGAAGCCAAGCGCGTAGGAGTTGAGCGCCGCAGACTCGCCGGCGCGGCCTTCGCCTTTGTTGGCGACCAGAATGATGGGCTTGCCCGATTTCCGCGCGAGATCGGCAAACCCACGATCTTCAGAAGTGACGCCGGCGCGCGCATCGACGAGAAAAAGCACGGCGTCAGCTTGCGCCATCGCCGCAATCGTCTGCGCGCGCATACGGCCGGAGAGACTCTCCTTGGCAGCGTTTTCCAGCCCCGCCGTGTCGATCACCTTGAACGACAGATCGCCCAGGCGCGCTTGTCCCTCCCGGCGGTCGCGGGTGACCGCAGGCTGATTGTCGACCAGTGCGCGCCGCGCGCCGACCAGGCGGTTAAAGAGCGTGGACTTGCCCACATTGGGCCGGCCAACGAGAGCGACAGTGAAAGACATGGCATAAGCCGCGGTGAGGATCAGGTGACCGCACCACGGCGCGTTAGCGCCGCGCGGTTTTCAGGCTGCCTCTTTATCACGAAGCGTTCAGTGAGAAGATGTGGCCGGTGCCGGCGGATTTGGCCAGTTCGTTCCCGACTGAGCCCCTTGCTGCGGCTGTCCGGCCGGGGGCGGCCAGTTGGTTTGCGCGGTCGCCGGCGGCGCGGGCCAATTGGTTTGTGCCGGCGGCGCAGACTGTCCCCCGGCGGGCGCCGGCCAGTTGGTCTGCGGCGCGGCCTGTTGTTGCGGCGCAGGCCAAGCCGAACCGCCCCGCAGAGGCGTTTGCGAGGCCGGTGGCGATACCCTGGCGACCGCGGGCTTTGGCCGGGGCTTCGGTTTGGGCTTTTCCGCCGCGGCTGCGGGCTTTGGCGCGGCGTCCGGGGTTATTGCCGCGGCCTGCTCTGCGGGCGCCTGGTAGCCTTTCATCAGATCCGGCGGCACGCCGGTTTCGGCGCCGGGGACGCCATTCGGAAACAACGGCTCGCGGTCGCCGGAAATCTTTTTCTTGGTGTTGAACATGTCATTGGACACAATCTCGGTGGGATCGAATTGACCACCGGCCGTACAACTGCCCAGCGCGATTCCAAGCGCACACGCAGCCGCAATCCAAACAAATTTAGGATGACCAGGGCGCGCCATCTGTCAGCCCTTGCCGCCAGCCGCGACGAGCGCGCTCAAAACCTCCGCGCGACTACGCGTCCCCGGCGGGGATTGCGGGTCGGTGAGGATCACATCCGTCCATTGTCGGGTCGCAGCGGTATCGCCCGCCTTCCAAGCGGACAGAGCCAGCAACTCGCGGGCGCTGTGACGGAATGGCCGATTGGCGCCAGTCAAGGGCTCAAGTACCGTTTTCAGATCGTTATACGAAGACGTATCGACCAGCAGATATCCCGCGCGCAGCGCGGCGAAGTCACGCATCACCTGATCGATGCTGCCGTCGGTCGCAATTTCCTCATACGCCTTGGCCGCAGCCTTGGGATCGGTCTTCGCGATTTGCGCGGCTTCGCGCAAGCGCGCCAGCACGCGGTAGCCGGCCGTGCCGTCGGTCGCGAGCTTGGCGAACGCCGCCTCGGCCTCTTCATGCTTGCCGGCGGTGGCCAACGTGACCGCTTGCTCAAAAGCAGCGCCGGACTCGGCGGCCCTCTTGCTCTGCCACCATTCGTAGCCTCGCCAGCCGCCTACTGCCAAGACGACGACAACGCAGGCAGCGACGATGTAGTTGCCGTAACGCGCCCACAGCTTCTTCAGCTGTTCTCGGCGGACTTCCTCGTCAACTTCCTGAAAGATATCGGCCACGGAACCTGCCCCAGCACCCGCTCAAAAGTTTACGCAATCGCCTGCGTGCCTTTCCCGGCGGCAGGTTTGACGCCCACGGCGACAAATCAAGGAATTCCCGGGGCTTAGGCCGGGAAACCCCGCGCGAGCTAAAATAGTGATGTGGCACGAGCAAGGCAAAAGCTTTTGCCTTGCTTGCGACGGATTGCGCCGGAACAATTAACACGGTTCCGAAGCGCCGATTTGCGCTTGTTTCGTCGTGCTTTCGCCTAAGGCTTCGGCTTGCGCATGGCGTAAACATTGTCCGGGCCGGGGAAGCTCCTCGCCCGCACTTCCTCCGCATAACTCTTAACAGCCCTCTCGATCGAGGGCCCAAGCTCGCCGAAGCGCTTAACGAATTTCGGCACTCGCGGTGATAGCCCGAGCATGTCTTCGAGCACGAGGATCTGGCCATCACACGCGACGCTCGCACCGATGCCAATGGTGGGAATCGCGACCGCGCCGGCGATGCGTCGGGCGAGCGGCTCGGCAATCGCTTCGAGCACAACGGCAAAGGCGCCGGCGTCGGCGACGGCGTGCGCATCCGCCTCGATCGGCGCCCAGTCGCTCTCATCGCGCCCCTGTGCACGAAACGAGCCGATGGTGTTGATCGCCTGCGGCGTCAAACCGACGTGCCCCATGACCGGCACGCCGCGCTCGACCAGAAACGCGATGGTCTCCGCCATGCGCCGGCCGCCCTCGAGTTTGATGGCGCCGCAGCCGGTTTCTTTCAGCACTCGCGAGGCGGAAGCAAACGCTTGTTCCCGAGAAGCTTCATACGAGCCGAACGGAAGATCGATCACGACCAGCGCGCGTTTGGAGCCGCGCATCACCGCATGCCCTTGCAGGATCATCATGTCGAGCGTGACCGGCACCGTGGTTTCCAGACCGTGCATCACCATGCCCAGCGAGTCACCGACCAGAATGATGTCGCAGTAGCGATCGACAATTCCCGCAGTGTGCGCGTGGTAGGACGTCAGGCAGACGATCGGCTCGCCGCCTTTGCGGGCGCGAATATCAGGTGCGGTCAGCCGCCGGATCTCATCGTGCACAGACATGCGTCAGGGTCCGAAAACCGGCACGCGCACGACCAGCGGATGAAACAAGAAGCCGAGCGCCAGATAAAGACCGGTGCCGACGACAACGGCAAGGACATCGTTTCGCCAACCGCCAAGCGGAATGGCCGGGCCTCCGGCGTCGCCGCGACGCTTTAGCGTGGCGCGGTCATAGCCGGCCCAGAGCAGTACCGATCCGAAAAGAAGTATTCCACCGAGATCGCCATTCGCGCAAAGGTGCGCGATGGCCCAAATTTTGACGCCGACCAGCATCGGATGTTTCAGCACCCGCTTGATGTGGCCGGGAATGTAGGCGGCCACCACCGCGATACTCGCCGGCCACATCAGCACGACGACGATATGACGCGTCCAATGCGGCGGATACCAGATCGGGATTAAGCCTTCGGCGCGATAGCGCGCGAAGCCGTAGCCGATCAGGATGATGCCGACGATCGAAACGACCGAGAACAGGCCCAGATAGGGACCCTGGCCCAAGCTTGAAATCAGCGCGGCCCGGTTCTTGCGCAACGACACAAAAATATGTGCGCCAAGAAAAAGGACGAGGCCGATTATTTCTAATGCAAGGCCCATGGTTTCCGGCCTGATTTTCGCGCCATCGAACTAACGCGGGCCGCGATCATGACCGCCGTCCTGCGCTTGTCAATCGGCGGTCCAGCCTACCGCCGATGGCTGCCGTGCATTGTTATGATCAGGGTAAAGCGCCGGATCGAGGCGATCGCAGGAAGCCGCAGAGGCACCGGCACGCACCCTAATCCGTGAGCGACTGGCCGTAGAGTTCCGGAGAAAACCCCACCAGCAATTTGCCGCCAGAAAGCTCAAGCACGGGCCGTTTGATCATCGACGGCTGCGTGAGCATCAAACTCAAGGCCTTGTCGGTGTTGATCGCAGTTTTGTCCTTGTCCGGCAGCTTGCGGAACGTTGTTCCGGCGCGATTAAGCAAGGTTTCCCAGCCGACCTTTTTCTCCCAGCGCTCAAGACGCTCGCGCTCGATGCCTTGCGTCTTGTAATCGTGGAATGCATACGCGATGCCGCGCTTGTCGAGCCACGCCCGCGCCTTCTTCATGGTATCGCAGTTCTTGATCCCGTAGATGGTAATCGGCAAAGGCCCCCTCCCCGATGCAAGCGCTCACGTTCGCGCTTCGACCATCGCCTGGATCTTCAGCACGCTGTTCCAGTTACGGCCGGTTGCCGGCGAACCGCAAGCTTTATCGATCAGCGCCGGCGTCAATTTGGAGCCGCCGACGCCGTTCGCGCCATAGTCGATCCAGAGCGCGCCCCCGGCGACCCGGATTTGCTCACCACTCTGCGCGCGCTGCTCCAGATCTTTCGCCGCGCCCGAGGAAATCCGATCGCGCGACAAATAAAGATGAAGTTTGTTCGGCAAAACATCCGTTTCCTCCGCAAACGGATTCGCAGCGATATATTTCGCCCACGCGTTTGCGGTGCGGACAACAACGTCAACCGCAAAACCGAATTGCTTCTTCAGTGCTGGCTCCAATAGAGCGCGAACCTCATCCGCATCGGCCTCGGCATCAACAATCAGATTGCCGCTCTGAATGTATGTCTCCGGACGCGCAAGTCCGCGCTCGACGCATAATGCGCGTAGCGCCGCCATTGGCACTTTCCGCGCCGACCCGACATTGATCCCGCGCAACAGCGCTACGAAGGTCGGCATATCAGGGTTTGCCGGCTTTTAGATCGTCCGAATATCCAGCTTTCAGACGGGGCCATTGCACAATGGGGCGTCCATCGGCGCGATAAGGGTGTGTACCTTTCGGCCGTTGCGGCCAGCCGGGAGGCGAGTCCTCCCAAGCCTCCTGCCGACCGTAAACCGTCAGGTCGAGCAGCGGATAGCTGTTGCCCATCACCTCGACGCCGCGCCGCGTGGTCCAGTAGGTCTCGAAGACTCTCTCGCCCTGCCGCAGGTAGCAGACAATATGCATCATGCCGACCTTGCGTCCGACCAGGAGCGTTTCGAGCGACTGCCGGCTCGCCGCATACCACGGCATCTCCCAACCCATGAAATCGCGGTAGCGCGCACTCTCTTCATACGGACCCTGGCAGAACGTCGCGTAAGTCACGTCGCGCGAATGAATGAAAGACAGCTCGCGCACCTGCGCCGTATAAAGACTACATCCTTCGCACTGTTCTGCGGCGGGCTTCCCCGCGTGCCACATGAAATAGTACGCGATCAATATGCGGCGGCCCTCGAACGCGCCCAGTAGCGTCACCGGCCCGCGTTCGCCGGTGAGTGGCGTTGTGGCGTCGACTTCAACCATTGGCAGCTGCCGGCGCGCTGCGGCGATCGCGTCGCCCTCGCGGGTGTGTGCTTTCTCGCGCATCCGCAGTGCATCCAGTACTGCCTGAAATGCCGCGCGATCGACGATCCTGGGCGCTCTAATTTCTTCCGTGTTCTTTTTCATCGTTCACCCCTGTGAGGTATCGCTATTCCCAACTATCGAGCTTGATCTCGTTCGGCCACGGCGCACCGCTGCCGGTTTCGCGCAGCGACTTCAGGCTCAGCAGAAACACCGCCCATTTGGTGCTGCAATGGTGCATGAACTCCACCGGCGCCTTCCAGCCTTGATGCTTGAACAGAACAACGGTCCAGTCGCCGTTCTGTTTGAGATCGAAGCTTATTTTGGTGCCGAGCCATTCTTCGGGGCCGTCGGCCACCTGCCAGAGAACGCGCTTGCCGGGGTTGAGTTCAAGAACTTTCATGTCGAAGCCGCCGTCACCGAAGCGGAATTGCAGATCGCCGCCGACCTTGCTGTCGCCGCGCGTGTCGCTCGTCCACCAGCGGGAGAGGCCTTCGACGGTGGCCAACGCGCTGTAAACTTCGTCGAGCGATGTCGATTTGATTCCGACCTTGTGCAAAATGTCGGGCATGACCGTTCTCCAATCCGTGTGTGATCGTGAGACAGACCTAATGCCGAGCAGCGCGATAGCGGGAGTTACAAGTTTGGCGGGATTTTGATGGACTCGCAGATCAGCGCGGCGGCTCAGGCGCTCGCCACCGGCGATCCGCTTGGCGCGTTGAAGCGCATCGCCTTGCGCAACGACGCGCCGGCGTTGGCGCTGCGCGGTCTCGCCATGGCCCAGCTTGGCGAACTTGTTCGCGCCAAAACCCTGCTGCGAAAGGCCGGGCGGGCCTTTGGCGCGAGAGAAGCCGCGGCTCGCGCGAGATGCATCGTCGCCGAGGCCGAGATCGCGCTTGTGTCTCGCGACTTGGGATTTTCCGGCAAAGCGCTCAATGCGGCACGCGCGACGCTCGAACGGCACGGCGACCGCACCAACGCGGCGCATGCGCGGCACCTCGATATTCGGCGTCTGCTGCTGATCGGCCGCCTCGACGAAGCCGAGCGTGCGCTTTCGGGCTTCGATGCGATGCTGTTACCGCCGGCCTTGCGGGCCGCCCACGAGCTCGTGGTGGCCGGGGTTGCCATTCGGCGCCTGCGGACTACAGAGGCACGGCAGGCGCTTGCCAAAGCCGATCGCGCCGCGCGCGAGGCTCACATTCCCGCGCTGAGGGCGGAGGTCGAAAGCGCGGCGCTTGTTCTCGACACACCGGCCGCCCTCCTGATTGCACCCGGCGAGGAGCGCGCTCTCCTGCTGAAAGACGTCGAAGCGCTGTTCGCTTCAGGCGCGCTCGTCGTCGACGCTTGCCGCCATGTCGTGCGCGACGCCAACACCACGGTTTCGCTGACGACGCGCCCGGTACTGTTCGCACTAGTGCGCGCGCTGGCCGAGGCGTGGCCCGCGGATGTGCCTAGAAGCATGCTCCTGGCGCGTGCCTTCCGGGCAAAGCACGCCGACGAATCGCATCGCGCGCGGTTGCGCGTCGAGATCGGACGGCTCCGCTTCAAGCTGAAATCTCTCGCCGACGTCAATGCGACAGCGCTGGGTTTTGCACTTACGCCGCAGCGTGCGCGCAAGGTCGTCGTGCTGGCGCCTCCGGTTGAAGACGAACACGCGGCCGTGCTCGCTTTTCTTTCCGACGGCCAATCCTGGTCGAGCTCGGCACTGGCGCTCGCACTCGGTGCCAGCGCCCGCACGGTGCAGCGCGCGCTCGACGCACTCACCACAGCCGGCAAGGTCGAGTCGTACGGCCGCGGACGCGCGCGCCGCTGGATCAGCACACCGGTGCCCGGTTTCGCGACAACCTTGTTACTCCCGGGCCCGCTGCCGCGTGGTTAGAGCATGATCCGGAAAAGTAGTTCCCGGTTTTCCGATAAGATCATGCTCAAAATAAACAGCATGATCCGGAAAAACGGCTCCCGGTTTTTCGATAAGATCATGCTCAAATAAGCAGCCAGCCATGAAGCGATCTCGCGCCAAAATACTTCGCGAATACGGGCCGTTTCCTGGCGTCGACCACGTCGCTGGTGTCACTTACGACGGCGAGCATGTCTGGTTTGCGTCGGGCGACAAGCTGAATGCGCTCGATCCGAAGACCGGCAAGCAAATTCGCGCCATTGACGTCGCGGCGCACGCCGGCACGGCTTTCGACGGCCGCCATCTGTTTCAGCTATCCGGTGATTGCATCCACAAGATCGATCCGAAAACCGGCCGCGTACTCTCGACGATCCCGGCGCCGGGCGGCGCGGGATCCGGGCTTACCTGGGCTGAAGGCACGCTGTGGATGGGGCAATATCGCAACCGCAAGATCCATCAGATCGATCCCGAAACCGGCGCGGTTCTACGCACCATCGAAACCAACCGCTTCGTCACTGGTGTGACCTGGGTCGACGGCGAGCTGTGGCATGCCACGTCCGAAGGCGACGAAAGCGATTTGCGCCGCGTCGATCCGCAAACCGGAGAAGTTCTGGAGAAGCTCGATATGCCGCCGGGAGTGAGCGTCTCCGGGTTGGAGTCCGATGGCGCCGGCCAATTCTTTTGCGGCGGCGAAAGGAGCGGCAAAGTGAGAGCCGTGCAGCGGCCGAAACGATAGTGCGGCCACGCGGCGACTACCGGCCCGGCGTGCCCGCATCAAAGAACTGTAGTGAGAACGCCCTCAGCGCACTGAGCAACAATTTACGTCGGCGCGGTCTGCCGCACAAAACCCTGCGCGATGCCGGTCATGAAATCGCGCTTGCCGAGCGGTACGCCGACGTGACGCAGAATGTCGTACGCCGTGACGACATGGAAATAAAAGTGCGGGATCGACCAGTGCTGAGCGAATTCTAGCGCGTTCAATTCAAAGACCCGGCCGCCGGACAGCGATAGCTCGACCTTGCGTTTCGGCGCATCGGCGAACGCTGCGGCACTGGCGGCTTCGAGCGCGCTCACCGTGCTCGCGATCAACGCCTTGTGCTCGTCGAAAGTCAGCTCCTTGACTTCAATCTTGGGCGGTTCCTGGCCCGTGGCGCGCGCGGTGGCGTCCTTGGCGTGAAAGCAGGCCACCTGAATTTGCGAACTTAAGGGAAACATGTCCGGCGCCAGCCGCTCTTTCAACAACGAGCCCGGATCGCTGCCCTTTTCGCGGGCGTGCGCGGCGCCTTTGTCGAGCACGCCCGCCAAAGTGCGCAGCGCCGGCACAAAGGTCTCGATGATCAAAGTTTGTTCTTTCATGGCGTTTCCACTGTTAAGAGAGGAGAGATGAGGCGACTATGTCGCCCGTTAATCGCGGCGATAGCGGCCGCAGTGACTCATGCTAGTGCGCGAATTGATCAGCATCGTGACTGGGACCTTTAACAGAAACCGAGGTCACGATGCCATCGCGGAAGTAGACAAATTTATTGTCGCTATAAACATATTGCTCGAATTTCCCCGTCTTCCGCGCCCTGGCATTCACATAAACCGGCGATCCCCAGCACGATGCCTTGACTTGGGCGGCAGTCATGCCGAGTTTCGGCGCGCCTTTCTTCTTGCATTCCGCCGCCGCGGCAACCGGATCGACACTCGTCGTCGCATTCGACAGGAGCACGGCACTGATAAAGCCAGAACGACCGCCGTCCATGACAACGTGAAAATACGGATCGTCGATTGAAGTCGCAGCGACTTCCGAGTGATTCGGTACCAGGCCGTCGACTTTCAGATGGGCGCCGGTTGGCAGGAACTGCTCCGTTATATTTCTGCATGCTAGGAAGCGGCGAGCTTGTCACCGGCGTGAGATCGATTTTCGGCGCCGCCTCGCAAGACTGCAACGCCGCCCAGACGTCACGCACGAGAAGATCAAAAAGCCCGCGCATTTTTGCCCCAGAGCCGAGGTAATCCTCGTACAACCGGAGCGGGAGATCAAGTAAGCGATTGTCACGCGGAATTCGCCGCCCAGAGTAAAGTCACTCCTCCCACTCGATGGTGCCCGGCGGCGTCGAGGTGACGTCGTAGACCAGCGATTGGCGCCTTTGCGAGCTGGTTAAATATCGTTTTCGAGCGTGCGCGAACGCTGCAAGCCCGCATTATGAATAGTGGGGCTAGCCGCGCGCCCTGACCTTGTCCTGCGTTCTGGTCTCGAAATCGCTGGCGTCATGTCGCTCGTGCAATTGTTCTTCAAGCGGCCCGCTGGTGCGATTAACCAATCGCCCGCGTTTGACGCCGCGGCGTTCTCCGATTTCTTTCGTCCAGCGCGTCAGGTTTTTGTATTCGTGCGTCTGCAAGAACTTGCGCGGATCATTGTAGGAGGCGCCGTTCAACATACCGTTGCCGTACCACGGCCAGATAGCCATGTCGGCGATCGAATATTCGTCGCCGGCGATGAACTGATTGTCCGCGAGCTGCCGGTCGAGCACGTCGAGCTGACGTTTCACCTCCATTGTAAACCGATCGATAGCGTATTTGATCTTCACCGGAGCATAGGCATAGAAATGCCCGAAGCCGCCGCCGACGTAGGGCGTTGAACCCATCTGCCAGAATAACCAGTTCAGCGCCTCGGCGCGCCTGCCGCGGTCCTTTGGCAGAAAGGCGCCGAATTTGTCGGCGAGGTAAAGCAGGATCGCACCCAACTCGAACACCCGCTGCGGCGTCTGTTGGCTATAGTCCATAAGCGCCGGAATTTTGGAATTCGGGTTCACTCCGACAAATCCGCTGCCAAACTGGTCGCCCTCACCGATCCGGATGAGCCAGGCGTCATATTCCGCCCCGCTGTGACCGGCGGCCAGCAGTTCCTCCAGCATGATTGTAATTTTGACGCCGTTGGGCGTGCCCAATGAATAGAGCTGTAGCGGTTGCTTTCCGCGTGGCAACGCTTTCTCATGCGTTGCACCTGCGATTGGGCGATTGGTGGTGCTGTAGCGCCAGTTAGGAGTTTCGTTTTTCTCCCAGCGCCAGACGTCCGGCGGCGTGTATTGCGGTGTGTCGGTCATGTTTGCTCGCGTTCTCCGCTGGACAGGTTCGGAAAATGGTTAGAGCGGCAAGCAGGGGCTATCAACTCCCTACTCCCACTCGATCGTGCCCGGCGGCTTTGAGGTGACGTCGTAGACAACGCGGTTGACGCCTTTGACCTCGTTGACAATGCGGGTCGATACCGTGCCGAGAAAGCCCATGTCGAACGGATAAAAATCCGCCGTCATGCCATCGGTCGAAGTCACTGCGCGCAGCGCGACGACGTAATCGTAGGTGCGCCCGTCGCCCATGACGCCGACGCTCTTTACCGGCAACAGCAACGCAAAGGCCTGCCAGATGTCGTCGTAGAGGCCAGCGCGGCGGATTTCTTCGATAAAGATTTCGTCGGCGATGCGCAGGATATCGAGCTTCTCGCGGGTGATCGCGCCGGGAATGCGAATGGCGAGGCCGGGGCCGGGAAACGGATGCCGGCCGACGAACACTTCGGGCAGGCCAAGCTCGCGGCCGAGCGCCCGCACCTCGTCCTTGAACAATTCGCGGAGCGGCTCGACGAGCTTCATGTTCATGCGCTCGGGCAATCCGCCGACATTATGATGCGACTTGATGGTGACCGACGGACCGCCGGTAAACGACACGCTCTCGATCACATCCGGATAGAGCGTGCCCTGGGCCAGGAAATCGGCGCCGCCGAGTTTCTTGGCTTCGGCGTCGAACACGTCGATGAACAGTTTGCCGATAGTTTTGCGTTTCTGCTCCGGGTCTTCGACCCCATCGAGCGCCTTCAGAAACAAATCCTGCGCGCTAACGTGCACCAGCGGAATGTTGTAGTGATCGCGGAACAGCGCAACCACGCGCTCTCCTTCGCCGAGGCGGAGCAGTCCGTGATCGACGAACACGCAGGTGAGCTGGTGTCCGATCGCTTCGTGGATCAGCACAGCCGCGACCGCCGAATCGACGCCGCCGGACAGTCCGCACAACACCCTGCCCTTGCCGACATCCTTGCGAATGCGCTCAATCGCCTCTTCCTTGAATGCGCGCATGGTCCAGTCCGGCGCGCAGCCGGCGATATTGCGGACGAAATTTCGCAGCAACGCCGCACCGTGCGGCGTGTGCATGACTTCGAGATGAAATTGGGTGGCGTAGAACCGCCGCGTCTCGTCAGCGATCATGGCGATTGGCGCGTTGGGCGACGTGCCGACGGCGGAAAAGCCCGATGGCGGCCTCGTTACCCGATCGCCGTGGCTCATCCACACCGGATAGCGCTGGCCTACTTCCCAAACGCCTTCGTACAGCGCGGAAGGTTTGGTCACTTCCACTTCGGCGCGGCCGAACTCGCGATGATGCCCGCCTTCGACCTTACCGCCGAGCTGGTGCGCCATCGCCTGCTCGCCATAGCAAATGCCGAGCACCGGCACGCCGGCCTCGAAGATTTCGGCCGGCGGCAGCGGGGCGTCCTTGTCAAGCACCGAAGCGGGCCCGCCCGAAAGGATGATGCCCTTCGGGCGCAGCGAGCGCAGCGCCGCCGCGGCCTGCTGAAAAGGAACCAGCTCGCAGTAGACGTGCTCCTCACGCACCCGGCGCGCGATGAGCTTCGTCACCTGGGAGCCGAAATCGACAATGAGAATGCTGTCGTGCATGGCGATCCGGAACCGTATGTGCGGCGCTGGTCTGGCTCGGTCAAGGCCGCCCTGCCCGCTTCTCCACGGTTAGTCTGGCGCCTGCATGAGCGCGACGTAAAATCCGTCGGTGTCGGTCCGCCGTGGCGTCATCAACACGCCCTCCGGCGAGGTGAGCGCGGCGGCGCAGAACGATTCAACTCGCTCTCCCAGCACCGCTGCGGCGACCTCGCGCGGCGGCACGATCATAAACTCCGGGTGCCGCGCCATGAAATCGCGCACCTGCACGCCGTTTTCCTCGCCGAGGACTGAGCAGGTCACGTAGGCAATCCGGCCTCCGGGCTTCACCAGCGCGGCGGCACGGTCGAGGAGCGTTTGCTGTTGCGCCAGGCGCTCATCGAGCGCGCCGGGGCGCACCCGCCATTTGGCGTCGGGGTTCCGCCGCCAGGCTCCCGTGCCGGTACACGGCGCGTCGATCAGCACCAGATCGATGCGACCGTTGAGGTCGGCGAGTGCGTCCGCCGTGCCGCGGGGCGTGCGCACCTGCACATTGCGCACGCCCGCCCGCGCAATCCTCTCGTGGATCGGCGCGAGCTGCCGCTTGCTGATGTCGGTCGCATAAAGTTGTCCGCGATTGTCCATCGCCGCCGCCAGCGCCAGCGTTTTTCCGCCAGCGCCCGCTGCAAGATCGGCAACCTGTTCGCCGGGCTTTGCTCCGGCAAACAAAGCGGCAAGCTGCGAGGCCTCATCCTGAATTTCAACCATTCCCTTCAGGAACGCCGGTTCGGCGTGAATGGCCGGATTCTTCGCCTCCGCGGCAAGCCGGATGCGCAAACCAATCGGCGACCACGGGGTTTGCTCGGCATGGAGGCCTTCCAGCTTTGACTGCACCTCGTCACGCTCAGCGCGCAGCGTATTGACGCGCAGGTCGAGCGGAGCGCGGCGCGCAAGCGCCGCACCCTCCGCCGCGCGGTCGTCGCCGAACACGCGGGAAAAATACGGATCGAGCCAATCCGGATAATCGCCCCGCACGTGAGCCGGCGCGCCGGCGAGATTGTCCGCGGCGAGCGACGCCTGCTCCAAGGCCGTCAGCGGCGGCGGCGCAAACCGCGCTCCGCTGCATAATTTCTCGATTTCTCCGAGATCAAGCCCGCGCTCCTGGCGCAGCATCCCGAGCAACACCGCGCGCGGCGTGCTATCGCCCATGAGCCACGCCGATGACGACTTGCGCCGCAGTGCGTCGTAGACGAGGCCGGCAATGGCGGCGCGATCCGACGAGCCGGCGAAGCGGTGACTGAGCCCCCAGTCTTTGAGCACGTCATTCGCCGGGCGACGGCGCGCTTCGATATCGGCGACAACCTCGATGGCGGCCGCGAGGCGCGCAGCCGGCGTCATCCGCCTAGTGTCCCGATTCCGAAGTTCGTATCATTGTGCGGCACGCCCGTTCGCGAACTTCGGAATCGAAAGGACACCAGCGAATTATAATTCCGGTGTGGGCGTTCAGAAGTCCGCATGATGCGTCCGCGGCAAGAGTGATGCGGACGTCTGAATCGCCACACTGACACTGATGCGGCGCGTTGGTGACTCGCGGGCCGTTCGGTCAAACAAAACGATCATATGATGACGCCGGTCAGAACTTCGATGATGTAAAGCGCCCACATGACCATCAGCACCACGGCGCCGACGGAGAAGAACAAACTCCGGTAACGCACCACGTTGCTGGTGACATGCACGTAGGCCTGCAGCACCCGGCAGATCACAAAGACCCAGGCCAGCACCACGAAGACGATGCCGGCGTGCCGCGTCACCCAAGCAAGAATGGTGAGAACGTAGAACAGCACCGGAAGTTCGAACTGATTGGCGAAGGCGTTCGCGGCCTGGGTGGTGCGCGCCGGCCAGCGCGGCTCGCGAAGCGCGACATCGTCCGCCTTTATCGCGCCCGAATTGTAATCGGCGCGGCGAAGCGCGCCCATCCGCAACATCAAAACAAAGGTAAGTATGACTTCGACAAACAGCGGCAGCAGGACGGCTTGCAGCGACATGAGATCGATCCTCTACAATTTGACGCTGATGGCGGTCTCACCCTGAGCGTCGATCAGCGCGCTGCGCCAGGATTTGCCATCGAACAACGCTTTCCATACCGCGTCGGCGGTGCCGCCGTGATTGAGGTTGGCGGTTATCAACAGCCCGCCGGTCCGCAACAGATTGCGTAAAGCCGCGTGCAACGCCGGAACCGGCGCGTTGCCATCAAAAAAGGCTACGTCGTAGCCGGGATCGAGGCCGGGCAACACGCTGGCGAAGTCGCCTTCGTGCACAGTAATGCGGTGATCGAATCCGGCGGCCGCGATGTGTTCGCGCGCGAGCGTCGCATGCTCGCCATCGCGGTCGATACTATCGACGACGGAGTTTGGCGCGCCGTGCGCAAACGACAGCGCCGTGTAACCGAGCGCCGTTCCCAGTTCCAGAATGCGGCGCGCCGGCACTGCTCCGGCCAGCGTCCCAAGCAGCGGACCGTTGTGATAAGGATAAGCACCGCAGCCATGACGCGCGCGATGACGGTCCGTGGCCTTGCGGATTTCCGCGAACGTGTCGGTTGGCGCTTTCCTCACCATCTACTCGCGGCTCGGATAATTCGGACTCTCGCGCGTGATCGTGACGTCGTGGACGTGGCTCTCGCGCAGGCCCGCGCCGGAAATGCGTACGAACTCGGCCTTGTCGTGAAACTCTTCGAGCGTTTTGGCACCGACATATCCCATGGCAGCCCGCACGCCGCCCGTCAGTTGATGCAGCACGTGGCTCACCGGCCCCTTGTAGGGCACTTGACCCTCCACGCCTTCGGGCACGAGCTTAAGCGTGTCTTTGATTTCTTGCTGGAAGTAGCGGTCGGCCGAGCCGCGCGCCATCGCGCCGACCGACCCCATGCCGCGATAGGTTTTGTAGGAGCGGCCCTGGTAGAGGAAGACTTCGCCCGGCGTCTCGTCGGTGCCGGCGAGCAACGAGCCGACCATGGCGCAATCGGCTCCGGCCGCGAGCGCCTTGGCGAGATCGCCGGAATATTTGATGCCGCCATCGGCAATCACCGGCGTGTCAGTGCGCCTGGCGACTTCAACGGCATCGGCGATGGCGGTGAGTTGCGGAACGCCGACGCCGGCGATCATCCGCGTGGTGCAGATCGAGCCCGGCCCGATGCCGACCTTGATGGCGTCGGCGCCGGCCTTGATCAACGCTTCGGCGCCTTCGCCGGTAGCGATGTTGCCGGCAACCACCTGCACCGCATTGGATAGGCGCTTGATGCGGGCTACCGCTTCCAGCACGCGTTGCGAATGGCCGTGCGCAGTATCGACCACGACGAGATCGACGCCGGCTTCGATCAGCGCCTGGCTGCGGGCAAACCCGGCTTCGCCGACGCTGGTCGCCGCGCCGACGCGCAGCCGGCCCTGTTCGTCCTTGCAGGCGAACGGGTTAGCCACCGCCTTCTCGATGTCCTTCACCGTGATCAGGCCGACGCAGCGATATTCGGCGTCGACCACAAGCAGTTTCTCGATGCGATTCTGATGCAGGAGGCGCTTGGCCTCCTCCTGGCCGACGCCTTCGCGCACCGTGATCAGCGAATCCTTTGTCATCAACTCGGAAATTTTTTGCTGCCGGTTGGTGGCGAAACGAACGTCGCGGTTGGTGAGAATGCCGACAAGCTTGCCGGCGCGGCCATTGCCGCCGCCTTCGACCACCGGAATGCCGGAGATGCGATGCTCCTGCATCAGCGTCAGCGCGTCGTCGAGCGTTGCGTCGGGAGGAATGGTGACCGGATTGACCACCATGCCGGATTCGAATTTCTTGACCTGCCGGACCTGCGCCGCCTGCACCGCGGGATCGAGATTGCGGTGAATGATGCCGACGCCGCCGGCTTGCGCCATGGCGATCGCCATGTGCGCCTCGGTCACGGTGTCCATCGCCGAAGCGACGATCGGGATATTTAGCGAAATGCTACGCGTGATACGGGTACGAACGTCCGCTTCCGAGGGCAGCACATCCGACAGGCCGGGCCTGATCAGCACGTCGTCGAAGGTCAAACCCTCGCGCGGACTGTTCTCCGCGCCGTTCTTTGAGTTGTTCTTGACCAGCATTGCCAACTCCGCTTGCGCCCCGCATTAGCCGGGGCTGGTCGCGGGCCTGCCTGAAGCGCCAAGTGGAGGGTGAGATTCCGCGCGCGCTGCGAGCATTTGCCCGTGCGCCCCTCTACTTCGGCCGCAAAGGGCCCGCTTTTGGGTTGGCGGCGGTTCCTAGCATGTCCGCGCAGTGATTCATAGATGGTGGTACGCGGCTTGGTCGGCCAGTGCACAAGAAGTAAAGTAACCGCAAATCCAATGAAGAAATGCGAGAAACACGCGGGTTTCGCCCTGATATTTCGGGCTGAATCATGAGGCGCTTGGCGTCCGCAATTACGATCGCCTGCCTCCTGCCTATCGTTCTTGCCGCAGGCGCTGACGCCCAGGATTCGGCGGATGAGCGGCGCTGCACCGGGCCGGCGCGCGCCGCCCCCGAAGAGCGAATCAGCGCCTGCACGGCGCTCATCACTTCGGGCAAATATCAGGGCCCCAACCTCGCCGTCCTGCATCAGGATCGCGGCCTGGCGGAGCGGGCCAAAGGTGACCTCAGCGCCGCGGCCGACGACTTCAGCGAAGCCATCAAACTCAATCCGGACTATGCCCGCGCGCTTGCCGAACGCGGCAGCGTCCGGGTCGCCCAACATGAGCTCGATGACGCCCTCGCCGATCTCAACAGCGCTATCAAGCTCGACGCGACCGACGCGAAATCGTTCATGACGCGCGGCAATGCCTTCGACGAGAAACACGACTTCGACAGCGCTATTGCCGATTACAACGAAGCGATCAGGCTGTCGCCGAATTATTCCGCCGCCTATTTCAACCGGGCGCTCGCGTACCGCCGCAAAGGCGATTTCGAGCACGCGCTTGCCGACTACAGCCAGACCATCAAGCTCGATCCGAAAAACCCTTCCGCTCTGAACAATCGCGGCATCGCCTGGTTCGAGAACGGCGACATCGACCGCGCGCTCGCCGACTACAATCAGGCGATCCGCATCGACGGCAATTTCGCCCCGGCCTACAACAATCGCGGCGACGCGTGGCGCGCCAAAGGCGACGTCGTGCGCGCGCTTGCCGATTTCGATCGCGCCATCGCGCTGTCACCCCAATTCGCACTGGCCTACGATAATCGCGGCCTGGTCTATTATCAGAAGCACGATCTGGATCGCGCCATTGCCGATTTCGACACCGCCATTCGTCTCGACCCGAATAATGCGGCCGCCTATAGCAATCGCGGCAATGCCCGTGACGACAAGGGCGACGGCGACGGCGCGATCGCCGACTATAACGAAGCGATCAGGCTCGACCCGCATAACGCGCGCTTCTATTACGACCGCGGCATCGCGTATCGCCGCCAAGGCGACATCGAACGCGCCATAACCGACTTGAGCGAAGCGATCGGGCTCGACCCGCGGCACGCCGGCGCCTACAACGAGCGCGGCTACGCCTACTATCAAAAACACGACTTCACCCGCGCCATCGCCGATTACGATCAAGCCATCAAGCTCAATCCAAAATTCGCGGTCGCCTACAACAATCGCGGCAACGCCTACGACGACAAGGGCGAGACCGATAAGGCCATCGCCGACTATAACGAAGCGTTGCGCGCCGATGGCACTTATGCCGCCGCGTTCTATAACCGCGGCATTGCATATCGCCACAAAGGTGACCTCGAGGGCGCAATCGCCGATTACGACCAGGCCATAAAGCTCAACCCCACGGCGGCGGCTTACAACAATCGCGGCAGCGCCTGGCTGGCCAAGGGCGAAAACGAGCGTGCCAGCGCCGACTTCGAGCAAGCCATCAAGATCGATCCGCGCTCCGCCGACGCCTACATCAACCGCGGCAATGCGGAGCGGGACCGGCTCGCGCTCGGCGACGCGATTGCCGATTACACGCACGCGATCGAGCTGTCACCGAGCGCTGCGCTTGCCTTCTACAATCGCGCCTGGGCGCATTACCTGGGCGGCGACAACCGCCTGGCGCTGGCCGACGTCGATCAGGCGATAAAGCTCAATCCCAATTCGGCGAGCGCGTTCTCGACCAGGGGCCTGATCCGCGAGCGGCTTTCAGACCCTGCCGGCGCCATCGCCGATTTTCGCAAGGCGCTGGCGATCGATCCGTCGTTCCAGCAACCGGCGGAAGGTTTGCGGCGGCTGCAGTCCGGCACATCGCCCACCCGCTAGGTGTCGATGTCACTCACAAACTCGCCGCCTCCCTATAGCCCGACCGTTCCGCTTATCGTCGCGGTGGCCCTGTTCATGGAAAACATGGACTCGACCATCATCGCGACCTCGTTGCCGGCCATTGCGCGCGCAATCGGCACCAACCCGTTGGCGCTAAAACTCGCCGTAACCTCCTATTTGCTGGCGCTCGCGATCTTCATTCCGGCGAGCGGCTGGACTGCGGACCGCTTCGGCGCGCGCAATGTTTTTCGCCTTGCTATTGTTGTCTTCATGCTCGGTTCGATCGGTTGCGCGCTCTCGAGCTCACTCGAGGAGTTTGTCGTCGCCCGCATCATTCAGGGGATGGGCGGAGCCATGATGACGCCGGTCGGCCGGCTCATTCTGGTCCGCAGCATCGACAAGCGGCTTCTCGTCAACGCGATGTCGCTCGTCACCATCCCGGCGCTGGTCGGCCCGATATGCGGCCCGCCGCTCGGCGGCTTCATCACCACCTACGCCTCCTGGCACTGGATATTTCTCATCAACATCCCGATCGGCCTCGTAGGCTTGGCAATGGCGACGCGCTTCATGCCGAAGGTGCCGGCCGAACCGACACATCCGTTCGATTACATCGGCTTTATTTTGTCGGGACTTGGCGTCGGCGGGTTGGCGTTCGGTCTGTCGGTCATGGGGCTTGAGTACTTGCCCGTCGGTGTCGTCGTCGGCCTGCTCGGCGTCGGCGTCATCGCAACCGCCGCTTACATCGCGTATGCGCGCCGGGCGACTTCACCAATTCTCGATCTCCGCTTGTTCGAGTTTCCGACGTTTCGCGCCAGCATCTTCGGCGGCTTCATGTTCCGGCTCGGTATCGGCGCCTTGCCGTTTCTGCTGCCTTTGCTGTTGCAAATCGGCTTTCAGCTCACGCCATTTCAGTCCGGCCTCATTACTTTTACCGCCACCCTCGGCGCGCTCTTTATGAAAGCGGCCGTCGCCGGCGTGCTCCGCCGCTTCGGTTACCGGCCGGTGCTCATCTATAACAGCTTCATCAGCGCCGTTTTCCTCGCCGCGTGCGCGAGCTTCGTGCCGGGAATGCCGTTCGCCGCCATGGTCGCGATATTGCTGGCTGGCGGATTTTTCCGTTCGCTGCAATTCACCGCGGTCAACACCATCGCCTATGCCGAGATCGAACCGGCGATGACCAGCCGGGCGACGACGCTCACCTCCGTCGCCCAGCAACTGGCGATATCCACCGGCGTCGCCATCGGCGCCCTGATTGTCGAGCTGACGCTGCGGCTCAAACACGGCACGACAATATCGGCAGAGGATTTTCCTGCTGCTTTTCTGGTGGTTGGCGCGGTGACCGCGGCTTCGGCCTTCGTGTTCGCGCGATTGCCGCTCGATGCCGGCGCCGAATTGGTCGGACGCGAGGCGCGGCTCGCCGCCACGAAAGAAAATAGCTAGCTAGCGTCCGCCGCCGCGAAAGCCCCGCGCGAGCAGATAAAGTTCTGCCGAGTCGGTCCGGCTGGCCGGCGGCTTGACGTGCTTGACGCTGGCAAAGTCCCGTTTGAGGACGGCGAGGAATTTGGCCTCGCCGCCGCCTTGCAGGACCTTACAGAGAAAACTGCCGCCCGGGCTCAAGACTTCGCGGGCAAAATCCCCCGCCGCTTCGGCGAGCGCCATGGTCCGCAAATGATCGGTTTGACGATGGCCCGTGGCATTTGCGGCCATGTCGGAGAGGACGACGTCAGCGGTATCGCCCTCCTCTCGGCGGAGCATGGCCTTGAGTTTGTCCGGCGCGCCAGCATCGAGAAAATCCATAACAACGAAATCGACGCCTGCGATCGGTTTCATTTCGAGAACATCGAGCCCGACGACACGTCCCTGCGGGCCGACACGCTCCACCGCCACGGCGCTCCAGCCGCCCGGCGCTGCGCCGAGATCGACGATCCGCGCGCCGCGTTTGAGCAGCCGATATTTGTCGTCGATTTCGGCAAGCTTGAATGCCGCGCGCGAACGAAAACCTTCGCGCTTGGCGCGCGCCACATACGGATCGCTGAGCTGACGCTCAAGCCACGCGCGCGACGACGGCGTGCGGCGTTTTTCGCGTTTGAGCCGTGCCTTCATCGGCTCAGGCTTCGCCCCAGACGCCGTCGGCCCGCATCATTTCAACGAGCATGCCTTCGCGCAGGCCGCGGTCGGCGACGCGCAGCCGCCCGCAGGGGAAGAAGTGCCGGATCGCATCGAGAATGGCGCAACCGGCAAGCACCAGGTCGGCGCGTTCGGCGCCGATGCAAGGATTGGCCGCGCGCTCATCAAAATTCATTGCGATGAGCTGGGCGACAACGCGGGATACGTCTTCGTGCGAGAGCCAGCAGCCGTCAACGCGGCGGCGGTCGTAACGCTTGAGTTTCAAGAACACGCCGGCAATCGTCGTCACTGTGCCCGACGTGCCGAGCATGTGATAGCCGGCAAGATCGCCGCGGTGCGCTTGCGCAAACGCTTGCACAAGACCCGCTACTTCCTTGACCATCGCGTCGTAAATTTCCTGCGACACCACGGTGCCGCCATAGCGTTCGGCGAGTGTGACCACACCGACCGGGAGCGATGCCCACCCGGCGATATCGGGCAGCGGCGGCCCGCGCGGCACTCCATTCGGCGGACCGAGCCGCACCAGCTCGGACGATCCGCCGCCGATATCGAACAAAATGACGCCGGTCGCCGCCGGATCGAACAGCTCCGTGCAACCCGCGGCAGCGAGCCGTGCCTCAGTCGCCGAATCGACGATCTCCAGTTCGAGCCCGGCTTGTTCGGCAACGCGTTGCCGGAATACTTCGCCGTTCTCGGCGGCGCGGCAGGCTTCCGTCGCTATCAATCGGGCGCGCGCCGATGTCACACCCCGCGCGCGCATCTTGTCGCGGCACACCAGCAGCGCATCGACCGCCCGCTTGATCGCTGCTTCGCTGATTCGGCGCGAGGCGGCGACGCCCTCGCCGAGGCGGATAATGCGCGAGAACGCGTCAACGACGCGAAAACCGTCCGCCGTCGGGCGCGCAATCAGGAGCCGGCAATTGTTGGTGCCGAGGTCGAGCGCGGCGTAGGTCTGCTCGGAACCTTCCTCCGCGAGTCCGGGCGCCTCGTTCCATCGGCGACCGTCGCGGCGCAGGCCGTAAGGCGTACGGCGAGGCCAGCGCCCTCGGCGGTGACGCCCGTTCTGGCCGAAACCGCCCGAAGGCGGGGCCTCTTCTTTCATACGCTACCTGCCTGCCGCACCGGATGTTTGGCTCGACGGTTGCGGACCATTTTCACGAAATCTCTTTAAGTCGGCCGGAAATGTACCAGCCGGGCGTGGAAGCGCCAATACGGCGGCTTTCGCGCCAATACCGTGCCTTTACGGTCTATGAGGCATGTTTACGGCTGGCTTGTCGCGCTGCGGCAAGTCCACTATTTGACCCGAAGTGGCCCGGCACGAGACTCCCCCGAAATGAATTTGCACCAGCGCACCAGCGAACAAGCCGATTTGGCGGCCGCCGACCGGCTTTCGATCGAGAAATTTGCGGTCGGACAATCGGTGCCGCGGGTCGAAGACCCGATGCTGCTGCGCGGCGAAGGGCGCTACACCGACGACGTTTCGCTGCCCGGCCAGGCCTACGCGGTCATGGTGCGCAGCCGCCATGCGCATGGCCGCATTCGCGGCATCGACGCGGACGCCGCGCGCAAAATGCCGGGTGTGCTCGCGATCTATACCGCGCAGGACCTTGAAGCTTACGGCGCGCTCAAATGCGTCGTGCCGCTCAAGAACAGCGACGGCTCGCCGATGAAGAAGCCGTGGCGCGGCGCGCTGGCCAAAGACAAAGTCCGCTACGTCGGCGACCCGGTTGCCTGCGTCATCGCCGAGACCGTCAACGCCGCCAAAGACGCGGCGGAAGCCGTCGAGGTCGATATCGATTCGCTGCCGGCGGTCACGGCCGCCACGGAAGCCGTCCGCGGCGACGCGCCGGTTCTTTATGACGACGTCCCCGAGAACGTGCCGCTCAACTTTCACTATGGCGACGCCGCCGCGGTCGACGCCGCCTTCGCGAGCGCCGCCCACGTCACCCGCATGGACCTCGTGAACAGCCGCGTGGTCGTCAACGCGATGGAACCGCGTGCGGCGGTCGCGGCCTATGACGGCAACCGCTTCACATTTTATGTCTGCTCGCAGGGCGTCAGTGGCATGCGCGCCAACATCGCCGAGGCGATGGGTGTCGACGCCAAAGCCGTCCACATCCTGTCGGGACAAGTCGGCGGCTCGTTCGGCATGAAGGGCGGCGTCTTTCCCGAATACATCTGCATTCTACATGGCGCGCGGGCGCTTGGCCGGCCGGTGAAATGGACCGACGAACGCTCCGGCAGTTTTTTCTCCGACCATCACGGCCGCGATCATGACGTCACCGCCGAGCTTGCGCTCGACAAGGACGGCAATTTTCTCGCCATCCGCATCAAGTGCATTGCTGACATGGGCGCGTTTCTTTCGCCGATGGGGCCGTTTCCCGGCACCGTCAACATCGTGAAAAATGTTCAGAGCATGTACCGCACGCCGCTGATCGAGGTGACGTCGCGGTGCGTCTTTACCAACACGTCGCAGACCGGTCCCTATCGTGGCGCCGGCCGGCCCGAAGGCAATTATTTCATGGAGCGGCTAATCGACACCGCCGCCTCCGAGATGGGCATTGATCGGCTGTCGCTGCGCAAGCGCAACCAGATCAGGCCGCAGGACCTGCCCTACAAAACCGCTTCCGACGTGACTTACGACAGCGGCGACTTCGCCGCGCTGACCAAGCAGGCGCTTGAACTCGCCGACGTTAAAGGCTTTGCCGCGCGCAAGCGCGAAAGCCGCAAGCGCGGCAAGCTTCGCGGACTTGGCGTCGGCAACTTTCTGGAAGTAACGGCGCCGCCGTCAAAGGAACTGGCGCAGATCGAGTTCAACGCCGACGGCACGGTGACGCTAACCACCGGCACCTTCGATTTCGGGATGGGTCACGCCACGCCGTTTGCGCAGGTCTTGAGCGAAAGGCTTGGCGTGCCGTTCGAGAAGATCAAGCTGGTCCAGGGCGACAGCGATCGTGTGCCGACCGGCGGCGGCAGCGGTGGCTCGAAATCGCTGATCCATTCCGGCACCGCGATTGTCGAAGCTTCCGCCAAGATCATTGAAAAAGGCAAAGAGGCGGCGAGCCACGTGCTCGAAGCCGCACCCGCCGACATCGAATTCCAAAAGGGTCGCTTTGTGATTGCCGGCACCGACCGCGCCATCTCGATCATGGATCTTGCGCAGACGCTGCGGAACGCCGGCGGGACGCTGCCGCCGGGCGCGCCGCAATCGCTCGACGTCAGCCACGTCAGCGACGGACCGGGCGCGCCGACTTTCCCGAACGGTTGCCACGTCGCCGAAGTCGACGTCGATCCCGACACCGGCACGGTCGAGGTCGTCAAATACACCTGCGTCAACGACTTCGGCGTTGTCGTCAATCCGCTGGTGGTCGCCGGCCAGCTCCACGGCGGCGTTGTGCAGGGTATCGGCCAGGCTCTTATGGAGATGACGGTCTACGACGACGACGGACAATTGCTGACCGGCTCGTTCCTCGACTACGCGATGCCACGGGCGATGGACGCCCCGCCCTTCGTGCTCGCCGATCATCCGACGCCGGCGAAGACCAATCCACTGGGCGTAAAAGGCTGCGGCGAAGCCGGCTGCGCCGGCGCGCTCACCTCGGTGATGAACGCGGTTATGAACGCGCTCGCCGATCGCGGCATCCGTCACGTCGACATGCCGCTGACACCGTTCCGAATCTGGCAAGCGTTGCATAACGCCAACGGCTCGGGCGCAGAGAACGTCAAGCAATGACGCAAGCCGTCTCCGTTCCCGCGGGGCGCTTCGGGGAAATGCGCGTCGTCGCGCCGGTTTGCGCGGCGCATTTCCTCAGTCATTACTATATGATGATCTTGGCGCCGCTGTTCGCGTTCATTCGCGACGACTTCGGCGTCAGCTACACCGATCTCGGGCTGGCGCTGACCGCCTTTAACCTGGTGTCGGCGATATTCCAGACTCCCGCGGGCTTTCTGGTCGACCGCATCGGCGCGCGCGCGGTGCTGGTCGCGGGGGTCGCACTCGGCGCCGGCGCGTTCGCCGTTGCCGGGCTCGTTCATTCATATCCGATGTTCGTCGCCATGTTCGCAATCGCGGGACTTGGCAATACCGCGTATCACCCGGCCGATTACTCGCTGTTGTCGCATCATGGATCGCCGGCCCGCGTCGGCCAGATCTTCTCTTTCCATACCTTTTCGGGAATTCTCGGCGGCGCTGTCGCGCCGGCAACATTGCTGGCGATCCACAGCTTCTTCGGCTGGCGCGGCGCTTTCATCGGCGCCGCCATCCTCGGCTTTTTGGTGCTTGCATACCTGATCGCTTACTGGCCGGCGCTCGCCGACCATACGGCCGTGAAAAAGCGCCCGGCGACCGCGGCGGATACCGACGGCGGTGCTACCCCCGGCCGCGAAAGCGGCTGGCGGCTCCTGTTCTCGGCGCCGATCTTGCTCAGTCTTTGCTTCTTTATTCTGCTGTCGCTGATGGGCGGCTTGAGCAACTTTCTGGTCGTCGCGCTTGCCGCGCTTTACGGAACGCCGAGCACACTCGCCAACGTGTCGTTGACCGGGGCGCTGTTATTCAGCGCGCTGGGTGTTCTCGCCGGCGGCCTCCTTGCGGCACGCACCACCCGCCACGCCGCGGTCGCCGCGCTTGGATTGGCGCTCGCCGGTGTCGTCACCGCGCTGGTCGGCCTGATCGATTTTTCTTCCTATATGCTGATCCTGATGATGTCGCTGTCGGGACTGTTCGGCGGCATCGCCAGCCCCTCCCGCGACATGCTGGTGCGCGCCGCGACGCCGGCCGGCGCGTTCGGCCGCGTGTTCGGCTTCGTGTCCTCGGGATTTAACATCGGCTCCATGATCGCGCCGACGATCTACGGCATGATGCTCGATCACGGCTCGCCGCGGTCGGTGTTTTTGTTCTCGGCCGCGTGCAGCATCGTGTGCATCGCAACAGTGCTGTTCGGGTTCGGCGGACGGAAACAGGGCGTGCCTCGGTGGCCGAGGCGATCAGGCATTAACGTTTGTACCGCCGGAAGTATTTCACCGGGCCGGCACCGCCGGTGGCGCTTTTGCGATAATGAGGCTATACGGAGGCCGAGCAATTTCGGCGGTCGCCAAAAGCGCAGATGCTTCAAGCTTTTGGGGAATAGTTCAACGGTAGAATAACGGGCTTTGGTCTAAGCTATTGATCTAATTAGGCCGGTTTTTAAGCAAAAGCTTTTTTGACCCGCATTATTCCCTAGGAACCAGCGACATTGCAAAACTCTTTGCTCGTACAACTCGGCCTGATGCGTGGGCACCCAAGTCGCGTTAGTCGTCCGTCTGCATCATGCGCCACCGCGCTGAAACCGCTTGCACTGCTCGCTCCCACCTCTCTCCCCTATGTCCGAGGCGGCTACTGACCAAGCCCCAAACTCGGGCAGACGCGTAGAAGGAACACGCCACGATAGTTGCCAAAAGCCAACACGTTGCGCTTGAATAGCCCCTCGCGCGCACATGCGATGGAGGGAGCAATGTTGCACAGGCGTGAAGTGATGCTCAGTCTCGCCGGCTTGGCGCTGGCGCAAACTACGCTCGGACGGATCGGTGCGGCTTTTGCCGCCGACAAGGTCAAGCCGGGACCGTCAAGCGCGTTGATCGTAGTCGACGTGCAAAATTGCTTCCTGCCCGGCGGCAGCCTCGCCGTCAAAGACGGCGACCAGGTCATTCCGGTGATCAACCACATTGCCAAAAACTTCGAGAATGTGGTGATGACCCAGGATTGGCACACTGCGCATCACGTTTCGTTCGCCTCGAGCCATGAAGGCAAGAAGCCGTTCGAGGTCATAAAGCTCGCTTATGGCAATCAGGTGCTGTGGCCGGATCATTGCGTGCAAGGCACCGAGAGTGCGCAGATCGCCAAGGGCATTGATATTCCGCACGCGGAGCTGATCATCCGCAAGGGCTTCCATAACGACGTCGACAGCTACTCGGCGTTCCTGGAAGCCGACAAGGAAACGAAAACCGGTCTCGCGAGCTACCTCAAGGAACGCCGGATCGACACAATCTTCGTGACCGGGCTGGCGACGGATTTTTGCGTCGCCTGGACCGCGATCGATGGGCGCCACGCCGGACTTAACGTCTACGTGGTCGACGACGCCTGCCGCGGCATCGACATCAACGGCTCGCTTGCTGCGGCGTGGAAAGACATGACCGACGCCGGCGTTAAGAAGATCGAGTCAAGCGACATCGGCTGATCGCAGCGCGCTAAAGCCCGCCCACAAAGGCACGCTGGGCCATGCAGCGGGAACCGTCCGTCAAACTCAAACACCGTGTCCATTATTTGCCGGATCAGCTTCGAGGTAGGCCCGTCATCCAAGAAGAGGCAGGACTGTCAGCCGCGATTTGGTGCCGCGGTCTACACGACACGCAGTTGGTGCGAGACGGGAGCCGGAGCCGCTTCGCGTGACAACTAGAGGGTCACCTCGGGGAGGAACGCGACCTTTCGCTCGGCGACTGGCCCGTCTCGCAATTGTCAAACCCGCATCGACTTTTCTGGTTCCGTTGCTACGCCGCCATCGCGCCCACCCTAGCCGTTGAGCTACCGCCGGGGACTGCTCCACTGATCGTGGCATGGCAATCGGGAGTGCGGGCGAAACTCCTAGCCCTGGTCACGCGTTGCTTACGGTCCAATGAGGAGCCAGTCATGTCAGAAATCGGAAAGAGTGACGGCATCTGCACCCAGATTACAACGGTTAAGCTCACGCCAGACAATCAGGAAGAGGTCTTGTATGTGATGAAGGAGCGCGCCCGTTTCATGGCGAGTCAGCCTGGCTTCATCTCGGTGAACCTGCATCGCAGCAAGGACGGCAGCCACGTAGAAAATTACATTCAATGGCACAACGCCGAACAGCTGGCGGCGGCGCATCAGACTCCGGAATTCAGGAGTAAATGGCCGCGTTTCGGCAAGCTTGTCCATGAGATCGAGCCCTATCTCTACGAAGTGGTTTACACCGCGGTGGCGCAAACACCGGCGTAAGACTGAATCCGTCGAGTGCACCGCGTGAGATCAATACGTTGCGGACAACTCCGAACCCAATGAAGGTCGCGCTCTCCTCCGCGGGATTTGGGCGCAACAAGATCATTGTTCTAACCAAACGTCGTAATCGCATCAGAGCGTGTGGGGCGGTCCGTCAAGGAGCTTGAGCTTAGCCATCAGTGCCGCAATACGCCTATCCGCCTCGGCGCGTGTGAGGTTTGGCTTAAATGCGTCCAGCTCATAAGCAGCTTCCGCCAACCGCCTGAGCGTTGCGGCCTGTTCGGGTGTCATAGGCTCGGTATCGCTCATTGCTGGTCCGTACCGATTTGGCGCACGTTGCCGCGCCCAAACGGTTCCCCGTAACATCGGGCACTCCCTCCGCTGAAGCGTAATCCTAGTCCGCAAAAGCGGCATTCAACGACCGACACTATGCCGCAGGCGCGCTCAATTCCAGCGCTTCCGCTTTATGTCGTCTTTGTAAACTGGCGGAGGTCGGTCTCGGGCTCTTATCACACTCACGGTGCGTGACAGGGATCGAGATATCAAGATGAATTGGAAATTTGCAAATGCTATCGGCCTCCCGATAGCTACATTGGTGCTGCTTTCCTCTCAGACGCTCGCGCAAGAGAGCGGGCTCGCATAGCCTGTAGGCGCATCAATCGCTCGACACCCCTTCGGCCAGAATTACCAGTACGCCAAACATTTTTTTAGATCGATGTCCTCGGATTCGGAAAGGACGTAAGCACCCGTTGCCACAGCGGCCATGCGGTTAGAGCCAACCATCAATAATAAGCGTGAGCGCGTGGTCTGCAAAAGGCCCTTTGACCTTTGCAATATCGCCCAACACGCGGCGCGCCTTGGCCCGTCGAAGATGGTGGTACCTGCTTCATCGTCCGAGCAGAAATTCGGTCAAGGGCTCGGCTATCAATAAAAATTGCAAAATCTAATTCACCAGGCTGCAAGAGGCCCGCGAATATGTGTTTGTTGACTAAGGAGAAGATCCAATGCGTATCTCTGTTCAGGCTGATGAGGGGGATGAGGTCTCAATATGCGCGGACTTCATCTCCGTCGAGCAAGCCATCGTCACCCTTGAGATAGAGAACACTCTTTACAACTCACAAACCGAACTTGAGTCGGTAACACTATCAATCGATAAGGCACGGGAGTTGGCACATGCACTTTTGTCCGTAGTCAGTGCCATCGAAACCGTAAAGGTACCCACGAATTTCATGGATTCGACCGCGAACTTCAGCGCAGTCCTATCCACCGCGTTGCCGCTAAGGCGAATTCCGGACAACAAAAGCGGCAATCAATCATGCTGCCGGAGTTCCCGCCACGGCACGAAGTGGTAAGTCGGCGGCGTCTCACGGATGGCTTCGTCAACGGCGATTTTCGCCACGCACATTGATCGACGCAAGCCGTAGGGCACTTTCGAGGCACTAAAGGTCCAACAGCGATTTCAGTCCGAGGAAAGCGGCCGCCGGATGCACAATCACGTAGGACGGAATTGCTTCAAGATAGGGTCGCAGCCTGCCTTTGGCCTCAAAGCGATCACGGAATTCCGATTGGCGTAAAAAACCGACAATTCGTGGCGAAATACCGCCTGCTATATAAATTCCGCCGCGCGCGCCGAACGTTAGCGCCACGTTTCCAGCAAACGAGCCCAAAAACCCGCAGAAGATTCTGAGTGCTTCGCTTGCGACCCGACAATCGCTTTCTAGCGCGCACTTCGTGACCTCCGCCGCGCTTCGAATCCCCAAAGCGAGCCCGTCAATTTCAATAATCGCCTGATAGATGTTCTCCAGGCCTTGGCCGGAAATTAAGCGTTCCGCAGATACGTGCCCGAACCGAAAGCGCAGTTGTTTGATAATTTCATCTTCCCGCTCGTTGGCGCTCGCAGCCGTCGCATGTCCGCCCTCGCTGGTAATGGCAAGATTTTTTCCATGTCCAGGTATTAGGCAGGCGACACCCAATCCGCTGCCGGGGCCCAAGACAGCCATCGGCGCTGCTAACTCCGCCCGGCCGGCTCCTATTCCCTCCACGTCAGCGGAGGCAAGCGAAGGTAGCGAATATGCCACGGCCTCAAAGTCGTTGACGATGAGCGCTTCCAAGCCGAAGGCTTCATCAAGTTCCCGAACATCCACTATCCAGGAACTATTCGTGAGTACGCAACGAGAGCCTTCCACCGGGCCCGCAACCGCGAAGACCGCTTTCGCTACTTCAGCATGCTGACAATGGCCCTGTAAAAAAGCCCTCACGGCATCGGCAAATCGAGCGAATTAGCGACATTAAAACTCGTCAGCGAACTGACGGTGCCGTGCTCCAAAAGTGCGAACCTTGCGTTTGTCGCCCCTATGTCTCCGAGCAAGACATGCTTGGCTGAAATCGACTCCTCCCCCTTTTTCCATCGCGCGGTATCAATTTTTTTCATTCATTCCGATTAATTGGAACTTTCCGCGCCGAAAGTGTGCATGCTATCGTCTCGTAGCTCAATAGCTACCGCGAAACGTCACCACGCGCGAGAAAGCGCGTTTAACGCGCTTGGCTAATTCGGGCCCGGAAGTCCATGAAAGTTTTGACAGTAGGCGGCGCGATGATCGACACGATTGCCATCGTCGATAGCGGTCGCATCGAACGCATAAGCATGCGCAACGCGGATTCTTCCTTCCTCTTGCTGGAGGAAGGCCGCAAAACTGAGGCGGAAGAGGTTTCAACACATGTCGGCGGGGGCGCCGTGAACGTTGCCGTAGCGATGGCGCGCCTGGGAATGGAGGTTGCGGTGCTGGCGAAAGTCGGCACTGATGCCCGCGCGGAAGCGGTTTTGCAACGCCTCCTCCAGGAAGGAATTCGATCCGGTGGGTGACGCACGAACCACGTTCACCGACGGGTGCATCCGTTTTCATCTCCTCGCATGATCGAAATGCAGCAATTTTTACATTTCGTGGCGCCAATACCTTGTTAGAAGCTCAAGACCTTCAAGATGAAGCTTTCTCTGTTGATGTGGTCTACGTTGCGAATCTTAGTAATGAGTTGGCGGATTGCTTTCCAGCCATCGTTGAGCGGGCGAAAAAATACGGCGCTTTGGTTTCGGCAAATCCCGGGCCAAGACAGCTATCAGCCCGCGGCGGGGCTTTTGTTGAAAGCTTAGCTTCAATCGATGTCTTATTATTAAATCAGATCGAGGCTGACTTGTTGGTGCCGAGATTGATTGTACACTGTGGCGAAGGCGGCCCCCTTTTGGCCTTTTCGCCTGGCGAAGAGATACCCCCACTGGCCGTTCGTGGATTGGTCGGCGGCGGTTTTGAGCTGAGTATCGTCGCCTATTTGAGGGCGCTAACAAAGCTTGGCCCCAGGTACGTGATAGTTACGGATGGTGCGCGAGGCGTCTTCGTCGGATCACATGACGAAATATTCTTCAGTCGCGCATTAGAAACGAAAACTGTCGGCACCGCAGGTGCTAGTGATGCGTTTGGTGCGACATTTACGGCATACATCGCGCTTGGTCGTAGTCTCGAAGAGGCGGTGTGGGCGGCAACGGTCAATTCCGCCTCAGTAGTCGAACATGTTGATACCCAAACCGGCTTGCTAAAACGCGACCTACTTGATCGGAAGATGGTGGCAGCGCAACGACCGCTTAGGAGGTGGCCCCATTGTTAAAGATGTCTTTTGGAGGGAAGATGCGCTGTCGAAAATCGCAACGACAAGCCGCCGCATCCGCCCGACTTGCGCGATAGGCGGCACCATCGAACAGGACGCCGATATTGTGATTTTCGTGTTTCGCGAGGCACTACGCGAGGTACGAGCCTGAGATGACCAGGCTATGGCCACTCGTCTATGCGCGCCGAGAAGATACACAACCATGCCGAGGTTATTGTTGCGAAGTATCGTCACGGCCCAACCGGCACCATTGAACTATTATTTGAGCCCGATTTGACGCGGTTTCCGCCTGAAGTGGCTGACGGAGGTTTTACCGTCCAAAACGCCACGTCCCAGACCGAGAAGAGCTTACTGCGGGCACGATGCGTATCCCGGCAATAACGATCACTGCGGATCCGACCGGAGGCCACAAGCGCTGTGTTCCGAACCCGCTAGACGGTGACCCACGGATCCCTCACGCGTCACCATATTGCGCGGTGACGCGTTTCGCGACTTAATTTTGGGTGGATCTCTCAGCCTCCAGTTCGATGACCACGTCGGCAATAAGGCTTAATGGCACTTTCCAAAGGAGCTTAAAACCGCTGTCGCTGATCGCAAAAAGGCGCGCTGTTTTTCCGCAGTGCAGAACGGTCGTCCTTGGTCCTAACGTCGACTGGCGAAGTCTGCTCTCATGTCAGCAACTGGGTGAGACGAACGGACATGTTGCGGATAGCGCAATTCGGTAGCGATTGACCCGACGCGGACTCGGGTGGTCCGCGAACTGAGCTGGAGACTCGTCGCCCATAGCCAAAACAGCCAGGCAAAGAATCACTGGAATCATCTCACTAGTTGCATGTGTCGGAGCAACACGATTGCGGTTCGCATACCAAACCCACGGCGAACTCCGACGTTTGAGTCAGGACTGCCGAACCGCGCATTAGAACGCTGGACGCACCAGGGGTATGACGTTTCCACTGCTCACGGCCTCTCTAGAAGACCTCCTCCACTTTCCCCGCAAGTTCAGCGATTGTGAAAGGCTTCTTGAGGACACGTTGTTCAGAAGGGTCGAGCTTGGTGGGGCCCACATAGCCCGTCATATACAAGAATGGAATGCCAGCAGTTTATGGCAGTGCGACTTCGGCCCACAAGGCCACCGGCGAAGCGATTGGGCAGCGCGTAGCGTCGATCACCACGGCTGCGGCGCGGGGGTTTTAATCGCCGCCGGGAGAGGTTTCCGTCGCCGTCCGAATGGTGCTGCAGCTCGAAGGCTCTCCTGCGACTGGAGAGGCCCCCACACGAACGAAAAAAGGAACAGCTTCACGAATGGAAATGAAGCCATTCCCTTTGCAAAAACCGTGCGGGGCGGGATGCTAACGGCCCCGCCGTCTTAATGAGTGAGGCGGCGGCGAGCCGGCACCTGTGACTTTTTTGCAGTTGGCCTAACTAAGCCGGCCATCTTCCGGTCCTCAGCGCAAGCGTCTGACCACTCGCGCATTCTCCCAAATTTCAACCCAATGGCCAAATGACCGAGTATCGTGGGTATTTTTATTTATTTCCAGCGTCCGGCGATTAAGAAGCGCAAGGGCGGCTTTGCAACCGCCCTCGGCGCTTTTGGGTCGCGAGCTAGATCAGACGTTGACGACGGCGACAATCGTCATGCTAGCGGGGTCCACAAGGACAAGTTCTTGCTCGTAAACGAAGTACCGCAGTCCGCGCCACGACGGATCAATCTGGACCAATGCCAGGGTAACCGGGATGATGCGAACGCCGGTGCGCGGAATAACCGTGCCTACGGCGACGTTGAAGTCAATGTGACCGATGCGCGGAGCGCCGTGCGCGGTGCCATGTCTCCAGAAGCGCTCAGCCCACAAATTAGAACTCAGTTGGTCGTGGCGCGCGACGCGCTCGATTGCAATGCGCGGATGCGCTCGGCGAGCGTTCCCTTACCCGGCTGCAGTGAACCGACACTCGCACCGGGGCCGCCAGCGGGGCCATAAGCCCCGGTGTCAGCGCCCCGCCTGAGGCCTACATTCGGCACAGCCTCTGCGAGCATGGACTCGATCGGCGAACCCGGGCCCTCGAGAGCTGCGGTGAGGCGGACCACCTCGGCGGCCACATCGTTGACGCGTTCGCGCAACAAAGCGTTCTCGACCCGCTCGGCAGCCCAGCTTGACTCCGCCTCGCGCCGCATGGTCACGATCTCGCCTTGCAACGTGCTCCGGTCCTGATTGGCCGCCGCGAGCTGGGCTTCGAGCTGGCCGATTTCGGAGCGCATTCGCTCAATCGCGCCGCTACTGCGCGCGCTGGTGCTGCTCAGCTGTTCGCGCAAATCACTCTCGAGTTTGCGGGCAGTCTCGAGCTCACCGCGTGCGCGGGCAGCCTCGGCTTCGCGCTCGGCGAGAGCTCGCGCCTGGTCGGCGAGCCGGCCTTCGAGCTTGTGGATGCGGCAGCTCAATGATTCGGTTTCGGCGATTTGAGCAAGCAATTGCCGCTCCACGTCGTCGGTACGCGCCGCAAGTCCCGCCATCCTATTTCGCGCCTCGTTCAGCTCCCTGGCCGCTGCTTTGGCTTCGCCGCGCTCGCGCGCAAGCCGTTCTTCCGTCGCGCGCACGGCGCGCTCGTAGTCGGCCACGCTCACCTTCATCGCTTCGATCTGGGTGCGCAGCGCCGCGAGCTCGACGCGCTGGCTGTCTACTGAGAACGACCGCTCACTCAGCTCGGTGCTGAGCCTAACCAGCTCCGCCTCCTTGTCGGCAAGCATGCGTTCCGCTTCCCGCAACGAGCTAGATTTGTTTTTAAGCTCCTTTTCGGTGACGCGCAGTTGATCGCGTAGGGCTTTCTCGCGTGTCTCGATTTCGGATATTGTGGTGGTCTTCTCACCCAGTTCTTTCTTCAGCTGATTGATAGCCTCGCTTTTCTTGCTGAGCTCGGCGAGTTGATTGGTCGTCTTCGCCTTCATCTTTTCGACGCTCATCTCGAGCCGACGGGTCGACATCGCAAGCTCGGCGCGCAGCAGATCCTTGTCGGCGCGGATTTCAGCAACCGACACTGGCGTAGCCGCTTCGACACGCCGCATCGTCAGCCGCACCGCACGATTGTGGACAAGGGAGATGAAAAGAAGCCCGAACAAGGCCGCGAGCAGGAACCCGATCCCGAAATACATGATCGATTCGATCATGACATACTACTCTTTGAAACGCGGCGCCAACGCGTTGAGGCGCCAGAATCAGACGCCAAATATCAATCCCCCGCGCGAACTTCCCAGAGGCGAGCGCGCTCGCGTCACGCGCACGATGTTCTTGATGCCGACTGTCTCCATCATATCCTGCACGTCGGGATGGTTTCTAACCTTATTACGCCGGACTGTCATGGCCGGCCTTTGCGTGGTTGGTCGAGCATTCACGGCTGTTTTAGAGGACGAGACCGTGCTAGGAATGGCGTAGTAATGCGCGGGCGGGGACCTAATTGATGGACCGGACGGGGACAACAGCAGCAATTGCGTTTGCAATCGCTCTGTTAGTGAGCGTGTGTCAAACGAGCGCTGTGGCAGTGACCTTCTTCCCGGCAGAAACTTCCTACCAGGGTCCTCCCGAACAAGGTTTGCCGGTTGATGCGCTGGGGTACATGGGCGGCTTACTTGAAGCCCGCTTTTATGAACCGCACGCAACGACAGAAGATTTGCGAGAAGAAATTCGCCAAGCCGCGTTGTTGTACGGCATTGATTTGCCGATGATGCTGTCAATTGCCAAGGTGGAGAGCGACTTCAATCCCAGTGGCCGGACCGGATCATATAAAGGGCTGTTTCAACTCAGCGATTATGAGTTCGGGAAATACGGCGACGGCAGCATCTGGGATGCACGTGACAACGCTCGGGCCGCCGCGCATTTGTTTTTGGTCCAGGCTGAGAGGTTCAAATGGGCACTCGGCCATTTTCCAGACTATTCTGAGAGATACATGGTGCATCAGCAAGGGATCGAAGGCGCGATTGAGCATTATCAACACCCGGAACGCGTTGCCTGGGAGTCGATGTGTGCGACGAGCGAGGGCCTAGCTAAGGGCGAGCATTGGTGCAAACGGTGCATATGGGGCAACCTTGTTCCTAAATGGAAACGGACATTCGGCAGTGTGGAAAACATATCAAGCGCAGACTTCGTCACCCTGTGGACAGAACGTATCAATCATTTTGCCGACCGATACAGCACGGTCGAAAAAATGATTTTTTCCAATCCAGCTCCAAGCGCTCGTGCTTCTCTTCCCGTGATCGCAATCCGGCACAGTTCTCGGGTGCATCCGACCGCCAAGCGGCGGCTTGCCGCAGTTGTTGCGATCGCAACTTCGGAGCTTCATCACTCGCGGGCGGCGGTGCCAACTAAGAGCGACATCGAAACGCAAAGGTTGCGAATTAGCAAAGTAAAACGGGATCTCGACCGCGGCGGCGCAATTAAGATTAAGAACCGTCGGTTGGCAGGGGCGATGCGCATCTTCTCATCTGGCATTCATTAAACCAGCGGCCGGCTACGAAATAGACACCGGCGGGGCGTTCTCGACTTCATTACGGGCCGCCGCGCTCGCTACATATCGCCCTTCTTATCGGCCGAACGACCTGAGCATTGTGCGGGGCCGGGCCCATGGCGTTGAATTTGGCTTTTTGGTCGTCGCTGAGCGACGCGTAAAAGTCGGCGAGCTTGGGCTGGATCTTATCCTGTTGCTGCTTGCTCGGTAGCGCCGGATGCGCGCCACTGACGACCGAGCAGCAAACTGGGCGCAACTGCGGTGACATCGCGCTTAAAGAAGCTGGGAGCGCCAGAGCCCCAACCTACTCAGTCGGGTAAAAAGGGATGGGGCGTAATGTCATTATGCCGCCGAGCGCGTCGGCTGTGGCGAGAGCCGCGAGATTAGCGTTGCGAATTGATCGAGGAAGCCCTGCAGGAATTTGCGTACGTTCTCGTCGCCGATATTGCTCTGGGCGTCGATGAGGTCCGGCTTGAAAGTGATGTAGGCCTCGCCGCCCTGCAAAATGGTGCCTAGGCTGACCATGACCGAGCGCAAATGCTGCTGCGCAATCGCAGTTCCGATGGCGCCGGGCGAGGTGCCCGTGATGAAGGTTGGTTTGCCGGCCCAGGAATTCTTGCCACGGGGCCGCGCGCCCCAATCGACTGCGTTCTTCAACACGGCTGGAATGGAGCGATCATGCTCCGGCGTAACGATCAGGATGCCGTCGGCGGCGACAAGCTCGCTCTTGAAGCGGACGACTTCGGCCGGGAGGTTGCTCTCGAGATCTTGGTTGAACATAGGCAGATCGTCGATGCGGATCAGTTGAGCATCGAATTTGTCCGCGCCCAGCTTGGCGAGCGCTTGCGCAAGCTTGCGGTTGATGGATTTGCTGCGGTTGCTGCCGACGACGATTGCGACTTTCGGCTTCGCCATGGTGGACCTCTCGTTTTATTCCATTAACTCATGCCAAATAGGTGCGTACGGAGCCGATCGGCAAGCGAAATCGCGTCACGTTGACTGACAACACGTAAGACCGTCGGCCAGGATGACGCTGGAGGAGCTCGCGCGCCGCGAAGACCGACATCGACGCCTCCGCAAAACGCTTTCGCGCGCCGCTCCAGCAGGACGCCAAGATCCTTGGGCAGGCGCTCGGCTCCCGCGGCCAGCCTGTTCTGCTGGGCAGCAGCGCCACACCCAAATACGTAGACGTCCTGCTCCCAGCCTTTCCGCAGGAACTTCTTTTCCTGAGCGAGTTCGTCGGTCGGGGGTACATGAGCCGCGGCGGCCTCATGCTTCGCGCTCTACGAGCCCTATCGGGAGCTCGCCTAAGTGCCGGTGCGCGGCGCTGTGCTGCGCGGCGCACGACCGCCGAAGCTGCCTCCTCCGCCGCAAGGCCCAGGAAGCGCTTCGGTTGGGATTGATTAGTGCCGTGCTCTGAGCCGCCACCGTTGTCCTGACTCTGTATTCCAGATTGAGCGCTGCCGTTGAAAACGCCACGTACGGCCCGAGAAGAGCCTGTTTCGGGATGAGGGCGCCCCAGCAATAGGGATCACTGCTTATCCGGCTCAAACGTCAGGAAGAGCTGTGTGCCGATTTAATCAGAGGCTGGCCCATGGCTCCGTCACGCGTCACGCTGCTGGGCGGTGACGCGTTTCGCGGGATTTCGAATGGGCGTCTCGGTCTCCAAATCAGTTAGCCACTGCGGAGCGAATGGCGAAACTTTTCCAGGGGCCAATCGTTACTCGCCTCGATCGCTCGCACCCGCGAACCGTCCGTGTGGCCGACGAGAATATGGGAGCAACCTAACGCAGCCGATGTCCATTCGGGTCCCCCTCGCCATGACTCCCAATGGGGTATGAAACCCATCAGGGCCATAATTGCACCGCGGGGAGGCTCTCCGTCGGAAGGCGGGGTTGGAATTTGGCACAGTTGGAACAAGAGAAAGCCAAGTTGCCTGACAACTGAACGAAATACATCGCACGCTGCCGCGCCTCAATCTGGAGCATCGCGATGATCCGAACGAAATCGTTTATTCGCTGATCGACCGCGGGAAGGATGGATTGCGTATCCTTGCGACGCGCTTTCGGGGAAGATATTTGCGCACCACTCGCTGCGCCGGGCGTGGCCGCGGCGCGCCACCGCCACGACATAAGTGTAATGATAACTGGGCGCTGATTTTCCCTGGCAATATGCCGAAAAAAGCCGCGCGTTGCGTGAGCGGGCTTTGGAGAGATGCCATGTCGGGGGCTCAATCGATCCTGCTGCTGCGACCGAAATGTCTTTTGTGCAGCACACGCGGCACCGTTTCTGTTTGGGGGGCGTTAGCGAAGGGCCATGGGGGTAACGAAAGACCCCGGCCGACAATACGGGGAGAAAGAGAGAGTTGGCAATGTGTGACTTTAGCCTCCAAAGCGTGCGATCGCGCCCTGCAAAAGTTGGTGACAAACTGGTAACGCGTGACTTCGGCACCGGAACGCGTGGGTTTGCCGATGCCGAAGATCCCGGGATGGCGGTCTGCTTGCTGCCAGGAACGGAGCTTGCCTTCGCCAGCGAGGTCGCTTGCCTGCAGGCCTGGCTGCTTGGCTGGAAAACGAAAACCATCAATCACGCGACGGCAATCTTCCGCCAGGTCAACAAGGACGAATTGGCCGCCCACCACGATGCGCTCGAATTTCCCGACGGACGCATCGTACTGCTGACACTCTTGTGCAAAGGGCAAACGGCGAGCGTGCTGCAGCTGCCGGCGCAGCCGAAAACCGAAGCAGAGGCCCGCGGACAAGAGAGAGTTAGTTTCCTTGGTTGAAAACTTTCGCGGCTTAGAGCAGCAATGGAACATGAGCCGGCCGCTCGATTGCGATTGCGGGCGAACCTCTCGGACTCTAATTCGAAGGCACGTCGGACCTCCGTGAATTTGCAAGATTTTGTGTAATGCGGGAGGAACGCAAGCGCGCTAATATTTGGTGGGCTGAAGGGCTTCCAACAAGGGAGTTCTAGAGATGTGTGACTTTAGCCTCCAAGGCGTACGTTCACGGCCCGCGCAGGTCGGCGACAAGCTCGTGACCCGCGATTTTGGTCAGTCCGAAGGATTTTGATGCCGCCGCACACGTTGTGAGTATAGATATAGGATTAGCCGGTTTACGATTTCGACTTCGGTGGGGTCGGTGGTCGAGCGCAAGCACCGCCGATATTGCTCAATGCGCCTGTCGAATTCTATGCATGACTGGCACATTGTTGCACTTCGTCGAGCTAATCATCGGCGCCGTCATCCCATCATCTAATCGTCAAACAAGCGAAACGAAACGTCGTTCCCAGCCGTCCCTCAAAAAGGCGCCGCGCTGTCTACTTTCGCAAGCGCCGTGAGGTCGCGGCCAGTCTCCGCGAACGCGTATCTGCTAAGTGCATGGCGGGCGATGGAGTTGCCCGATGTGCACGACGACGATGACATGTTTTTGGTTAGCGCGCTGCCCCAATTTGGTTAGCCTCCAGACCTTCCGGGTGTGGTCCGCCATGTCGGAAAAACCCAATGATCAAGTACGCGCTTGCTTAGCGCACGCCGACAATGCGCCCGCAAAGCCGAGAAGGCCGCCAGCAATGAAATCCGCGACGATTATCTGCGGCTACAAGGCTATTGGTTGAATTTGGCCGACAGCTATGAGTCCGCCGATCGCGTGCTTAACTCCACAAATGAGCATGATCGTGAACGGCGCGATTTTCTCAAGGGCAAGCAGTAAGAGGCCGCGGGCGCCTATCAATAGTGCTGCCGGCCATGCGATCTCTTTCTCAATTTTCGTTAGTCGGGACTCGAATTCTGCAGCCTGCAAAACGCGGGTATAACTCTCGACGATTTTGCTCAGCTCAGCCGCTTCGGAGACCGGGCCTTCGACAAACGTCACCGCGCGACAAAAAGAGCAAGATTAGTCGGAAGACGTTTTCGCCGTAGGCGTTCATCCACTACGGCCAAGAAATCTTGGCGCGACACGCGACGCTTCACGATACGGTGACGGGCGGGCCTTTGCCTAGCTAAGGCCGTTCAGAGCGGACCAGCGGTCTTCGAGAAACGCGGCTTCGCGCGCAGCTGTGGTCATTTCGCGAAGCTTGTTATCCCGACAATCGATCGGGGGAAATGCGGTCGGCATTTCCAAGCTGATCGCCGTGCGAACGATGGCAGCCAACAAGGGCGACGTACCGGGCCGGCCTATCGACTTGCGCAGGACATCCGCCAAAGGTTCAGCTGCTTGCGTGTACTCCGGGCTCATCACGTAGCCGAGATCATCGCCTGGCGGTGTGAAATCCCTCATCGCCATTCATTCCTTCCTTTGGACGGACAACGCACCAGCTCAACAGCCTTGCTTTATCGCGCCAGCCGATGTCCCGCATCCGGCACTTGGCGGCGGATGGGTTCCAGCGCTGGGAGGGCTCGTAGTTGAATGGTGGGCCATTCCGCCGGCGCCGCTTGTAGTGTTCGTAATGCCTTTCGCTGACGGGGTGGTACCGCTCGGTGTGCTACCTTCTGCTACGAACGTCCAAACGCTGCTTCCAGTCAAAACCGCGAGAATCGCCAACGTAGTAGCCAGCGTACGCATCATTGCCTCCTCATGTTACGGGACGACAACCCGTGGCGGCGGTACTGGTTCAGTCTTCCAGGCTCGGGCTCGAGTTCGACGCGCGGTACTGGCCCCTTTAGCCCCAAAAGGGACCAGCCGAGAATTCTGAAAAGGGACCAGATGCTATTCCGGGAGCGGCCCGACCGCCATGGCAGGAAGGTGAGAATCAGATCGCTACGTGCCGTGATTGTGCGCTGTGGCGTCCGCCGTACCAATTTCATCGGTACGAGCGCATTAATGTCGCGGCTCAATGTTTTTTGCGTCTTGTCCGCACACTCTTTCACTAAACGCGGAGTCAGCCTCATTAGGTCGGCGATTTTGACCGTGCTGCTTGTCTTAACGCGGCGTCTAGTCTTACCGGATCGGCGAATAGCTCGGTCTAGCCTTCGAGACCGAGCTGCATGCCTTTATCGTAGGGAAAAACGCCAAATCCATTTTCGTCAAGCGCATCGATGACCGATTGGCGGGCCAAATATCCGTGCGAAGGCGGAATTTGCATGCGAGAGATAGCAATCGCCAAGGTCTGACGCAGCCGATAGATCGGATGAAAGCCGACGTCATATTTTCCAATAAAGACACCATGGCCAAGCGTCAGGCCGAAGGTGAGCCGAAGCTGCAGCGGCCGACAAACCTTTCGCCAGTTCCCCGAGGCTTTGGTCATTTTGCCAGCGTGCCGTTAGGCTTCAAACGTCTCGATTCAATCGCCCCAGAAACCTGTAGCCATTCATTTTAATCGGTCGCGCTCTGGACATATCCGCTGGCTGGCAAAGCGGAAAATATTTTCGCTTCGATTTACGAATAGCGCGCAGATTGGCACGATATTGCTCCCACTCCTCAGGATCTCCGGTACTGGTCTTGCGTTGGGTTCCGGTCGATAGTTGAGGCAGACCCCCGCTCGGCGATGAGAAAAATTCCGACCGCGTTGGCAATATCACTCGACTGGAAGTTAGGGATCAGTTCATCGTCCTCGGTAATCTCTAGCGCGTAGAAATTCAGAGGATCAGAACATTCGATGATGTAGATCTTGCAGTCCGCAAATCCATTTATAACGAAATAATCCATGTACCATTGTGGCGGCAGCATCGCATATGGATGATAATGGTTGGTGGTGATATTTTGATCGAGCAACCGGCCGCCTGGCTTTAGCAGGCTGGCGACATTTTTCAGATAACGCGCCGGATCGAACACGTTGTCGCAGACGCTCCCTCCATACACGAAATCAGCAATTTCCCGGCGTCGCCAAGGGATCTTATCGTTCAAGTTCAAGATAATGTCCGCGCCCTCGTACGGACTGTGGTCGATTGCATAGACGTTCTTGACGCCGAGCATCTTGAAAAAGCTCGCATCGGTCATGTATTCGATGGGGGATGCTTTCGCATTTACCGTTGACCTGTCGATCTCAATCGCCGTTTTTACTGGAGTGACGGAGTATTGGTTGCACAGATCAGCAACCTCAGAATAGGTCAGGCGGACAGTTTGGCGTCCAATGAGATGGACGGTCTCAGGCAGTGGCCGGAAACTGTGCTCCCGGATGAGCAATGCGGCGTGATGATAGTCGATGCCCATAAGACTGGCCGAGCCCGGCTTCAAGGTAAGTTTATAGCGATCTACGCTTAATTGGTTCGGTCTTTTCCTCGTCAGCCAGCCCCAAAGATTTTGCGAACTCGTGTCGCTCCTGTAACTCCATCATAAGCCGGTCAGCTTCCGGCGGGACTAACGTATCGATAACTCGTCGAATAATTTCCGGGTTAAATTCCTCGTAAAGCGTCTCCGCCGAAGATAGTCGGAATGGTGCTCGACTGCGGAAGGCAGTTTGGTTGGAGGACACCACGCTCCTAAGTACGGCCGCGACAGCAAGACAGGAAAGACAATCATTTCTTGGGACGGCGGAAAGACCTGGGAATGGATCCGTTGAACCAATGGAGTCTTGACGACGAGGCGGAGTTGCGGTCGTTGTTGGATGCCGCAGAGACAGCCCCACAGAAATGAGGCGCAGTTCCGCGCATAGCAGACTGGCAGAGCGGCCCGGCCGCCGTGGACGCGTTTTAGCCGGCCGTGTGCCTGTGACGGTAATAATGATACGAATGCCGGATATAATTCCGGTGACGATACACCGGCGAGGGCGGAGGGGCCGGATAGATGCCGAGCAAGCCATCGACGCCGCCAATGACGCCGCCAACAGCTCCGCCAACCACTGTGCCGATCGGACCGGCCGTCTCCGTCCCCACGTAAGCGCCGTGCGCGACGCCGTCGGGAATGCCCTGTGCGTGTGCGGCGAGCGGACAAACAAAGGATGCGACGACAACCGCAGCAAACACTAAATTATATTTCACTTGCGCCTCTCTGTTGTAGATGCTGTGCCACATGGCCGGCCAATCGTGGCGATTGCGCGGCATCGCCACGCGGGGCTGTAGTGGCGAGCCACGGGGTTTTGACAATAACCCGGCCTGATCGCGCCGTCAGCCGGTCCGGTGCCGGTTGTGGATAATCCGTAGATTTAGGCATGGATCAAATCCGGAACTAAAGAGATCCTTATTTCCTGATATGCGCCGCTGTAAGCGAACGGACAACGACGCTAGTTCCGCTGCTCCAAATAACGCCGCCGTAAGCTCGAGTACGGGCGTCCGCTACCTGATGGTCAGTCTGATCCGCGGCCGGCGTTTGATCGCGGCGGTCAGTTAGAGAAGCAGGTACGTCTAGCGACTTGCTTGTGCTGTAGCAGTAGAAAGAACGACAACCTTTGTCCCGATCGGCGTACGGTTATAAAGATCGACCACGTCATCATTGGTAAGCCGGATGCAGCCCGAAGAAATATTGGTGCCGATTGTCCAAGGCTCGTTCGTACCGTGGATGCGATAAAGCGTGTCCTTACCGCCGGAATAGAGGTACATGGCTCGGGCACCAAGCGGATTTTCGGGACCGCCTTTCATTCCGAGACCGCCGCCTCGCATTTGCGCCATGTACTGTCTAAGCTCGGGCTTACGAACCATCATTTCCGCGGGCGGATACCAGTCGGGCCATTCCAGCTTATGATCAACGGTGGCTCGGCCGGACCAGAGGAAGCCCTCAGCACCAACGCCAACGCCATAGCGTATCGCTTTATCACCGCGTTGCACCAGATAAAGGAAGTGGCTGCTGGGATCGATGACGATTGTGCCGACGGGTTCGTGTCCAGGGTAAGCGACTATCGTGCGCGCAAAGGTAGGGTCCGACCCCCGTGAAATGGGCGTACTTGCGCAGCCGCCAACGACCATCAGCGTGAGGATGCATAGCCCGTTCAGGATGATCGTGCGTGCACTCGACAAGAGATTCGCGCCCCTATGGTACCGAAGGGCGTTCCATGCCGCGGGTAGCGACTTTATCTAGCCCTTGGAAACGATCGGCGGCGGCGGGGGCGACTTTCCCTTACCTTTTCCCTTGCCCAATTGCGCAACGGAAATGCCTGTCGAGGATTGATCTTTCGCGACCTGGACAACTGCCACCGTCAGCAGCATTGCACACGCAACAGCGAGAAGCACTTTCATAGGAGCGCCGACCTCATTAAAATCCGATAGCGGACGGGTCGCACAATCGGCCAAACTCGACTAGTGCATAAAAGCCACAGCGGGCAAAATACCCCACCTTGCAGCCAAATTTATCGGCCGGGATAGCTTAGTGCAAGGATCGGACCGGCTGGCGAGGAACGGCGCAGAGTGATCATTGCTGCCGAAAGCGGGGTGGCTTTGCCGGCACGCTAGGCAGGTGATCGCGGACGCGGTTCTGGCCAGCCCAGGTGATGCGCGAAAAGGGGCGGCTTATAGTTTTAGGGATCAATCCAATCATTGCGCGCACCCCACTGCCGGATGCCCGCTTTCTCGATACGCTCGTGGTCCGGGCCAGCTATGTGAGAGACGGTGAAACGTTACAGCAAGATCAGCCACGCTTGATCCATCGCGCCTTCCTGCGTGCTGATCTCGCTAGAGATCAGGTCGCGGCCATTGATTTATCTCGATAGTGAATGACCCATGCCATTGCTTTGCTCCCGCAAAAGGAGGCAACCTACCCCGCAGGCTCGCTCGGAAACCGATAACGAATTGCGGCCATGATGATGTCCGGGAAGCCTGTCTACGTACATTCGTAGGTCAATATTTGGGATGGAGGGTGGAAGCGCCCAGAGCAAGGGGCGTGCTTCCGTGCGGGGCATGGAAGCGGGATTACTCCAAGCGTTCCACCCGCTTCACCAACGGCGCCGGATGGGAAGCAGCCAGTTGATCGACGAACCGGCATGGGCGCTTTTTCTCCGAGTGAGACGGCGCCCTGCCCGCTGCGCTGACGGCCACATGGCCCACAGTGGCGCTCACGAGCTATTTTCTGGCGCGGGTGATCGTTGCGTAATATTGCGGCGCTTCCCGCCGATCGAGCATGGTGTAGTCGCGAATGACGCGCACATGGCGGATCCGGTGCGTTTCCGGAAGCAGCATTCGCTCTCCGTCCTCGAATAACGCGACGGCGTTGCAGTCCTTCCAGACCAACATGAGGCAAAGGTCACCTGGGGTGAGCACTGCGTCATAAACGTCCCAATCGACCAAAGGGTCGCCGGAATAGATGTCGAGGCCTAGGTACTGCGAACAAGCCACGGCATTGCTTTGATGGCCGGGCGGACGCGTCGCGGTAATGATGGTCACCATCGTTCCTTGGCCGACTTCAGTCTCGTCGTTGCGTTGATTTAGAAGCTTCATGCCCGCTGGCAGGTTGTTGTCGGAGAATATCTCGCCGACACGAAGGTGGTAATCTTCCAGGATATCGTCGCGGCCCTTTTGCTGGACGAGGTAATGATTTTGCGCGGTACGCCAGCGCACTACCGACTTCTCGTCGCGCCAGCTCGACAGCGACAATATCCAGCCTTCGCGTTGCAGGCTCTTGTAGCGAATATTGTCGACAAACCCGTCGATCTGCTCGAGTTCAGGCCGCAGCATTTTGGCATTGTTGAGATACTCGTCCCATTGATCGGGTTTGGGCTGCACTTCGAACAATACTGAGAACATAACGCCCCCTTGCCGTCTCTTATGGGAGCGCTGCGATGCAATCGATCTCGATATCGAAATGGCCTGGCCACGCCGGCACGTTGACGAAAATGCGTGCTGGCGGATCCTTGCGGAAAATACCTGGCGTAGATTGCGTTGACCGCGGCGAATTTGTCGACAGAAGTGCAGTAAACGTTGCACTTCAGCACGTTCCCTAAGGACGAGCCGGCGGTTTCCAGGCAAAGCTTCATCTGCTCCAGCACGAGTTCAGTCTGGCGCTCGATCGGCGCGTCAACGACCTCGCCGGTTGCGGGGTCGAAGGGAGGAAAGCCCGAGACGTAAATGGTGTCGCTATGCCTGGTGACCGCCGATGTGGGCGCCTTCCACCGCTCCAAGTAGGTCGAGAGGGGCTCGACCCGGATAATCTCTCGTTTCATGCGGTACCTCTATCGCCGGCGCGCGCGCGTTTCCTAGCTAGGGGATTATGTATCGTGGATGGAAGCAATTCGCCTGCATATTTTGCTTCGGCGCCGAGCGAAGTATTTTAGGTGAGGTCTGTGCAGTTCCAGAACCGGAACCGGCGCGACGACAGGCGTGTCGACCTACCGTGACAGCTGTCAAGAAGCTCGACGACCCGTTAGGACAACGCGCGGAGTGGTCCATCTTTCGCCGCTAGGAAGAATCTCCCGAATTTCTTCAGTTCGCACACGATCTCGAAGTCCTGCGGTGCTCAACTCAGGCAGCTCGCCTGGCACGCAAGCCGTCCAACACTCGAAACACATCCGAAGGCTCCGGCCGACGCGTGTAGTCGGGGTTGACCTCTGCATAGGCGATCACCCCATTCTGATCGATTCGCGGTTTCTGATCTAAGCTGTTGATTCGACTTAGCACGTTTTACAAATTGCCTGACCAGTGCACCATTTAATCCTTATTGTTTCCGCCGCGATTGTAAAACAGTCGGCTCTTGGATTCCGGCGCGGCGATCGCCGCGCGGCACCGTAGCCTCTCGCGCTCGCCGCGAACTAGCCGACCGCCACCACGAAAGCAACACGTCATGCTCGATACCAAAACCCCGATTGACTGGAAGGCAAAGGATTTCGCGCTCAAAGGAATTGACGGCAAGAGCTATTCGCTGGCTGACGTGCGCGGCAAAGGAACGCTTGTCGTCTTCATCTGCAATCACTGTCCTTATGTGAAGGCCAGCATTGGGCGCATCGTGGCTGAAGCAAAGGCATTGCGCGAAGTCGGCATCGGGACAATCGCGGTCACGCCAAATGATGTCGATGCGTATCCCGAGAATTCCTTCGACAACATGAAAAAATTTGCCGCACAACACGGCTTCACCTTCCCTTACGTCATCGACTCCACCCAAGAGGTGGCACGCGTTTACGCCGCCCAATGCACGCCACATTTCTTCGGCTTCAACGCCGACGACGAATTGCAATACCGGGGTCGATTGGACGCCGCACGGATGAAGCCGGTCCCAAGTGCTCGGCGCGATCTGTACGAAGCTATGAAGGAAGTGCCCAACTCTGGGCACGGGCCGAGCAAATTCCGTCAATGGTTTGCTCCATCAAATGGCGCTTGGGTCACTGAGCGGGACAAGAATAGTGGCCTGCTTGCCACACATGCGACATTTTTGCGCCACCGTGTTGCCACGACTCACACGAGCGTTCATGCTCGCGGGGTTCAATTCGGAGACGCGGGATGCTGCCGACAATTCTTTTGCTGACCGTGTTCGCAATGCCGGTCGCGTTGGCGGTGACGGCGCTAGTTGGCACGCGGGCCGAGCGGCCTTTAACTTATTAAGCGGCCAAAGGTGGCTTGATGTGTCTTACCCGCTCGGCGGGCGCGTGCTCGATTTCATCGGCTCTAGCCGCTAGGTCGGCCGCCATCAGCTTCAACCGCTCGGCCAAGTGCCGATCTTCACAATCTTCCGCCAAACGGGCGCAGACGCGGGCTTGCCGAAACCAGTCACTTGCAAAAATCATCATGCGCTCCCCTAAGCGTAAAAGCGAACCCGGCAGGGCACCATAGTTCTTTACGCGCCTGATTTGATCGGCATGTGACGAGTAAAGTTATCAGAGGACTAAGGCCAACGCCGCGAGCAGCAGAATGCCAAATCCCAACACGCCAATACCAACAGGATCATACGAAGGCAGCTTGAACATTGCGGACCTCCAATCGTGCCCCGGTCCCCATCTTTCAACCGCTCGAAGAAAGACTTCGCGTCAAAAATGGCGACCGTGTGGACGATCCGCCGCCCTGTGGATTTCTGCTTTGTGGTGGCGAAGCGAAACGAGGGCTGGCGCTCTCCGCTTGTGGAATGCGGCGGCCGCGACGCGATGTTATTGTAGCAACAATCAGTAGCTCGTCTTACTCCCCCGCTGGCGAAAATTGTCACTGCGTGCATAAAGCCATGTATTGAGAAAAATTTGCAATTGGCACGCCGTAAAGCCCGGACTGAAACATACAACGGCTTCGCCGGTCCTGCAACGTTTCTGGTCCGTGGGGCAAGTTGGGAACGGGATTGATAAAACTCGGCGCAACGCCGGGCACCCAAATCGGTTCGTCTTGAGGAGTTGATGGCTGCGGGAGAAGCGGCACCGGGGCCGCTGGATCCATTTGAGACGACGGCAACGGGGCTGGAGCAACGTAAGCCGATGAACCGCCCAATCTAACCCGAACCAACCCGCGTTCATCGAATGTGAGAATCATGGGCACTCCAGCAATCGATCCTCCTAATTCTGAAGAGAACGAAAGCTCGTCATCGGCCGAGCAGTCCGGTCAACCGCGCGAATGGACGGGATGGACTCGCGCCCCGGAGTTGATACCCCCCGCCAATTCAGTACCGAAGCCTTCAACCAAGCGGTTATAGGCACGCTAAGTCAACACAAGAACTCAATAAAGAATGGGCAATCTCAGCACGTTCAGGAGCTTTTGTTCGAGCTTAGTTGCTGGCGAACTGCTCGGCCGACGCGTGGGCTCGCCTCAGAGATGCGGTGGACCAAATTGTTGCTACAATCAGGGCTTTGATGATTTCTCTCACCGGAGACCCCACAGGAAGAGCACGACCACAGGTCGTTCGACGCCGACTACAACGTGCGTCAGACACCGACCAGTGCTTCCAGATAAGTGCCGTAGCCGCTTTTCTTCAATGAGCGCGCCAAGCCCCTCATTCCGGAAGGCGTGATGTAGCCCATATTAAAAGCGATTTCCTCTGGACAGCAAACCTTCATACCCTGTCGCTCCTCGAGGGTTCGCACGAAGCAGCCAGCCTCAATCAGCGAGTCGAAAGTGCCGGTATCGAGCCAGGCGAAACCTCGGCCCATGCGCGCGACATTGAGTTTGCCGGCACTGAGGTAACGCTTGTTGACGTCGGTAATCTCAAGTTCCCCGCGTGCCGAGGGCTTCACGTCCTTAGCAATGCGGACCACGTCGTTGTCGTAAAAATAAAGCCCAGTCACCGCCCAGTTCGACAGCGGCTCGGCCGGTTTCTCCACGATGTCGAGTGCATGCCCGGTTTCATCGAATGCGACAACTCCGTAGTGCTGCGGCTCCTTCACGTAATATGCGAACACGGTGGCGCCGTCGGTCCTTGACGCCGCTGCATCAGCATGTCCGGCAAGCCGTGGCCGAAGAAAATATTGTCGCCGAGCACGAGCGCCACGGGATCGTGCCCGATGAATTGTTCTCCGATGAGGAACGCCTGGGCCAGCCCTTCGGGTTTATGCTGTACTGCGTAGGAAAGCCGGATGCCCCACTGTGTGCCATCGTCCAGCAACCGCTCGAACTGAGGTCTGTCCTCCGGCGTGGTGATGACCAGGATGTCGCGAATGCCGGCCAGCATCAGAGTGGACAGCGGGTAGTAAATCATCGGCTTGTCGAACACCGGCAGGAGCTGTTTGCTCAGGCCGCGCGTGATTGGATAAAGTCGGGTGCCGCTGCCGCCTGCGAGAACGATCCCCTTCAGCATCGCTGCAGCTCCTCGTTTCCGATGATCCGCGACACGCAATCGGCGACAGCTTCCGGCCAAGGCCGAAGCCTCACGCCGAGCTCGCGGGCGACCTTGCCGCAATCCAGCACGCTGTTCGCGGGCCGGCGCGCCGGCGTCGGATAATCCGCCGTCGTGATTGGCGTGAGCAGCGGCACCTGCCGGCCGCACGCTTTGGCCCGATCAAATATTTTTTTGGTCAACCCGTACCACGTCGCTTCCCCTTCCCCGCTAAGATGGTAGACGCCGGGACGTCCGCGGTCATCCAGAGTGGTCGAGGCGATATCGAGCAACGCCGCGGCAAGATCGTGCGCAGAAGTTGGACAGCCGTGCTGGTCATCGACGACACGAAGGTCCGGCCGGCTTCGCGCCAGCCGCAGCATTGTGCTCAAGAAATTCGTGCCGAAGACGCTGTAGAGCCACGACGTTCGAAATATCATTGCCTCGGGATGGGCACGCCGGACCCCCTGTTCGCCTTCGAGCTTGGAGCGGCCGTAAACGCCCGTCGGGCCGGTCGCATCGTCCTCGTGATAGGGCGACGTCTTTTTGCCGTCGAACACATAATCAGTGGAGACGTGAATGAGCGGCAGGCCCCGGCGCCAGGCCGCGGCGGCCAGCTCGGCGGCGCCATCGCAATTCACCGCATAGCAACGGGCGGATTCGGTCTCGGCTTTGTCCACGGCTGTATAGGCGGCTGCGTTGACGATGAGACCGGGTGAAACGGCGCTGAGGAAGGCGTCAATGGATCGCCCGTATTCGATGTCAAAGGTCGGCCGCCCGGCCAGAACGACACGAATGCTCCGGCTCCCAGCAGCTTCGAGCAGGCATCGGCCCAGCTGCCCGGATTTCCCCGCCACTAAAATCAGGCCAGTGCTCATCGTGTCCTCAGCTTGCTTTCTTAAGGAGCCCAAGGCGTGCGCCGTCATAGACATTCTGACGTAGAGGCAGCCACCATTCGGAATTGTCCAGGTACCATTTGATCGTAAACTCAAGACCGCTGGCGAATGAATGCCGCGGCCGCCAACGAAGCTCGACGCCGCCTTCGACGCGTCGATCGCATAACGGTGATCGTGACCAGGACGGTCGGCGACGAAGGTAATGAGCGATCGCCGCGGACGCTGCGCCGGCGCGATACGGTCGAGGATATCGCAAATGGACTCGACGACCCTGAGGTTGGTGCGTTCGCTGTCGCCGCCAAAATTATATTTCTCGCCGACGCGGCCATGGTCGAGTAGCGTAACGAGCGCGCGCGCGTGGTCTTCGACGTGCAGCCAGTCCCTGACGTTGTCGCCCATTCCGTAAACCGGCAGCGCCTTGCCCTCAAAAGCGTTGAGGATCGCCAGCGGGACAAGTTTTTCGGGAAACTGACAGGGCCCGTAATTGTTGGAGCAATTCGAAATCACCACGGGCAGGCCGTGGTTTTATGCCGAGCTTGTACGAGGTGATCCGACGCGGCTTTGCTGGCGGAATAGGGCGACTCGGCCGATACGCAAATCTTCGCGAAACAATCCGTCGGCTTGCGAGCCGTAGACCTCATCGGTCGACACATGGACGACGCGGAATTGCTCCTGGCGCTCGCCGGTCAGCCTCTCGTAGAAACGTCGTGTCGCCTCGAGAACGTGAAAGGTGCCTTGTATGTTGGTTTCCAGAAAGACGCCCGCGCCGGAGATCGAACGGTCGACGTGACTTTCAGCGGCCAAATGAATAACGCCGGTCGGCTGATAGCTGTCGAACAGCGCGTCGAGCGCCGGTCGATCGCAGATGTCGGTCCGCTCGAAACGGTATTGCGGACTGCCGGCGATACTGTCGAGAGAATGCAGATTGGCCGCGTAGGTAAGCTTGTCGACGTTGACGACGCAGGCGCCCCCCTCCCTGACGAGATGGCGGCAGACCGCGGAGCCGATAAAGCCGGCGCCTCCGGTCACGATGATGCGCGGCACAGGTTGTCCGTCGTTCACGGCACGCCTCTCAATGAAAATGAACGGGTAATTCCTTTAGCATCGGCAGCGCGCGATCTTTGTCCGAGATGACCGTGTCGCTGATCGCCACCGGCCAGCGAATGCCGAGGTCGGGATCGCCGGCATTCACGCCGCAGTCGTTCGGCGCGGAGAACACGGCGTCCACCTTGTAACTGACCTCCGTATCCGGCGATAAGGTGCAAAAGCCGTGAGCAAATCCGGACGGAACAAAAAGCTGCTCCCGACCCTCCGCGCTCGAATTCGACGCCAACATGCAGGCGCTCTCCAAGTCGTGCCGCAGATCGACAATAACATCGAAGATTCTTCCCCGCAGCACCCGCACCAGTTTCGCCTGCGCGAACGGCGCGGTCTGAAAATGCAAACCGCGCAAGGTGCCGCGCGTGGCGGAATACGAGTCATTGTCTTGAACGAATACGTTTCTTATGCCGGCGGCGACATAGTCACGCTGCACGTAGGTTTCGGCGAAATATCCGCGCTTGTCGACAAAACGCCGGGACCGTATCAGGAGCGCGCCGGGTAGTGTCAGCGGCAACACATCCAGGATCATTCGCAACCCGTATGAGATAAACGGAAGAGAGAATTCGCCAAGCGAACAAGGCAAAACGTCATCCGCTCTGATGCAGGGCATCATAACGCGGATGCGACGACCCGCCGCTCCCAAGCGACAATGCAGTGCACATTCGGCTAAACGGTCCGCCGCACTATGTCGATAAATCGATGCAATTTTTCCGCTGCCCTGACTTCGCCAACAATGCGCCGCGCGATCGCCGGCGCTCGAATGTTGCGCTAAGTGACGCGCACAACCTGAGCAATAAAGACATTCGATTGAAATTTAATTCATTCTTCTCCCAGCCCGAGGAAACGAAAAAATAGAGCGCCGGGGCGTAGGAAAATCATGCACGGACGAGCATTGGAAATTAGCGGAGGACTGAACGTGTATTTTCGTAATCTCGAAAAACTGATCAAGATTGATCGCCAGCGCGATCCTCAATACGTCGCCATACCGAGGGAAGTTTTCCGCAGTCTGTTAGCTGGAGCAATCAAGAAAACAAGAAAATCTGTTTGACGAACGATTTTACCTCGAAACCTATCCCGACATCGCAACGGCAGTTCGAGCGAAAAAAGTAAAAAGCGGGCTCGACCATTATGTCGAGACGGGATCTTTCGAAAACCGGTTGCCGCGCAGGTTTATCGTCGACGAGCGTTATTATCTGCAAGCGAACCCGGATGTCGCGGAGGCGATCAAGAAGGGCCGGTTGAAGAGCGCGCGAGATTCACTTCAATCACGCCGGTTTCACGGAAGGTCGCGTGCCATACAAGGACTTCTCAATCTCTTAAAGAGAACCACTGCGCCGGCGAGTTGGTGGACCGCCGGCGCTTTACCCGGCGCAAAGAGACGCGGAAGCATCAATGAGATCCCGGTCGGTTCCCGAATTTGCTACCGGAGTTGTAAACGAAAGCGTGCGCGTTTCATGTTTAAGGAGGTGCGCACGGCGCCCGATACGGCACCTCCAGTCCAGCCGAAATTGGCGACTAGACCGGAGCGCTCGCATAACGGACGCGCGAAATCCAATGGCCGCAAAAGGATGGCGGATTTTGGCGGCGCACTTTCACCTGACCGCGGCCCGGCCTTGCGCGGCGCGCTCGATCTGTCGCCCGAGCTGCTGGAAATCGCCAGACACTTCAATTCCGATTACTACGCTCACGAGTATCCGGATGTTGCTTCGGGCCAAAGCGGGCTGTTGCACCACTTTTGCGCAATCGGCTGGCGTGAAGGGCGCAATCCCAATCCGTTCTTCGATACCGTCTCATATCTGTCGGCAAATGCCGACGTTCGGCGCTCAAAGATCAATCCCTACTATCACTATCTGCGTCACGGCATGATCGAGGGACGCATGGCGTCATCGAGCGTCAGCCCCTCGATACGTTCGCGGCTTTTGTCCGGGGCGCCGATCCTCGACTGGGTGGAGCGTCTTCGGCCGCATGTCGATCCCGATTTTTATCCGGGGCGGCTCGAGGATCTGGACGTGGACGGACTCGATTTCGCCGCGCATTTCGCATATCGCGGATGGCGCGAAGGCATATCTCCAAATCCATCGTTTGATGTCGCGGCGTGGCTTTTGGCGTACCCCGCGGCCGAATGGTTTGCGGTCAATCCGCTCGTCGCGCAGCTTGAAGCCGATGCCGGCAGCTTCGATCTGCAAATCCTAACGAAAAGTCTTGAAAATGTTCTGCCGGTTGCGGCCGCGCCCGCGACAAACAACGCCGGGGCCGATGCGCGCGATCTCTCCGCGGCCTCAGGCGACCTAGCCGATCCCGCCGGACATGACGACGCCCTCGCCGTTATCCGCGCGCATTTCGATGAAGCCTACTATCTCGCGGCATACCCCGACGTACGATCGGCCAAAATCGATCCGCTTTTGCACTTCTTCGTCACCGGCTGGCGCGAGGGGCGCAATCCAAGCCTGCAATTCGACACCAAATATTATCTTGAGATGAATGAGGACGTGAGCGACGCCGGCGTCAATCCATTCTGGCATTATTGTATATCAGGACGCGGTGAAGGCAGGTTGCCACGCCGCCCCGGCGGTTATCGGCGACAAATCATTGATGCGGCGGTTGAACCGGCGAAACGACCGGTTCCAGGTCCGGCCGCCGGTGAGAAGGTGCTCAGCGGCGGGGTTCTGGCAAGCAAGCTCGCCGCAAGTCTCAAGGACAGGAAAGGACTGGTCGTCGCGCTCAGTCATGACTGCTACATTCGCGTCATCGGGGGGACGCAAATATTCATTGCCGACGAGCAAGCGAAGTTCAACGCAATCGATTACGCCTACATACATATTTCGCCGCAAATCGCGCGGCTGACGTTTTCGCCCGAAGATTCCCGCACGCTGGTTCGCGTGGTGGCCGACGGAAAGCCGGTGGGTTTGTATGCTCTCGCGGCGGTGCGCGACGTGTTGAAGAAAACTCCCTCCCCGGGCAATCGGGCGCCAACGCTGGCCGTCCACTCGGTGATGGGTTTTGCGGCCGCGGATGTTGTAATGCTGTGTGCGGCGCTCAAACCCGAGCGGCGCCTCTATTGGCTGCATGATTATTTCAGTCTCTGCGAAGGCTTTAATCTGCTGCGCAACGACGCGCATTTTTGCGCCGCGCCGCCGGCGCCCAGCTTCGCCTGCCGGGTTTGTGTCTACGGCAAAAGTCGGCAACGGCATTTGCAGGGCATGCGAACCGTTTTCAACTCCTGCCGTTTCGAGGTCGTCAGTCCGTCCGCCGCCGCTCTGGAAATCTGGCAAAAATCCACGGCGCTGCCGCGGCAGCGTGAGACTGTTCATCCGCACTGGCGCCTTTCCGCCGAAAGCGCGCGCAGAAAAAAGCCGCCGCGCCGGCGTCCGCAAGCGCGTCTCGATTGCCTTCGTCGGCTATGCCGCGGCCAGCAAGGGCTGGCCTCTGTTCAGCGATCTGGTGCAGCGTCTGCATCGCGATCCGCGTTACAAGTTCTATCACTTCGCCGCCGAAGGAACGCCGTCGCTGCCGCACGTCGAATTTGTGCGCACCGAGGTCACGGCAGCGGATCGATTTGCGACGCGGCGATTGCTGGCGAAGCACGGGATTGCCGTGGTGGCGGTATTGTCGCCTTGGCCCGAGACTTTTTCCTACGTCGCCCACGAAGCAGTCGCCGCCGGAGCAAAGATTCTTTGCCTTGCGGACAGCGGCAATGTGGCCGCACTGGTGCACAAGCTCGATTGCGGCTGGGTCGTCAATGATGGCGCCGGCGTCCAGGAACTTTTCGAGAAACACGTTCCCGCATCGCAACTGAAAAAAGCCACGCCGGACGCGACTTACGACATCGATCAGACCGGCACGTCCGAGCATCCGGTGCGGCGGCCCCGTATCGGCGCGGGCAGC
>CAWJUQ010000010.1:0-206422 GCA_963846055.1 uncultured Alphaproteobacteria bacterium
AGCCGTGTAGGTCGCCGTCGCCGAAGCGGACGACATCGCCGGCCGCGAATGGTTCGGTCCGTTGTTGATCGAGCAAAAGTGTTCCGTGCCCGGCGAGCGCCACCCAGATTTGTTCAGAACTCTCGTGCCGGTGCGGTGAGTTAATCGCCCTGCGGCGCGACCGTGACGCGGGTAATCGTGACGCGGCGCGATGGGGAGTTCTCTGGAGAAATGAGCTGGTCCGATTGCACTCCCGGGTTTGACAGGATGGGGCCGAACCGTTGCGGACAATTTCCATTGATGGCCTCGGCCTTTCGCTATTGCAGCGGCGTTTCGCCGGTCTTGCCTTTGGCCAGTTCGATTTCCGTGACCGCAACCAGAATTTCCGCCCGGGTTTTTAGGTCGGGCGCCTCGAGCAGCGCCTGCTTCTCGGCGGGGCCGTAAGGCGACATCATCGCCAGCGCGTTCACCAGTGCTTCGTTGGGTGCGTTTTCGATGCCGCCCCAGTCGGCTTTGAGATTGTTGGCTTTCAGAAAATCGGCCAGCGTGCGCAACACCGCCTTGCGGTCGACTTCGTCCTCGCCCTTGCGTGCGGTGAAATCGTCGATGAACGGCTGATAGGTGACGCGGCACTGCCGATACGGCGTCCCGAGCGCGAGTTCTTCTTCGATCCGAAAACGCGCAACACCGGTGAGCTGGATGAGGTAGCGGCCGTCGCCGCTTTCGGCCAGCTGGCTGATACGGCCGACGCAGCCGATGTGAAATAACTGCGGCTTGTTTTCGTCCCGTCCGGGGTGGGCCGGATCCGGCTGGATCATGCCGATGACGCGGATGCCGGAGCGAAACGCATCATCGATCATCGCCAGATAACGCGGCTCGAAAATGTTGAGCGGCATTTGTCCGCGCGGCAGCAGCAGCGCGCCGGGCAACGGAAAGACCGCGATCACATTGGGCAGGTCTTCCGGGCCCTTATAGATCGCGTTGATCGACATCTCGTGCTCCGCACGCACCACCGGGCCGGCTCGCCACCCGCTTAAATCGCCGCCGGCGGCTTAAGCGAACAGAATTGACGAAAGGCGCTTCCGCCCCTCGATGGTGGCTTCGTCGGTCGGACCCCATGCGTCAAACAATTGAACAAGCTGCTTGCGCGCGCCGTCGTCGTTCCATTTGCGGTCGCGCTTGACAATGTTGATCAGGTGATCAAGCGCGTCCATGCGGCGACCTTGTCCGTTGAGCGCGAGCGCCAGATCGAAGCGCGCCTGGTGGTCGAGCGGATTGGCGAGCACTTTTTGCTCAAGATCGGCAACCGGCCCGAGCGTCTTTGCCTGTTCGGCGAGTTCAAGTGCGGCGCGGGCCGCAGCAACGGCGGAATCGTTGTGCTTCGATTCCGGCACCATGGCCAGCGTCTGCTTCGCCTGTTCGATGGCGCCGGTCTGCACGTAGGCGCGCGCCAGTCCGGCGAGCGCCTGGATGTTCGTGTTGTCCTCGGCGAGAAGTTCAGCATAAAGATTGGCCGCACCGGCTGCATCGCCGGCGGCAAGCGCCGCATCGGCCGCGTTGAGCAGGTCTTTGGTCTCGGCGCCAATGCCGCCTTTGGTGAGGCGATCGAGAAACGCGTTCACCTGGCTTTCCGGCAGCGCGCCCATAAATCCGTCAGCCGGCTGGCCGTTGACGAAAGCGATCACCGCCGGAATGGATTGGATGCCCATTTGGCCGGGAATGGCCGGGTGCTCGTCGATATTCATTTTGACGAGTTTCACTTTCCCTTTGCCGGCGCGGACCGCCTTCTCGAGCACGGGTGTAAGCTGCTTGCACGGGCCGCACCACGGCGCCCAGAAGTCCACAAGCACCGGCTGCCGCTTGGACTCTTCGACGACGTCCTTGACGAACGCTTGAGTGGTCGTGTCCTTGATCAGACCGTCGGCCGCGCCGATTTGAGCTTCCTGCAACATCTCCTTGATCTGCCTTCCCTTTCGGCCGTCCGGCCGTAAATCTTCCCGCTTGCCTGATTAAATGGGAAGAACCTGTCCGAATGCAATCGTAAAGCTCTTACTCCAAAGCTTGTGAGACTGCCTCGATCCGCGGCGGGTGCCCGGTTGCCTCCAGGAATTTCAGCAGCCCCTCGCGGGAAATCGTGGTCGTGCCGGTATTGACGAGCGGGTGAAAGTTGAGCGCCGGTTCGCGCATCATGGTCGCATCGAGCACGACGGTAACCCGGCCGTCTTTATCGTTGATGGCGGCAAACGGCGTCACCGAACCGGGCTCGACGCCGAGTATCTCGCGCATCGCGTCCGCCGAGCCGAACGAGAAACGGCCCGACGCGCCGAGAAGGCGATGCAGCGATTTTAGCTCAATGGCCGCGTCTTCAGGCGCGACCACAAGAAACAGCGCGTCCTTCTTGTCGCGGAGAAACAGGTTCTTGGTATGACCGCCGGCGACTTTGCCGCGCAGCGCGCGCGCCTCCTCGACGGTAAACACCGCGGCATGTTGCACCGTCTGGTGCGGAATGCCGAGACTATCCAGATAAGCGAATAACTCGTCGGGCGAGCAAGCAGGCATGCGGCGATACCTACAAGCCATGAGTCTGAATGTAAAAGCCTCGCTCGGACTCGTTTTCCTCGCGCTGGCGATGGCGTTGTGCGTCTTTATTCCTGCGGGAACACTTCGGTATTGGCAGGGCTGGCTGTTCCTGGCGGTATTTTTCGCCGTCGGGTTCTTGCACACTCTTTACGGGATGAAGAACGACCCGGCGCTGCTTGAGCGGCGCCTTGCCGGCGGTCCGCTGGCAGAGAGGCGGGGCACGCAAAGGACTATTATGTTCTTTGTCTCCCTCGGCTTCATCGGGCTCCTCGTCGTGCCGGCGCTGGGTTGGCGGTTCGGATGGGGGTCGCTGCCGCTCGCCGCCGTACTCGCCGGCGATGCGATGATCGTCATCGGCTTTTACTTTACCGCTCTCGCGTTTCGCGAAAACACGTTCGCCGCCGCCAAGGTTGACACTTTCGCGGGGCAAAGGGTGATCTCATCCGGCCCCTATGCCGTGGTGCGGCATCCGCAATATGCCGGCGCCCTGCTTTACCTTGTCGGCACCCCGCTCGCACTTGGTTCTTGGTGCGGCCTCTTCGTCTTCGCCGCGATGGTGCCGTTTCTGATCTGGCGGCTCCGCGATGAGGAAACGATGCTGGCGAAGGATCTCCCGGGCTATGCCGATTATCAGCTACGGGTGCGCTCGCGCTTAATCCCGGAATCTTCTAACGGAAAGCGCGTTTCCTGGTTCCGCGCCGGTTGGAATTTCCATTTGTCGATCAGGCAGATGTGAGAAAACCCGCTCAGCCTCATATTTTTCAGTCACAGTCCCGGCGGTAAACGCCACTAAACTATCAGGGAGATTATCGTGACAGCGGATAACCAAGCCCGATCGGCTGCTCATCCGAACGATCTTGCGCGCGCCGCTATCGCGGGCGACCAGGCCGCGCTCGCAAAGCTCGTCGAGGTTTTGCGGAACGACGTTTATCAACTCGCTATGCGCATGCTCGGACATCCAGCCGATGCCGAGGATGCGGCACAGGAGGCATTGATCCAGATCGTTACCAGCCTGTCCTCGTTCAGAGGCGAAAGCTCGGTACGCACCTGGGCCTTCCGAAATCGCGAGCCGCCATTACATGCGTTTTCGCGTCGGCCGCTACGAAAGCATGGTGGAAGGCTTCAACTCGATCGATCAGGTCATGGCTACCTACGCCAGCGTTCCGCCCGCCTCGTTCACCGCAGCGGAAACTAAAATCCTGGCCGAACAGGTCATGAGCAATTGCGTGAGCGCTATCCTTCTGGCGCTAAACCGGGACGAGCGCATCGCCTACTCACTTGCCGAGGTATTCGGCTTTTCCGGTCCGGAAGGCGCCGATATTCTCGATATCGACGAAGCCACGTTCCGTAAGCGTCTTCAGCGTGGACGTGACGCGCTTGAATCCTACATGAAGCGCTCGTGCGGATTGGTCGACGCAGCCAATGCGTGCCGCTGCGCGCGGCAGATTCCAGTACATCTCGCCTACGACTTCATTCGCCCCGACGAATTGCTCGCGCATCGCCGCGCCAAACCTTCAAAGAGCGCCGTGACGCCCGAGCGGCTTCAGCAGATGAGCGAGATCGAACGCGTCGCGTGTCTCTACCGCGACGACATCGACGAGGCGCCGGAAGGATTGGTCGAGCGCATGCGCGAGTTCATCGGCCGCGGAGGTCTCGCGGCATTGGAGTGAGGCAACCAGCATGGTGCGAACGGACGAAAATAAGGCGATTGCGCGCCGCGAGATCGAGGAATTCGAAGGGGCGGGGCAGGTTTCGCTGGCGCCCGAACTGTTTGCTTCCGGATACAAACTGACATTTGCCGGTGCGCCGGCAATGGATCGCGCCGGACACGAGCAATTGCTGGCTGCCCTCCGCGGCGCGTTTCCGGATCTCCGCATTCGCGTTGCCGCGCAGGTCGCAGCCGGGGACCGCGTCGGTAACCACTGGATTGCGCAAGGCACGCATCGGGGAGCTTTCCAAGGATTGGCGGCGACGGGCAAAGCGGTCACATTCACTGGCAATAATCTCATGCATTTCGCGGAAAAGAAGGTTGTTGCACTTTGGGGACAACTCGACGCCATCGGTCTGCTGACGCAGCTCGGTGCCATTCCGGGGCCGCCGCCCGAGTATACGCCAGAAGCGCCGTCAGCCCCGCCGCCGCGCGCTCCGACGGAAAGCACAGGAGTCATCCGCCGCTTCATCGATAACTTTAATGACGGCAGGATCGAGTCTTCGCTGAGGACGTCGCCGATAACTATCAGCTCGATTTTCCCGGGGGCCCACCCGGGGCTGGCAAGGACGGTATCCGGCGCGCGGTGACGGATTTTCGTACAGCGTTCCCCGATCTGCATTTCACAACCGAGGACTTGTTCGGGGAAGACGAACGTGCCGCCTGGCGCTGGACGATGACGGGTACGCACCGCGGCAATCTTGGTCCGTTCCCGGCAAGCGGGCGCCCGGTCCGGCTGACCGGTATCAGCTTATTTCAGCTCAGCGATGGCCGCATTGTGCGCGATCGGGTTCGCGCCGACATGGCGGGATTGCTGGCGCAGATCGGCGTTATGCCCGGAAGCCCCACCCAGTAGTCGGCTTGTTCCTTCCGGGTTCGCGGCCGGCGGTTGCAAAGGACGCCACTCTTTGGCATAGCTCTGGCGCGGCTGACGCTGCCGCCTTACCTCTCTGTCGGATGCGGGTGTAGCTCAGGGGTAGAGCACAACCTTGCCAAGGTTGGGGTCGAGGGTTCGAATCCCTTCGCCCGCTCCAAAATCAACGGCCAATTCGCGGTCAAAAAATCCCGGCTCGTTGACATGCTTCTGGCAACAGGAGCAGGTCACCGCCTGCCAATTGCAGCCGCCGTCCAATAGAGCCTATTGATCGACCGGCTTGTTTGCGGACAATGCTGCGGCGCCGCTGTAGACGCCTTCTGCCGACAACACGCCAACGGTCATGAGTACGAGCGCAGCATTGCCGCTTTCCACGGACGTCGTTGTCGTCGGCGCGGGCAATGCCGCGTTCTGCGCCGCTTTGGCCGCCGCCGAGCGCGGCGTCTCGGTCCTCGTGCTCGAGCGAGCGCCGGAAGAAGAAGCCGGCGGCAACAGCCGCTTCACGGCCGGCGCGTTCCGCTGCGTCTATAACGGCGTGGAAGACTTGCGCGCGCTGATGCCGGATTTGACCGACGACGAAGTCGCGCGGTCAGATTTCGGCACCTACACCGAAGAGAAGTTCTTCGACGACATGGGCCGTGTCACCGAATACCGCACCGATCCCGACCTGTGCGAGATTCTGGTCACGCGCAGCAAGGACACCATGCGCTGGATGCGCGACAAGGGCGTGCGCTTTCTGCCGATCTGGGGCCGTCAGGCCTACAAGGTCGACGGGCGGTTTAAATTCTGGGGCGGGTTGACGGTCGAATCCTGGGGCGGCGGGCCTGGCCTCGTCGAGGCGCTGACGCGGATTGCGCGCAAGAACAACGTCGCCATTGCCTACGGTGCTCGCGCGACGTCGCTCATCGCCGACGATGACGGCGTCAAGGGCGTGCGGGTGAAGCACGGCGGCAAAACCGTCGAAGTGCGAAGCAAATGCGTTGTGCTGGCCGCCGGCGGCTTTCAAGCCAACGCCGAGATGCGCACCCGCTACCTTGGACCGCTGTGGGAACTCGCCAAGGTCCGCGGCACCCGCTTCAACACCGGCGACGGCATTCGAATGGCGCTCGAAGCCGGCGCCATGCCGACCGGAAATTGGTCGGGCGGTCATGCGGTCGGCTGGGATCGCAATGCGCCGGAGTTCGGCGATCTGTCGGTCGGCGATAATTTTCAGAAGCATTCCTATCCTTGGGGCATCATGCTCAACGCCAACGGCCAGCGCTTTGTCGACGAGGGTGCCGACTTCCGCAATTACACCTACGCCAAGTACGGCCGCGTGATCCTGATGCAGCCCGGCCAGTTCGCCTGGCAGGTGTTCGACAGCAAGATCATCCCGATGCTGCGCGACGAGTACCGCATCAAGCGCGTCACCAAGGTGCGTGCGGATTCGCTGGAGGAATTGGTGCGCAAGCTCGACGACGTCGACGCCGACCAAGCGCTCGAAACCATCAATGCCTACAACAAAGCCGTGATGACCGAAGTGCCGTTCGACCCCAATGTGAAAGACGGGCGCGGCACTAAAGGCTTGAGCATTCCGAAGTCGAATTGGGCCAATACCATCGATCGGCCGCCGTTCGAAGCCTACGCGGTGACGTGCGGGCTCACGTTTACCTTCGGCGGTCTCAAGATCGACACCAGCGCGCGTGTCATCGACACCGACGGCTTGCCGATCCGCGGCCTGTACGCGGCCGGCGAATTGGTCGGCGGCATCTTCTACTTCAATTACCCCGGCGGCACCGGGCTGATGAACGGCGCAGTGTTTGGCCGCATCGCCGGTGCTTCGGCAGGTGAGTTGGCGGCGGAGTTGCGCTAGGCGCGCTCAGCTCAGAATGCCGACCGCGCGCGAAGCCACGATGGCGATGGTGCACATCGAGATTGCCGCTTCGGCCATCATCAGGAGCTTGGCCCTTTGCGTCAGCGGAAAGGTGTCGGACGGAGAAAACGCCGTGGCGTTGGTAAAGGCCAGAAAGAGGTAATCGATAAATCCCGGCGCCCAGTTTTTGAATTCCGCGCACTCGGCGAGGCCGCCTTGCTGCTGGGTGAAAACGAAATCGCCGGCGGGCTCGAGCAGGCCCTTCGCGGCCGGGCTGCCGCGATCGAGCGACCAAAACCACAGCGCAAAGATGACGACGTTGGTAGCCCAAATATTCGCAGCGTCGAGCAGCATCACCTTGCCGCTGCCGGCATGACCGGCCAGGATCGCCGCGATCAAGCGGACCAGTGCGCCGAAATTCATCAGCGTGCAGATCGCCGTCAAGGCGAAAGCCAGCCGCCGCACCATTTGGCGATAGCGGCCGATGGTATCCCACTGTGCGCGGGTCGAGGCGCTTCTGGCGCGGGTCTGCGTCCAGGCGGTCGCGACCGACAATGGGATCAACAGCGCCAGCTCCAATGCCGGCGCCAGCCACCGCGGTCCGACCGCGAGATCATTCACGATGCCAAGTTGCAGCAGGACAATGACGACAATCGCGCCACGAGCCAGCCAGAAATCGGTCGCGCGCAGAGTAAAGTGGCGGTGCAGATGATCCATTCGATTAGCCCGCGTTAAAGACAGCGGCCTCTCTTGCTAATGCGCCCGAATTGGGGAAGCGTGCGCTTCATCTTCGCTGGACGTACCGCATGCCCGCTCCGAAACCACCCGCGTTTGAAACTTTGAGCCTTCATGCCGGACAACATCCCGATCCGGTGACGCGCTCGCGCGCGGTGCCGATCTATCAGACGACTTCGTACCTGTTCGACGACGCCGATCATGCCGCCGGCCTGTTCAACCTGGAACGTGCCGGCCACATCTATACGCGAATTTCCAATCCGACTACCGCCGTGCTCGAGGAGCGGCTGGCCGCGCTGGAAGATGGCGTCGGCGCGGTGTGCACGGCAAGCGGCATGGCGGCGATGCATTTGGCCATCGCGACGCTGCTTTCCGCCGGCGACCACATCGTGGCTTCCGCCTCGCTCTATGGCGGCACCATCAATCTTCTGACCCACACATTGCCGCGCTTCGGCATCACAACGACTTTCGTCAAGCCGCGCGATCTCGATGGCTTCCGCGCGGCGATCGGACCGAAAACCCGGCTCGTCATCGGCGAGACCATCGGCAATCCCGGCCTTGAAGTGCTCGATATTCCGAGGGTCGCGGAGATTGCGCATGCGGCAGCAGTGCCGCTTCTTGTCGACAATACCTTTGCCACGCCGTATCTGTCGCCGGCCGCTTACACTCGGCGCCGACATTGTGATGCATTCCATCACTAAATGGATCGGCGGCCACGGCATCGCCATCGGCGGCGCGCTGATCGACGGCGGCCGGTTCGATTGGCGGGCTTCCGGCAAATTCCCGACCCTGACCGAACCGTATGCCGGCTATCACGGCATCGTTTTTGCCGACGAGTTCGGTCCGGCCGCGTTCATCATGCGGGCGCGGGCCGAGGGGCTGCGCGATTTCGGCGCCTGCCTTTCGCCGACCAACGCGTTTCATTTGCTGCAAGGCGTGGAGACGCTGGCGCTGCGCATGGAGCGCCACATGCAGAACACGGCGGCCGTGCTCGGCTTTCTGCGCAAGAACCCGGCGGTCGATTGGGTGCTGCACCCATCGCTGGAAACGCATCCGGATCATGAGCTGGCGAAAAGCCTGTTGCCGAACGGCGCGGGCGCGATTGTCAGCTTCGGCGTCAAGGGCGGCCGCGCCGCCGGGCGCAAGTTTATCGAAGCAGTGCGGCTGTCGAGCCATCTCGCCAATGTCGGCGACGCCAAGACGCTGGTGATTCATCCCGCGAGCACCACGCATCAGCAAATGGATGCCGCGGCGCTCGCCGCCGCGGGCGTCGGCGAAGAACTCATCCGCGTTTCCGTTGGTCTCGAGGCCGCGGGCGACATCATCGACGATCTGGCGCAGGCGCTACGCGCGTCGCAGAAGGCTTAATCCGTGCAGCTCGCGGTCGGAGGCAAAGAGGTTTTCGCCGGCACGGGCGGCCGGGACTTTGATCCGTCGCTCCCGGCTATCGTCTTTCTGCACGGCGCCGGTATGGATCACTCGGTCTGGGCGCTGCTGGCGCGCGCGTTCGCGCACCATGGCTTTAGTGTGCTCGCGCCGGATCTTCCCGGTCACGGCCGCTCCACAGGACCGGCGCTAACGTCGATTGCGGCGCTCGCCGACTGGACCGTGGCGTTGATCGACGCCGCGCGCGTCAAAGCAGCGAGGCTCGTCGGCCATTCCATGGGATCGCTCGTCGCGCTGGAGACCGCGGCGCGTCATCCGCAAAAGATCACAGCGCTCGGCTTGATCGCAACCGCGGCGCCGATGCGGGTGTCCGACGACTTGCTCAACTCCGCTAAAGCTGACGATCACGCTGCCGTCGAGATGATCTCCATCTGGGGCGAAGGCTATCGCGCGACCTTGGGCGGCTCGGACGTTCCGGGTCTGTGGATGCTCGGCGGCAGTGAACGCCTGCTCGAAAGCGCACGGCCCGGAGTCATCTTCGCCGATCTTTCGGCGTGCAATGCCTATCGCGACGCGCTGACGTCGGCCGCGAAAATTGCCGTTCCCTCGCACGTGATTCAGGGCAGCCGCGATGTAATGACGCCGCTGAAGGGTGGCAGAGCTGTTGCTGACGCCATTCCGGGCTGCCGACTCACCATACTCGAAGGCGCGGGGCACATGCTCATGAGCGAGCGTCCCGATGAGGTCCTGAAGGCGCTGCGCGATTGATGACCCTGCACTCTGCAAATCCGCCCACAAAACGCCGCGCTGTACGGTGTATTCGGCTTGTGTTCCAATGGATCGAAGTGAAAACTTTCAGGGAGCAGTTCCGTGAACGTCAGTGAGCTTGTTGCCATCGATGTTCATACCCATGCCGAAGAGCCTTGCGGCACGCATCCGGACGACGGGTACGATGAGCTGCAGGCGCAGATGGCGATTTATTTCAACCAGCCAAACAATCGGCCGACCATCGAGGAAACCGCGGCCTACTATCGCGAACGCAAAATCGGCGCGGTGATTTTTCCGGTCGATGCCGAACGCGAGACCGGCTACCGCCGCTACGCCAACGAGGAAGTCGCGGAGAAGGCCGCCGCCAATAGCGACGTGCTCATTCCCTTCGCCAGCATCGATCCCGCCAAGGGCAAGGCCGGCGCGCGCGAAGCGCGGCGGCTCATTCGCGAGTTCGGCGTGCGCGGCTTCAAGTTCCATCCCTCAATGCAGGGGTTTTATCCGAACGACCGCAGCGCCTATGTGCTCTACGAGGCGATTGCGGAAGCGCGCCTGCCGGCGCTGTTCCACACCGGGCAGACCGGAGTCGGTTCCGGCATGCCGGGCGGCGCCGGGATCCGGCTCAAATATTCCAATCCGATGTACATCGACGACGTGGCGGTCGATTTTCCCGAGATGCCGATCATCCTCGCGCATCCGTCATTTCCGTGGCAGGAGGAAGCGCTGTCGGTCGCCCAGCACAAGCCGAACGTGTACATCGACCTTTCCGGATGGTCGCCCAAATACTTCCCGCCAATTCTGGTCAGATACGCCAACAGCCTGCTTAAGCATAAGGTGCTGTTCGGTTCGGACTGGCCGGTTATTACGCCCGACCGGTGGTTAAGCGACTTCGACACCCTCAATATCAAGCCGGACGTAAAGCCGCTGATCCTCAAGGAAAATGCCATGAAACTGCTGGGTCTCGGCGCACCTAAAGCGTGAAATGGAGGGGTCCGGGGGCCTACCACGGGAACCCGGGTCCCGGACGCCGTGTCGCCATGACGCAGCCATTAATCTTTCGTGGTAATCTGCCTGTTGTTAGGTAAGTTTTCGGCTGGACGTGGCGCTGGTTGGTGTTTTTGCGCAATGTCGCCGCAGGGGGCTGTCGGAGAAGTGGGACAAGTGGAACTGGCGCGCGTGGCAGCAACAAAGCTTGCCCGAAGGTACTTCGATATGGGCACTCGTGCAGTGTCCGTCCTGCGGCGTAGTGCCGGCGGGCGGTTGGCGCGTGTCGATTCGTACGATTTCGCCGCAGCGCTCGTTTTCCTCACGCTGATTGGTCTCGTCGCTTTTACGTTCGGCGACTACGGCATCTCCAACGACGAAGAGGTGCAGCAGCGTTACGGCGAGCTGATTGTCCGCTATTACACCAGCGGGTTGACCGATCAGGCGGTCTTTCATTTCAGGAATCTTTATCTCTACGGCGGCCTGTTCGACGTTGTCGCCGTCGGGCTTCAGAAAATTCTTCCGCTCGACCCTTACGCCGTTCGACATTTGCTCTCGGCGCTGACCGGCGTCGGCGGCATTGCCGCCGTCTGGGCGACGGCGCGTTCCATCGGCGGTCCGCGCGCGGGACTGCTTGCGGCGCTCGCGCTTGCCGTGTGCGGGGTGTGGTACGGCGCGATGTTCAATCACACCAAGGACATCCCGTTCGCCGCCGCAATGATGACGGCAACTTATTTGCTGTTGCGGATCGGCCGGCAACTGCCGCGCCCTAACTGGGGATTGGTCGCGCTGTTCGGCGTCGCCTGCGGCTGCGCTGTCGGCTTACGCGTGCTCGGATATTTTCTCATCAGCTACGCCGCGGTTGCCGTTGCACTGCGCATGCCGGCGGCGGCTGACGCTTGGAATAGACCTTCGGAGAAATGGCGCGCCGCTTTTGGTTTTGCTTTGCGCTCCGCACTACCGCTACTCGCAGCCTTCGTCATCGCTTATTTGATTATGATCGTGGTGTGGCCGTGGGCGCATCTGGCGCCGCTCAATCCGCTGCGCGGCTTCTCGGCCTTTGTCGATTTCCACTATCCGATCCAGACAACCTTGTTCGGGCGCGTTTACCGCATGGCCGATGTGCCGCGCTGGTATGTTCCAACTTACATCGGGATCAAGCTGACGCTATGGCTGCTGGCCGGCGCCGTCGCGGCGCTCGTCTTTGTGGCACGGCCGTCGGGGCGCGTTGACACGGCGAGCCGGGCGTGGCGGCAAGAAACCATACTCATCGCCTTCGCTGCGTTATTCCCGCTCGTCTGTGAGGTGGCCGTCGCTGGGCCGGCTTTCTCCGGCCTGCGGCACTTCCTTTTCACCGTGCCGCCGATCGCGGTGCTGGCGGGACTCGGATTGAACGGTGTTCTTGCCCGCCTCGCGATGTGGCATCGCGCTGCCGCGTTAGCAGGCGTGGCGGCGATTGTACTTGGATTGGGATGGGACGCGGCCACGCTCTATCGGCTGCATCCGGACGAGTATCTGTACTTTAATCCCGTCGTTGGCGGGTTGCCTGGCGCCTCGCGGCAATATGACACCGATTACTGGGTGAACATCATGCCGGAGGCGGTCGGAGATCTTGAACATTTTCTTGATCGGACCGAGGGCACCGGTGGTCTTGCTCGCCCGCGACGGCATTACACAGTCGTTGTGTGCGGGGAACGCATGCAGTTCGAGAAAGAAGCCGACTCGCGGCTGGAATGGACAAAGGATGTTTACAGCGCTGATTTTTTCATCGCTCCGACCAATATGAACTGCGATCGCTATCTCGATGGTCGTGTCATCGCTACGATCGAGCGACTCGGCGTTGTGATCGGCGTCGTCAAGGATCGCCGCGAGCTGGTGAAACGGAACATCGCCGGCATCAAAGGCGTCAACGTCATACCGTAGCCGCCCAGGCCGGCGCTATCGCCGCGCTTTCACGCTAAGCGCGCGCTACCGGCGGCACGTAGGTCTCCAGCTCACTCGTCGGGAAGGTGACGACCTGTCCGGTCTCGGCCGAGCGGTAAAGCGCCATCAGCATCTCGGTCACGGCAACGCCGTCTTCGAAAGTTTCGAGCGGCGCCCTGCGGTGGCGGAACGCGTCGACCATGTGGCGGTCTTCGCCGACATAACCGTAAATGTCGGCTTCGTTTTCGACCACTGGCATCAGGCCTTGCTCGGCGTTTTGCTTTTCGACCAGATCTTCGCCCTGGCCGCCGGTGACGTCGCGCGACAAGAACACCTTTAGCCCGGTATTGAGCGACGAAAATTCCATGGAATATTCCGGGCCGAGAAGTTCGATCAGGATGCGCAGGCCCGCGCCGACATAGGCCCAGGAATTGGTCGCTTCGACCATGACCTCGTGCCCTTCGCCGGTGCGAAAGGTGAGCGCGCCGCGGGCAAAATCTTCGGCCGGCCGCTTCGCATAGTCGACGTCGGGGCCCATCATATTTTTCAGCCGCGTCACGTATTCCGGCCGCGTCCATTTCAGATTGCCGACGCTGGCGCTGGCGCTCAGGAGTTTGAGGTCGCTGCGCGGCGCGCCGGGCTTGCTCAGCAGAATAGCGCCCGACTTCGACGCTGTGACAGGTCATGTCGGAGAGAACGCCGCCGCCCTGCCGCTGCGCCTGCCAGAACCACGGCATGTGCGGTCCGGAGTGCTCTTCGGCGGCGCGCGCGAGATAAGGCCGGCCGCAAATCGGCACCGCGCGCCGCCACACAATGTCCTTGCCGCGCTGCACGGCGCTCGAGAACACCTGGTTTTCCAGATAGCCGTGGAGCAGGTAAGCATCAGTCGCCAGCCGCAGCATCTCGCGCGCTTCGGGAAGCGTGCGCCCGAGCGGTTTCTCGCATGCGACTGCCGACGAGCTTGGTCCAGCCGGAGCGCACCAGGCGATGAATTTCGCGCATGGTGTCGAGCCGGGCGAAATTTGGCACCGCGATCCACACCGCGTCCACCTCGCCGGAAATCAGCATGGCTTCGAGCGAAGGGAACGGCCGGCACGGGCCAAGCTCGAGCGCGTTCGCCTTTGCCGCCAATGCTTCGCGGTTAGCCGCAGTGGGACTGTAGATCCCGGTGACCGCGACGTGGCGCACGGACATCAACGCCTGGAGGTGGAAGTTGGCAATAAAGCCTGAGCCGACGAGGCCGATCCGAAGCGTGTCGATGGGCGCGTAGCCATTCATGAAAAACGTCCCCCCTCGGGATTGTCTGCGCCGTTCCGGCGTCAGGTGGTCGTCAGGCGCGATGATGCAGCATCAATATCCCGCCGCCAACGCCCCTCGCGTCCGCGGGTCGGCCGCGCCGACCAAACCAGCGGGCGTCACCATGATCGAATTGGCCGAAGTCGGCGTCTGCAGAACGACCACATCGTCGCCGCGCGCTTGCAGCGCCGCGACCAGCTCTTGGGGCAGCGCGGACTCGACGAAGACGCGATCGGGCATCCATTGGTTGTGCACGCGCGGCGCCGAAACGGCACCGGCAATGTCCATCTTGCGATCAATCACGTTGACCAGAATCTGCAGCACGGTGTTGATGATCCGGCTGCCACCCGGCGACCCGGTGACCAGCCATGGTTTCCCGTCTTTGAGCACGATAGTCGGCGTCATTGACGATAGCGGCCGCTTGCCCGGCCCCGGCGCGTTGGCGTCGTAGCCAAGCAGACCGAAGGCATTCGGCGCGTCGGCTTTGGCGGCAAAATCGTCGAGCTCGTTATTGAGGAGGACGCCGGTGCCGGCGGCGACGAGGCCAACGCCGTAGCTGAAATTGATGGTGTAGGTGTTGGAGACGGCGTTGCCGAAGCGATCGATGACTGAAAAATGCGTGGTGTTATGGCCCTCGGGAGCAGTGCCGGCGCCGGCGCGGATATCCGCGGCCGGTGTCGCTTTGTTAGGATCGATGGTGGCGCGCCACTCGGCGGCGTATTTCTTTGAAGTCAGCCGTGCGACCGGCACGGCAACGACGTCCGGGTCGCCGAGGAACCAGGCGCGGTCGGCGTAGGCGCGCTTCATCGCCTCGACCATCAAGAAAAGCTCCTGGGCCTCATCTGTCTTTGCGAGATTATAGCCCTCGAGGATGTTGAGCATTTCAATGAGCGCAATGCCGCCGGACGACGGCGGCGGCATCGAGACGATGTCGTAGCCGCGATAGCTGCCGCGCACTGGCCTTCGTTCGATGGCGCGATAACTTTTCAGGTCGCTGGCGGTCATCACACCGCCGGCGGCGAGGACTGCCGCGGAAAGCTTTTCCGCCACCGGCCCTTCGTAGAAGGCGCGCGGCCCATTGTCCGCGACGGCCTGCAGTGTCGCGGCGAGGTCGGTCTGTGTCAGCCGTGTCACCCGGCGCCAGAACCGATCCGTCGGCTTTCAAAAAGATCTGCGCCGACGAAGGCCAGCGCGCCAGCCGCGCCCGGTCCTGCGGCAGTAAATCGGCGGTGTCGTCGGCGACTGGAATGCCGTCACGCGCAAGGGCGATTGCTGGTCGGATCAGATCGGCGAGCGTGAAATGCCCGGAGCCATATTTTTCTTCGGCGAGCGCGAGCCCTGCGATCGTGCCGGGTACGCCGATGCCAAGCGCCGAATCGCGAGACTTTTGCGGGTCGGCATTGCCCTGCGCGTCGAGAAACGATGTTTTATTGATCGCCGCCGGCGCGGTTTCGCGATAGTCGATGGCGGTGTCGGTGCCATCGGCCCGATGGATCATCATAAATCCGCCACCGCCGATATTACCGGCGCGCGGATAAGTCACCGCCATGGTGAAGCCAACCGCCACTGCGGCATCGACCGCGTTGCCGCCCTTTCGCAAGATGTCAGCGCCGATGCGCGCGGCGATCGCCTCCTGGGCGACCACCATGCCGTTCGTGGCGGTGACGGCTTGCGCGCCGAAATATTGCCGGATCGGTGCGAGCCGTGCTTGGCCCGAACAATAACGCCAAGGCACCGATCAGCGCCCACGACGATGTTTTGTGAGCGAAACGTGTCGCGTTCAAGAAGATCATTGGACCGGCGCGGCCGTCGGCGTGCCGATCTTGGTGATGAGGACGTAGCCACGCGTCTGGTTGTTATTGACGGTGTCCGTCGTGTTCATGGCGTCGAACAGGTCGGATGCTTTGACCCAGACCGGCGGATATTTGTAGCGCGCCACATCGAGGATGAGAAAGCGGTCGGCCTTGGCGTCGTAAGCCGCGAGCGGTGAAATGTGGCCGCCAATCTGTTGGCCAATCGTCTTGCGCAGGTAATTCACCAGCACGAAATGATCCTTGGCGCTCAGATAATCTCGCGCGGCGGCGCGGAAGGCATCGAGACTCGAGTCGGCGGCGTGATGCACTTCAAGCGCTACCGGATGCAGCGCAAGCAGTTTGCCGAGCTCGTCGAGCGTCATGCCCTGCCGCGCCAGCACCGCGCGCGGCAGCACGGCGTCGGTCATGTCGTCGAGCAGATTATCCTGCGTGAACGTATGATAGGGCTGAAATTCCGGCGTCGTCGGCGCCGGCACGCCCAACGCGTTGAGCACCATGACGATGCTGGCGACGCCGCAGTAGGACTGGGTCTTCTGGGTGACGAAATTGTCGGCGATCGGGAAGTAGGCGGTGAACGAGCCGCTTTCGAGAAAGAACTTCTGGCCTTCTTCCGAGCTGAGGTCGGTCAGGTTGGGCGGCAGCGCCAGCGTCTCGGCGTGCGCGAGCGGCGCGACAAGGCAGAGCGCAAGCGCTAGCGACTGCAAAAAGCGGTTAACGCCTCGAGACATTCTCAGACCACTCCTGCAGCAAATTTGCTGCGCGTCAAACACTTTGTGTGCCGCGCTTCGGCGTGCGTCATTGACGCGCGGCCTTCACATCGCTCGCGTTGACAGCGTCCGGGTAATTGTTGCCGAAATGGGTGCGCACATAGTTGACGACTGCCGCCACCTGGTCGTCGGACATGAAATAACCAACCGGCGGCATACCGCGCAATCCATGGAGCACAACGGTAACCGGGTATCCCGCGGCGATAAGATTTGGGTCGCCGGCGAGCGCAGGATAGCTCCCGGCGCCGGTCGCTCCCTTGCCGTCCGGCATGTGGCAAGCCTGGCAGACGCTGGCGTAAAGCCCTTCACCGGTGGTCTCGCTGAAGCGGAAGCCTGAACTCGGCGTGCGACTGGACGGAGTGGAGATGGCACTCTGCGCCAGCACTGCGCTGCCGGCGAATACGAACGATGCAGCGGCGAGCGCGACACCTGAATACAGCAATGGTTTTATTGTGCGTTTCAACTCGGCCAGCTCACGTCTTGACCACGCGCTCGTGCAAGCGGGTGATGGCATCGAGCGAGGAGAGGATGGCGCCCTCCTGCCATGCCGGGAGGTAGGACGCGTGTTCGCCGGCGAGCACGATCCTGCCGTCGATTTGGCAGAGGTCATTGTAGTGTTGTGCACGCGCCTCGTCAGTCCAGTAGCCGGCACAGCCGAGTGTGAAGGGCACGCGATGCCAGGCGACGGCAACACCGTTTTCAAATTCCTCGCGGTATTGCGGGTGAATCCGGGAGCCGAAATCGACGGCGCGCGCGATGCGCTCGGCAGGCGGCAAGCTGGCGAATTCGTAGGCGCTCGCACCCTCGAAAATGTAGGCGCCGAGCAGCACGCCGCGGCCGCTCCGGTTAAGGTCGGAGCTTGGGTAGGCGATCTGGCGGATCGGTAGATCGGTGAAGCTGATGCCGCCGTAGATTGCTTCATCTTCCTCCCAAAAGCGGCGCTTGAACTGCAACCCGATCTTGACCGCCGACGCGTAGGGCACGGCATCAATCGCTGCTTTCATTCGCGCGCCGACCGTGAGGGGAATTTGGCTGAGAATTGAGAGCGGAATGGTGCAGACGCACCAGTCCGCCCGCGCCGTCTGGACGCGCCGCAGGGTTTTTGATGTCGACGAAGTTGGCCGTCACGCCGCCGGCATCCTGGGTGATGTTCACCACCTTGGCGCCATAGACAATGAGATCGCCCACTTCGCGGGCGAACGCCTTGCCGATCATGTCCATGCCACCGATCGGCTGAAACATGGTCGTCTGAAACAAGTGCGCGGAAAAGTTTTGCAGGTATCGCCAAAGCCGCGATTTGAGGATGTCCGATAGCGCGATGGTTTCGCCGGCGACCGGCGCTGCGCTCAAGCCCCCGCCGGGGCCTTTGGCGTAGCCGCGAAACTCGGCCGTTTCGAGGTCCGCCTTGTAGGCGTAATTCTGATCGAGCGCGCCCCAGGATTTGAGCGCGCCAAGCAGCATTTCGCGGTCTTCGGTCGATACGGCTTCGTCGAGCTTGCCCTGCGCCGTGGCCTTGGCGAGCAATTCCGCGATACTGCCGCGAAAATCTGTTTCGATGTCGCGGATACGCTGTGGTGTCCCGCCGAACGCGCCCGACGCATGCAGCAGAGCATTGTGATTGAGTTCGACAAACGGTTCGAGCGCGACATCGAGGCGTTTGCAATAATCGAGCAACGCGCGGTGATGATAGGGAATCCGCCAAGGCCCCGGATTGAAATAATGCCCGTTGGCGAACTCGCAGTTCTGGGTGAAGCCGCCGAGCTCGGTGTAGGTGTCGCCGCCGCGCAGCGTCCAGTTTCGGCCGCCGGCGCGGTGATTGTACTCAAGTACTTTCACCTTGTAGCCGGCCCTGCGCAATTCCAGCGCGGCCGTCATGCCGGCAAGGCCTGCGCCAAGGATGAGGACGGATGTGTCCTTGACGTCGCCTGAAAGTTCGACCGGACCTTTGTAGGCGGAATCGGAAGCAAGCCCCAGCCCGGTCATGGCGTTGTACATCGCGGCGCTGCCGGCAATGGTGCCGATCAATGCCAAAAGTTCGCGCTTGGTGACCGTCGTTCCGCTGTTCTGCATCAGGCCCGTAAACTCCTGACAGCAACGTAGACACGCTGCCGCGCTATGGGTAGGGCAAATTCAGCCGCAGTTGCGCGATCCGGGCTGCATTCAGTGCAGGGGGTCCGGAGGCACAGCGGAAGCGGGGAATGTTTGCGGGGATGAAGACTAAAAAAGCCGCGCCGGAGCGCGGCCTATTTGACGTTGATGGCTGGAGCCCCGAGAGGCACGAATCCGGGGCCTGCCGTAAACCCTAGTTCGCGGGGGTCACTTCGTGCTGATGCAGTCGGCGTGTGCTGCCTGGGCAATGGTGACCGCGTCGATGACCGTGCCGGCCGCAAGCGCCAAGGCCAGAGCCAAAATCACCAAGAGCTTGTTCATGACCGTGCTTCCCTCTCTCGTGGATTCACCATATTGCAAAGCGTCGCCAGCGGTGTGACGGGCATCACGCAATTGCATATTTCGGGGCGTGGTGTCGGCGGAACCAAGTTGGTCCCAACGGCACTTCCCTTATTCCGCCGCTGCCGTTTTCAAGGCAGTATTCGGTCACTGGCCAGACTTTCCAGCGGGGAACTCAATGCTGAAGGAAGAAACCGACCGGCAAATCGACAATGCCCGGGCGCGTGTCACCCGGCACATAATGGCGCCCGGCGCCAGCACCGGCTTTCACCGCCATGACTACGATTATGTGATCGTCCCTGTCACCGACGGGCGGATGCGCATTGTTGAGGGCGGCCGTGAAATCGGTCAGCGAGCTTGCCGCCGGGGTATCTTACTTTCGTCCAGCCGGCGTTGAGCATGACGTCATCAATGGCGGCGATCGCGATCTCGTCTTCGTCGAGATCGAACTCCTGCCTTAGGGAGGGCAAGGCATCATGGGCGCACGAAGGTTGGTGACGGGCGCGGCGCAGATGGGACCGATCGCGCGGTCGGAAACGCGCGCGCAATGCGTGCGCCGCCACAAGGAGCTCTTGCGGCAGGCGAAGAGCCGCGGCTGCGATCTGGTGGTCTTTCCGGAGCTCGCCTTCACCACTTTCTTTCCGCGCTGGTTTTTCGCCGAGCAGACCGAGATCGACAGTTTCTTCGAAACCCAGATGCCAGGCCCCGAAACCGCTGGCCTGTTCGACGAGGCGAAGCGGCTCGGCATTGCGTTCTGCATCGGCTATGCCGAACTGGTTGAAGAGGGTGGGCGCAAGCACCGCTTCAACACCTCGATTTTGGTCGACAAGTCGGGCCGCGTTGTCGGCAAGTACCGCAAGGTGCATTTGCCCGGCCACGCCGATCACCGGCCGCAGCGGCGCTTCCAGCATCTGGAGAAACGCTACTTCGAGCCCGGCAATCTCGGATTTCCGGTTTGGCGCGCGCTGGGCGGCGTCATGGGCATGTGCATTTGCAACGACCGCCGCTGGCCCGAGACCTATCGCGTCATGGGATTGCAGGGCGTCGAAATGGTCATGCTTGGCTACAACACGCCGAACGATCACACCGGTCACGCCGACATCGATGGCTTGAGCCTGTTTCACAACCATCTGTCGATGCAGGCCGGCGCTTATCAGAACTCGACCTTCGTGGTTGGTGCGGCGAAGTGCGGCTGCGAGGAAGGTTCAAACATGATCGGACAGAGCGTCATTGTCGCTCCGTCGGGAGAAATCCTTGCCATGGCGGCGACGCTCGGCGATGAGTTGATCACCGCGGATTGCGACCTGGAGATGGGCCGGCGCTATCGCGAAACGATTTTCGATTTCGCCCGCCATCGCGAGCCGCAGCACTATCGGCTGATTGTCGAGCGCAAAGGCGCGGTTGCGCCGCCGGCGGGTGAGCCGGTGCTGGAGCCGGCCGAAAGCGCTGAATAGGGCAATCGCAAACGAATTGCCGCGCCAACCCCGGCTACTTCAGACCTTTTCGAGCGCCGGTGCGCCGAGTCGCCCGAAGGCGTTCAGCGAGCGCTCGATCGCTTCGCGCGAAAGGCCCCTGACAATGAAAACGATCCGCGAACTGCGATCGTCGTCAGGCCATTGCGGCAGGTGATCTGGCGGATGCACGAGATGCTGGACGCCGTGGACTACCACCGGGCCCGGGCCCGAACCGACGTTCAACATTCCCTTCACACGCAACACGTCGGTGCCGTGACGGTGCAGCAGCATGGTCAGCCAGATGCCGAAGGCGGTCCAATCGAGTGGCTGCGTGAATCGCAAGCTGAAAGCGTGAATTTGGGCGTCGTGGCGATTGACGTCCGCATGCTGGTGCGGATGAACGCCGGCGGCGGCGTTCTCGCTCTCAATTGCAAGCCATCTGCGGACTTCGGCGGCGCGGCCAGCGAGATCGTAGAGGTCGCGCGTGAGCAGCGTATCCGGATCGACCGGAACGTCGGGCGTTATTTCCAGGTGCGGCGCCGCCGGATTGAGCTTGAGCAAACGGTGGCGCAATTCGGCAATCTCGCTCGCCTCGGCAATATCGGTCTTGGTGACGACAATGCGGTCGGCGACCGCGGCCTGTTTGGCAAACTCAGGTTGTCGCGCGAGGTGGAGAAGCCCGTTGACCGCGTCGACTGTGGTCACGACATTGCCGAGCCGGAAATGATGGCGCAGCATCGGCTCGGCCATAATGGTCGAAAGGATCGGCACCGGATCGGCAAGGCCGGTCGTTTCAACCACCAGCCGGCGGAACGCCTGGATCTGGCCTGCCTCGCGGCGCGTATAGAGGTCGCGGATCGCCGCGCTGAGGTCGCCACGAATGGTGCAGCACAAGCAACCGCTTTGCAGCAGCACGATCTCGTCGTCGACGCGTTGCAACAGGTGATGATCGAGACCGACTTCGCCGAATTCGTTGACAAGGACGGCGGTGTCGGCGAGCGCCGGTGAATCCAGCAGCCGCCGCAACAGCGTGGTCTTGCCGCTGCCAAGAAAACCGGTGATGACGTTGACCGGAATGGACGTGGTCTGATCGGTCACGCTGTTCGGTCCATGCTTTCCATTCGCGCGATCACGGATGGATCGAGCGGATCGCAGGCGCGACCCAAAATGCGCTCGGCCGCTTGCCAAACCTGCGACAGGTTATCGACGAATTCGGTTCGGCCGGTGCAATTCGAAAGCTGATATTGCGCGCCTTGCCAGTCCCGGAGTGAAAGTCCGAACTGGCCAAGAACGATGTTGATGACCTGCACGCGGTGGAGGCGTTCCGCTCGCCGCGTGCCGAGCCGATTGAGTGACGGCATCGCGGAAGCTTCCGTCCAATCGCCCTCGGCGCCGAGAACTCCGCACAGACTGCACATTGTTACGCCCGATTATTCTTGTTCACGCGAAAGTGGCGTAGAGGCCGCTCGGCTTTTTGCCTGACGATCTTCACATACATCAGAACGCGAGCCATCGCCAATCCGATTGGCTCCCTTGGCATGAGGAGCAGCTTGCTCGCCCGCACGGTTCCGTGCATCCTTTTTGGTAATCGCGCGCGCCACTATCGATTGCAAACTATTTTACGGAAGCACCTTGGCAACGGACCGTCCGAAGATCGCGATATTCTCGACCGGCGGGACGATTGCGTCGGTGCGCGGCGATCAGGCTGCCGCATCCCCGAAGCTCACCGCCGAGCAGCTTGTCAGCTCGGTCCCGCAACTTGCGGAGCTTGCCGATATCGAGACCGTGCGCTTTCGCCAAGTCGCTTCCTCCGATTTGACGGTCGCGGACGTCGTTGCGCTCGCGGAGGCGATCGGCCGCGCCATGGACGGCGGCGTCAGCGGCGCGGTCGTGACCCAAGGTACCAATACGCTAGAGGAAACCTCGTTCATCCTCGACTTGCTTTGGGACCGTGAAGAGCCGGTCGTCTTGACTGGGGCGATGCGAAATCCCGATCTCGCTGGGGCCGATGGCCCGGCGAATTTGCTGGCTGCTGCCGCCGTCGCGGCGAGCCCCATTGCGCGCGGCTTCGGCGCGCTGGTGGTATTCAACGATGAGATCCACCTGCCGCTGTTCGTGCGTAAAGCGCACACGACGAGCCCGGCAACCTTCCGTTCGCCGCAAGCCGGACCGATCGGCTGGATCATGGAAAATCGCGTGCGCCTCGCGCTTCGTCCCGTGGTCCGTCATCACATTTCGCTGCCGCACCCGCCCAAAGACGTGCCGTCTGTCGCGTTGATCAAGGTGACGCTGGGCGACGACGCGCGCCTGCTTTCGGCTATTGGCTCGCTCGGCTATCAGGGCTTGATTGTCGAGGCGACCGGCGGCGGGCACGTGCCGAAAGTTTTCGTCGAACCGCTCACGGCGCTCGCCGTAAAAATGCCGGTTGTGCTTTCCTCGCGGTCAGGTGCGGGAGAAATCCTCCGCGGTACATACGGCTTTCCGGGCTCCGAAACGGATTTGCTTAAGCGCGGCTTGATCCACGGCGGGATTCTGGACGGGCCGAAGGCGAGGCTGTTGTTGACGCTTCTTCTGATTGGCGGCGCCGGCCGCGAGAAAATTGCCGAGGCATTCACCGCGATCGGCATTCCTCAAGCCGGCCGCGCGTTTCGCCTGCCTTGACAGGACGCGACGTCCGCCGGGTCATGATCTCAAAACTTGAGAATGATCTTTCCGAAATGCTTGCCTTCCCGCATGTAGCTGATTGCGGCGACGGCGTCGGTCCAGGGAAATACCCGGTCGATGACCGGATGCATGTCATTCGCCTCAATCGCGCGGTTCATCGCCTCGAACGATTCTCTTGATCCAACGGGAATGCCGCGCACCGTGGCGCGATGATAGAGAATTTCGAGCGGATTGATCGCGCCCTGCTTGCTGCCGATATAGCCGACCATGTTGATTTGGCCGCCGAGGCGAATGGCTTGCAGCGATTGCAGGAAGCTTTCCGGACCGCCGACTTCGATCACATGATCGACGCCGCGTCCGCCATTGAGCTTCCGGACCTCGGGATGCCAGGTCGGTGTCTTCACGTAGTTGATCGTGTGCGTGGCGCCGAGCGACTTGGCGCGTTCAAGCTTCGCATCGCTGCTGGAAGTGACAATGGTGCGGGCGCCAAACATGGTCGCGAATTGCAGGCCGAAAAGAGAAACGCCTCCGGTGCCTTGAATGAGAACCCAATCGCCGGCTTCCAAGTGACTCTCCGTCACCAGCGATTGCCAGGACGTCAAAGCGGCGCAGGGCAGGGTGGCGGCTTCTTCGTCGCTTAAGTTCGAGGGCGCGTGAACAATGCCCTGCTGATCGAGCCGTACGTATTCCGCCAGCATGCCGTCGGCCGAGCCGCCGAGCTGAGGCGTGTCCTCCTCGTAGCGGCCTGCGATCCAGCTTTGATGAAAGGTGCCGAGGACACGATCACCCACTTTGGCGCGGGTCACGCCGTCGCCGACGGCTACCACTTCACCGACGCCGTCCGAGGTCGGCACGAGCGGCAAGGGAAATGAGAAGGGATAGGTGCCGAGCACCATGTCCATGTCGCGGTAGTTGAGCGAGACGGCAGATATCCGTATGACAACTTCGCCATGTCTCGGCTCCGGCATGGGTCTTTCGATCAGCTTGAGATGGTCGAGGCCAAACTCCCCAACAATCGCCATTGCCCGCATTGCTATCGCTCCCCCTGACGTCGCCGCGCAAAGATCGTTTTAAAAGCGGCGCACGTTGTAGCCCGCGGGCTTTGTGCCCTCAAACGCGGCGGCCGCTCTGATCACGTCATATTCGCCAAGCGCTCGCGCGACGAGTTGGATTCCGACCGGCATGCCGTCGCTGGCAATGCCTGCGGACACCGTCGCCGCGGGCTGGCCGGTCAGGTTGAACGGATAAGTGTAATAAACCCACGACACCAAATTGCGATCTTTCAGACTTGGCGGAATGTTCACGCCCGCATCCAAAGAAGAGACCGGCAGGACCGGCGACAACAGCAGATCGTATTTTTCAAAAAAGGCCCGGGTCTTGTCGCGAAAGGCGTAACGCTCGAACACCTTTTCGTAATAGGCGCGCATGTCCTGGGACAGCGCGGCGTCGAGCACCTCCGCCACCGCCGGATCGAGAAGCTCGCGCTGTGTCTGTACGACTTGCCGGAGCCGCGTGCCGACCCCGGCGTAAAATTCGGCGGTCCACAGATCGGCGGGATCCTTGTCGAAGACCTGCTCGACGTGTTCGACCGTGCAGCCGAGTTGCTCGAAAGTGTGCGCCGCGGCCGTAACGATTTCGACAACCTCCGGATCGGGACGCGCGTAGCCGAGCGTGGTGCTGAACGCGATGCGCAAGCCCGAGACGCCGGCTTGGCATGCCGCGAAAAGGTCGGGCATCGCTTGCGAGACGCTAAAAGGATCGCGCGGGTCATAGCCGCCGATCGCCATGAGCAACAGCACGGCGTCGCCGACATTACGCGCGATGGGCCCGACATGGGCGAGCGTCGGCGTTGCTGAAACCGGGTAGACCGGCACCCGGCCGAAATGCGCTTTGATGCCGGCAAGCCCGGTGAAGCAGCAGGGAATGCGGATCGAGCCGCCGCCATCGGTGCCAAGCGCGAATGGCGTGATGCCGGCGGCGACGGACGCCGCCGCCCCGGCGCTCGATCCCCCTGGCGTCTTGCCGAGATTCCAGGGATGCCGCGTTATCCCAGTCAGCGGATTGTCGCCGACCGGTTTGCATCCAAACTCGCTGGTCGTGGTCTTGCCGATGAGTATGGCGCCGGCGGCCTTGGCGCGCTCGACCGCAGGCGCGTCGACCGCGGCGACGTTGTTCGCCATGGCGCGCGAGCCGGACGCGTAGCGCACGCCCGCGACCGCCATCAGGTCCTTGGCCGAGAACGGAATGCCATGCAGCGGGCCCAGCGGCCGTCCCTGCATGACGGCATCCTCTGCCGCCTTGGCTGCGGCAAGCGCCGCCTCGGGCAACAGCACGAAAAACGCGTTCAGGGTGCTTTGCGAAGACTCGGCTTTCGCCAGCGTCCGCTTGGTCAGCTCGACCGGCGAAATATCCTTGCTGACAATGCGACGACGCAGTTCCGCTGCGCTCGCATAGTCAAGGTCCGTACCAACCGCACTGGTCATGAGAGATGGGCAACAGATAAGGCCGCGATGCGCAGGCGCCCCGTCAGTTGTTGACGATGGCGAAAGCGCGGACCGGAGAACCCGAGCCGCCCTTGAACTTCAACGGGACGCCGAAAAACTGAAACTCGCCCTTGCCGAGCAGTTCCTCGAGATTGACCAGCCACTCCCAATGGCTGATGCCGAGTTTGCGGCAAAGCCGATGCTGCGAGAAGACGTTGTCGCTCGGCCGGTCGGTGGACGGACCTTCAACGCCGTGCATGCGCGAGCCATGGTCGTACAGCCATTGCGTGGCTTCGGTGGTCAGTTGCGGATTTTTCCAGACCGAGTCCAGCGTCGGATAGGTACGCTTGTGAAATCCCGTGCACAGCAACACGATATGGCCGTCGACCTTGACGCCGGCTTTCTTCTCGGCCTCGACCATATGCGCTTCGGTGATGTCGCCGAGATCGGGGATGTGGCGGAGATCGAAGCACACCGCCTTGCCCATGAATAACTCGAGCGGCATCTCGTCGACCGGCTGGCCGGTGGGGCTGACATGGCGAAACGCGTCGACGTGCGTGCCGACGTGGTCGAGAGTGGCGATGAAGTTTGTTTGGAAGGTCATGGCGTCGCCGGGCACGCCCAGATTGAAGGCCTTCGATGTTTCGTGACTCAAGTGCGTCGTGATCACCGGGCGCTGAAATAGTTTGTGCGCCGGCATATTGTCTTCGATGAGCAGACTGAGATCGACAACGCGCTGGGCCACGGGCGGCTCCTTAAATTGCTGTTCAAAGGGTCTGTGTGGGCGATAGCAATCGCACTGATCCTCTATCTTTTCTTCAGTAGCCGCAAGCGTGTCGCGCTTTTGTCAGAAAGCAGCGGCGGCGACCCAGTTGAGCAAGCCGCGGTCCGCGCTCCGCGGCGCGATGAGCGAAAGACCGATCGGGCAGTTTTCCATTGTGCCGAGCGGCAGCGAGATTTGCGGCAAGCTCGCGAGACCGGCGATGCACAGTAGCGCAAAGGCCCGCGCGCGAAACGTCTCAAGCTCTTCGCCGGGAGTAGCCAGCTTTGGCGCAAGGCCCGGCGCGGTAGGCAGGCACAACACGGCATCGTCGCCAAGCAACGCGAGTGTGCGCCGCGCGATCTCTTCGCGCCTTGCTTTCATTCGCTCAACGTCGGCGGCCTCGATGGTGCGCGTCCATTTGAATCGCTCGGCAATGCCGGGGCCGAAATGGGGGTGGTGCGCATCGATCCACGCGCCGTGCCGGCGGCGGATTTCGTCGCCTTGCAGGATGCGAAAAACTTGCGGCCCTGTTGACGGGTCGCCGGCGAAAATCTGGACGTCGTGGTGTTGCGAGAAGCGCGCCTTTAACTGCGCAACCGCGCCAGTCAGCGCCATGCGCACTTCCGGCCCGACAAAGGCGAAGGCGTCCTCGGCGATCAACACGCGCTTCGGCGTAAACTCGGATGGCTGCGGTAACAGCACCTCGCCGACGCGCCGCATCATTTGCGCGTCGCGCGCGAACCAACCGACGGTATCGAAGCTTTTTGCCAGATCGATGAGGCCATCGACCGGAATAAGACCGTGCGTGGTGCGGATGCCATAGATGCCGCAGAAACTCGCCGGCAAGCGCACAGAGCCGCCGCAATCGGTGCCTAATGCAAAATCCACGAGACTTCCGGCAACCGCGGCGGCCGAGCCGCTCGACGAGCCGCCCGGTATCCGTCCCGGCGCTTTTGGGTTGACCGGCGTGCCGTAGTGCACGTTTTCGCCGTTGAGGCTGTAGGCCATCTCGTCGGTATGGGTCTTGCCAACCATGCGCGCGCCGGCGGCGAGCAGCCGCTCGACCGATGAAGCGGTGCGCTTGGCGGGCTCGTGAGTTTCGAGCCATACCGGATTGCCATTGCCGGTGCGCTGACCGGCAATGTCGAACACGTCCTTGACGGCGAAGTTCAAACCGTGAAGCGGACCTGCCGGCGCGCCGTCGAGCTCGACGTGGGTGTGCCGGCAGAACGCGTTATACGGATCGCGCACGTTCATTGCGGGCGATGCAGCGTCGGCGCCTGCCGCGATACGGTCTTGCGGCCGCGCTTGAACGCGTAGAGCACCGGTGTCAGTTCGGCCACGGCCATTTCGGGGCTCTGCGAATCCAGCACCACCAGATCGGCGGATTTACCGACCTCGAGCCCGTAGTCCTGAAGCCGCATCATTTTCGCCGGCCGCTGCGTCACCATGTTGAAACACTCGCGCATGTCGGCCTGTTTCCCGACCTGGCAGATGTTGGCGTAGATATTCGCCATGCGGATTTGCGAGCAGTCGCCGAACGGCGTGAATGGATTGAGGATGTTGTTGCTCGACAGCGAGCAGTTCACGCCGTGGTGCAATAATTTGTGCGCCGGGACGACGCCGCGCGTCACGTTGTGATCGTGCGTGTGGTGACGGCCCATCAAATAAAGATCGGTCGACGGCAACACGGTCAGCGCCACGCCGGCATCCGCGAGCCGCCCGGCCATGGTTTCGAATTCCGCGGTGCCGAGGCTCGTCGCCTTGGTGACATGGCCGATGGCGACGCGGCCGCCGTATTGAAACTCCTGCGTGCGCCGGCAAACGTATTCCAGGTCCATGCCCGCCGCCGTCGGACCGAAGTCGAGGTGCATGTCGACGTCGACGTCGTATTCGCGCGCCAGCTCGAAAATGCGGTCGATTTGACCATGCGAGTCTGAATCCACATATGGCGCGCCGCCGATGGCGCGGCAGCCGCCATCGAGACCCTGGACCAGAAGCTCGTCTGTGCCGGGATTGTTGAGGAGCCCTTCCTGGGGAAACACGCAGATCTGAAGGTCAATCGCCCAAGAATATTCTTTGATCAGCGGCAACACGCCTTCGAGCGAGCGCAAGCCGACGCCGGGATCGACTTCGAGATGCGTCCGCATGTGCGTGGTGCCTTGCAGGATCGCCTTCTCGAGTGTCCGGGTCGCCCGCGCGTGCACGTCTTCGGGCGTGAAGCCGCGTTTGGCCTTGGCGGCTTCTGCGATGGCCTCGTCGAGATCGCCCTTTTGCGACTGAACCCGATCGAGAATGCACGACTTGTCGAGATGAATGTGGGTCTCAACAAAGCCGGGCGAGACGAGCCGGCCGCCGAGATCGATGGTCTCGCCTTCAGCCTTGAGATTAGGCCCGATGACGGCGATGCGGCCTCCTTCGATGCCGACGTCGGCAAGTTCGTGTTCGGCGCCGACGCGCCGCGCATTTCGCAAAATGAGATCCATGGGTGGCCTCGAACATCAAACGGAAGATCTACAGGAAAGTATCACCGCCGTTAGGGCTGATGCACTGTCCCTGATAATGCCGCGCATCGTCGGAAGCGAGAAATACGTAAGACGGCACGATATCGTCCACTTCCGCGAACCGCCCCTTCGGGATGGCGTTGCGAATGCTTGTCAGGAACTCCTCAGCGACGCCGGCAATGATCGGCGTTCGGGTCGCACCGGGTGCGACGCAATTTGCGTTGACGTTGCGTGTACCGATTTCAATTCCTAAGCAGCGCGTAAAGCCGATGATGGCCGCTTTGGCCGCCACGTAATGAGCAAGGCCGGGTGACGCCTTGTAGGCGAGTTGCGAGGCAGTATTGACGATCTTGCCGTAGTCCTGCTTGTACATCATCGGCAGCACCAGTCGCGTTACGAGAAAAACGCTGCGCAAATGCACGGCGATCATCCGATCCCATTCCTCGATCGGAATGTCTTCGACATTATTGGTCGCGGCGATGCCAGCGTTATTCACGAGAATGTCGATCCCGCCGAGATGCGCGACCGCGCCTTCGACGAGTTTTGAAACCTGCGCGGCGTCGCTCACGTCGGCCTGGATAGCGGTGCTGCGGCGCCCCTGTGCCTTTACCCCCTCGACGATTTTCTCGGCGCCTTCCTTCTGTTGCGGCGTTGGGTAATTGACGACGACGTCGGCGCCCTCGCGCGCAAAGGCAAGCGCCACGCCAGCGCCGATGCCGGAACTGCTGCCCGTCACAAGCGCGCGTTTATTCTCCAGCTTGCCCATTTACCCCTCCTCCACCAAGACATGCGGCCATGTGCGGACCCTCGTGGTCAACCACTCCGAGAGTAGGCACGTTCGACAAACGCGTAGAAGCATTCGAAGTGGAGCACGAGTTGTGGGTGTTGCCGCGTGACAGAAAGGACGTTCACAACATCGACGGCAGCACCCGGTCCGGCGGACGGTGGCCATCCATGAACGTGCGGATGTTGACGATAACTTTTTCGCCCATGTCGATACGGCCTTCGATGGTCGCCGATCCGAGATGCGGCAGCAGCACCACCTTGCCGGCGCGTGCGAGCTTGACCAGCTTGGGATTGACCGCAGGCTCATGCTCGAAAACGTCAAGGCCCGCGCCGGCGATGTCACCGGATTCGATCAGGCGCGCCAGTGCATTCTCGTCTATGACCTCACCGCGCGCGGTGTTGACGATAAAAGCTTCGGGCTGCATCAGCTTCAGGCGGCGCGCGGACAAGAGGTGGTAGGTTGCCGGCGTGTGCGGACAGTTGACTGATACGATGTCCATTCGCACCAGCATCTGGTCGAGGCTCTCCCAGTACGTAGCGTTGAGTTCTTCCTCGATGTGCGACGCGACGCGGCGCCGGTTGTGATAGTGGATTTGCAAACCGAACGCCTTGGCGCGGCGGGCGATCGCCTGGCCGATCCGGCCCATGCCGACAATGCCGAGCCGTTTGCCCCAAATGCGGTGGCCGAGCATCCAGGTGGGGCTCCAGCCGGTCCAGTCCTTGTCGCGGGTCAGCACCTGCGAGCCTTCGGCAAGCCGCCGCGGCACCGCGAGGATCAGCGCCATGGTCATGTCGGCGGTATCCTCGGTGAGGACACCCGGCGTGTTGGTTACGGTGATGCCGCGCTGTAACGCCGTGGCGACGTCGATATTGTCGACGCCGTTGCCGAAATTGGCGATGAGCTTGAGCTTCTCGCCGGATTGACTGAGCACCGGTCGATCGATCTGGTCGGTGACCGTCGGTACGAGCACATCGGCGGTCTTGACCGCCTCGACGAGCTCGGCCTGGCTCATAGGTTTATCGTCAAGGTTGAGCCGCGTATCGAACAACTCGCGCATGCGGGTTTCGACGCTGTCCGGCAGCTTGCGGGTTACCACGACCAGCGGCTTCTTGCCCGATGCCATACGCTGCCTGTCCTCCACGCCAGACTTTATTCCGCGCCGCATACCTGTCGAAACACTCAACAGCGGTTCCGATTAAAACCTCGGCCGGCGGCCGCGGCCGTTTCCCCACACTTGCCGTTCAGGCCTCGTTAACCGGGCTCGCCGACACTGAACGGCCGGGAGGCGGCACATCATTTCTCTCTAGCAGATGGCTGCGCTCCCACAAAGCGCGTGGGGACTTTAGGCGTTATCGCGCTTTCGAAATTGTGGGGACGTACGTAGTGGCGTTGCGTTTTTATGGCAGTCGGACTGCCGCCCGCGACCGATCGAGGGGAGCGGCACTCCGCATACAGGCCTTCGCTGCGCTTGCGGCCGTGACGTTGCTTATTGTTGCCGCACCGGCGCGCGCGGGCAGCGATCCGACGAGCAGCCTGCCGGTGCCGCGCTTCGTAAGCCTCAAAACCGACCGGGTAAACGTGCGCGGCGGGCCCGATAAAGACCATGACGTCACCTTCATTTACACCCGGATTGGCTGGCCGGTGGAAATCACCGCCGAATTCGAGAACTGGCGGCGGGTCCGCAATTCCGATGGATCGGAAGGCTGGGTTTATCACTCGATGCTATCGGGCAGGCGCACAGCCGTGGTGCGGCTCAAGGCCGGCTCGGATCTGGCACCCTTGCGCGCCAAACCAGATGGGCAAAGCGCGGTTACCGCGAGGCTGCAATCCGGCGTCCTTGGCGCTGTGAAGCAATGCACAGGGACTTGGTGCCGGGTCGTCGGCGAGGGCTTCGATGGCTGGGTTGAACAGAGCCGCCTCTGGGGCGTCTACCCGGACGAAAAGATCGATTAATTTCTCGCCCCACCAGACAAACTTGAGCGAGATCAAAACCTAAAAGCCGCATCGGGCTTATTCGTGACCTTTGCGTCCGCGAGGAGGGGCGTGAAGGAATGCTGGCCCCCAGTCGCTCGCCGAGCTTTGTCGAGCTCTACACTCCAAAACTCTACACCGTTCTTCGTGAAGGCTATGGGCTTTCCGACCTTCGCGCCGACTTCTTCGCCGGTCTGACTGTCGCGATTGTCGCGCTGCCGCTTTCCATGGCGATTGCCATCGCCTGCGGTGTCTCTCCGGAGCGTGGGCTCTATACTTCTATAGTCGGCGGCTTTCTGGTCTCGGCCCTCGGCGGGAGCCGTTTTCAGATCGGCGGTCCTGCCGGCGCCTTCATCGTGCTGATCGCTGCGACTTTGAACCAGCACGGGCTCGACGGGCTCATACTTGCGACCATGATGGCCGGGGTGATCTTGATCGCCGTCGGCCTGCTTCGGCTCGGTACCTTCGTCAAATACATCCCCTATCCGGTCACCATAGGGTTCACGTCCGGCATCGCCGTCATCATCTTCTCCGGCGAACTCGCCGATCTGTTTGGTCTCAAACTTTCCGGCAAAGAGCCAGGGCCGCTGGTGCCAAAGCTTTTGGCTCTGCTCGACGCTGCGTCCACCGTCAGCCCACCCGCCGTGGCGATCGCCGCCGTATCGCTTGTTGCCATAACCGCAGTGCGGCGCTGGCGCCCGCACTGGCCGGCGTATCTGATCGCAGTTGCGCTCGCGAGCATCGCCGCCTTCGCTTTCCATCTTCACGTTGAGACTATCGCCACGCGGTTCGGCGGCATCCCGAGCGCGCTGCCGCTGCCGCATTTGCCCGAGCTGTCGCGCGGCAAGTTGATTGAGATGATGCCGTCGGCGCTGGCCTTTGCGCTGTTGGGCAGTATTGAGAGCCTGCTTTCGGCCGTGGTTGCCGACAGCATGACCGGGCGCCGCCATCGGTCCAACGCCGAACTGGTTGCTCAAGGCATCGCCAACATGGCGTCGGCCTTGTTCGGAGGCATTTGCGTTACCGGTACGATCGCGCGAACCGCGACGAATGTTCGGGCCGGTGCGCGGGGGCCAGTCGCCGGTATGCTGCATGCGTTGCTGCTGCTTGCGTTTGTACTCGTGGCGGCGCCTCTCGCCGGGTTCATACCACTTGCCGCGCTCGCCGCCGTCCTGTGCGCCGTCGCGTGGAATATGGCGGAGAAGCATCAGTTCGCGACGCTCATTCGCGCTTCGTGGGGCGACGCGCTGGTGCTGGTTGCGACCTTCGCGCTGGTGATTTTTCGCGACCTCACCGAGGGCATTGTGGTCGGTTTCTGTCTCGGCACGCTCCTGTTCATGCACCGCATGGCGAACGCAGTCGATGTCGAACGCGGCAAGCCGATGATCGAAGACGATGTTCCGGATCTGCGCAGCGGCAGCGAGCGGCAGCCTTACGACGCGAGGCTTGCCAGCGACCCGGACATTATCGTCTATCGGATATCGGGCGCATTCTTTTTCGGGGCCGCGGCGACGGTTGCCGCTGCGCTCGACCGCATCGGCGAGCACCCCAAGGCATACGTGATCGATTTCTCCGCGGTGTCGGTGATCGATTCCACGGCGGCGGCAACGATCGAAGGCTTCGTCCGCAAAGCGCGTCGGCGCAATGCGCTGGTCTATATCGCGGGCTCACTGCCGGCCGTTCGCCGCGCGCTGCTGACGCACGCCGTGCGGCCTCCGCACGTACACTTCTTCACCAAACTTGATGCGGCCATTGCCGCGGCCCGCGACAAAGTTGAAACAAGGTCCGAGAATGCGCCGCCGACAGCCAGCGTCATGTGAGCGCCGACAGTTTGGCTGTCAGGCCGTCATTGCGATCCGAGTTCGCTTGCTGGGGTGCGGATCAGGATTGCGGGTTCGCCGCTTCGCGGCGTGCCGGCCGCTTACGCCGCAGCCGCACCACCACGTCGATGCGTGCGATCTCGTAACCTTCGGGCGGCACCGGCGCCTTGCCGACCACCACGTCCGCCGCCGGAATGTCCAAAAGGTCGTTGGCGTCCTCGACGAAAAAATGATGGTGCTCGGTATTGTTGGTGTCGAAATAGGCCTTCGATCCGTCGACCGCGACCTGGCGCAAAAGGCCGACATCGGTGAATTGGTGCAGCGTGTTGTAGACGGTCGCAAGCGACACCGGAACCTTGGCGTGATTGGCTTCTTCGTAGAGCATTTCGGCGGTGACGTGCCGGTCGCCCTTTGCGAACAAGATCCAGCCCAACGCCATGCGCTGTCGCGTCGGACGCAGGCCGACCTTGCGGAGCTTCGCCTTCACGTCATGCCACGGGCATCCGGTAAGATCGCCGCGGCCGTGAGAGTGCGCCTGGGCACTCGGCGGAGCAGCGGGGAAGGGCGGACGCGATTGGGTCATTGTCGTCACCTAAGGCGAAAAACCGAGGCGCAAGGCCGAATTGTTACATTTGAAATCATTATACGCCCCCCAGCATTTTGCGCAACCGGCGTGAAAATCGGCGCCCGCCGGCGTTTCGCGGTGCGGCATACAGGGACAGAGGGCTGCGGCTTTGCCACTTTTGACCCATATGTTAGGAACCCAACGGGCTAGAGCCGGGGGCGGAGACGGAGGATGCAGGAGCGCCGATCGAACTTCGAGTACGAGGATCTCCTTGCGTGCGGGCGTGGTGAACTCTTCGATAAAGGTCCACAACTTCCCTTGCCGCCGATGCTGATGTTCGACCGGATCTCGGAGATTGCCGAGGTTGGCGGCGAATACGGCAAGGGCCTGGTGCGGGCCGTGCTCGATCTGAAACCCGACTTGTGGTTCTTCCCTTGCCATTTCAAAGGCGATCCGGTGATGCCCGGTTGCCTTGGTCTCGATGCGCTTTGGCAACTGCTCGGATTCTTCCTCGGCTGGCTCGGCGCGCCGGGCAAAGGCCGCGCGCTCGGCATGGGCGAAATCAAGTTCTCCGGCCAAGTGCTTCCGACCATGAAAAATGTCGTCTACGGACTCGACATCAAGCGGGTCATGCGCTCGAAGCTCGTGCTCGGCATCGCGGACGGCTGGCTGTCGGCAGACGGCACCATCATGTTCCGCGCGCTTGACCTTAAAGTCGGGCTGTTCCACGACGCGGCACCGAAGCCGAACGCCGCCTGACCGGGCGAAGGCCTACGGCAGATTGGCTTGACGAGGCGAAGATGAGACGGGTCGTCGTCACCGGGATGGGTATTGTCTCATCGATCGGCAACAACACCCAGGAAGTGCTGGCTTCGTTGCGCGAGGCCAAGTCCGGCGTTGTGCGCGCCGATAAATATGCCGAACTCGGCTTTCCGTTCACAAGTTCACGGTGCGCCGACCCTCGACGCCAGCGAAGCGGTCGACCGCCGCGCCATGCGTTTTCTCGGCGGCGGCGCCGCCTGGAACCACGTCGCCATGGAGCAGGCGATCCGCGACGCCGGACTTGAAGCGCACGAGGTTTCAAACGAGCGCGCAGGCATTGTCATGGGCGCGGGAGGACCTTCAACCCGCTCCATCGTTGAAGCCGCCGATATCACCCGCAGCAAGGGACCGAAGCGGGTCGGCCCTTTCGGCGTGCCCAAATCCATGTCGTCTTCGCCGTCTGCGGCGCTGGCGACCTGGTTCAAGATCAAGGGCCTGAGCTATTCAATCTCTTCGGCGTGCGCCACGTCGAACCACTGCATCGGCAACGGTTACGAGCTGATCCAACACAACAGGCAGGATTTGGTATTTCGCCGGCGGCTGCGAGGAGCTCGACTGGACGCTGAGCGTGTTGTTCGACGCCATGGGCGCGCTATCGTCGAAGTTCAACGATACGCCGGCCAAGGCCTCGCGCGCCTACGACGTGGACCGCGACGGCTTTGTCATCAGCGGCGGTGCTGGCGTGCTGGTGCTTGAGGAGCTCGAGCACGCCAAGGCGCGCGGCGCCAGAATTTACGGCGAAGTCGCCGGCTACGGCGCGACCTCGGACGGCGTCGACATGGTGGCGCCGTCGGGCGAAGGCGCCGTGCGCTGCATGCGCATGGCGTTGAAAGACGTGAAGCCGCGCGTGGATTACATCAATCCGCACGCCACCTCGACGCCGATCGGCGATCTCAAGGAAATCGAAGCCATCCGCGAAGTGTTTGGTGCAGGCGACAAATGTCCGCCGATCTCCGCCACCAAATCGCTCACCGGACATTCGCAAGGGGCCACCGGCGTGCACGAGGCCATCTACTCACTCTTGATGATGAACAACGGTTTTATCTGCGAGAGCGCCAATATCGAGAACCTTGATCCGGCGTTCGCCGACATGCCGATCGTCCGCGAGCGGCGCGACGACGTCACGCTCGGATGCGTGCTGTCCAACTCGTTCGGGTTCGGCGGCACAAACGCGTCCATCGCCTTCAAGCGGCTGGATGCGTGACGCATGACTGAACTGATGCAAGGCAAGCGCGGCCTGGTCATGGGGGTCGCCAACGATCACTCGATCGCCTGGGGCGTTGCGCGAACGCTCGCGGCCAACGGCGCCAAGCTCGCCTTCACCTATCAGGGTGAATCGCTCGGCAAACGGGTCAAACCGCTGGCGGCCTCGGTCGGCGCCGACCTGGTGATGCCCTGTGACGTCGAGGACATTGCTTCGCTCGATACCGTGTTCACGGAAGTGGCGAGGAATTGGGGAACGCTCGACTTCCTCGTTCACGCTATTGCGTTTTCCGACCGCACCCAGCTCGCCGGCCGTTATGCCGATGTTACCCGCGAGAATTTTCTGCGCACCATGCTGATTTCGTGTTTCGCCTTCACCGAAGCGGCGAAGCGCGCCGCGGCGATGATGCCCAATGGCGGCTCGATGGTGACGCTGACTTACAATGGCGGCGACCGCGCGATGCCGAATTATACCGCTATGGGACCCGCCAAGGCGGCACTCGAAGCCTCGGTTCGTTACCTCGCGGTCGACTTCGGCAGCCAGGCGATTCGCGTCAACGCGATTTCCGCTGGACCTATCCGCACGCTGGCCGGCGCTGGTATCGGCGACGCGCGCATGATGTTCGCTTTTCAGCAGCGGCATTCGCCGCTGCATCGCGGGGTGACGCTCGACGAACTCGGCGGCGCCGGCCTTTATCTGCTTTCGGATTTGTCGACCGGCGTGACCGGCGAAGTCCATTTCGTCGATTGCGGCTACAACGTCATCGCCATGCCGCATCCGGACGCGCTGCGTGCGGATCGCCAGCAAGCCGACGATTAATCCAACAAAGCCACAACTTCTTGCGGATGCTCTTCGCGTTGCTAGGTCAAAAGACTGACTTTGAGCGGAGAACGCAGCGCGTTGGGCGTCGGCTGATAAGCGTGAAAGACGTCAGGGCTGCAGTGGCGCGGCGAGAAGGTTACAAAGTCTTTGTATCGTTCGCGCGGTTGGGCACGAAGCCTCGCTTAAGAATAGGCCGTCAGTATCAGCATGGCGACAAAGACCGCCACCCCCGCAGCCAAGACATAATAGCCTACTTTGATAACAAGGCTGGTATTGCCATAGCCCGTTGTCACGACCGGCCCTCCGATTTTTGGCAGCTCTCGTACATGGCGACGATCCGGCACAAACACAGAGCAGACATTCGCTTTTCCAGAATAAAACTTTGTTTGTCGCGGAGCCGGGATGTTACCGACTTCGGCTGGAATTAGCTTAATCGGGAAAATCGCCGAGGAACGAATACAGCGCCCGCTTTCCCGCGCGATCGGCCTCCGCCATCGACTCAAAAAAGACTTTCGAGCGCTCGATCGGACTGGTTCTACCTATCCGGTAGATTTCCCATCCCCAGGACATTGGAAGCCGTGCCGTGCTCTTTACGACAACCGAAAAATCCGGGTGTTTGATCACGGCAGGGACGCTTTCAGATCATGAAAGACTTTATTACCGCGCGTTTACTTTTATGGTCCGCGCGAGTGTCGAAGCCGCTCTGTAAAGCGGCTTCGAGTCTTTAGGCCGGCGTCACGCCGTCTTGATGTTGGCGACCGCGGTCTTGCCGGTGCGGCGATCTTCTTGGGTGTCGAAGGAGACCTTCTGGCCTTCGACGAGCCCGCTTATTCCAGCGCGCTCGAGCGCAGTGGCGTGGACGAAAACGTCCTTGCCACCATCGTCCGGTTGGATGAAGCCGAAGCCCTTCTGGCCGTTGTAGAATTTCACCGTGCCCATGTTCATGGGAGTATCCTTTCGCTGACGATGTGCAATTGAGCCCACGGCGCGCGATTGCGCGACGCGAGGCGTACGTTTCGATGTTTGGAGGGTCTGAACGTGCGCCCGGCTTGCAGCGGAGGCGTAACGGCCTGATTGTCCGGCCAAATGTCGATCATCAGTACGTACGCGATAAAACTGTTTTTTGCAAGGAAGTGGACGCACTCTCGGTCCAATAAACGCCTGCGCTACTGGTTATCAGGACGGTTTGAGCTTATATCACCTCTGTTATTTGGATGGTCCTCATCCGGATAATGCGTAATGTTTGAGAGGTTGCTGGCGATGGCTGAATTCGACTATCGCGCCGCCGCCGAGTTGTTTCCGGCTCGACGACGATCATTCGGCCGTCAGTTTTTTGGATATAAGCGCTTCGAGCAAGCATCACTGGCCATCCGGTTTGCTATCGAGGATCTTCCTCCCGAATGTCTTTCCGGCGCATATCTTGAAGTCGATGAGCAACGTTACGGCAGCGATGATATCCGCCGTCTTTACCAAAGCGCCTCATACCCTCTGACCCGTCGGGATCAGAGCGTCGTGACCGACAAGACCATTGACCTCGATCGGCATCGCGGGATGGCTGCGCAAAAAGCGACCAAGCTTCGTCGCTTATTGGCCGACGTAGAGACAAACGCGAACGAATTGCGCGTTCGGCAAGAGGAACTGGAATCTCACTTGCTGGCGGCGCCGGCAGCGACTTGGGCTGAGGCTGCGGAAAAAGCCCGCTATCTGCTCAACTTATTTTCGGCGGCACTAGCCGCCGAGGATCCGCGGCGCCAAAAGCTTATCGCCGCGGTGCTAGCCGATTTCGAGCGGCTTTCGGACGAAGGCTAGCGCTGGTCGCTTGCTCAAGACGCGTAGGCCGTCAAAAATCCGCGGCGACGAGTTCGTAAGATCCTTTTTGCCCTCGCGCGTACGCAGTTTCGGCCGCTGCGTGGATTTTTGCTCGGTTTGCGTCGAAAACGCGAAGCAGGTTTGCCTCGTCGTGCGCTGCGTTCGGCTGCATTCGCTTGAGCGCTTCTTCGGTTATAAAAAACGACCATTCCATCGCGCTGTCATGACCCCAGAACCGAACTGCCCGTCGGGTCGTGTCGAAAACGCGGCTTGGATTTGGGAAATTGAGCATGGCGGCGGCAGCCTTCAATCAATACTGGAAATCCAGCATTTTCTCAGGCCTTCAGCATCCCTCGCCCACCAATAATCGCCTTCTGGGTTGCGCCCCGAAGCCTTGAATTTCTTCAGGTAGACTTTGATTGCAGACATGGCTTCGTCGCGCGTGGAATATCTGTGCCCGATTTCCGTCGCTTGGGCGGAGCCGGTCCCCTTGAACTCAAGAATCTTGAATTTCATCGGCGACCTTCCGGCGTCTTCCAGCTCCGCCGCGCCGTCGCTACGGGCAAACCTCGCCGTGTCATTCCTAATCATTGAAACTCAGTTTCGGAGAAAGTGTGAGATCGCCCTCCTCAACCACTCGCTCATAGGCTTCGCTTCTGCTCTTGATGCAATACGCGGCGCTTAAACCTTCCGTCGGCCGCAGGCGAACGATTTGATAGGAGCCGCCCGCTGCCGATCGCGATATCGACGGGATAAGGTCGACGGTTTGTCCGACCTTGAACTTGTGCGTCAGGTTAGTCATCGCAAACACTCCTCGCGCTAGTTTCGCCCGTCCTTCGAAGATGGTCAGACCGCTTGCCTATTCCGCGTCCTTCTTGCTCATCCGCCACAGCTGAAAACCCTGAGTTTTAATGGCGTTTTCGATGACGTCGCGTGACAGTTCATGTGGAGGAGGCTGATCTGGCGCAACGGCGCCCACCGCGTGCCAGGGGCCAAGTTGTTTCGGCAGTTGGCCACCGGCCAAATCGCCGCCAAATGCGCGCAGGTCTGGGCTCGCTTCGGATTTGAAAATGAATATTCGCATGCGCGTGCCTCGCTTCAAAACAACTCGTTGTCGCTATCGAGCCCGGCTCATTAGTCCGCGGTAGATCGCTGCGGCGGAATGATCGCGCTGCGTCGAAAGGCTCTTCTGACCGCGCTAGCCTGATCGTCGCGCGTTGTGCGCGGCCGGGTTCGCGGGTTAGCAAGACACCCCGCGCGCCGTCTAGGTGATGCAAAATGCCAAGTGAAAGCGAACCAGGGACCGTTTGACGGGAATCCGCGCACGCGGCTCGCAAGAGCCCAATGGGGCTGCTTCTCTCATTATGGGACGTGGATGTGCCGGTTTCAAGGCCGACCGACGCGAGATCAAAGGTCGTGCCCGCGGGCGAACGTCCATGCGGTCGAGGAAGAAAACATTTTTGCTCGCTTATTTGTTGGGATCTATGACGTGCAGAAGGGCGGGCCCCTCCTTAGAGGCAGTCATCCGCTTGCATGGAAGGATTCAGCGCCACGGCCCACCAAGGGCATCGTGTGGGAAGGGTTTGTTTACGTGTGTTGACGCTCAAGCCGTCTCTTCTGAACCGAGGCCGTGAAATGATACAGTTCGCGGGAGTGTCTAGCCGAGTGCGGCGCGGAGAGATTTTTTGAAGACGACAGTATCTCGTCATTCACCGGCTGGTATTCCCGATCCCCCGGAAATGGCAGATCGGGTGCGTTCCGGGGATTGGTCGAAAACTGCACTCGGTGCGGCCGAGAATTGGCCGCCCAGCCTGACGCTCATTGTGAACGTCATGCTCGCTTCCGGCTTCCCCATGTGTGTTCGTTGGGGGCCCGAATTTGTAATGATTTATAACGACGGCTACCGCCCAATTCTTGGCGGACAAACATCCAGCGGCTTTAGGGCGTCCATTTCACGAGGTATGGCCGGAAGTCCAACCGCAGCTCAGGCCGCTGCATGAGGCAATTCTGAACGGAACGAGTGGCGCGTTCTTTGCCGAAGACCTGCTCATCAAGGTCCAGCGACACGGCGCTGCTGATTGGGAAGACGCTCGCTTTACCGTCAGCTACAGCCCGATACCGGACGAAGCCGTCCCCACAGGCGTGGGCGGTGTGCTGGTTACAGCGGTCGAGACCACGGACCGGGTCCGGACCGAGGAAGCGCTTCGCATGAGCGAGGAGCGTTTCGCCGGCATCTTCGAGCAGACCGGGGTCGGCGTCATTCAATGTGAATTGGACGGCCGGTTTCTTCTTGTGAACAAGCGGTATTGCGAGATCGTCGGTCGGTCGGCGGACGAACTTCTCACGCTTCGCGTGCCCGACATAACCCATCCCGACGATCGCGATACGGACGGAGCGCTCCGGCAGCGCCTCGTTACTGACGGTGTCCCTTTCTTTGTCGAGAAGCGTTACCTGCTTCCCGACGGATCGCACGTGTGGGTAAGCGTCAACGTATCGGTCATGCGAAGTCCGGACGGGACGCGGCAACAATTGATTGGTGTCGCTCATGATATTACGGAGCGAAAAGTCGCACAGGAGCAGCAGGGTCTGCTGGTGAGAGAGTTAAATCATCGGATTAAAAACTTGTTTGCGATCACCGACGGGATGATCGCGCTAAGCGCCCGCTCCGCGACCACGCCAACGGAATACGCAAACAACATTCGCGGCAGACTCGATGCGCTGGCTGCCGCACATGATTTGATACTTCCAAGTTTCAGCGGTGCGGGGGTAAGCCCTCCGCAGCCCACGGGTTTGGAGACGTTGTTGCGACGGATTTTATCGCCATACGTCGAGGTGCCGTCCGATCGTTCCGATGGGCGTCTTATCCTGGAGGGCCCAGCCGTATCGCTGGGGGCGCGCACCGTCACGACCTTCGCGCTCATCCTGCACGAACTGGCGACCAACGCCGCGAAGTACGGCGCGTTGTCGGTTGAAGAGGGAAATCTGCGCGTTACCTGGCGCTGCGCGGACGGCGTGCTCACCTTGAAATGGCAAGAAAGTGGCGGCCCGATCACTTACAGGGGCGCCCGATTCGGAAGGTTTTGGGACGGTGATTTCAAATCACTGCATCCGCCGGCAATTTGCGGGGATGGTGTCCCGCAATTGGGATTTGAAGGGTCTCTCAGTGGAGCTTTCTGTCCCGATGGAACGCTTGAGCGATTAAGACACCCGTCCTCTAAAGCTTCTCCAAATGCGGCATGACTTCGCGCTTGAACAGCGCGAGCGAGCCGAGCGCGTCGTCAAGCGTCATGGTGCCGAGAAACAGATAGGTCAGCAGATAGTTGATGCCGAGTTCGCCGACCTGGCGCTCGAGTTCGGCGCGCACGGTTTTCGGAGAGCCGGCGACGACGCCGCCGTGCTCGACCATTTCCTCGTAGCTGCCGCCGTGCGGAATCTTCAGCCGCGAGGTAAGGCCGGTGTCGTTCTTCTTCACCCGCAGCCAGTTGAGGTTCGCGAGGTGCAAGTCCATCGCCGGCTTGAAGATGCGGTGTGCCTCCGCGTCGGTGTCGGCGACAAAGATGTGACGCTGCACGCCGACGGCGACGCCACCTGGAAATTCCGGCTTCGGCTGCGCCGGCGCGCCGCGTTTGGCGAGAGCTTTCTTGAAGGCGTCGATGTTGGCCTTGGCCATCGCCGTCGAGCCGAGCGTCACGTAGTGCAATCCGTGTTCGCCCGCCCATGTCGAGCCCACTTCGCTCGAAGAGGCGTACCAGAACGGCGGATGCGGCTCTTGAAACGGCCGAAGCGCAATCGGCACGTCCTTGTAATTGTAACGGCCGCTTTTATAGGTCAGCATCTCGGACGTGAGGCCCGCACTGAGGCAATCGAAAGCATCCATGAAAATGTCGCGCGTCTCCTCGTGCGCCACATTGTGAAACTCGACCTCGTAGGGCGACACGCCGCGGCCGACGCCAACGTCCAGCCTGCCGTGGCTCAAATGATCGAGCATGCAAATCTCTTCGATCAGGCGCAGCGGCGAATATAGCGGCAGCAGATAGACCAGCGGCCCGAGCCGCATGGTCTTGGTGGCGCGGGCGACTGCAGCGAGATAGATGCTCGGCGCCGGCACAAGATTGAGCGGCGTGGCGTGGTGCTCGGCCACTTGCAGGCAATAAAAGCCGGCCGCATCCGCGGCTGCCGCGAATTGCAGCCGCTCGTCGAACAGAACCGATACCGGCCGTCCCGCCTCTTCGACGTGGTCGAACAATCCGATTTTCATGATGCCTCTTGCCTTTGAGTCCTGACGTTGATGTTGGCGGCCGGAGCGTGCCGTATGGGGGGCTGGGAGTTGTGCCATCTCCGGCGGCGGCAATCCACCGTCCCAGGCTCATGCGCGGCGCGCGCTAACTCCTCTTGCTTCGTTGGCCGCTAAACGCCACATCTGCGCCGGTCATGCCTGCTACTGCCGCCATAAAAGTCGAGCGCCTGGTCAAGATCTACAAGAAGGTGCCGGCCGTCGACGATATCTCGTTCTCTATCACGCCCGGTTCGATCACCGGACTGCTCGGCGGCAATGGCGCCGGCAAGACCACCACTATCGCCATGATCATGGGCCTCTTGGTGCCGACGTCCGGCCGCGTGACCGTGCTCGGCGCCGACATGCCGCAGCACCGCTACCGCGTTTTGCACCGGATGAACTTCGAAAGCCCCTACGTCGAAATGCCGATGCGGCTCACCATTCGGCAAAATCTCAAAGTGTTCGGCATGCTGTACGGTGTGGCAAAGCTGCGCGACCGGATCGAGGAGCTCGCCGACGCTCTGGATCTGACCGAGCTGCTCGATCGTCCGACGGGAAAGCTGTCCGCCGGGCAAAAAACCCGGGTCTCGCTCGCGAAATCACTTATCAATTTCCCGGATTTGTTGTTGCTCGACGAGCCCACCGCCTCGCTCGATCCGGATACCGCTGACTGGGTGCGCGCGCATCTCGAAAGCTATTGCCATAAGCGTGGCGCGACCATGCTGCTCGCCTCGCACAACATGGCCGAGGTCGAAAGACTGTGCGAACGGGTAATCATCATGAAGCGCGGCCGGATCGAAGACGACGACACGCCGCCGCGGCTGCTCGCACGTTATGGCCGCCGTACGCTTGAGGAAGTGTTCCTGGACGTCGCCCGCGGCCGCGGCGAAACCCGCGAGGCGGCCCAGTGAGCACGGTGACCGTTCGCACCGAGAGCGCTTTGGCTTTTTCGCCGCGCCGCGTCGCGGCGATGATGCTGCGCTACTGGTATTTGTTGCGGTCGTCGTGGCCGCGATTGGTCGATCTGATCTATTGGCCCACGGTGCAGATGATCACCTGGGGTTTCATCCAGATTTACGTGATGCAGAATGCGAGCTTCTTTGCCCGTGCCGGCGGAACGCTGATCGGCGCGGTGTTGCTGTGGGACATTCTGTTTCGCGGCCAGCTCGGCTTTTCCATATCGTTCCTCGAGGAGATGTGGTCGCGCAACATCGGCAATCTGATGATGAGTCCGCTGCGGCCGTTCGAATTCATTATCGCGCTCATGGTCATGAGCATCGTCCGGCTTCTGATCGGCGTCATTCCGGTCACGATACTGGCGCTGATCTTCTTCGGCTTTAATCTGTACGGCCTCGGTTTTGCGCTGGTGGCATTCTTCATCAACTTAATGCTGACGAGCTGGGCGGTGGGCATTTTTGTTTCCGGGCTGGTGCTGCGGAACGGTCTCGGCGCCGAGAACCTGGCCTGGTCGATCATGTTTTTGTTTCTGCCGCTGACCTGCGTTTATTACCCCGTCACAACGCTGCCGCTCTGGCTGCAGCCCGCGGCATGGCTGCTGCCGCCGACCTACGTGTTCGAAGGGATGCGGGAACTCCTGATCCACCATACCTTTCGGGCGGACCTGATGCTCGACGCGTTAGGGCTGAACGCGGTGTTTTTTGCCGCGGGCACGTTCGGATTTCTCATGCTTTTACAGAGCGCCCGCCGCCATGGCTCGCTGATGCAGACCGGCGAATAGCGTTAATCCGGCATCGCTCCGAACGGCCTTGCTACCTATATAACGAATAAGGAAAAATTTGATTTTACCCTTATCGTATGACAGACAAAACGCCCATTGCTGCAGCGCAGCAGACCGGGCAGGGTTGATCCATGGCTATTGGTGAGTTCGGCGGCGCCCCCGCCGTTCCAGGCAACGTACTGGCCTCGACGCCGCTGTATTGGCTTTACGAGACAAGCCACGCCGCGTTGAGCCCGGCGCGCGTGCTTGCCGACGCCACCAAGCTCGCGTTCAAAAATCCATTCAATCCGCTTTATTCCACGACCTTCGGCAAATCGATCGCGGCGGCTGCGGAACTTTTCGAACGCTCTACCCGCCGCTACGTCCAGCCGGATTGGCGGATTTCTTCAACACTGGTCGGCGGCGAGCGCGTACCCGTCCACATCACCAGCGTATGGGAGCGGCCGTTTTGCCGGCTGCTGCATTTCGAGCGGGTTTTTGAACACGTCCCGCGACGGCCGCAACCGCGCCTGCTGATTGTCGCGCCGTTGTCCGGTCACTATGCCACGCTGCTGCGCGGCACCGTCGAAGCCTTCCTCCCCAATCACGACGTCTACATCACCGAGTGGCGCGACGCCCGCGCCGTTCCCTTGGCCGAAGGGCGCTTCGATCTCGACGACTACATCGACTACCTGATTTCAATGTTCCACACCCTGGGCGGCGACACGCACGTGATTGCGGTGTGTCAGCCGGCCGTCCCGGTCATCGCCGCCGTGTCGGTGATGGAAGCGGATGGCGATCCGTATGTGCCGACCTCAATGACGTTGATGGGTGGTCCTATCGACACCCGCGCCAACCCGACGGCGGTCAACAAGCTCGCCGAGCGCCGCGGTATCGGGTGGTTCCGGCGCAACGTCATCACCAAGGTGCCATTTCCGAACGCCGGGTTTATGCGCGACGTCTATCCGGGCTTTTTGCAGCTCAACGGCTTCATGAGCATGAACCTTGACCGGCACCTCCAGGCCCACCGCGATTTGTTTCTCAATCTGGTGAAGGGCGACGGCGACTCCGCGCAGAAGCACAAGGAATTCTACGACGAGTATCTTGCGGTCATGGATCTGCCCGCAGAGTACTATTTGCAGACGGTCGATACGGTGTTCGTCCGCCATGCTTTGCCTGACGGCGAGATGATGCATCGCGACCGTCGCGTCGATCCGAAACAGATCAAGCGCGTCGCCCTGCTCACCATCGAAGGCGAGTACGACGATATTTCCGGCGTCGGGCAAACCGAGGCGGCACAGCGGCTGTGCACCAACATCCCGGGAGAGCGGAAGTCGCATTGGCTCCAGCCGGGGGTCGGACACTACGGCGTATTCAACGGTTCACGTTTCCGCGCCGAGATTGCGCCGCGTATCTCCGACTTTGTCCTTTCCATGAGCCACGGGCAGCCCTCGCGGCGAAACGGCGCTCTATCGAAAGCGTCGAAAGCCGTCAGTGAGGCGGAAGGGGCTGTACGGGCGCCCGATAAGCGCAATGGCACAACCACTGGTTTTGCAGCCAGCAAAGTTACTCATTAAACGCGACGGCTTAGGCCAAACCGGCTCGGTCCGGCCTCCTTCCGCGTGTAGCCCGCCAAGTATTTGAAATCACCACCGTTTTGCGAATCATCCGGCGTCAAATGTGGCAGGCGGCGGCTGGAAATGCTTTGAACTGAAATTCACTCCATCATGCGAAGCCGTAGTACGCCCTCCTAACGTTTCGTACCACATTTCGTGGTTAAACCGGTCCTCATGAATTCCCCTTGGCGCAGCCTTCGACGTGGCAATATCCAGCCGTTCGAATGGTTGAGTAAAACAGTCATGCCTCGGCGCGCCATGCTCTATCGACGTCCCCGCGAACCCCAAGCTTTCGAAGTCGTCTTTGACGCGGCGATTTACATCGTGCGCCTGCGACGGCACCGTTTGGCGCGCCGCTATACGTTGCGGATCGCCGCGACAACGCGCGAAGTTGTCCTCACGATTCCGCCTCGCGGTACCCTGAAAGAGGCGCGCGAGTTTGCGCAGAAGCATGGCGGCTGGATTGCCGCGCGGCTTGGCCGCTTGCCGGAAGTGGTGCGCTTTGCTGACGGCATCCGCGTACCGCTGCGCGGCCAGCCTCATCGCATCACGCACCGGCCCGGTGTGCGCGGCACCGTCTGGGTCGAAGCGAGCGGCAGCGATCAAGCGTTACTCTGTGTCGCCGGCGAAGCCCCCCATGTCGATCGGCGGATCGGCGATTTCCTGCGCCGAGAAGCCAGGCGTGAGCTGGAGGCCGCGAGTCTTCGCTTCGCCGCTGCCCTCGGCGTCAACATCAAGCGCGTCGCGGTTCGCGACCAGGCGAGCCGCTGGGGATCATGCTCGAGCACGGGCGTGCTGTCGTATTCGTGGCGGCTGATCCTCGCGCCGCCTTTCGTGCTCGATTATCTCGCCGCGCACGAGGTCGCGCACCTTGCGGAGATGAACCATTCCGCGAAGTTCTGGCGTCTCGTTCAACGCCTCTGCCCGGACCACAAGCGCGCGAAGGTTTGGCTCGATGTCCACGGCAGCGATCTGCACCGCTACGGCGCGGCTGGCGCTTAAAGCTCTCGCACGGCTTTCCGCAGGTCTCGGACCTTAGCGCCTTAGCGGTGTTCGGCTTGCACCGCCACGACCTCTGGCGATGGAATGAGTTCGAACGACAGCTTGGTCGCGACGGCAAGCAATGTGAGCGCGAGCACGATCCGCAGCGCCCTCTCGGGGAAATGGGCGGCGGCATAGCTGCCAACCAGGATACCCGGGATCGATCCAAAAATAAGCGCGGTGAAAATCTGCCAGTCCACCGAGCCCAATAGCCAGTGCCCAATGCCGGCGACCAGCGTCAGCGGCACGGCATGCACGATATCGGAGCCGATGATTTGCCGGATCGGGACTTTCGGATAAAGCAGCACCAGCGCGGTCACGCCGATCGCACCGGCTCCGACCGATGAGATCGAGACCAGGACGCCGAGAATGGCGCCCGTCAGCACGGTTAGACCGGCGATCCGCTCCGGCGAAAGCGCACTCATGCGCGGCGCGTAATAGGCGGCGATCCTGTTGCGGAAAATCAAGGTTATGGCCGTGATGAGCAGCGCGACCGCCAACACCGCGCCGATCAAGTGTCTCGCGCCGTCGCCTTTGATGTCGAAATAGCTCAGGCCGGCAAGGGTGACTATTGTCAGTGGCACGCTGCCGGCTGCGAGCCGCCGGACGATCCGCCAATCGACCGTCCGGTTGAAGCCGTGCACCACGCTGCCGGCGGATTTGGTTACCGCGGCATAGAGCAAGTCGGTACCGACCGCGGTGGTCGGATGAATGCCGAACAACAAAATGAGCAGCGGCGTCATCAGCGAGCCGCCGCCTACGCCGGTCAAGCCGACCAGAAGGCCGACGCCAAAACCTGAAATCGTATAGAGCAGGGGTATCGAGTGGACCGCATTCATCCTTGCTGCCTCGCGGCTATCCGCGAACGAGGCCCGTCTGAAGGGGCCTTCGCGAACAGCGGTAAAGCAAATCGAGAGAGTGCTCTGCGCTCAGGCAGAATCCGTAAGGAGCATGGCAGTACATTAACATCTTTTCATCTTGCCGCCGATCCTGTGGTGAAGGGATTTTTCTCGCGCAACGCGCACATCAATGTAATTTGATTTCAATTCCGAGACTTAGTGCACTGCGGAACTTTGGCGAGCGGTGGGGAAACCCGGAAGCTTTCATTGATCCAGGCGGATGCAACCCATTGGCTTTCCCCGCGATTGAGGTTCGCGTTTTGAGTGTTTGAACGAAGCGGCATTGCCGCAGGATATTTCAAGGAAGACCGACCGGGCCTTTTTGCCGCAGCAGATAACACTAAGCTGTGAACTGCATTGCATTCGCCATGTGCAATCATATTTCCCGCGCATTAGGCGGACCGGACGGCTCCCCATCCCCCGACACCCCGCCGTCCGGCCCAATAAGCCTAAGTTTTGAGGCAACGACTACAAGGACCCCAAGCGCGTAACTGCTTGGGGTCCTTTTTTCGTGCGCCATCGCGCACTCAATCCTTGACCAAATCCCCCAACAAGCTTGCGGCAACTGCAAGCTTGGACAGTGTAAGCCCGGATGCGGCAATTTCATGGATGGCGCTGCGAATTCGTTCGACCGACGCCTTGTGCGATTCAACCCAACGCTCGACTGCCGCCGCGCTACTTTCGCCGTCGCCGATCATCGCGGCGGTAAGACGACGCTCGGCATCGCCGATGGAGTCGCGCGCGCGATCGAGCGCCAGCCGATCGAAATAATCGGCGATCGGAATATTGGCCGCGGCGGCGACAATGCGGTCGAGGCCGAAGAAGGAGCCGGCGGCGAAATATGTGGCCGCGACGTCGCCAATGGAGCGGCCCGTTCGCTCGGCCACCAGCACGATGTCCGGCGCTGCCATGAGCGGACCCAGATTGCTCATGTTGACGGCAGTCTCTTCTGAGACGCCGGCGGCAATCAAATCTTGCCGTCGCGCCGCGCGGGTATCGCGCGCCTCCTGCGGAAGGGCCTGGTCAAGCGCAGTCGCCACCGCGGCGATACCGTCACGGTAGTGCGTCACGACGTCGGCAAGGCCGCTCCGCAAATCCACGTTGCGCAAAAACCAGATGATGCGATCGAGCAGGAGGTCCTGCACCGATTGATAGAGGCCGAGTTGCACTTTGGCGGCAACGATGTTGTCGAGAGAATCGATAGCGGTATTGAAAGCTGTCATGCCGTAACTGTCGCGCACCGCGGCGAACGCGAAAGCGATATCGGCCGGCGCGGCGCCGGTCTGGTCGGCGATGCGCACCATGAGCGAAGGCCCGCCGCGGTTGATCATCGAATTGGCAAGCTGGGTGGCGATGATCTCGCGGCGCAGCCGATGTTTTGTCAGCGCGTCGGGAAAACGCTCGGGGATCACGCCCGGAAAATAGCGGACGAGTTCGCGGCCGAGATAAGCATCATCGGGTACCGCCGATTCCAGCAGATCCTCGTAGAGCGTTATCTTGGCGTAAGCGAGCAGCACCGAGAGTTCCGGGCGCGTGAACGGCTGCAAGCGTCGTCGGCGTTCGGCAAGCGCAACGTCGTCAGCAAGAAATTCCACGCCGCGATCAAGCAGGCCGCGCGCTTCAAGGATCTGAATGAGCCGCTGCAGAAAGCCGAAATCCTCCATGCCGCGCCGCTCGGACAGCGACAGCGCGAGCGGCTGCAAGTAATTGTTGCGCAGCACCAGCGCTGCGACCTCGTCGGTCATGCCGGTCAACAGCGCATTGCGCGCGTCCATCGTCAGGCGGCCGTCGCGCACCGGGATGCTGAGCGCGATCTTGATGTTGACTTCCATGTCGGACGTGTTGACGCCTGCCGAGTTGTCGATGGCGTCGGTATTGAGCCGGACGCCCCGCAGCGCCGCTTCGATGCGGCCGCGCTGGGTCATGCCGAGATTGGCGCCTTCGCCGATCACCTTGCAGCGCAGGTCCTTGCCGGCGATCCGGATCGGGTCGTTGGCGCGGTCGCCGGCCGCCTCATCGCTCTCATCGGAGGCGCGGACATAGGTGCCGATGCCGCCGAAGAACAGCAGATCCACCTGCGCGCACAGAATGGCGCGGATCAGCTCGGCGGGCGTTACTTTCGCGCCGACGTCGAACAGCTTCTGCGCTTGCGGCGAAAGCCTGATCTCTTTGGCGGCGCGCGAGTAAACGCCGCCGCCCTTGGAAATGATCGATTTGTCGAAGTCCTGCCAGCTCGACCGCGGCAAATCGAAAAGGCGTTGCCGCTCGGCAAAACTTCGTTCGGCATCCGGCTCCGGGTCGATGAAAATATCGCGATGATCGAACGCGCCGACGAGCTTGATGGTCTTTTCGCGCAGCATGCCGTTGCCGAACACGTCGCCCGACATGTCGCCTACTCCGACCACGGTAAACGGCGTTTTCGCGATATCGACGTCCATCTCGCGGAAGTGGCGCTTGACCGATTCCCAGGCGCCCCGCGCGGTAATGCCCATTTGCTTGTGGTCGTAACCGGCCGAGCCTCCCGAAGCGAAAGCGTCGCCCAGCCAGAAGTCATGCGCGGCTGCAATGTCGTTGGCGATGTCGGAGAAAGTCGCCGTGCCCTTGTCGGCGGCAACCACCAGATAGGGATCGTCGCCATCCTGACGCACGACCTCGGGCGGCGGAACGATGCCGATGGTACCGGTGCCGATATTGTCGGTGATATCGAGAAGCGTCGAAATGAAAAGCCGGTAGCACGCCGTGCCTTCGCCTTGAATCTCCTCGCGCGCCGCGACACCCGGCAACCGTTTCGGCACGAACCCGCCCTTGGCCCCGACCGGCACGATGACCGCGTTCTTGACGTTCTGCGCCTTGACCAGGCCGAGGATCTCGGTGCGGAAATCCTGCGGCCGGTCCGACCAGCGAATGCCGCCGCGCGCCACCTTGCCGAAGCGAAGGTGCACGCCTTCGACCCGCGGCGAGTAGACAAAGATTTCGTAGAGCGGCCGCGGCAGCGGTACGGCATCGAGTTTGCGGCTGGCGAACTTGATCGCGATCAGAGGCTTTCGGTTGGCCGTTACGGTCCGCTTGATAATAATTGGTGCGCACCGCGGCACCGACGGCGCCGGCGAAAAGCCGCAAGATGCGATCCTCATCGAGGCTGTCGACCGCTTGCAACGCCGCTTCGATCGCGGATGTCACCGCGGCTTCCTGGGTGGCGCGTTCTTCCATTGTGACGCCGAGATGCGGGTCGAAGCGCGCGTGGAATAGCTTGACGATGTTCGACGCCACGCCCGAGTGCTTGCGGAGCGTCGCCCACATGTAATCCTGCGAGTAGGGCACGCGGATTTGCCGGAGAAAGCGCGAGTGCGTGCGCAGAACCGCAACGTCACGCCACATCATGCCGGTGGCGAGAACCAGCGCGTTATAGCCGTCACTCTCGGCACGTCCCTCCATCACCGCGAGAAAACAGGCTTCCAATTTGTCTTTGACGTCGGCGAGCGCGAGCGGCTGCTCCAGCGCGCTTTGCAGCACCATGTCGTGCAGCCAGATGTCGGCAGCGTCCTTTGGCTCGATGTGATAGGTGCGCTCGTCGATGACGCGGAAGCCCATGTTTTCCAGCACCGGAACGCGCTCGGACAGCGGGATGGGACGGCTGTGGCTGAAAACTTTCAGTCCGGCTCCGGCATCCTCGGCGCCGTGATTGGCATGAAACTCGACCGCGAGTGGATGCTCGGCGGTGAGCGCTTCGATCGCCCGGATATCGGCAACCGCGTCTGCCGGCTGAATAGGCCTCGCGGTAGTCGGCGGGAAACGCCGCCTCGTAGCGCGCCAACAACATGCGGTCCGGCGCCGGCCTGCGCATGACCACTGAGCGCCTCTTTGAGGCCGTCAGCCCAGTTGCGGACGATCGTCCTCGACCGACGCGCTCGAGAACGCCGCGATCGACTTCGGGCGTCTTGCCCTCGGTTCGCACGATGATGAAATGCACCCGCACCAGCGGGCCTTCGGGAAAAAATGGATTAAACGCGCGAACTTCGCCTTTGAATGCGGCTGCGAGGTAATTGCCGATTTTGACTCTGACCTCGCTGTCGTAGCGGTCGCGTGGCACGTAGACCAGCACGGAAACGAATTGGTCGAAGCGATCGTGCCACGGCAGCACGCGAACGCGCGGCCGCTCGTTGAGTTGAAGAATAGCCAACGCAAATTCGTAGAGCGTGTCCTCGTCGATCTGAAACAGCTCGTCGCGCGGATAGTTCTCCAGCACGTTCACCAGCGCCTTGCCGGAATGGCTCGACGGATCGAATCCGGCGCGGCTGATGACGTCGTCCAGTTTGTGCCGCAGGTAGGGAATGGCGCGGGCCGAGCTGCGTGTAGGCCGTCGAAGTGAATAGACCGCAGAATACGCTTTCGCCGACAAGATTGCCGGCGCCGTCGAAACGCTTCACGCCGATGTAGTCCAGGTTGACACGGCGGTGGACGCGGGAACGCACCGCGGCTTTGGTAACGATCAGAAGCTTCGGCTCCCTCAGGAATTCATCGATTTCCGGCGTGATGGTCACAAGCTGATTGCCGCGGCGCAGAAGCCGCATGTCAGGCGAGCGCAAGAGTCCGAGCCCGGTTTCAAATTCCGGCGTGAGCGCGCGATCGCGATCGGTGTAGGCGTAATCCCGTGCGCCGAGCAGCGTGAAGTTGTCCGCGGCCAGCCATTGCAGAAACTGGATCGCTTCGGCGATTTCGTCGGCTGGGAGCGGGGGCGGTGTCGCTTGTAGATCGGCGACGACTTCGCCGACACGGGCGAGCATCGGCCGCCAGTCGCGAACGCAGGCGGCGACTTCGGCAAGGATCTGCTGCAAGGCGTAGCTAATTTCCGCGCGTTCGTTTTCGTCCTCCGTATCGGCGGTGTGAATTTGGATATAGCTCTCGCGGCTACCCGGGCCTTTGCGCGCGCCCTTAAACGCATTGAGCTTGCCGGCCTGGTCGCGTTCGACGGTCAAGACCGGATGGGCGAGAAGGCGGATGCCGACGCCACGCGCGGCGAGTTCGCCGACCACCGAGTCGACTAAAAACGGCATGTCGTCGTTGACGATCTGCAAAATACTCCCGCCGCGCAGCGGATCGGCGGGCGCAAAGCCGATCTTGGCGGCGCCCGGCTTGTGCGTCTGCAGAAACGACCATGCTTGTTCGGCCATTCCGGCGAGGTTGTCCGGCGAGTATTGTCGCAGATCGTCGGATAGCGCGTGGCCGTAAAAGTCGGGCAGAAAATTTGGCGGAATATCCGGGTGGCGCGCGGTCAGAATGGCGGTGGCCGCGCCGATGAGCGACGCCGTCGCATCTTGCTTCGCGGCGCGCGGGTTATCCTCGACGGCCATGGGTCTCCGGTGCCGGCTCGCCGGTCGCCTTCGGCTGGGATAATAGTCGCACGATGCTCCGGTCCGCCAGCGCACAATCCCGGCATCCCATCAGGGCGCGGGCACGGCCGAGTCGGCCAAGAGGTACAATATGGTGAAGCGCAACAAAAATAAGACAGCCGCGACAAGGGCGGCCACGACGAAGCGTGCGCCCGCGACCGCGGATGACGATACGGAAATCACGGCGCTGAAACTGCCGGCGGAAAAACTGTCGCCGGAAATGGCAGCGTATTTCAATAAATGCGAGGAGAAGCTGGGCTTCGTTCCGAATGTGCTCAAGGCTTACGCCTTCGACATGGCGAAGCTTTCGGGCTTCGTCGCCATGTACAACGATTTGATGCTGGCGCCGTCGGGCTTGAGCAAGCTCGAACGCGAGATGATTGCGGTCGCGGTGTCTTCGCACAACAAGTGCTATTACTGCCTGGTGGCTCACGGCGCAGCGGTGCGGGCGCTGTCTGGCGATCCGCCGCTTGGCGAGCTGATGGCAATGAACTACCGCGCGGCGCGGCTGTCACCGCGCGAGCGGGCCATGCTCGACTTTGCAGTGAAGCTTTCCGCCGAGCCGTGGTCGATCGAAGATGCCGATCGCGAGGCGCTGCGCCGCGCCGGCTTTACCGACCGGGATATCTGGGACATCGCGGCTGTTGCCGCGTTCTTCAACATGTCCAATCGGGTGGCTTCCGCGACCGATATGCGGCCGAACAGCGTCTATCACGGTCAGGCCAGGTAAAACGGAAATGCTCGGAACGCGCGGCAAAATTGCTTATCATGGCGCTTCCAGAATCATACGCTGGGGGGAGGCTTCCGATGCGTGCAGTGATTGCGAGCTTGGCGGCCGGCGGCATTCTCGCCGCTTTCATGGTTGCACCGGTCTTTGCTGCGCCGCCGGCGAAGCTTTCGCCGAGCGACATTCAGACGACGTTCTTCAACGGTAAGCCCTTCACCGCCTCGACCCCGTCGGCTGGCGCCAAATTCAAAATGACATTCACCCCGGATGGCAAAATAAAGCGCCAGCCCATCGGCACCGGCAAAAAAGGCGAGGGGACCTGGAAACTTTCGAATGACGGCTTCTGCCGCACCTGGAAGGGCGCCGGCGAAGAATGCTTCACCGTTGCGCCCGCCGGCGCCAACAAGTGGTCGGTTATGAAGGGCTCGAGCGTCCTTGCGACGTGGAGCAAATAACCGCGGTTCGCCGCGCTTTGCGCTTTCAAGCCGGGGCGAGTGACGGTTCGTGCACCGAGAGGTCGCGAATGGTCGGATGTTCACCGGAAAGCGGATTTGCCGGGTCCCACGAATAGCTCAGCGTCTCAAAGCGCATGGCGCGGGCGTCGAGCATGATCAAACGTCCGACCAGGCCTGTGCCAAATCCGACAATCTCGCGAATGACCTCCAGCGCCGCCATTGAGCCGATGACGCCGGCGAGCGCGCCGAGAATCCCGGCCTCGGCGCAGGCCGGTACGGTGCCCGGCGGCGGCGGTTCGGGAAACAGACAGCGGTAAGTCGGGTTAGGCTTGCCGTCAGGCGCCCTCTCGTGCGCGCGGATGGTGGTGAGCGTGCCGTCGAACGGGCCGAGCGCCGCGGTCACAAGCGGCTTCTTCGCGAAGTAGCAGGCATCGGAAACCAGATACCGCGTGGCGAAATTGTCCGAGCCGTCGGCGATCACGTCGTAATTGCCGATGAGCGAAAGCGCGTTTTGCGGGCCCAAACGCATGCCGTGCTTCTCGACGGTGACGTGAGGGTTGAGCCGGCCGATGATCGCCGCGGCGCTGTCGGTTTTTGGCAGGCCGACATCGGCCGTGGCGTGGATGACCTGCCGCTGTAAATTGGAGAGCGAGACAACATCGTCGTCGATGATGCCGAGCGTCCCGACGCCCGCGGCGGCGAGATAAAGAACAAGCGGCGCGCCGAGCCCGCCGGCGCCGACGACCAGGACCCGCGAGCGGCGCAGCGCCGCCTGTCCCGGGCCGCCCACGTCCGGCAGCACGATATGGCGCGCGTAGCGTTCGAGTTCTTCGGCACTGAGCATGTCCTCAAGATAGGCTCGAACTGCGGGTCCGGCCACTACCGCCACCGCCGCGGCACGGCGTTCAAACTATGCACAAGCCGCCGCGGCGGCGATTGCGCCGCGCACGCGTTTAAGCTAGGCTCGCGGCATTCCGGTGGGAGCGACCATGCGAACGGCGCTGTCGGCGATCATTGTCGCCGCAATTGCTGCGGCCTCACCGGTGCTTGCCAAACAAGCCGTTAGTCATAAGCCTGCGGCGGCGCCTGTGGCCCGCTCCGGCCAGGTCACTGCGCCGCGCGCGCAAAACAAAGCCGCGGCCAAAAGCGAAAACGAAAAAGAGGTGGCTATTCTCGCCGCGCTGGACCGCGGTTCGGCGGCGACGCCCGCCAGTTTTCCTGACAGCGTCGGCTGGCGGCTGATTGAGGATCCGGCGACCGGCGCGTGGCTTGGCATGCCGGAAAAGCTTGTGCCTCGGGTCAGCGCGTCCCGGATGGGAGGCCGTTGGTCATCGGCGCAAGGACAAATTCAGGTCGAAACGTTTCGCTTCAGCGAGGCGTCGTTACCAGCGCTCTTTGAGGACGAGAAGAAAGCGGCGCGGCGGCAGATCGAAGCCAGCGTGCTCCGACCCGATCTGTTCGTCATAGCCGGCGCGCAAGGTCTGAAGAGTTTTTTCATGCGGGCTGAGGCGCGCGGTAGCGAAGTCCGCGGCGTGACCGTGCTGTACGATCAGGCGACCGAAGGCACCATGGAGCGGATCGCGCTCGCCATGATCGGTTCGTACAGCGCATTTCCAGATCCAAGTGCGCCGGCGCCGCCGGGTCTGCGACGCGCCGTCGAGTACGGTTCAGCGATCGTGGCCACCGGCGACGGCGATCTCGTTACATCGGCGCGGCTGACCGATGATTGCCGAAGCATTACCGTACCGGGCATTGGGCATGCCGAGCGAATTGCGGCGGACAGTGCGAGCGACCTCGCGCTTGTCCGCGTTTATGGTGCGCGCAATCTGGTTCCGGCGGCGCTCGGCGGTGAAAGCGGCGGCGCCGTCGTTGATGCGCGCGGCGCGCTCGCCGGCATGATCGATTTTAAACCGGCGATCGTCGCCGCCAACGGCAACTCCGCACATGAACCGGCGAAGCGAGTTCCAGTCGAGGCGATCCGTGCATTCCTCAAAGCGCACGACGTCTCGCCGCCGACCGTTGCCGATGCATCGGCGTCAGCCGAGCAATCGGTGGTGCGGATTATCTGCGTGCAGGAAGTGAGCGCGTAGGCCGCAACCCAATTTATTTGTTCTCGAACTTCGGCGGGCGCTTGGCGATGAAGGCGGCCATGCCTTCCTTCTGGTCGGCGGTCGCGAACAGCGAATGAAACACGCGGCGCTCGAACCGGATGCCTTCGGCCAATGGCATTTCGAAAGCGGCGTTCACCGCCTCCTTTGCCGCCAGCACCGATGGCAACGACATTGATGCAATAGTTTCGGCGGTTTTCAGAGCCTCCTCGATCAGGTTCGCCAGCGGCACGACGCGGGCGGCGACGCCGGAGCGCTCGGCTTCGGCGGCATCCATCATCCGGCCGGTCAAAATAAGGTCCATCGCCTTGGCTTTGCCGACAGCGCGCGTGAGCCGCTGGGTGCCGGCAATGCCGGGAATGATGCCGAGCTTGATTTCCGGCTGGCCGAACTTCGCATTGTCGGCGGCGATGATCAGGTCGCATTGCAGCGCGAGTTCGCAGCCGCCGCCGAGCGCGAAACCTGCGACGGCGGCGATCACCGGCTTGCGAAATTCGGCGGCCGGATGCCAATCGGCGGCAAAATCGCCGAGAAAGGCCTCGCCAAACGTCTTGTTGGCCATCTCCTTGATATCGGCGCCGGCGGCGAATGCCTTGTCGGAGCCGGTGATCACCACGCAGCCGATGTTGTCGTCGGCGTCAAAGCTTTCGAGCGCCGATTTCAGCTCGCGCATCAGCGCGCTGTTGAGCGCGTTGAGCGCCTGCGGACGGTTCAGGCGGATCAGGGCAACTTTGCCGCGGGTTTCGACGAGGATGTTCTCGTAGCTCATGGCGTGTCCGTTCTGTTACTCTTGCGCGCGTTATTTCTGGCATACCGGGCAATAAAACGTCGAGCGTCCGTTCTGGACGATGCGTTTGATAATGCCGCGGCACCCGGGCGTGCGGCACTTCTCGCCTTCGCGATCATAAACACGGAAATTGTGCTGGAACATCCCGAGCTCACCATCGGTGAGCTTGTGATCCCGCAAGCTCGAGCCGCCGTCCTTGATCGCCGCATTGAGCACCGCCTTGATGCTTTCGACCAGCCGTTCCGCGCGCTCGTTCGGCGCGCCCCGGCGGTCGGCAATGGTCGATGCAAGACGAAGCGGCGACAGCCGCGCCCGATGCAAAGCTTCGCAGACGTAAATGTTGCCCAGCCCGGCAACGATCCGCTGATCGAGCAGCGCCGCTTTCAGACTCGTCTTCTTGCCGTGGCAGGCTTGCGCCAGCATCGCGGCATCGAAGGCGTTGCCGAGCGGTTCAGGACCGAGCCGCGCCAGCAGCGGTTCTTCGTCGAGCTTGGCGCGCGGGACCAGTTTCATCGAACCGAAACGGCGCGGGTCGTTGAAGGTTACGATGCTGCCGGACGACATATGAAACACGACATGATCGTGGGCGAGATGCCGCCCGCGCTCGTGATGGTAGGTGCCGAGCTTTTTGTCGTCGGCTTTTTCGAAAACGTGAAACGAGCCGGACATGCCGAGATGCATGAGAAGAACGTCGCCGGAGGATAGATCGGCCAGCAGATATTTTGCCCGGCGGCCAAGGCCGGTGACGGTCTGGCCATGCAAGCCGTTGGGCGAAATTTCTGCGGCAGCGGCCAGCGTAGATCGGGCCGGCGCACCTCGACTTTGGCGAAGCGCGCGCCCTCCATGGCCGGCGCCAAACCGCGGCGCACCGTTTCGACTTCAGGCAATTCGGGCATTTAGCTCACGACCGGCCGAAGGCATGGTCACGATAGGCGCATTTTCGATGCGCTCTCTAAACCATGGCGTATCGACTTTGTAGCGGCCGGACGCCCGCCGCGCTATCGTCGATACCAAGGATCCGCCATGCCCGACACCGAAGACCGCCAGGCCGATTTCGGCTATCGCCGCGTGCCGATTGACGAGAAGCAGGAGCTCGTCTCCGGCGTATTTCGTAGCGTAGCCAGCCGCTACGACCTGATGAACGACCTGATGTCGTTTGGGCTGCATCGCGCCTGGAAAGATGCGTTGGTCACCGCGATCAACCCACCGAAAAATCGCCCTTTCGTGCTGCTCGATGCCGCCGGCGGCACTGGCGACATTGCCTTTCGTGTCCTCGCGGCTGGAGGCGAGCAGACCCGCGCGATTGTTTGCGACATCAATGCCGACATGCTCGCGGTCGGGCGAGAGCGCGCCAGCCGTCGCGTCGCTGGCGTAGTTACGTCACGGGGCGAAGACGCGTCGCGCGAAATCGATGACCGGATCACCTTCACCGAAGCCAACGCCGAGGCGCTGCCGTTTGCGGATCGCACCTTCGACGCCGTGACCATCGCGTTTGGCATCCGCAACGTCACCCGTATCGAAGCGGCACTCAATGAGGCTTTCCGCGTGCTCAAGATCGGCGGGCGCTTTTTGTGCCTCGAATTTTCCGCGGTGGACGTTCCCGGCCTGCAATCGCTGTATGACTTTTATTCGTTCCGCGTCATCCCTGCGCTCGGCGGCGTCGTTGCCGGCGATGCGGAATCTTATCGCTACCTGGTCGAATCGATCCGCCGTTTTCCGAAGCCGCAGGATTTCGCCGCCATGATGCGCACTGCCGGCTTCGCCCGGGTTTCGTATCAGCGCCTCACCGGCGGCATTGTCGCGCTGCATTCCGGCTGGCGCTTGTGATCGCCGCACCCGCGTATCTTCTGCAAATCGGCCGGGCCGGCTTCGTTTTCGCCCGCGAAGGCGTGTTCGGCGTGATCGATCCTGCGGCTATTCCGCCGGCGGCGCGTCCGTTCGTGCGGATTGCGCGCGTGATTGAACGGCCGTCGGCCGCGACAGCCGACACGCGCCTGTCAGCGGCGCTGACCCGGCTCGGCCCGAGCTACGTCAAGCTCGGTCAGTTTTTGGCGACGCGGCCCGACGTCGTCGGCGCCACACTGTCCCGCGATCTCGAGCGGTTGCAGGATCGGATGCCGCCCTTCCCGCAAAAGGAAGCGGAAGCCGCGATTGAAGCCTCGTTCGGACGTCCACTCAATGCGATTTATTTGCGTTTTGGGCCTCCCGTCGCCGCAGCCTCCATCGCCCAGGTTCACAAGGCGGAAATCGCTGCGGGCGGTGAGTCGCGGCCGGTCGCGGTGAAGGTGCTGCGCCCCGGGATCGAGCGGCGGTTTTATGTCGATTTGCGCGCCTTCGATTTTGTTGCGCGGCACGCCGAAGAAGTTTCGGCCGAAGCGCGGCGCCTACGGCTGATCGAAGTGGTCGATACCTTGCGGCGCACTGTAGCCGTCGAAATGGATTTTCGCCTGGAAGCGGCCGCGCTCTCGGAAATGGCCGAGAACACCAAGGATGATCCGGATTTTCGCGTTCCCGCCGTCGACTGGGATCGCACCACCAAAGAAGTCTTGACGCTCGAATGGATGGAAGGGACGCCGCTCTCTGACCGCGCACGGCTGCAAGCCAAAGGCTTTGATTTGCGCCAGCTTGCGCGTGCGCTGATCCAGACGTTTCTGCGCCACGCGTTGCGCGACGGGTTCTTCCACGCCGACATGCATCCGGGGAATCTGTTCGTCGACGACAACGGTCGGCTGGTCGCGGTCGATTTCGGCATCATGGGCCGGCTCGGCGTGAAGGAACGCCTGTTTCTCGCCGAAATTTTGCACGGCTTCATTACGCGGAACTACCAGCGAACCGCCGAGGTGCATTTCGAAGCCGGCTACGTGCCGCCGCACCACTCGGTGGAAAGCTTCGCGCAGGCAATCCGCGCCATCGGCGAGCCGATCCACAATCGCACGGCTGAGGACATCTCGATGGCGCGATTGTTGACGCTGTTGTTCGAAGTCACCGGCCTGTTCGACATGCGCACCCGTCCGGAATTGTTGCTGCTGCAAAAGACCATGGTGGTGGTCGAGGGCGTCGCGCGCTCGCTCGATCCCAAGCTCGATATCTGGTCCACCGCGGAGCCGGTGGTGCGCGAATGGATGACCCGGCACCTCGGCCCGGCGGGCAAGCTCGAAGGCGCGGCGCTCGGCGCGGCGGAAGTCGGGCGCTTTGTCGGCAATGCGCCGGGCTTGCTGACCCGTGGCGCCCGCGTGCTCAATCAGCTGGACGAGATCACCCGGGACGGGCTGGTGCTGTCGCCGCACACCGTCGCCGAAATCGGAAAAAGCGAAGCGCGCCGCAATCGCTGGACCGCCGCCGCGCTGTGGGTGATTGCCGCCCTGCTGTTGTGGATCATTATTCTTCTCATGCGGTGAGTGTGATTGCATTGATTGCAATGCAATCATTGCGGTGCTAGCCTCAGGATCACCTGAGGCACGGCAATGGCCAGTCTTACCGTCCGGCAACTGGACGACCGTCTGAAACGTCTGCTGCGGCTACGCGCTGCACGGCATGGCCGTTCCATGGAGGATGAGGTCCGCACCATCCTCGCGGAGGCGGCGCAGGACGCCGGCCGGGAAGTGCTGGAGGCGTTCGAGCCGCCCGCGCGCGCCAGCCGGAAAGTTGACGCGGCGCCAACCGCGGCGAGGCAGCGTGTACTTCTGATCATCGGCGGCGGGATCGCGGCTTACAAATCGCTCGATCTCATCCGCCGGCTGCGGGAACGCGGAGCGCAGGTACGCTGCATCCTCACGGCGGCGGCGCAGCATTTCGTTACGCCGCTTGCGGTCGGTGCGCTCGCTTCCGAGCGCGCGTATACCGATTTGTTCGATCCGCAAAGCGAGTTCGATGTTGGGCATATTCGCCTGGCTCGCGACGCCGATCTCATCATCGTTGCGCCTGCGACCGCCGACCTGATCGCCAAGATGGCGGCCGGGCGCGCGGACGATCTCGCCGGCGCGGTATTGCTCGCAACCGACAAGCCTGTGCTGCTGGCGCCGGCAATGAACCCGCACATGTGGGCGGCCAAGGCGACGCAACGCAACCTCGCGCAACTTCGCGCTGACGGTGTGCATGTCGTTGGCCCGAATGTCGGTGAAATGGCCGAGCGCGGCGAGGCCGGACTCGGTCGAATGGCGGAGCCACTGGAAATTACTGCTGCCGCGACGGCGCTGATGCATGGCAGCGCCGCACTCGCCGGCAAACGCGTATTGGTCACGTCCGGGCCAACCAGCGAGCCGATTGATCCGGTGCGGTTCATCGCCAACCGGTCTTCAGGCAAGCAGGGCCACGCTATCGCCGGTGCCGCTGCGGCCGCCGGCGCCGATGTCGTGCTCGTAAGCGGGCCGGTCAACGTGCCCGACCCCCCCGGCGTGGCGATGGTGCGTGTCGAAAGCGCCAGGCAGATGTTGGCCGCCGTTGAGAAGGCGCTGCCCGCCGACGTCGCTATTTTTGCTGCCGCCGTCGCTGATTGGCGTCCGCGGGAGGAAAGCCGGAGCAAAATCAAGAAAAGAGGCCGGGCGCCGACCATCGAGCTCGTGGAAAATCCCGATATTCTTTCCACCGTGGCACATCGCAAGTCGAACCGGCCGCGCCTGGTCATCGGCTTCGCCGCCGAAACCGACGACCTTCTTGCCAATGCCAAGGCCAAGCTTGCCAGGAAGGGCTGTGACTGGATTGTTGCCAATGACGTTTCGCCTGCGACCGGCATCATGGGTGGCGATATCAACACGGTTCATCTCGTCACTGGCGAAGGCGTCGAATCCTGGCCGCCGAAATCCAAAGACGATGTCGCCTGCGCCTTGATCGAGCGCATTTCCGCTTCGCTGAAGGGGAGTGAAGGTGAGCGGCAAAAATAACCTCGAGATGCGTGTCGTGCGACTGCCGCATGGGCGCGATTTACCGATGCCGGAATATCAGAGTGCGCTCGCTGCGGGCCTTGATCTCATTGCCGCGGTGCCGGCTGATGCGCCGGTCGAGATCGCTCCCGGGGGGAGGGCGCTGATCCCGAACGGTATCGCGATCGCGCTTCCCGCCGGTCACGAGGGCCAAATCCGGCCGCGCTCCGGGCTTGCCGCGCGGCACGGCATCACTGTCTTGAATTCTCCGGGGACCGTCGATGCGGATTACCGCGGTGAGGTGCAGGTCATTTTAGTCAACCTCGGCGCCGATTCATTTGTTGTGCGGCGCGGCATGCGGGTGGCGCAGCTTGTTGTCGCGCCGGTGACGCGAGTCGCAATTGTCGAGGTGGCGGCGCTGCCGCCGACAGAACGCGCCGCCGGTGGGCTGGGCTCCACCGGACTCGGCGCAGAACTTGGTGCGGAATCGGGCAACAAGCGGGGTTGATTGTCCAGCAAGCGAACCAATCGCGGCCAGCGACGTTTCCCTCTCGTCAATGTCCGTCCTCCCGCGCAAAGCCCTCCTTGCCATAGCGGCGGTCGTCGAAGTGGCCCTGCAGGGCCAACAACGACCTGTCGCTGCCAAGAACCTCGCATCGCGTCATGGCTTGCCGCCCCGACATCTCGAAACGGTTTTGCAGGCGCTGGTGCGCGAAGGGGTCCTGCGCAGCACTCGCGGGCCGCGCGGCGGCTACGTACTTGCGCGCCACCGGAAACAAGTGACTGCCGCCGACATTTTGCGCGCGTCCGGAACGGTTGAAGGCGCGGAGCACGAGCCAGCCTCCCACTTGATGGTCAACGTGGTGCTGCCTGCATTGCTGGCGGCCGAAAGCCAATTCGAGCAGGCGCTCGGCCGCATCAGCCTCGATGACATGGCGCGATTGGCGGAAAGCGCCGATGCCGACGAAAGGCCGAAAAAGCAGGCCTAACCGCCGTTCACGATCTGGACTTTTTCGGCGCCTTTCCGCTTAAGAGTAAAGTCGAGCGATTCGCAGGCTCTCTTTTCTCTCTATTTTCTGTCCACTTGCGGGCTGGAGCGGAGGGATCTGGCGAAGGCGGAGCCAGCAGAGGCGAAGGGGCATGCCGGAGACGATCCGGAGGAGCGGGGGCTTTGCTCGTCCGTGGCTCGGCGGATTCGCGTTGGCTATTGCGGTCGGCGTTCCGGCGGTCGTCCACGCCGACGAGCCACCACGGATCGTGCTTCACGAACTCGTCCTTGGCGCTTCGCATAGCGTCGGCAGCCACGAGGTCGCGGCACTCGCGCTGCTTGTCGGTCTGCTGGTGTTTTCGGTCGTCACCGCCAACATGCTGTTGCGCGCCCGCGCCCGGTGGGCGCGGCTCGAGCGCTCCGCGCAGGAACACATCGCGGCGTTGCGTGCCGAACTCGACCGCGCCAACGCGCTGCTTGCGTCTGAGCCGCAAATAATTGTCGATTGGCCCGCTGCTTCGGATGAACCAAGCATCGAAGGCGATCCCGCCATCGTCGGTGTGTCTGGTTCCCGAGACGTGCTCGACTTGGGCGCCTGGCTCGACCCCGCAAAGGCCGGCGCAATGGAGCGCGCCATCGAGATGTTGCGTGCGCGTGGCGAACCCTTCGCCACGGCGTTCACGACCTTGCACGGCCGCCCCGTCGAAGTTCAGGGACGAGCCATCGCCGGCCGCGCGGTGCTCCGGATCAAAGACGCCGGCGGAATAAAGCGCGAGTTGGTCGATCTTGCCGAGCGTCACCAGGCACTGCGCAGCGAAGTGTCATCGGTCCGTGCGCTGGTCGAAAGGCTGCCCTCGCCGTTCTGGATTCGCGACGCGGCGGGGCGGCTCACTTTCGCCAACGCCGCCTACGCGCACGCAGTCGAGGCGCCGGATGCTGACGCGGTGGTCGGAAAAGAGATCGAACTGTTCGACAACCAATCCCGCGACGTCATCGCGCGTGAGCGCGCATCCACCGGCGCATTCTCCGGCAGATTGCCGGCCGTGGTCGCCGGCACACGGCGAAGTCTCGACGTGCTCGAAGTCAGAAGCACCGCGGGAAGCGCCGGGCTTGGCATCGACGCCACCGAAGCCGAAGCCATGCGCGGCGCGCTTGGCCGCATGGTCGACGCACACCGCCGCACTCTCGACCAGTTGTCGACCGGCATCGCCATGTTCAATTCCGTGCAGCGGCTGACATTTTACAATGCCGCCTTCCGCGCGCTGTGGAATCTCGATCCCGCGTATCTCGACCAGCAGCCGAGCGACTCGGCCGTGCTCGATACGTTACGCACGGCGCGCAAGCTGCCGGAGGAGCAAGATTTTCGCCAATGGAAAGCGCAACTCCATAGCGCTTACCGCGCGGTCGAGGCCAAGGAACACACTTGGCACCTGCCCGATGGGCGAACCTTGCGGGTCGTCACCACGCCCAACCCGGACGGTGGCGTCACTTACATCTTCGACGACGTAACCGAACGGCTCGGCTTGCAGCGGCGCTTTCAGGAGCTGATACGCGTCCAGGGCGAGACGCTCGACAATCTTGCCGAAGGCGTCGCCGTGTTCGGCAGCGACGGCCGCTTGCGGCTGTTCAATCCGGCGTTTGGGCGGATGTGGCGACTGTCGCCACACACACTCGCGGAGCGCCCGCATATCGAGGCCATCTCGAATTGGGCGGAGCCCCTGCACGGCAACGATCCGACATGGCAGGCGCTGCGCCGGGTCGTCACCGCGATGGAGAGCCGCGAAGCCGTTTCCGGCAGGCTTGAGCGTCGCGACGGCAGCGTCGTCGACTGCACCACCGCACCGCTGCCGGACGGCGCGACGCTGCTGACGTTTCAAGAGGTCACCGACACCGTCAATGTCGAGCGCGCGCTACGCGAGCGCAACGAAGCGCTGGAAGACGCCGACAAAATCAAGATCGATTTCGTCCATCATGTGTCCTACGAGCTGCGCTCGCCGCTCACTAACATCATCGGCTTTGTTCATCTGCTGGGCGATCCGGCGACCGGTTCGCTCACCACCAAGCAGCACGAATACCTCGACTACATCACCGTCTCGACCAACACACTCCTCGCCCTGATCAACAACATCCTCGACCTTGCGACCATTGACGCCGGCCGCATGCAACTCAATCTCGGGCCGGTCGATATTCGCCAGACCATGGCGGCGGCGGCGGAAGGCGTTCAGGACCGGCTGGTCAGCAGCGGCCTCGTGCTGGAAATTCGCTCCGCCAAGGACGTCGGCAGCTTCATCGCCGATGAGCGCAGGGTGCGTCAGATTCTGTTCAATCTCCTCGCCAACGCGGTGAGTTTCTCGCCGCCCGGCGGCATTGTCGTTCTGCAAGCGTTGCGCCGGGCCGACGCGCTGGTGTTCACCGTGACCGATCGCGGTCCCGGCATTCCGCCCGAGGTTCTGGAAAAGGTGTTCGACTGGTTCGAGACTCATTCGCTCGGATCGCATCACCGCGGAACCGGCATCGGGTTGTCGCTGGTGCGTTCATTCGTCGAGCTTCACGGCGGCACGGTTCAAATCGCCTCGACGGTCGGCGAAGGCACGACGGTAACCTGCACTTTTCCGCTCGGCGCCGCCGCGGCCGGCTTGACCGCCGCCTAGTGGCCGAATCTAACATTCGCGTGGAGTTGGAGGAGGCCGGGGATGAACCTGCATATTTTCGATCTGACCAACGAATTCAATATTCTCCGGCTGATTTGCGGCTTGTTTCTCTTGCCGCATTTCTACGCCAAGGCGAGCGATCTCGAACTCACCTACAAGATCTACGACGATTACCGGCTCCACCCGGTTAAGGGCTGGGTCTTCTCCTGCATGGTGATCGAGGCCGTGTGCGCCATCGGCATGGTGTTCGCGATCTACACGCGTTATGTCGCTGCGGTTGAGGCGATATTTCTGTTCGTCGCCGCCTGGGCAACGTGGCGCCATAGCCGCGGCAAGTGGCTGTGGCAGCTCGGCGGTTTCGAGTATTGCCTGTTCTGGGGGATTTGCTGCGTTGTCGTTGCCATGCACGGCTGAGCTTTGAACTTCAGCACATCGGAGCCCCGCGCGATGTTTCCTACCGCCGCTGGCGGTTCAAGTTTCACGGTGATGTTGCCGGGCGAACGGGCGACCGCGCGGTTTGCGGCCGAGATCGCGCTCGCGCTCGAGCCCGGCGATCTGGTGACCCTGTCCGGCGATTTGGGCGCCGGCAAAACCACGTTTGCGCGCGCGCTGATCCGCTACCTCGCCGGCGATCAGTCCATCGAAGTGCCAAGCCCGACCTTTACGCTGATGCAGACCTACGAGCTGCCGCGCTTCGTCCTGGTGCACGCGGATTTCTACCGGCTTTCGGGCGCCGCCGAACTCGGTGAACTCGGTTTCGATGATTTGCCGCCGGGCGCTGTCGTGCTCGTGGAATGGCCGGATCGCGCCGCCGGATTTTTGCCGGCGGATCGTCTCGACATTGCGTTTACGCTTGCGCCACAGCTCAGTCCGGAAGCGCGCAACGCCCGCGTCGCCGGCTACGGCGCGTTTGCCGCGAGGGCAACGCGGATCGCGCGCCTGCGGGAGCTTTCTCGAGAGCTCGGGTTTCGGCCGGGCGCGCCGGAGCCGCATGATCGGCGACGCCTCGACGCGTATCTACGAGCGCCTCGCGCTCGATCAGCAAAACGCGATTTTGATGAATGCGCCGCGGCGGCCGGATGGTCCGCCGGTGCGCGACGGCAAGCCGTACAGCGCCATCGCACATCTGGCCGAAGACGTCGTGCCTTACGTCGCGCTTGCGGCCGGCCTGCGTGAGCGCGATCTCTCGGCGCCGACAATACTCCACGCCGATCTCGATCACGGCTTCATCATCATGGAGGATCTCGGCGACGAGCGCATCGTCAGCGGCGATCCGCCGGCGCCGATTGAGGCGCGTTACGAGGCTGCGGTCGATCTGTTGGCGGCGCTGCATCGCCGCAAGCTCCCGCACGCCCTGGCGGTGGCCCCACACCTTGAATATCGCTTGCCGCGCTACGATCTGGGCGCGTTCCTGATCGAAGCGGAGCTTTTGCTGGATTGGTACCTCGCCGACGCTTCGCCGGCGCTGACAACCGGCATGCGCGCCGACTTCATCGCGCTGTGGCGCGACGCACTGGATCCGCCGCTGAAAGCGTTTCCCACCTGGGTGTTGCGCGACTACCATTCGCCCAACCTTCTCTGGCTGCCGCAGCGGCAAGGCCTGGCGCAAGTCGGGCTCTTGGATTTCCAGGATGCCTTGATCGGTCCCGCCGCCTACGACGTGGCGTCGCTGCTGCAAGATGCGCGGGTTGACGTTCCCGAACAGCTGGAGATGAAGCTTCTCAGCCGTTACGCGCGCGCCCGGATGGGCGACCAGAATTTCGACGCGGCGGAGTTTGCCATGCTCTACGCGACGCTCGCGGCGCAGCGCGCCACCAAGATTCTGGGTATCTTCGCGCGGCTCGACCGGCGCGACGGCAAGCCACAATATCTCCGTCATGTTCCGCGGCTATTGCGCTATCTGGAAAGATCGCTGGCTCATCCGGCCCTGGCGCCGCTGAAAGCCTGGTACGAAGCCAATGTTCCGCCACTGAATGGGCTATGATACTGCGAATCGGCGGATGATGGGCATGGCGCGGGGGAACACGTCGGTCCCGAACAGTGCGATGGTGTTGGCGGCCGGGCTCGGCACCCGCATGCGGCCGTATAACGGCCATCTGCCGAAGCCGTTGGTCGAAGTCGGCGGCAAGGCGCTGATCGATTATTCGCTCGACCGGCTTGCCGAGGCAGGCGTCGCGCGCGCAGTGGTCAACGTGCATCACCTCGCCGACGCTTTGGTGCAGCATCTCAAGGCGCGCAAGCATCCTCAGATCGTGATCTCCGACGAACGCGCCGAGTTGCTTGGCACTGGCGGCGGCATCGCGAAAGCGCTGCCGCAACTCGGTGGCGGCCCGTTCTTTCTAGTGAACTCTGATACGCTCTGGCTCGACGGCGTGCGGCCGAACTTCCTGCGGCTCGCCGAGACTTTCGATCCGGCCATCATGGACGCGTTGTTGCTTCTGGCGCCGACCGCGGGAAGCATCGGCTATTCCGGACGCGGCGACTTTGCCATGTTGCCGGACGGGCGTCTGCTTCGGCGCGCCGAGAAACAAGTGGTGCCGTTCGTCTATGCCGGCGCCGCTGTGCTCGCGCCGGCGTTGTTCGCCGACGCTCCGGCCGGCGCGTTTTCGCTGACGCGGCTGTTTGACGCCGCAACCGATACGGGCCGCTTGTTCGGCTTGCGTCTGGAAGGCGTTTGGATGCATGTGGGCACGCCGGAGGCCGTAGCCGCCGCGGAGGCGGCGCTGCAAACTCTTTAGTCGCGCCTTCCGGGTCGCCGGAACCCGTTATGCCTTCTCGCGTCTTCAATATCCCGGCGTCCGCGCCATTTTTGCCGACGCTGCTTGATGCTTTGCGAAATGGCGAGCTCGGCTTCCGCATCGGCGACGATCCGCTCGCTTGGGCTGCGGCAACGCTTTATCTGCCGACGCGGCGCGCTTGCCGGCTGGCGCGCGATGCTTTCCTCGACGTCATGGGATCCGATGCGGCGATCCTGCCGCGCATCGTGGCGCTGGGCGACATCGACGAAGATGAGATTGCCTTTGCCGAAGTTGCAGCAGGCGCCATCGCCGAGGAGGCGTTGGCGCTGCCGCCGGTGCTCGGGGGCCTTGAGCGGCGCCTGCTGCTCGCATCGCTCATCAGCAAGTGGGCGGACTCGCCCGAACTGCACGGCGCGAGCGGTGCGCCGCTCGTCGCGCAGACACCGGCGGCGGCGTGTGCGCTTGCTGACGATCTCGCCCGGCTGATCGACGACATGACGATGCGCGGCGTGGCGTGGGAGAAGCTGGACGGTCTGGTGCCGGATCTGCTCGATCAGTACTGGCAGCTTACGTTGAAATTTTTGCAGATTGCGCGCGAGCGATGGCCGCAGGTGTTGAAGGAGCGGGGCTGCACGGAAGCGGCGCTACGCCGCGATGCGCTGATCAAGGCCGAAGCCGCGCGGCTCGCCCGTCATACCGGCGGTCCGGTGATCGCGGCCGGCTCGACCGGATCGATTCCGTCCACCGCGGAATTGATCGCGACCATTGCGGGCTTGCCGCACGGCGCCGTCGTGCTTCCCGGACTCGACACCGATCTCGACGAAAACGCCTGGCGCCTGATCGCCGGCGACGAAGGCAAGGGGATCGCGCCGGCGCCGGGACATCCGCAATTTGCCTTGCAGGCGCTGCTCGCGCGCATCGGCATCGCGCGCGGCGCGGTGAAAAACCTCGCCGAGCCACGCCGGCGCGAGCGGCTTATTTCGGAAGCGCTGCGCCCGGCTTCATCGGCGGAGGCATGGGCAAAACTTGCCGCCGATCCGCAATTCGGCGCGCACGCCGACACGGCGCTGCAAAATGTCAGCGTGATCGAGGCGGCGCAGGCCGAGGAGGAATCGCTTGCTGTCGCGGTTGCGCTGCGCGAAGCCGTCAACACGGGAAAAACGGCAGCGCTGGTCACGCCCGACCGCGCACTTGCGCGGCGCGTGCTCGCCGCACTCGCGCGTTGGGAAATTGCTGCCGAGGATTCAGGCGGGGAGACGCTGGCGGCGACGGCGGCCGGAGTTTTCGCCCGGCTCGCCGCGGAAGTCGCGCTCGGCGGTCTCGCCCCGGTGCCTTTGCTGGCGCTGCTCAAACATCCGTTGTCGCGGCTCGGCGCAGACAGCCGCGCCGTCGCCGCACTCGAACGCGCGGTGCTGCGCGGTCCGCGCCCGCGTCCCGGCAGCGGGAACTTGGCGCACGCGCTGAACACCTTCCGCGACGAACTGGCAAAGTTTCACCGCAAGGAATCGACCGATCTGCACGGATCGGATCCGCGCATTACGCTCGGCGAAAGCGAGCTTGCGGCGGCGGCCGATCTCGTTAGCGCGCTCGGCGCCGCGCTGGCGCAGCTTGAGGACATCGCCGGTCAGTCGCTCTCGCTTGCCGAGATCGCCGCGCGTCATCGCGATGTGGTGGCCGCCCTGTCGGATAAGGACGGCGAGGCGGCGGCGTTTACCGGCGCTGATGGCGCAAAGCTCGCGGAGGCGTTTGAAGAACTTGCCACCAGCGAAGCTGCGGCTGCGCTGATCGTCGACACGGCCGATTACGCCGAATTGTTTGTCGCTTCGCTCGCGGGCCGTCAGGTCCGGCCGCCGCCGCGCGCCGGTGTACGGGTCCGCATTCTCGGCACGGTCGAAGCGCGCCTGACCGATAGCGACCGAGTCGTGCTCGGCGGTCTGGTGGAAGGGACCTGGCCGCCGGAAAGCCGTTGCGACGCGTGGCTGAGCCGGCCGATGCGCCAACAACTCGGCCTCGATCAGCCGGAACGCCGCATCGGGCTGACCGCGCACGACTTCGCTCAGCTTCTCGGCGCACCGGAAGTGATTCTGAGCTACTCGGCCAAAATCGCCGGCGCGCCGACCGTGTCATCGCGCTTCATTCAGCGCCTTGCCGCCATCTCCGGGAAAGAGCGTTGGAAAGCGGCGCTCGATCGCGGCAATGCTTACGTCGGCTGGGCCCGCGAACTCGACCGGCCGGGCAAACCATCGCCCGCGCCGCAACCCGCGCCGACGCCGCCGCGCGAAGTGCGGCCGCCGCGCCTTTCCGTCACCGATATCGAGAATTGGCTGCGCGATCCCTACACCATCTACGCCAAATACATTTTGAAGCTGGCGCCGCTCGATCCAGTCGATATGTCGCCGGGCGCCGCCGAGCGGGGCACGGTCATCCACGCCGCCATCGGCGAATTCACCGAGCGTTACGCCGAAGCGCTGCCGCCCGATCCGGAGCAAGTGCTCATCGAAATCGGCGTGCCGCATTTTGCGCCGCTCGAAGACTTTCCCGAAGCGCGCGCGTTCTGGTGGCCGCGCTTCAAGCGCATCGCGCGCTGGTTTGCCGCCTGGGAGAGGGAGCGGCGTCCGGACATCAAGGCGATTGTCGCCGAGATTCGTGGCGAGATCGACATTCCGCTTTCCGACGGCGTATTCAAATTGGTCGGCCGCGCCGATCGTATCGAGCGCGCACGCCGACGGCCGTTACATCATCCTCGATTACAAGACCGGCTCGGCGCGCACCGAGAAACAGGTGCGAACCGGGCTCGCGCCGCAGCTCACGCTTGAAGCCGCGATCCTGCGCCAAGGCGGATTTCGCGACATCGTCCCCGGCTCCGTCGCGCAGGTCGGTTACGTGCTGCTCAAAGGCGGCGCGCGCGCCCGGCGAACCGAAGCCGATCGATTTCATCAGAGGCACGACCGACGAACAGGCCGACTACGCGCTGCGAAAAGCTCACCGAGATTGCACGGCGCTTCGATGACCAAAACGAGCCTTACCGCTCGCTGGTCCATCCGATGTGGACCAAGCATTACGGCGACTACGACCATCTCGCGCGCGTCAAGGAATGGTCGGCGACCGGCGGCGAGATCGACGATTTTTGGGGTAGCGAGTGAGAGCGCCCGCCGTCCCGATGAAGTAACGCGGCGCCAGCATGCGGCTGCCAATCCGCAAGCGTCGGCGTGGGTCGCCGCCAATGCCGGCTCCGGCAAAACCCACGTGCTGGCGCAGCGCGTCATCAATCTCCTGCTCAACGGCGTCGAACCGGAGAAAATCCTCTGCATCACTTTCACCAAGGCCGCCGCCGCCAACATGGCCAAGCGCGTGTTCGACACGCTTGCCCAGTGGACGGTCTACGACGACGCCACGCTCGACGCGGCGATAAAGCAAAGCTCCGGACTTGCGCCGGATGCGGCGCCGCCGGTCGCTCGCGCGGCGCCTGTTCGCGCGCGCGCTGGAAACTCCCGGCGGTCTCAAGGTGCAGACCATCCACGCCTTCTGCACGCAGCTCCTGCATCAGTTTCCGTTCGAAGCCAACGTCGCCGCGCGCTTTGCCGTGCTCGACGATACCGAGCGATCCGAGCTGTCTGGAACGGCTGACGCTCAGCGTGTTGCTCGACGGCGCCGCGCGACCCGGAAAGCCCGCTGGCGCGGGCGCTCAATAACGCCATGACGGCGGCGGCGGACCAGACGTTCCGCGACGTCGTGCGCGAAGCCATCGGCCGGCGCGACGCCATTTTGCGCTGGGTGAGGGACGGCGGCGGCGTTGATGCGGTCGAAGACAATATGTCGGAACTGCTCGGCGTCGATTCTTCCGACAGCATCGAGGAGATCGAAGCCGCGTTTTTTTCCGGCGAGATCATCGCGCCGTCGGAATGGCCGGCGATCGCCAAGGCTCTTGCGGGCGGCCGCAAGACCGATGGCGACCAATCTGCGCGCTTTGCGCGCCTGGCTTCATTGTCCGGATCGGACCAGATCGAGACCTATCTCGACATATTTTTCACGACTTCGGGAGCGGCGACCCGCGTGCTTCGGTCGTTACCCAGTCAATCGACAACGGCTTGCGCGAGCGATTGACCGAAGAGCGGGACCGCCTGGTTGCGCTGCTCCAACGCCGCCGCGCCGCAGCCAGCCGCGACCGCAGCGCCGCGCTCGTCACGGTCGCGCACGAAGTATTGACCCGTTATGGCGACGAGAAGGAGCGGCGGGGTCTCCTCGATTACGATGACCTGATCGACAAGACGCTGGCGCTGCTGTCCGATTTCGCGCCGCCTGGGTGCATTACAAGCTCGATCTCGGCATCGATCACGTGCTGGTGGACGAGGCACAGGACACCAGCCACAAACAGTGGGACATCGTGCGGCGGCTGACCGCCGAATTCACCGCCGGCGCTGGAGCGCGCAGTGTCGCGCGCACGCTGTTTGCGGTCGGCGACGAGAAGCAGTCGATCTATTCATTTCAGAACGCCGCCCCCAAGGAATTCGACAACATGCGGCGTTATTTCAAAAGCGCGCATGAACAGAGCGGCCTGGATTTTGTCGACTGCAAGTTCGAGCACTCGTTCCGCTCGGGCAAAGAAATCCTCGCCGCCGTGGACCTGGTGTTCGCACGCAAGGAGATCGCCGCCGAGCGTCACATCGGATACCGCCGGCTTCCCGCCGCACATCGCGCTGGATGATGCGGCGCCGAGCGTGGTCGAGGTCTGGGAAACAGAAAAGCCCGACCCGCGCGACGACAAGGAGGGCTGGGACGCACCGTTCGACACGGTGAGCGAGACGAGCTCGCGGGTCAAACTTGCGCGCCGCATCGCGCGCGCGGTCCGGCGCATGGTCGATGGCGGCGCCGGTTATCGCGACATTCTGATCCTGGTGCGCCAGCGCGGCGAATTGTTCGAGGCCATCATCCGCGCGCTGAAGAATCAGGCGATCGAGGTCGCCGGCGCCGATCGCCTCATGCTCACCGAACACATCGCGGTGATGGACTTGATGGCGCTGGCCGATGCGCTGTTATTGCCCCACGACGATCTGGCGCTGGCCACGGTGCTGCGCAGTCCGCTGTTCGGCTTTAGCGACGACGACTTGTTTGCTGTCGCACATGGCCGCGGCCGCGCTTCGTTGCGTGCGGCGCTGGCGCGGAAGAGCGCCGAGAAGCCGATTTTCGCCGAGGCAGCGGCGCGGCTCGATGCGCTGACCGATGCGGCGCGGCATGAAACGCCGTTTTCGTTTTATGCGTTGCTCCTCGGGCAGGGGCGCGGGCGGCAGCGTTTTCTTGCCCGACTCGGACTGGAGGCGAACGACGCGATCGACGAGTTTCTCAATGTCGCTTTCGATTACGAGCGGCGCGAGACGCCGACGCTGCAGGGATTCTTGACCTGGCTCCGCGACGCCCGCGCCGAAGTCAAACGCGACATGGAGATCCGGCGCGACGAGGTGCGGGTGATGACGGTGCACGGCGCCAAGGGTCTTGAGGCGCCGATTGTGATCCTTGCCGACACCATCACGCCGCCGGTGATGAAGCCGCCGCGGCTGTTGCAGCTCGCCGGCGGCGCGACGATCTGGGTGGGACGCAAAGCCGACGATGTTGCCGAAGTCGCGACCGCGCGCACCGAGGCCAACGCCGAAGCCGAACACGAATACCGGCGGCTTCTTTATGTCGCCATGACGCGAGCCGCCGAGCGGCTGATTATTTGCGGCGCCGACGGTCTAAAGGGCCGGCCGGCGGGCTGCTGGTACGAGCTCGTGCGCAAGGAGCTTGGGCCCGAGCTCGTCGAAGAAGACGAGAGCGGCGAAAAAATCTGGCGTTTTCGCAAGGGGGCAAGCGGCCAAACCGCGAAGCTTCAGGATGCTCAAGTCCCGGCAAAAGTTCAGCGGCTCGAATTGCCAACCTGGTTGCGCGAGCCTGCGCCGCAGGAAAAGTCGCATCCGCAAACTCTGTCGCCATCGTCGGCCTTCGAGGATGAGATTGGCGCCGGCTTTGCGCGCACCACCGCGTCGATCGCCGAGCGCCGGAAGGCGCTGGCGCGCGGCCGCGTTATGCATCGGCTGATGCAGTCGCTGCCCGACATCCCCGAAGCCAAACGTAAAATCGCGATCGCGCATTATCTGAAACGCGCCGCTGCGGAATTCACCGCCGCCGAGCAAGACGAGATGACGCACCAGATTCTCGCCATCCTTAACGATCTGGTGTTCGCCGAGGCATTCGCGCCAGGAAGCCGCGCCGAAGTCTCCGTTGCCGGCCGCGTCACGTGTCCGGGCTCCGAGCCGATCCCGGTTGCCGGGCAGGTGGATCGCCTGGCGGTGACCGGAGAATCGGTGCTGATCACGGACTACAAGACCGACCGCGCGATCCCGCAAAGCGCTGCCGAAGTGCCCGCGCCTTACGTCCGGCAGCTTGCGCTTTACCGCGCGGTGCTGGCGCGCATTTACCCGGAAAGAACGATTCGCGCGGCACTGATCTTCACCGGCGGGCCGGTCCTCGTCGAGATTTCGGAAACGGCCATGGCGGCGGCTTTGGCGGAAATCGCGAGCGAAAGACGTGCAAAAACAGCGAAAGTCACGCTCCGGTGAAACGGCCTTGACGCTGGCAAACGCCGTTCATAGGTTCTGCGCCCTGCCCAACTTCACGCCAACCCAACGAGGTTTCCGATGGTCGAGAAAGTAACCGACGCGACGTTCGAGAAGGACGTCCTCAAGGCGACCGAACCCGTGGTGGTGGATTTCTGGGCGGAATGGTGCGGGCCGTGCCGGATGATCGCGCCGGCTCTGGAAGAGATTTCCAAGTCGCTCAACGGCAAGGTGAAGATCGTCAAACTCAACGTCGACGAGAATCCCGGCACCGCGGCCAAGTTCGGCATCATGTCGATCCCGACGCTGATGCTGTTCAAGAACGGCGAGCTTGCCTCGCGCCAGATCGGCGCCGCGCCGAAGCAAAAACTCGAGCAGTGGATTACCGGCGCGGTCTAGTTCGCGTTCGCCTACGCCCGCAATGAGGGTCCGGCATCAGTGCCGGAAATGCCGCATGCCGGTGAACACCATGGCGATGCCGGCGTCGTCGGCGGCCTTGATCACTTCGTCGTCGCGCACTGAACCGCCCGGCTGAATCACCGCCGTAGCGCCGGCCTCGATCGCGACCAGAAGCCCATCGGCGAACGGAAAGAACGCATCCGACGCGACCACCGATCCTTTGGTCGCCGGCTCTTTGTCACCAGCATCCTTCGCGGCGTCTTCCGCCTTGCGCGCGGCAATGCGCGCCGAATCCACCCGGCTCATCTGCCCGGCGCCAACGCCGACCGTCGCGGAGTTCTTGGCGTAAACAATCGTGTTCGACTTGACGTGCTTGGCGACGCGAAAGGCAAAACGCAGATCGCGCAGCTCCGCGTTCGTCGGCGCGCGCTTTGTCACCGACTTCAATTCCATATCATCGACCACGGCGTTATCGCGCGATTGCGCCAGAAGCCCTCCGGCCACGGTCTTTACGCTCAGGCCTTGCGCGCGCGGATCGGGCAAGCCGCCGGCCAGCAGAAGCCGTAGATTCTTTTTGCCGCCGACAATGGCAACCGCTTCGTCGCTGGCGTCGGGCGCAATAATGACTTCGGTGAAAATCTCGGTGATGGCACGCGCCGCGTTCGCATCGAGCGTGCGATTGACCGCGACAACGCCGCCGAACGCCGACACCGGATCGCACGCGAGCGCCTTGCGATAGGCGGCGGCAAGGTCATCGCCCTCGGCAACACCGCACGGATTGGCGTGCTTGATAATGACACAGGCGGCGGTGCGCGCCGGATCGAATTCGGCGACGCATTCGTACGCCGCGTCGGTGTCATTGATGTTGTTGTACGAGAGTTGCTTGCCTTGCACTTGCCGCGCCGTGGCGACGCCGAAACGCAGCTCCGGCAGGCGATAGAATGCTGCCGACTGATGCGGGTTTTCGCCGTAGCGCAATTCTTCGATCAGCCGTCCCGCCACAGCGCGATAGTCGGGGGCCGATTGGTGGAGCTCGTTGGCGAACCAGTTGGCGATCGCCGCGTCGTACGCGGCGGTGCGCGAAAACGCCTTGGCGGCGAGCTTCCGGCGCAGCGCCAGCGTGGTCATGCCGCCATGCCGCGCGAATTCGTCGAGCACGGCCGCGTAGTCTGTTGCCTCGACAATGACGACGACGTCGTCGTGATTTTTCGCCGCGGCACGGATCATGGCCGGACCGCCGATGTCGATATTTTCGATGCAGTCGGCAAAGCTTGCACCGCGGGCTACGGTTTCCTCGAACGGATAGAGGTTGACCACCACCACATCGATCGGACGGATATGGTGCGCGCGCATGGCTTCGGCGTGCGCGGCGTTGTTGCGTATAGCCAGAATGCCGCCGTGCACCGCCGGATGGAGCGTCTTTACCCGGCCATCCATCATGGCCGGAAAGCCGGTCAAATCCGCTACGTCGGTGACGGCAAGGCCGGCGTCCATCAGCGCTTGGCGCGTGCCGCCAGTCGAGACGATGTCGATGCCATAACCGATCAATTCGCGGGCGAATTCGGCAACGCCGGTTTTGTCGGACACCGCAATGAGGGCGCGCGCGGGGCGGCGCAGATGCTCGGTCATGGCGTGCTTTTATACTGAAAACAGCGACGGCTTACAGCGGCAGCTTCGGCTGCTCCTGCCGGGCGCGGCGTGCGCTGCCGGCTGTCGCCACCGTCATGGGATCGGCCTGCTGAAAGCTCCAGACCACGCGCGGCGCCGCGCGCGCCTGGCCGTGGACGACCAACTGGACGCCGCGGCGCGGTCCCTCGTTGCTGGCAAGGTAGACGCCGTCTTCAAGCTGCACGCGGCTCTCGCCGGCATTGAACGTCCACACCTCGCCATTCGTCATGACCAGCAAAGCGCCGTGTCCGTCGGTGAAGCCCGTCGCCTTGATCGACGGATGCAGGTGGAAACGCACCGCGTAGCGGTCATGCCGGGTGAGCACCTGGGGGCCGCCGGCGGCGTCGAGGAACAAATCCTCGCCATCGAAGCGCGTGCCGTCCGCCGCAAGCGCTACCGTGCGCTCGTGGACTATGCCGTAGCGGTCGGCGTAACCGTCATGGGCCGCGCGCAGGATGACTGCTTCGTTGCTTTCCTCGCGGACCGCCGAAACGCGGCTTGGACCGGCGAGCATTGGCGAGCCGCCGAGCAGGCGGCGGAACATCGGCCGTTCAATGAAGCGGGCCGAAGACTCGTCGTTGAGCGTAACGGTCGAATGCGCGGCGGTGGCCCGCGCCAGCGGCCGCCAGTCCTCGCGGGCCGTCGACGGCATTCCGCAGTTGACGACAATGAGGCTTTGCTTCGGCGACGAGAATTCGAACGACAGGCAGCCGGCGTGAGCCTCAAGACTCATGTCGAGCGGCGGCGCACGGCCGGTATCCATGATCAGGACGCCGCCGCGGGCTTCGAGGCGGTGATAGGCGGAATAGGACGCATTGGTCAGCGGCGCACCGCGCGTCTCATCGTAGGCGAGCAGCGTCAACAGCAGGTCGGCTGGCGTCGCGCCCATGCCGTTGAAATGCGCGAATGTCCCTTCGGAATGCCTGAAGAAGCGCAGCATCGGCATCATCCGGTCGATGGCGTTGAGCAGCGCCTGCGGTGGCGCCACGTTGCGCGACGCGAACGCCTGCCGCAGCGGCAGGAATTCAAGCAGCAGTTCAATAACCGCACCGGGATCGCGGCTGGCGTGACCGCCGTCGGGAAGGATTTGCCGCTCGATTTCGCGTTTGAGGTGGTCGCTGGCGGCTTTGATGTAGCGAGCCTGACCGGCGATGCACAAAGCGGCGTAGATCAGCGCGACCGCGGCCTGCATGCGGGCGACGCCGCGATTGGCGTGACGTGCGGTGCGGCGCAGGTAGCGCACTTGCCGCATCAGGCTGCGCAGAAAGCGGCGATAAAAGCGCACATCGGCGTCCTGCAACACCAGCGGCGCCTGGCTCAGCCACGAGATGATCCGCCGTGACAGCACGTCCGAGCGCCAGGCCACCGGATGCCACGCGCCTTGCAGCGTGATCCATTCGTCGACCAGCGCGCGGGCGTTCGCGCGGGTGATGCCGGATTCAGCCGCGCGCAGGTGGCGCAGCCATGAAAAGCCCAGCAGCGCCGCGGACCATTCGGCCGAGGGCGGCGCCATCTGGAAGATCGACCGGTCGTCGCAGATCACGACCTTGCCGGCGAAGGTGAAGCGGCCGGCATAGATTTCGGTGGCGCGGGTGGCGTCGGCGGTGCGCAATTCCTGCGGCGCAATCAGCAGCCGGTCGGCCTTGAACGGCGAGAGCTGCCAGCGCAGCAACGGATGGCCGATCACGCGGCCGGCGAATTGCCTCGCCCCGCCGCGCAACAATAGCCCCGAAAGCTTCACCCGGTCCGCGATGACAGCGCGTGCCATGCCGCGTTCGCCCCTCCTCGGCAGAAACGCTGGTATTGTCGGTATTGTCGCTGCGAAACCATAACGGAATGACGCAACGGCGGCCATTGGGCCGCTTTTTCTGCCGAACGCTAATGCTTTCACCAGCCGCGCGGCGTAAAATCCATCCAGCCCGGCAAATCGGGCGTCGGCATGGTTAAAATGACAGGGGAGCGTGCGCAGGTCCCCGTCATCGTCGATCAAGCCGCTGATGCCGGGAATTTCGTCGCCGCGCAGCGGCGCGCGCCGAAATGACGGTTCGCCGCCGAGGAAGCCGGCGACGACATCCTTGCCCTCCTCCGGTTCGAGCGAACAGGTGCAGTAGACCAGCGTGCCGCCCGTTTTGGTCAGCGTCGCCGCGCGATTGAGCAACCGGCGCTGGAATTCGGCAAGCTTGGCGATATCGGCCGGCTGCTTCAGCCACGGCACGTCGGGATGCCGGCGTATGGTTCCGGTCGACGAACAGGGCGCGTCGAGCAACACCGCATCGAACGGCTCGGCCTGCCATTCGCCCACGTCGGCGCATACGAGTTCGGCGTCGAGCGAAAGCCGCTGCAAGTTATCCCGCAACCGATCGAGCCGCGCCGGGGCGCGATCGACCGCGGTGACGCGCGCGCCGGCGGCGGCGAGCTGCGCGGTTTTGCCGCCGGGTGCCGCGCAAAGATCGGCGACGCGGCGGCCGGTGACGTCACCGAGAAGCCGCGCCGGTAGCGCTGCCGCAGCATCCTGTACCCACCACGCGCCTTCGGAGAAACCCGGCAGTGCTGTCACCAGGCCGCCGGCGATGGTCCGCACCGATCCGGTCGGCAACACTTGCCCATCAAGGCGTCCGGCCCAAATGGCCGGATCGCGTTTTACCGTTACGTCGAGCGCCGCCTCGTGGCCGTTGGCAACGGCGATGGCATGAGCGATCTCAGCGCCGTAGGTCGCGATCCAGCGCTGCATGAGCCATTCCGGCGTATCGAGAACAGCCACGTCGGCGGCGGCTATCCGCTCAGCCCCTTCACGCACCACGCGCCGCAGCACCGCATTGACGAGGCCGGCGTAATGCGCCGCGTGGCGGTCTTGCTGGGCGAGCCGCACCGAGAGATCGACCGCGGCATGATCGGGCACGTTGAGAAAGACAATCTGCGCGGCGCCGATGAGCAGCGCGGTCTCCGCGCGCGGCGCTTGCTTCGGCGGGCCGCGCTCGAGCAAAAGACTCAAGAGATAGCGCAGCGATCCGAGCCGCCGGATCGTCGGTCGTCGCCAGCGCGCGGACAAAAGCACGGTCGCGCTCGTCAAGATCGGCCAACGCGCGGTGCGCGCCGCCGCCATCGAAAAGCTCATCGAGCGGGCGGCGCCGCCGCAGCACGCCTTCGACGATGTCGGCGGCAACGCGGCGGGTGGCGAGCCCCGGCGGGTCGGCAGTGGACGCAACAGCCGGTTGCCGGCGCGCGGATTTCATTTCGGCAAATGCCTCCTTGCGGCATGGCTACTTGTAGATTTGGCACGGCTACGCCAAGTCAGGCGCCATGCCAACCGACGAAACCTCAGCAATGCCTGGTGCGAACGACCGGAAAACTGACGGTCTCGCCGGCAAGGCGCCGCTAACGCCGGCAGCCGAGCGCGCCCTTGCGGAAGCGGCGGCCCGGCGGGCGGCACAAGACCCCAAGGAAGCTCCAAAGCCCAAGGAAATCCGGGGCCGCGACGGCCCTGAGCCCACACGCTACGGGGACTGGGAAATCAACGGCATCGCCTCGGATTTCTAGCGGCGCCGGGGGCGGCGCGGATTCTATTCCTTGATTTTTCGGTATCAACGGAATATAATCCTTACACGCTTTAAGTGTCCTTTCACGAGCGGCAATCAATAATAGCCCATGAGCCTGGCGCAATTTTCACTCGCGGGTCTTGCACCGACGCGGCATCACGGCGTGCTTGGGGTGGCGGTTTTGATTTTCGCTGCGGGCTTCATGACCGGTGCAATCGTCCGCCCGGTGCGGCCGCTGACCACGGCTTCGATCGAAAGCACGCCGCAGCCCGCGAGTGATGTGGCGCCCGCTCTGCCGGCAACCAATGGCCTCGCCGCCAGCTCGCCGCTGGCCTATCCGGCCGAAGTGCTGCGCGTGATTGACGGCGACACCTTTGAAGCGCGGGTGCACGTTTGGCCGGGGCTCGACGTCACCACCAAAGTGCGCCTGCGCAACATCGACGCCCCGGAACTCCATGCCCGTTGCGCCGACGAAGCAGCAAAGGCGCAAACCGCGCGCACCGCGCTGGAAGCCATGCTGGCCGCCGGTCCGGTGACGGTCTTCCGCGTCGGCATCGACAAGTACGGCGGCCGGGTCGATGCGCTCGCTGCGACGCACGACACGCCGGACATCTCCGCGGCGCTGCTCAGTGGCGGCTTTGCGCGCAGCTATGATGGCGGACGCCGCGGTTCCTGGTGCGGATAGCGTACGACGCGCGAGGGCAGGCGGACGAAAGATTGCGCCCGCTGGTTCTTACTGGACGACGACCTCGGTCCCGACGCTGACCCGCCCGTAGAGATCCCTGATGTCCTCGTTGAACATGCGGATGCAGCCGTAGGACACAAAGTGACCGATCGAGCCCGGCTGGTTGGTGCCGTGAATGGCGTATTCGCCGCCAGAGAGCGACATCGCGGCAACGCCCATGGGATTTTGCGGCGAGCCGCCTTTGATCACCTTCGGCAGGCCCGGATGGTCGGCGCGCACCACGGACGGCGGCTCCCAATCGGGACGAATATACTTGCCGTTGATGTAGGAAGTGCCCGACCACTGCTTGCCGGCGCGGCCGACGCCGACCGGATAGGCGATGGCCCGGCCGCCGCCCAAGCCGTAATAGAGCCGCCGCTCGTTGGTGCGCACGACAATGGTGCCCGCCGAGACCGATGAGGGCGCGGCGACGATTGTGCCGTGCGCCTGCGCCGCTTTCGGCGCGAATGCCAATGAACCGATGACGGCAGCAGCCAACGCCGCCGACAGCAAAGTCGTTGCTCGCATTTGCAAAATCCCCGTTGCCGACCCGCACCACTCGGCTTTCCACGCGGGCCCTACAGCCGGGATGGATAATAATCCAAGACGCGCGCACGCTCAGTAACGCGTGTGTAATAGGGTGAAGTTTTCCCAAATTTTTCGCCGGGTGTGTCCCGCACACAACGGCGAGTCGGTCTGAATGGGCGCGCCGCGTCCGGGCGGCGCACCGTATCGCCTGAGCTGGGCTAAGCGCTCTTCTTGTTCTGCCGGTTATCCACCAGATCGTCGACCACGGCGGGATCGGCAAGCGTAGAGGTGTCGCCAAGATTGCCGAACTCGTCTTCGGCGATCTTGCGCAAAATCCGGCGCATGATTTTCCCGGAGCGGGTTTTGGGCAGGCTCGGCGCGAACTGGATGAGATCGGGCGATGCGATCGGACCGATTTCAGTTCGCACCCACTGCACCAGTTCCTTGCGCAACGCCTCGGTCGGCTTCTCGCCGGCCATCAGCGTGACATAGGCGTAGATGCCCTGGCCCTTGATGTCGTGCGGATAACCGACGACCGCGGCTTCCGACACTTTCGGATGGGCGACCAGTGCCGATTCCACTTCGGCGGTGCCCATGCGATGGCCGGCGACGTTGATCACGTCGTCGACGCGGCCGGTGATCCAGTAATAGCCGTCTCCATCACGCCGGCAGCCGTCGCCGGTAAAGTACTTGCCAGGATAGGCGGAAAAATACGTGTCGACGAAACGCTGATGATCGCCATAGACCGTGCGCATCTGCCCCGGCCACGAATCCGCAATGCAGAGATTGCCGGTGGCCGCGCCGTCGAGTACCGCGCCCTGGGCGTCGACGAGCTGCGGAATAACGCCGAAGAACGGCCGCGTCGCCGAGCCGGGCTTTAATTTGGTCGCGCCGGGCAGCGGCGTAATCAAAATGCCGCCGGTCTCGGTCTGCCACCAGGTGTCGACAATCGGGCAGCGGCCGTCGCCGACGACGCGGTGATACCATTCCCACGCTTCCGGATTGATCGGCTCGCCGACCGAGCCGAGGAGCCGCAGCGACGCGCGCGAGGTTTTCGTCACCGGCCCATCGCCGGCCTGCATCAGCGCGCGGATCGCCGTCGGCGCCGTGTAGAAAATATTGACCTTGTGCTTGTCGATCACCTCCCAAAACCGCGAGGTGGTCGGATAATTCGGCACGCCCTCGAACATCAGCGTCGTGGCGCCGTTCGCGAGCGGGCCGTAGACGATGTAGCTGTGCCCGGTGACCCAGCCGACGTCAGCGGTGCACCAGTAAATATCGCCGTCGTGATAATCGAACACGTCCTGGTGCGTCATGGACGTAAACACCAGGTAGCCGCCGGTGGTATGCAGCACGCCCTTCGGCTTTCCCGTCGAGCCCGACGTGTAAAGAATGAACAGCGGATCTTCCGCGTTCATGTGTTCGCACGGGCATTCCGCCGTCACCATGTCGGCGGCTTCGTCGTACCAGACGTCGCGGCCGGGCAGCATGTTGACCGGCGCGCCGGTGCGCCGCACCACAATGACGTGGTCGACGCCGCCGGCTTTGTCGATGGCCGCGTCGGTGTTGGCCTTGAGCGGCACCTTGCGCCCGCCGCGCAAACCTTCATCGGCGGTGATGACGACGTTCGATTTGCAGTCCTCGATGCGGCCGGCGAGCGAGTCCGGCGAGAAGCCGCCGAACACCACCGAATGGATGGCGCCGATACGCGCGCAGGCGAGGATCGCGTACGCGGCTTCGGGAATCATCGGCAGATAAATGGTGACGCGATCGCCTTTCGCGACGTTTCTGTTGCGCAGCACGTTCGCCATGCGGCAGACGTTGTCGTGCAGCTCCTGGTAAGTGATTTTCTTGGAGTCTTGCGGATCGTCGCCTTCCCAGAGGATGGCGACCTGGTCGGCGCGATCCGCCAAGTGACGGTCGATGCAATTATAGGCCGCGTTCAGTGTTCCATCTTCGAACCATTTGATGGAGACGTTGTGCGGGTCGAAGGAAGTATTTTTGATCTTTGTCGGCGCCCGATACCAATGCAGCCGCTTCGCCTGTTCCGCCCAGAAGCCGTTCGGGTCGGCGAGCGAGCGCTGATACATTTCTTTGTATTTGGCGTCGTTGATGTAGGCGCGCTTCGCCCATTCGGCCGGCACGTCGTAAATCTTCTCCGACATTTCGTCCTCCGCGTGCACGTATGCACGCACGTTTGCTCCCTGAGCGCCCATTATTGATCCCCCTCCGCCCGCGGACAAGCGGGCCAAAAGTCTCAGTTGTGAGCGCTAGTGTGAGCGAAACTGGCTGCGGCGGTCCTTGACGCAAATCAACGCCGGGCGCTCAGCGCGCCGATAAACCGCCCATCTTGCAGACGAGCTTCCATTCTTCCGCGGTCACCGGCTGCACCGAAAGGCGCGAGTATTTCACCAGCGCCATCTCCTTCAATTTCGGCTCCGCCTTGATGGCCGCGAGCGTCACCGGTTTCGGCAGCGGCTCGTCGGCGACCGTCTGCACCGCCACCCACGGCTCGCCCTTACCGGCGCTCGGATCGGGAAAATTCTCGCGGATGACTTCGCCGATCCCGACCACCTGTTTCTCGTCGCCGGTGTGATAGAAAAAGAACTTGTCGCCCTTCTTCATCTCTTTGAGATAACGGCGTGCGGTGAAATTGCGCACGCCGGTCCACGCCTCGCCCTTGGCGCCGCTTTTCTTCTGGTCATCCCAGGAAAATTCTTCCGGCTCGGTCTTGAGCAGCCAATAGGCCATGATCGCCTTCCTCCCACCTGTCATCGTCCGCAAAGGCGGACGATCCAGTAATTATTCGGGTTCGAATTCTATATTAATGAGCGCCGGGAGTACTGGATGCCCCGCTTTCGCCAAGCATGACAAGCTATCCCTCCGCGCGGAACGGCCGTGTCAGCAATGACTCAATCGCTTCATCCACCGTCATCGTGCCGTCAAGCAGTGCGACAACGGCGGTGGCGATCGGCATGTCGACGTTGCGCTCACGCGCCATGTCGAGCAGCACACTCGCGGTAAAGACGCCTTCGGCGAGCCCGGCGTGAATCGTCTCGGGCCGCTCGCCGCGGCCGAGATTGACGCCGAAGGTGAAGTTGCGCGACTGCGGGCTGGAGCAGGTCAGGATCAAATCGCCGAGGCCGGACAAGCCCATCAGTGTTTCCGGCTGCGCGCCGTAAGCCCGGCCGAAGCGCATGAGCTCGGCGAAGCCGCGCGTGGTCAGGGCCGCCGCGGCGCTCGCGCCCATGCCGCGTCCGACTACTATGCCAGCGGCGATGGCGAGCACATTCTTGGCCGCGCCGCCGATCTCGACGCCACGCACGTCGGCCGAGTGGTACGGCCGAAAACGTGCCGACCCTATGGCCTGCGCCAATTCGCCTGCGAGCTTCTCATCTCCCGCTGCCAGCGTGACGGCCGTCGGCAGGCCGCGCGCGACGTCGGCGGCGAAGCTCGGTCCCGACAGAATGGCCGGCACGGCGCCGGGCACGCACGCAGCGACAATCTCGGTCATGAATTTGCGGCTGCCGCGCTCAATGCCTTTGGCGCAGACGATGACGGGAGTTTTTGCAGCGATCAGCGGGGCGAGCGATTGCGAAACGGCGCGCACCGCCTGCGCTGGCACCACCAGAAGGATTGCCGACGCTTCGGCGGCCCCGGCCGCGTCGCCCGCTACAACAATGGCGTCGTCGAGGGTAACGCCGGGAAGAAACTTGCTGGTGCGGGTTCGCTGCAAATGCGCGGCATGGGCCGCATCGGCTTCCCAGAGCGTGACCTTTCGTCTGGCGCGCACGCAGGTCAGCGCCAGCGCCGTTCCCCAGGCGCCGCCGCCGACGACTGCGATGTGATCAAAAGCCATGGATCAAAGCGGCTGGCCGCGCATCAATTTCGGGACCTCGCCAACGAGGCCGGCCGCTTCGCGGATGAAAAGGTTTTTGAGATTGGGCACGCGATCGACCAGACCGAGCCCAATGTCGCGGACGGCGCGCAGCACGCTCGACTGGTTGGAGAACAGGCGATTGAGCCCGTCGGTCGCAAGCCCCATGGTCATGGTGTCGAAACGGCGCCAGCGCTGGTAGCGCTCGAGCACGGTCGCAGTGCCGGGATCGAGCCCCAATCGCGCGGCATCGACAATCACTTCGGCAAGCGCCGCGACGTCTTTCAGTCCCATGTTGAGACCTTGTCCGGCGATCGGATGAATGACGTGCGCGGCATCGCCGACAAGCGCAATGCGATCGGCGATAAACGAACGGGCGACAAAAAATCCCAACGGATGAACGCGCCGCGCGCTGACGCTGGTGATGTCGCCGAGGTGCAGCTTGAAGCGCCGTTCGAGTTCGTCGTGGAAGGCGTCGTCGGGCAGGGCGACCAGACGCTCGGCTTCCGCCGTGGTTTCCGTCCACACAATCGACGAACGATTTCCCTTGAGCGGAAGGATCGCGAACGGGCCGGCCGGCAGGAAATGCTCAATGGCGCGCCCGTCGTGAGGCCGTTCGTGGCTGACGTTGATGACAATGGCGGACTGGCCGTAATTCCAGCCGTGCACTGCAATGTCCGCGCGTTCGCGGATGAACGAGCGCGCGCCATCGGCGGCGACCAGAAGGCGCGTCGTGAGCGTCTTCCCGTCGGCAAGTCCGATAATGGCTAGGTCAGCGTTCTCACTTCTCCGCACTTCGGTCGCGGGTGAACGTAAGTCTTTCACAGCGGTCGCGCGCAAATCGATGCCGAGGTCGCGCGCCTTGGCCTCCAGCGCACCGATCAGAAAACGGTTCTCGATCATGTGGGCGAATGGCTCGCCCGGTTCGACTTCGCCGCCGAACGTCAAAAACGTCGGCCGCATCGCATCGTCGAGCCGGCTGTCGGTGACCGCCATGTCGAGGATCGGCTGCGCTTCGCCCGCAAGCGCCTGCCAAACACCGAGCGCGTCGAACAGGCGGCGCACCGAGGCGACAATGGCGGAAGCGCGTTCGTCGTCGGCGTGGCTCCTGCCGAGCGTTGGATCGGCGAGCGTGACCGAGAAACCGGATCCGAGCGCTTCACGTAACGCAATGGCGAGCGTCAGCCCGGCAAAGCCGCCGCCGGCAATGAGAACGTCAATATGGTCATCTCGACCGGGCATAAGTACGCCTGATACAAGCGGTTTCTGGACCAAGGCCCACCGGCAGCATAGCATCGCGCGGCAAAGGTGCGAATTGACCGGCGCCGACGTTCTCTGCCGCGCACATATTGAAAGCTATTGCATGTCGAATGCCCTTCAAGACGTCCTCAGCATTCTCGACCTTGAGCCGCTGGAGGTGAATCTGTTCCGCGGCCGCTCGCCGCAATCGCGGTGGCAGCGGGTGTTTGGCGGCCAAGTCATCGGCCAGGCTCTGGTCGCGGCATGCCGCACGGTGGAGGATATCGGCACGCGGCCGCCACATTCGCTGCATGCGTATTTTTTGCTCGGCGGCGATCCCAAAGTGCCGATCATTTATGAGGTGGATCGGATTCGCGATGGCAAGAGCTTCACCACCCGGCGCGTCAACGCGATCCAGCACGGACGCCCGATCTATTCGATGGCGGTGTCGTTTCATGTCGCCGAAGAGGGCTGGACGCATAAACTCGAAATGCCGGATGTGCCGAAGCCCGATGAACTGCCAAGCGAGTCCGAGGTCCGCAGCCGTTTCAAGGCGAACACGTCCGATCCGATCAGCCGCTATTACGAACGCGAGCGTCCGATCGAGCTCCGCCCGGTCGAATACGGCCGCTATTTCGGCGAAAAGCTCGAAGGCGATCGCTTCCACGTCTGGATACGCGCGGCCGGCCGCTTGCCCGACGAGCCGGCGATCCATCAGTGCGTGCTCGCCTATGCCTCCGATTTGACTTTACTGGACACCGCGCTCGTTCCGCTCGGCAAGACCGTGTTCAACGAGGACGTCATGGCGGCGAGCCTCGACCACGCGCTGTGGTTTCATCGTCCGTTCCGCGCCGACGAATGGCTCCTCTACGCGCAAGACAGTCCCAATCTCGGCAACTCGCGTGGCCTTGCCCGGGGCTCGATCTTCACAAGTGACGGCACGCTGGTCGCTTCCGTCGCGCAGGAAGGTTTGCTGCGGCAGCGCCATCCGGAGAAATCCAAAAAGCCGTGACGGCGCCGGCGCGTCGCGTCTTGTGCGGCAAGAAGTGACTTAATGCAGGGAGCAAATGCCGATATGGTGTGTCGCTCAGTGTTACCCCGGGTGTGTCCATGAAGCTCGTCACCGCCATCATCAAGCCGTTCAAGATCGATCAGGTGCGCGACGCGCTCCTCGCCATCGGCGTTCACGGCATGACCGTGACCGAGGTCAAAGGCTACGGACGCCAGAAAGGACACACCGAGATTTATCGTGGCGCCGAATATGTCGTGAACTTCCTGCCCAAAATCCGCATCGAGGTGGCGGTCCCGACCGACCAGGCGGAAAAGGTTGTCGAGGCCATTGGCGTCGCCGCCAAGACCGGTCAGATCGGCGACGGCAAAATCTTCGTCACGCCGATCGAGCACGCGGTTCGGATTCGGACCGGCGAAACCGACGGTAACGCGCTTTAACCGGAAACATGCGCACCTCGGATGCGTTTGCCTAATTTTTGGGCATTCGCGGCGGTTTACGATCGGCCGCCCTCAGTCGTCCATGACGCGCATTTGAGCAAATACGTTCGGATGCGCCGCCATTTATACGCTGCCAATACTTGGCACGGCCTTTGATTCCTCCAATCGCCAGGTGACTTCGGCGCTTCGGTGGGGCTCCGGAGCGCCGTTCTGTCGCGCATGGCGGCGGGTAGGGAGATCAAAGCAATGAAAATCGTCACCGCCATCATCAAGCCGTTCAAGCTCGATGATGTTCGCGACGCGCTGACCCGGATCGGCGTCCAGGGACTGACAGTCACCGAGGTCAAGGGATACGGCCGCCAGAAAGGCCACACCGAAATCTACCGCGGCGCCGAGTACGCGGTCAGCTTTCTGCCGAAGATCAAGCTCGAAATCGCCTGCGCCGCGGATCAGGTCGACAAGGTCGTTGAAGCGATCTCGGCCTCGGCAAAGACCGGCCAGATCGGCGACGGCAAAATATTCGTGTTCGGCCTCGATCACGCCGTGCGCATCCGCACCGGCGAGACCGACGCAGCCGCGCTATAGCCAACCCGCACCCGCCTTTTCAGGGAGAGGAGATTGTTATGAAGCTTAAGAAAATTTCGCGTGCGGTGTTGTGCGCGCTTGCCGGCGTCATTGTTCTTGCCCTCCTCTTCAGTCCGCCGCTGCTGCATTCGTCATTCGCGCAAACGGCGACCGATACCGCCGCTGCGGCGTGCAGCCGGACCGCCGGCCTGCGACGGCGTCAAGGTGACGGAGAACTGCACGCCTAATTCGGGCGACACCGCCTGGATGCTCACGTCCATGGCCATTGTGTTGATGATGACCATCCCCGGCCTGGCGTTGTTCTACGGCGGCATGGTGCGCAAGAAGAACGTTGGCGACACCGTGATGACGAGCTTCGCCATAACGTGTCTCATCAGCATTCTATGGTTGATCTGTACTTACAGTCTGGCGTTTCGCGGCGGCTCGCCTTTTATCGGCGGTCTCGACCGCGCGTTCCTGCAGGGCATTGTCAGCAACACGTTCAAGGACGGCGTCGCGCAGAATATCGGTACGCCTAATCCGCTGGCGCCGACAATTCCCGAAACCGTCTATTCGATGTTTCAGCTGACGTTCGCGATCATCACCGCGGCGCTGATCGCGGGCTCGTTCGCGGAGCGGATGAAATTCTCGGCCATGCTGTGGTTCATCGGTCTGTGGGCGATCTTCGTCTATTCGCCGGTCGCGCACTGGGTCTGGGGACCGGATGGTATTTTCAATTCGGCAAACGACAAGGCCTGGCTGCACGTCCTCGACTTTGCCGGCGGCACCGTCGTGCACGTCAATTCCGGCACGGCCGGGCTGATGGCGGCGCTGATGCTCGGCAAGCGCAAGGACGCCGCGCCGCCGCACAACATGGTCTACACCATGATCGGCGCCTCGCTGCTGTGGGTCGGCTGGTTCGGCTTTAACGCCGGCTCCGCGGTCAGCGCCGGCATGCAGGCGGGTATGGCAATGGCGGTGACGCACATCGCAACCGCGACCGCCGGCTTCACCTGGATGATTGTGGAGTGGATCGCGCGCGGTAAGCCAACGGTCATCGGCATTTGCTCCGGCGCGGTCGCGGGTCTTGTCGCCATCACGCCGGCCTCGGGCTACGTCGGCCCGATGGGCGCTTTCGTGATCGGCATCGCCGCCGGCATCATCTGCTACTGGGGCGTCACCGGGCTGAAGCACTTCTTCGGCTATGACGACGCGCTCGACGCCTTCGGCGTCCACGCCGTGGGAGGCGCGACTGGCGCCATCCTCACCGGCGTCTTTGCCGTTGCGGCCTATGGGGGGACAGCAGGCCTGATCGAAGGCAATGCCGGCCAGGTGCTGAACCAGGTGCTCGGTGTCCTAGCTGTGTTCGTCTACGACGTGGTCGTGACGCTGATCATCCTCAAGATCGTCGACATGACCATTGGGCTTCGGGTCAGCGAAGATGTCGAACGCGAGGGTCTCGATCTCGCGCTGCACGGCGAGACCGTGCAGTAAGCAAGCCCGAACTTAAACCGCCCGCCGGCGGACCGCCGGCGCTCGCGGAGTTCCAGAATAAGGCGGCAGCGGCGTGCTTTTAAGCATGCCGTTGCATCATTTCTGCCCGGGACATTTGATCATCTGGACAAGGCCTGCCCGGAATGGCTATGCCAATTCCAACTTTTTCAATATCCGTCAATTCCGGGAGGAAACGATGTCGCGTCGTTATTTGCTCACCGCTGTTGTATCCGCGCTCGTCTGTTCGGCGGCGGTCGGCGCATCCGCAGAGGATACCGTCAAAATCGGCTTCATTCTGCCCATGACCGGACAGCAGCAATCGACCGGCAAACAGGAAGCGGCCGGCATCAAGCTCTACATGGCGCAGCACGGCGATACCGTCGCCGGCAAGAAAATCGAACTCATCATCCGCGACGATGCCGCAGTTCCCGACAACACCAAGCGGATCGCCCAGGAATTGATCGTCAACGACAAGGTCAACTTCGTCGCCGGCTTTGGCGTCACGCCCGCGGCGCTCTCGGTCGCGCCGCTATCGGCGGAATCCAAGACACCGGAAATCGTCACCGCCGCCGGCACTTCGATCATCACCGAGAAATCCCCCTACATCGCGCGCACCAGCTTCACGCTGGCGCAATCGGTGGTGCCGATGGCCGACTGGGCGGTGGACAACGGCATCAAAAAAGTCGTGACCATGATTTCGGACTATGCCCCGGGCATCGACGCGGAGAAGTCGTTCACGGCCGAGTTCAAGAAGAAGGGCGGCGAGATTCTGGAGGCCATCCGCTTTCCGCTGGCTAGCCCCGATTTCGCGCCATTCTTGCAGCGTGCCGCGGATCAAAAGCCGGACGCGATTTTTGTCTTTGTTCCGTCCGGGCAGGGCGCCGCCTTCGTCAAACAATTCACCGAGCGCGGCCTCGACAAGGCCGGCATCAAGATCATCGGTCCCGGCGACGTGATGGACGACGATCTGCTCAACGGCATGGGCGACACGGTTCTTGGCACCGTCACGGCGCATATTTATTCCGCCGATCACAATTCGCCGACCAACAAAGCTTTCGTCGAGGCGTTTGAGAAAGCCAACGGCGGCATGCGGCCGAACTTCATGGCCGTCGGCGGTTACGACGGCATGCATCTGATCTATGAAGCGCTGAAGAAAACCGGCGGCAAGACCGACGGCGATTCGCTGATCAACGCGATCAAGGGCCTGGCCTGGGAAAGCCCGCGCGGCCCGGTTTCAATCGATCCGCAGACCCGCGACATCGTCCAGAACGTCTATATCCGCAAGGTCGAGAAAAAGAACGGCCAGCTTTACAATGTGGAGTTCGCAACCTTTCCGGCGGTCAAGGATCCGGTCAAGGCTGCGGCGGCCGAGCAGAAGTAAGGCACGGGCCGAGACTTCGAGATTGAACTTTGATGTGGTGCCGCGCGGGCGGAGGCGGCGCGCGGCAAACTCCTCATCGCGCGCCGTGAAACCGCACGCGAGAATTGGCGGACGATGCTGACCATCCTGTTCGACGGCATCGCCTACGGCATGCTGCTCTTCGTGCTGGCCTGCGGGCTTTCCGTCACGCTCGGCCTGATGAACTTCATCAATCTGGCGCACGGCGCGTTTGCCATGGCCGGCGGCTATTGCACCGTCATCCTGGTCAATCGCCTCGGCGTGCCGTTCGCACTCGGCTTGCCGCTCGCCTTCCTCGTAACCGCGGCCATCGGCGCGCTCCTTGAGCGCACGCTCTATTCGCATGTTTACCGGCGGAGCCACCTCGACCAGGTGCTGTTCACCATCGGGCTTGTCTTCATGTCGGTCGCGGCCGTTGACTACTTCGCAGGCTCGTCGGTGCAATTCGTCGTGATTCCTGAAGCGCTGCGGGGACAACTGACTGTCCTCGGCGTCGGCATGAGCAAATACCGGCTGTTCATCATTTTGATATGCGGCGCCCTGACTGTCGCTTTGCAGTTGTTGATCGCCAAAACCCGATTCGGCAGCCGCTTGCGCGCGGCGGTCGACGATGCGCGCGTCGCCCGCGGCCTCGGCATCAATGTAGGCGCGGTTTTTACCTTGACGTTTGCGGTCGGCTCCGGCCTCGCGGGACTTGGCGGTGCCCTCGGCGCGGAAATTCTCGGGCTCGATCCGATCTTCCCGCTCAAGTACATGATCTACTTTTTGATCGTGGTGAGCGTCGGCGGCACATCGTCGATTACCGGCCCGTTCTTTGCGTCGATCCTGCTCGGCATCGCCGACGTCGCCGGCAAATATTACGTGCCGAAACTCGGCGCTTTCGTCATATACGCATTCATGATCGTGGTGCTGATCTGGCGGCCGCAAGGTTTGTTTGCGCGCGCCGCTTCGCGGTGAGGCGATGACAAGGGCCGCCGCAGAAATATCCGCTTATCTCGGTTCCCGCGCGCGCTGGTCGCCGCTCGAAATCGCGTTCTGGGTTTTCGCGTTCGCAACCATTTGGCTGTTCCCGGGCAAGCATCTGATCCTCACCGAGACCGCGATCTTGGCGCTGTTCGCGCTGTCGCTCGATCTCATTCTTGGTTACGCCGGCATCATTTCGCTGGGGCAGGCGGCGTTTTTCGGCCTCGCCGGATATTTTTCCGGCCTGGTCGCTAAGTACGGGCTGATCAACGAGCCGGTGCTCGCTCTCCTTGCAGCGAGCTTGGTTGCCGCGGCGCTCGGCTTTGTCACGAGCTTCCTGGTGTTGCGCGGATCGGATTTGAGCCGGTTGATGGTAACGCTTGGCGTCGCGCTGATGCTCGGTGAAATCGCCAACCGTTTTTCCAACATCACCGGCGGCGCCGACGGCCTGCAAGGTGTCACCATCGCGCCGATCCTCGGCGTGTTCCGCTTCGATATGTTCGGCCACAACGGTTATATTTATAGTCTCGTGGTTCTGTTCATCTGTTTTGTCGTTGCGCGGCGCATCGTCTATTCGCCGTTCGGCCTGTCGCTGCGCGCGCTGAAGGGAAACACGCTGCGCGCCGGCGCGGTCGGGATTCCGGTGAACCGCCGTCTGGTGGTGATCTATACGGTTTCGGCGGGCATGGCGGGAATGGCAGGCGCGCTGCTGACGCAGACCACCGCGTTTTGCTCGCTTGACGTTTTTTCGTTCGAGCGCTCGGCGGATTTGCTTCTGGTGCTGATCATCGGCGGCACCGGCTATCTGTACGGCGGACTGATCGGTGCGGTGATCTACAAGTTCTTGCAGGACTGGATCGCGAGCCTTACTCCGCAATATTGGCAATTCTGGATCGGTTTCGTGCTGGTGGCGATCGTGCTCGTCGGGCGCGAGCGTGTCGAGGAATGGACAGCCGCCGCCCGCGCGTGGATCGTCGGGCTCGGTGGGCGCGTCATCGCACGGCCGGCGCAAGGACGTAGAGGGACCTGATATGTCGCCGTTGCGGCTGATTGTTGTGGTCCTGGGCCTTTTCGCCCTCACCGGGGCTGCTTCCGCGCGGGCGGAGGAAAAGCTCGGCACGGTTTCATTTGATAATTCTTGTGCCGCCTCCGTGCAGGGCGAACTCCAGCGCGCCGTGGCGTTACTGCATTCGTTCTGGTGGAAAGAAGCCGATGACGCCTTCGCCGCGGTGCTGGCGCACGATCCGGGCTGCGCTATCGCGACCTGGGGCATCGCCACCGTCGCCATTGGCAATCCCTTTGGCGTCGGCGCGGCGCCGGCCGCCGCACAAAAGGCCATGGCCGCCATCGGGCAGGGTCGCAAGATCGGCGCCAAGACCGAGCGCGAACGCGGCTATATCGACGCCATCGCGGCTTATTACGAGCACTTCGATCAGCAAAAGCCCGCGCAGCGGTTGCGCGCGCTGGCGGATGCGTTCGCGGTGCTGTCGCAGAAGTATCCTGATGATGACGAGACCCAGATTTTCTTCGCCCTCTATTTGACCGCCACGCAGCCGCCGACCGATAAGACCCTGTCGCGGGCCATGGGCGCGGTCGTTATTCTCAATCAACAGTTCGCCAAGCATCCTGACCATCCCGGCGTCGCGCACTATCTGATCCACGGCAATGATTTTCCGGCGATCGCCGCGCAGGGACTGGTTGCGGCGAATTGCTACGCGCAGATCGCGCCCGACGCGCCGCATGCCTTGCACATGCCGTCGCACATTTTCACCCGCGTCGGCATGTGGAAGGAATCGGCGGAGACCAATCGCCGCTCGGTCGAAGCGGCCCGGCGCATCGATATCGTCACCGAAGCGCTGCACGCCTACGACTATATGATCTATGCCGACTTGCAGATGGCGCGCGACGGGGATGCGCAAAGCGTTGTCGAGGCTGTGGGATCGCTCTCGGAAACGAACCGCACCGCGGATTATGCAAAGGCGGCGATTCCCGCGCGCTACGCGGTCGAGCGTAGCGCCTGGCGCGACGCGGCGGCGCTGCCCGATCCGGCGGCGAGCAAGTTTCCCTATACCAGCGCTATCCGCATCTTTGCCCGCGCGTTGGGTGCCGCGCGCAGCGGCGATGCCGAAAGCGCGGCCCGGGACCTGGTCCGGCTGGATGAACTCGAAGCGGCGTTGAAAGCGGCGAAGGAAGACTATTGGGCGGCGGAGGTGCACGTGCAGCAACTCACCGCGCACGCCTGGATCGCTCAGGCCAAAGGCGACCGAGATCTGGCGTTATCGTTGATGGGCGCGGCCGCCGATGAAGAAGACCGCAGCGACAAATCCAGTGTCAGCCCGGGCCGCCTCATCCCGGCGCACGAATTGCTGGGCGACATGCTGCTTGAAAATGGCCGCGCCGCGGAAGCGCTCGCCGAATACGAGGCTGCCTTGCAGCACGATCCGCGGCGGTTCCGCAGCTTTTCCGGCGCGGCGCAGGCCGCGGTGGCGGCCGGCAATTCGGACAAGGCGCATCGTTATTACGGGCTGCTTGTCGAGATGGGTGGTGCGGGCGCCCAACGTCCGGACCTCGTGACGGCGCGGCAATACCTGTCGAGATAAAAGACGGTGCCAATTCTCGAAACCATCGCCCTGGAAAAACGCTTCGGCGGCATCGTCGCCACCAACGGCGTTTCGCTTGCGGTCGAAAAGGGCGCCCGCCACGCCCTGATCGGCCCGAACGGCGCCGGGAAGACAACCTTGATCAATCTCTTGACCGGTGTCTTGCGGCCCACCGCCGGTGCCATCAAGCTCGAAGGCCGCGACATCACCGATCTTGCCCCGTACCGGCGCGTCCGCCGCGGCATGGCGCGCACCTTTCAGATCAACCAGTTGTTTTTGGATTTGACGCCGCTGGAGACCATCGGGCTTGCGGTATCCGAACGGCTTGGTTTGGGCAGCGACTGGTGGCGTCTCGTCGGCAGCAACGATGAAGTCACGCGCGAGATCGCCGAAACCGTCGAGCGCTTCCGCCTCGCCGACGTGATGCACACGCGCACCGCGACGCTGCCGTACGGCAAGCAGCGGCTTCTGGAAATCGCACTGGCCTTTGCCTGCAAGCCGCAAGTTCTGTTGCTCGACGAACCGGCGGCAGGCGTGCCCGAAGCCGAGCGCCACGAACTCCTGACCACCATCGCCGAGCTGCCGGCGGACGTCACGGTGCTGTTGATCGAGCACGACATGGACCTGGTGTTTTCTTTCGCCGACCGCATTTCGGTTCTGGTCAACGGCGCGCTATTTGTCGAAGGCAAGCCGGACGAAGTCGCGCGCGATGAGCGCGTCAAAGCGGTCTATCTCGGCGAGGAACTCGATGCCTGATCTCCTTCGCATCGATCACCTCTCCGCCGGTTACGGTGAAGCTGTCGTGCTGTCGGACATCTCGCTATCGCTGGCGGAGGGCAGGGCGCTTGCCCTGCTCGGGAGGAACGGCACTGGCAAGACTACGCTGATCAATTCGATTGTCGGCGTGACCACGTATTTTTCCGGCGCGATCGCCGTCGACGGCGCCGATATCACGCGGTTGCGCCCGGAGCAGCGCGCGCACGCCGGCATTGGCTGGGTGCCGCAGGAGCGCAATATCTTCAAGTCGCTCACCGTGCATGAAAACCTCACCGCCGTGGCGCAGCCGGGCCGCTGGAACACTGACAAAGTCTACGCGCTGTTTCCGCGGCTCGAAGAGCGCCGGCAAAATCTCGGCAATCAATTGTCGGGCGGCGAGCAGCAGATGCTCGCCGTGGCGCGCGCGCTGGTGCTCAACCCGCGGGTGATGTTGCTCGACGAGCCGCTGGAAGGCCTGGCGCCGATCATTGTCGAGGAATTGCTGCGCGCGCTTCGGCGCATCATCCGCGACGAGGGCATGTCGGCGATTCTGGTCGAGCAGAACGCCAAGAAGATACTTGGCGTGACCGATGACGCTATCATCCTCGATCGTGGCGCGATTGTGCACGCCGCCGAAAGTGCGGCGCTGTTGAGCGATCGCACGGCGCTCGAAGCCCATCTTGGTGTGGCGGACAGCGCGCCGCGGCGTTTCGGCCGGCCGGCGCGATAGTCGCGCCGGAGAACTCCATAATCAGCCCGGCGATTTCGGCTTGCCGCGCAAATGCTCGACCAATTGCCGCGCGTAAAGCGGCAGCTCGGCGAGCTTGCGGATGCAAATAGTCAGATCGCGTACCGCCCAGGGGTCGCTGAGCGGCACGACGGCGATCTGCACGGTCTTGGCGACGCGCCGCGCCGTCGTCTCCGGGACAATGCCGATGCCGACCTTGCATTCGACCATCCGGCACACCGCATCGAAGCTGCGCAATTGCACGCGCAAGCGCAGCGGCCGCCCGATGCGCACCGCCTTGCCGGCCAGAAAGCGCTGTAGCGCGCTGGCGCGGTCCAGGCCGACGAAATCGCGATCCAGCACGTCGGCGAAACTGACTTTCGTCCGCCGCGCCAGCGGATCGGACTTAGCGACCGCGAGCACAAAGCGATCGCGGCGGAACGGATAGGTCTCGAGCGTGCCGGTATCGACTGTGCCGGCGACAATGCCGAGGTCGGCCACGTCCTCGGCCAGGAGGCCGACGATCTCATCGCTTAAACGCTCTTCCAGATCGACGCTGATATTCGGATGCGCGGCGAGGAATGAGCCGAGCGCTTCCGGCAAAAATTCGGTTAGCGCGTTGGTGTTCGACAGCACCCGTATTTGACCGGCGCGCCCGCCGCCATACGCGCTCAGGTCTTCCTGCAAGCGTTCGGATTCGCGGAGGATGGCGCGCGCGTGCTGGAGCAGCGTGCGGCCGGCTTGCGTCGGCGCGACGCCCTGGCGCCCGCGGGTCAACAGCTTGACGCCCAGTGCATCCTCCATCCGGCGGATACGCGTCGAGGCAGCGGCAAGTGCGAGGTGGGCGCGCTCGGCGCCGCGGGTAATGCTGCCCGCGTCGGCAACGTGCCGGAAAAGACTTAAGTCGGCGAGGTCGAAGCGCATGCGTGGGGTGATGCTTCGCGTTTAGCGAAGGCAGCCTTCAATAAATGCCAATTGTAGTGGATATAAATAGCACTATGTTTCGTTTTTAGCGAAACCACGGCATGATGGCCGTTCGCCTGCCGCTGCGTTGCGGCCCACGCATGGATTGGTTAGGAACGTCGTCCGGGCTCGGCGCGCCGTCGAGCGGACCTGGATGGGTATAATGGCCGAAACCAACGCTCCCACGGCGCGGCCGCTCTCGCCGCACCTGCAAATCTACCGCCCGATGCTGACGATGATGATGTCCATCGTCCATCGCATAACCGGCGTTGCGCTGTATTTCGGCACTATCATTGTCGCCTGGTGGCTCCTCGCCGCCGCCTCAGGACCCAACGGCTACGGCAAGTTCGAGTGGTTTGCCGGCTCGATCATCGGCCGGCTCATTCTATTCGGCTACACCTGGGCGCTGATCCACCACTCGCTCGGCGGCCTTCGCTATTTGATCTGGGATACCGGCCGCGGCTTTGGCCCGAACGAACGTGAGTGGCTCGCCGCCGCCAACCTGATTGGCTCGATCGCTATCACGGTGATCTTGTGGATCATCGGGCTTTTGGCATTGGGAGGATCGCGATGAGCGAAGCCGCCCCCAAGCACTTTCGCACGCCACTCGCGCGGGTGCGCGGTCGCGGCGCCGCGCGTTCGGGAACCGAGAGCTTCTGGCTACAGCGGCTGACCGCGGTCGCCAACATTCCGCTGATTATCGCCGGCGTGGTCATTGTCATTATGCTGCTTGGCCGCAATCAGGCCGCCGTCGCCCAGATCCTCGGCTTGCCGCTGGTCGGCATCATCATGCTGTTGTTCGTCATTTCGATTACCGTGCACATGCGGATCGGCATGCAAGTCGTGATCGAGGATTACGTGCATGACGAGTTGGTCAAGCGGTCCATGATCATGGCCAATACGTTCTTCTGTTTCGCGGTGGCGATGGCTTCGATCTACGGTCTACTCAAACTTTCATTTGGATTGTGAGCATGGCGAATAACGGAGCCAACGGTGGCAGCGCGGCGCCGGCCATCAATGGCCGCGCGTATCCGATCGAGGACCACGCCTACGACGTGGTGATTGTCGGCGCCGGCGGCGCCGGCTTGCGCGCCGTCGTCGGTTGCAGCGAGGCCGGGCTGCGCACCGCCTGCATCAGCAAAGTATTTCCGACGCGCTCGCATACCGTGGCGGCGCAGGGCGGCATTGCGGCGGCGCTCGGCAACATGGGCGAGGACGACTGGCGCTGGCACATGTACGACACGGTCAAGGGCTCCGACTGGCTCGGCGACCAGGACGCCATCGAATACATGTGCCGCAGCGCGCCGGAGGCGGTGTACGAACTCGAACATTGGGGCCTGCCGTTCTCGCGCCGCGAAGACGGCAAGATTTATCAGCGCCCGTTCGGCGGCATGACCACCCACTACGGCAAAGGCATCGCACAGCGCACCTGCGCCGCCGCCGACCGTACCGGTCATGCCATGCTGCACACGATGTACGGCCAGGCGCTGCGCCATTCGGCCGAGTTTTTCATCGAATATTTTGCCATCGATCTGATCATGGATGACGACGGCCGCTGCCGCGGCGTTGTCGCGCTCAACCTCGACGACGGCACCATCCATCGTTTTTCGGCGCAGATGACAATCCTCGCCACTGGTGGTTACGGCCGCGCCTATGCTTCGTGCACCGGCGCCCACACCCAGACCGGCGACGGCAACGCCATGGTGTTGCGCGCGGGCCTGCCGCTGGAAGACATGGAGTTTGTCCAGTTTCATCCGACCGGCGTCTACGGCGCCGGCGTGCTGATCACCGAAGGCGCACGCGGCGAGGGCGCTTATCTGGTCAATTCCGAAGGCGAGCGCTTCATGGAGCGGTACGCGCCCTCGGCGAAAGACCTCGCCTCGCGCGACGTGGTCTCCCGCGCCATGACCATCGAAATCCGCGAAGGCCGCGGCGTCGGGTCAAAGAAGGACCACATCTTCCTGCACCTCGACCATCTCGATCCGAAAATCCTCGCCGAGCGCCTGCCGGGCATCACCGAGTCGGCGCGGATTTTCGCCGGCGTCGATCTCTCCCGCGAGCCGGTGCCGATCGTGCCGACGGTGCACTACAACATGGGCGGCATCGCCACGAATTATCACGGCGAGGCGCTGACCAAGAAAGACGGCAATCCCGACCAGATCGTTTCCGGCATGATGGCGCTCGGCGAGGCGGCGTGCGTCTCGGTGCACGGCGCCAACCGACTCGGCTCCAATTCGCTGATCGACCTCGTGGTGTTCGGGCGCGCCGCGGCGCTGCGCTGCAAGGAAATCCTCACCCCGAACGACAAGCAGCCGGACTTGCCGAAGGATTCCGCCGAGCGGGCGCTGTCCCGGCTTGACCGCTACCGCAACGCGTCGGGCAGCACGCCGACCGCGCAGCTTCGCGCGCGGATGCAGCACGTCATGCAGACCAATTGCGCAGTGTTCCGCACCGGCGAGGTCTTGGCCGAAGGCTCCAAACTCATTCACGAAGTCTTCGAGGGCGCCCGCGACATCCATGTCACCGACCGCTCGCTGATCTGGAATTCAGATCTCGTCGAGACGCTCGAATTCATCAACCTGATCGAGCAGGCGGTGGTGACGGTCAATTCCGCGGTCAACCGCACCGAAAGCCGCGGCGCGCATGCGCGCGAGGATTTCCCTGAGCGCGACGACAAGAACTGGATGAAGCACACACTGTCGTGGCTCGATACCACCACGGGCAAGGTCACTATCGATTATCGGCCGGTACATACCTACACGCTCACCAACGACGTCGCTTACATCGAGCCCAAGGCGCGGGTGTATTGAGGATTGAAATGGTCCAATTCACGCTGCCAAAAAATTCCAAGATCGGCACCGGCAAAACCTGGCCGCATGCCGCGCAAGCCAAAGCCGAGCGCGAGTTCCGCGTTTATCGCTGGAGTCCGGACGAGGGGGCCAATCCGAGCATCGATACCTATTACGTCGATACCGGCGACTGCGGGCCGATGATTCTCGACGCGCTGATCTGGATCAAGAACAACGTCGACCCGACGCTGACCTTCCGCCGCTCCTGCCGCGAAGGCATCTGCGGCTCGTGCTCGATGAACATCGACGGCACCAACACGCTCGCCTGCACCAAGGCGATGGACGATGTGAACGGCGCGGTGCGGATCTATCCGTTGCCGCACATGCCGGTGGTCAAGGACTTGGTGCCTGATTTGACGAACTTCTACGCCCAGCACGCCTCGATCGAGCCGTGGCTGCGCACCGTGTCGCCGACGCCGCAGAAGGAATGGAAGCAAAGCCACGAGGATCGCGCTAAGCTCGACGGACTTTATGAGTGCATCCTCTGCGCCTGCTGCTCGACCGCGTGCCCGAGCTACTGGTGGAATTCCGAGCGCTTCCTCGGCCCGGCGGCGCTGTTGCAATCCTATCGCTGGATTGCCAACTCGCGCGATGAAGCGACCGGGGAGCGGCTCGATGACCTCGAGGATCCGTTCCGGCTTTACCGCTGCCACACGATCATGAACTGCGCCAAGGCGTGCCCGAAGCACCTCAACCCGGCGAAGGCTATTGCCGACATCAAACGCATGATGGTCGAGCGGCAGGTTTAAACGTCATTGCGAGCCAACGGGTCCGGCCCGTTGACAGGCTCCGCGAAGCAATCCAGCAGCGGAGTCCAGCGTGGATTGCTTCGTCGCTTACGCTCCTCGCAATGACGTGCTTCAACGCGGCGATCTCATCTGGCACGTCATCAACCGCGGAGGCGCGCAGTGATCGATCACGTCGGCTTCCCGGTTTCGGAATACGAACGGTCCAAGACTTTCTACACCCAAGCGCTCGCGCCGCTCGGCTATGCGCTCGTCGTGGAAGTGCGGCAGGACGAGAACGACAGCCCCGCCGCCGGATTTGGCGCGGGCGGCAAGCCGGATTTCTGGATCGGCGGTGAGGGCGGCCTCAACCGCCCGATGCACGTCGCGCTAACGGCGAAAGACCGCGCCGCGGTCGATGCTTTCTATCGTGCGGCGCTGGCGGCAGGCGGCAGGGACAATGGCGCGCCGGCACTGCGGCTAAACTACCATCCCAACTATTACGCGGCATTCGTTCTCGATCCGGACGGGCACAACGTCGAGGCGGTCTGTCACACACCGGTGTGAGCGGGGGCGACATCGCATCTCCCGCGTTTGCTGCCGTTATCAACCTGAGCACGCGCCACACGGAACTTGCGGCAATGCGACACGTTACTTCGGATGCCGACCTATCGCTCATGGCTCACCCGGCTGGGCGTCTCGACATCGCATCCCCTCGCGTTCGTTGTTGTCGGCATCTATGTCGGCGCGTGGATAATTTTTGATCCCACATCGTTCGGCTGGCAGGGCGCGGCGACGGTTGCGATCTGGGTCATGACGCTTTTCATTCAGCGGGCCGAGCATCGCGATACTGAGGCGATCCACGCCAAGCTTGATGAACTTCTCCGCGCCCAAGGTAACGCTGACGAAGCGTTAGCGACAGTCGACCGGGAGGAGCCGGAAGAGATCGCCAAACGCCGTGCAAGAGCCGTCGGTTAGTTCAACACTATGGCGTAAACGCCACGAGCGCTTCGTTTACGCCAAGCCCCAGGTCTTGAGCAATTCGAAGGCCAGCAACGCGGTGCCAATCGCGCTGCCGGAGAAGATCGCCCAATACGTTACCGGCGAGTACCCCTTCATTGGGGTTTAGCCCTGATGCCTAAAATCAAAATCAAAAGCGTAACGATGTCGAAGCGGAACCGTTCCAAGATCCGTGTTTGATAAGCCCAAGCCCGCTCCGATCGTGCGACGTTGAAGCGACCATGCAATATGCGCCGCCTTCCCGATCATCGGCTGACTACGGTCTCGCTGCCGTTGGGAACAATTCACTGTCCTGAACACTTGTTTCGGTTGCCGCCTCGCGCGCGGGCAAGCCCACTATTTCGAGGACATCATGGCCGACAATGATTTCGACCGCGTTTGGGAATTGATGAAGAAAATAGGCATCTGCATGCTCGCCTCGTGGGACGGCCGCGAGCTGCAAGCCCGGCCGATGGGGGCGTATGTGCGCCACGAGGACAATGCGATCTATTTCCTCGCCGATGCGCGCCACCACAGCGATGAAGACATCGCGCGCTACCGTAAAGTTTGTTTGGCCTTCGCCGATACCAGCGGCCAGAAATACGTGTCGCTGGCGGGTGACGCGGAAATTTCCACCGATCGCGCCAAAATCCGCGAATTGTGGGGAACGCCGGCCAAAGCCTGGTGGGATTCCCCCGATGACCCGAACATCCGTGCTTCTGAAGGTCACGCCGCTGGACGCGCAATACTGGGACGCTCCGGGCACCACCATCTCTTACGTGAAAATGGCCGCGGCGGCGATGACCGGGACCCGACCCAATATCGGTGAGAACCGAAAGGTAGCGATGCGATGACGCAGGTAGCGACTGATGACAAGCCAAAGCAGCCGCTGGAGGATCCCGAGCTCGGTCCGAAAGGGCCGCGCACGCCGTATCCGGTCGATGAGCCGATCGATCCGAAGGGGCCGGGCTCCGAGCCGGACTATTTCCCTGGCACGCCGGGAAGCGATCTGCCTAAGCTCCGTGACGCTTCAGGGCGAAGCATTCACGTTGGCGGCCGCCGACGCCGGGTGAGCTGGCTGCAAGCGCACTAGCTCGTTGCGCATGATCTTCTCGGAAAACCGGAGGCCCTGCAAGTCCAAGGGCATGCTTTTGCGGATCATGCTCTAGTCGAGCTTGAGCTTCCGCCTGCGCTGGCCCAGCGTCCGCAGCCGCAGCGCGTTTAGCCTAATAAATCCTTCCGCGTCGCGCTGGTCGTAGGCGACTTTGCCTTCCTCGAACGTCACCAGGTCCTGGTCGTAGAGCGAATATTTACTCTCGCGTCCGACCACGCCGACGTTTCCTTTGTAGAGCTTCAGCCGCACGCTGCCGGTGACGAATTCCTGGCTCCTGTCGATGGCGGCTTGCAGCATCTCGCGCTCCGGCGAGAACCAGAAGCCGTAATAAATCAGCTCGGCGTATTTTGGCATCAATTCGTCTTTGAGATGCGCGGCGCCGCGGTCGAGCGTGATCTGCTCAATGCCGCGGTGCGCGGCGAGCAGAATGGTGCCGCCGGGCGTCTCGTACATGCCGCGCGATTTCATGCCGACAAAACGGTTCTCGACCAGATCGAGCCGGCCGACGCCGTGCTTTTTGCCGAGCGCGTTGAGCTCGGCGAGAAGTTTCGCCGGCGATAGCTTCTTGCCGTCGACGGCGACCGGATCGCCGCGCTCGAAGTCGATGGTCACGTAACCGGGCTTGTCGGGCGCGCGCTCCGGATCGTCGGTGCGCGAATAAACATAATCCGGCACTTCCTCGCCCGGGTCTTCCAGCACTTTACCCTCAGACGAGGTGTGCAGAAGATTGGCGTCGGTCGAAAACGGCGCTTCGCCGCGCTTGTCCTTGGCGATCGGGATCTGGTTTTTCTCGGCGAACTCCAGCAGCGCCTCGCGCGAACGAAACTCCCATTCGCGCCACGGCGCGATGACTTTCACATCGGGTTTGAGCGCGTAGTAGCTAAGCTCGAAACGCACCTGATCGTTGCCCTTGCCGGTCGCGCCATGGGCGACAGCGTCGGCGCCGACTTTCTCGGCGATCTCGATCTGCTTCTTGGCGATCAGCGGCCGCGCGATCGAGGTGCCGAGCAGGTATTGGCCTTCGTACAGCGCGTTGGCGCGAAACATCGGAAACACGTAGTCGCGCACGAACTCTTCGCGCAAATCCTCGATGAAAATATTCTCGCGCTTGATGCCGAGCGTGAGCGCCTTGGCCCGCGCCGGCTCCAGCTCCTCGCCCTGACCAAGATCGGCGGTAAAGGTTACGACCTCGCAGCCGTAAGTGGTTTGCAGCCACTTGAGGATGATTGAGGTATCGAGGCCGCCCGAATAGGCGAGCACCACTTTTTTCACATCGCCTTTGGGCATCGAAGATCCATCTTGTCAGAGCATGATCTTTTCCGAAAGCCGGTGTCCACTTTTCGGGATCACGCTCTGGAAATTCGCGCGGACTATAGGCGGGCGCAAGACCGAGGCAAACTGTTCGTCACGATGCAGGGACGGCAGGGCCGGCTCCACGTCGCCCGGCGAACTTGAGATAACCCGCAGCACCGTGGAAGTTGCCGCTTGTTGCTCTAATGTTTCTTCTAATACGCGGGCGGAGCGATGAAAAGGCGTTTTCGGCCGAGCGGCGGATCAAGCAAGAGGCAAGCGCGCAAAACGGCAGGTCCGAAGCGCAGAGAAGCGGCTCACGCCCGTTCCTCCAATACCCGCGAGAAGACGGGAATTGCGCGAGAGAACCGACCAGGTTGAAGCGCAGTCACAAGAGCTGGCGAAACTAAATCGGCAACTCGAAGAGCGCGTCATTCACCAAGTAGGCGAAATCGAGCGGATGAGCCGCCTACGACGCTTTCTACCGCCGCAGGTTGCTGACCTGATCGTCGCCTCCGGAACTGAAAAGCAACTAGAAAGTCACCGCCGAGAAATAACTGCATTATTCTGCGATCTACGCGGCTTCAGGGTTCACCGAAAGCGCCGACGCGGAAGACGGGGGATGGCGCGCCTTTAACACGGATGCAAACACGAGAGTTGGCGTTGCTTGCAACTAAGTTTTAGCGCTTCATCTTGGTTCCGCACTGCCTTCGCCATACAATTCCAGTAAACGGAATTGCATGCCCTCTGGCATGCATTCAACGGTGCGGCGGGGGCAACTGTCGGGACAAACTGAAGCCCACCCGAGAGCAGGATTGCGATGCTGGTTTTGAATATCTTGTTCCAAACCGTCATGGTCTCTCCAAAGGCTCAATAATTGAGCTGTCCGACAAACCGGTTCTGACGTCAAACGATGAATGATTTAACAGAAGACTGGGTAATGTAATAGGACATCGGGCGCTACAAGCCCAGCTCGCAACGTCGAATTTCGCGAACTATATTCACCGAAGGCCGAGCATATTTCGGATGTGGTTGCAATTCGATAGGGAACGTCGCGGTGCGTAAGTCCGCTTCTGATGCTGTGGACGGCGCCCTTCGAGGGACGATCGACGAGCTTAGGCTTGTCGAAGCCGGTCAACGAAGGAGCAAATCATGGCCGAGATTGCGACGATTGGATTAGATATCGCCAAATCAGTGTTTCAGGTTCATGGCGTTGATAGAGCTGGCCAGGCTGTAGTCCGCCGCCAACTGCGCCGATCACATGTCCTGAAGTTCTTTGCGTCGCTGCCTCCCTGCGTTGTTGGGATCGAGGCGTGTGCAACGTCACATCATTGGTCGCGTCAGCTCGGAGCATTAGGCCACAGCGTAAAGCTGATGCCACCATCGTACGTGAAGCCTTACGTTAAGCGCCAAAAGAACGACATGGCGGACGCCGAGGCCATTTGCGAAGCCGTGCTGCGGCCGACGATGCGGTTCGTTCAGACCAAGACGCCTGAACAACAAAGCGTGCTGATGCTGCATCGTATCCGGCTGATGTTAGTAAATCAGCGAACGATGCTGACAAATACGATCCGTGCTCATATGGCGGAGTTTGGTGTGGTCGCTCCGATCGGCCGGCGTGGTGTCGATGACCTTCTGGCGGTCCTTTCGGACATCGATGACCACCGTGTGCCAGCGCTGGCACGCGACTGCCTGATCGCAACTGCGCAGCAGCTGCTGCTGGTGAAGAAGCAAATCCTGGAGATGGATCGCCGGATCACTGCGTGCCATCGCTCGAACGAGATGAGTCGTCGGCTTGCAGAGATCCCCGGTATCGGTCCGCTGCTTGCCACCGCTTTGGTCGCCACAGTGCCTGATCCCAGAGCCTTCGCGTCTGCGCGCAACTTCGCGGCCTGGATCGGGTTGGTTCCGAAGCAGAACTCCAGCGGAGGAAAAGAGCGCCTCGGAGGCATCACAAAGCAAGGCAATCGATATTTACGCTCGATGCTCACCATTGGCGCACTTGCGGTGATCCGCTACGCCGAGCGGCATGGCACCAGGCGGCCTTGGATCGTCAAACTGCTGATGCGCCGGCCGACCAAGGTTGCCGCGCTCGCTCTCGCCAACAAGATGGCCAGGATGGCATGGGCCCTCATGGCTAAGGGAGAACGATATCGAGAACCCGTCGTTGCTACGGCGTAACAATACGCCGCCGCCACTGACTGTGTTCTAGAGGTTGGGAGGGTCAACGAGACGATGATGCATTAAGCCGGTCGATAACCGGGAAGCGGGACAACCCAAATGTGCCAGGGCATCTTCTTTGAATGCGTGTTTTTGGTCGGGACCCGTTTCGCGGAGGGCATCATGGCCTGCGGCCATTCGCGCCGCTTTAACAGGTCGAACACATGGCCGCACCGACCAGCCTTGTATCATCTGTCAAGAAAGCTCTTGCCAACGCGGGCAGCCCATGCCGCAGTCAGCCCGCCAGGTTCGCCTTTGAGAGTAAAGGCGACACAGCGGATTTATAAGCAAACGTCCTGGTCGGCGCTTTCCGCCGGCCGTTTTAAAGGCTTTGATTCTTGCGCCTCGCGCCGCGCCTTGCCCAACCACCCAGCCACCCGCGGATTGCTTTGCCGGCCCGTGCAAGCGGGTCTTCGACATCTTCGTCGGAAAGCCGGGTGCCTCGCCAACGATAAATCGCGCCGTAGATCGACCAAATCACCAGGAACATGAACACGCCGGCAAAGACGATATCGGTGAAGAAATGCCCGCCGGCGGCCATGCGCAGCGCCCCGATCCCCGAGCCGAACAGCACGGCCGCGGCGTAGGCGAGCGGTCGCCATTGCGGTGGCGTCAGCGCCGCCGGCGCCAGCGTCCAGAACGCGCTCGCGGCCTCGCCGCCGACAAACGAGCAATTGTCCGGGCACGGTCCGCTTGGATCCCACCAGGGGGTGAAACGGTCGGCGCCGCCGAATTGAACGATGTCGAGCGGCCGCATCCGTCCCCAGACGTTCTTGAGACCGACATTGGCGATAAGGAACGGGCCCACCGCCAGCGACACTGTGAGAAACAACGCCGCGCGGCCGGGAATGAGCATACGCCGACCAGGCATGAGGAGCTTGCCGACGATGGCCAGAACCGCCGGCGCCACAAGCGCCGCGATGAGATAGGTCGCGGCGTCGCGCACGTGCACGATGGTTTCGCTCCGGCCGACAAAGTCGTGCGTTGTGGAATCGTAGAACCAGCGTGCGATAGCGATATCGAGCTGCGGATAAAATCCGAACACAATGCCGGTCACGCCGCCGATAATCAGCGCGATCGCGAGTCCGGTGCGGTTCATGTGCGGGTCATTAATCCGTCATCGCCATGGCGCGCAGCGCCAGGCGTTCGCGGGCGGAGAGCTTTTCCGTCGAGCTTTTGAGCTGGCCGCACGCGGCAAGGATATCGCGCCCGCGCGGCGTGCGCACCGGCGAGGCGTAGCCGGCGTTGAACACCACTTCGGAGAATTTCTCGATTTGCTCCCAGTCGGAGCATTCGTATTTGCTGCCCGGCCACGGATTGAATGGAATGAGGTTGATCTTGGCGGGAATGTTCTTGAGAAGCCGCACCAGCGCGCGCGCTTCGGCGAGCGAGTCGTTGACGTCTTTGAGCATCACGTACTCGAAGGTGATGCGCCGCGCGTTGGAAAGTCCCGGATAGTTTCGACACGCGTCGAGCAATTCGCACAGCGGATATTTGCGGTTGAGCGGCACCAGTTCATTGCGCAGTTCGTCGGTGACGGCGTGGAGCGAAACGGCAAGCATCGAGCCGATCTCGTTTCCGGCGCGCGCGATATTCGGCACCACGCCGGAGGTCGACAGTGTGATGCGGCGCTTGGACAGACTCAATCCTTCGCCGTCGGCGACGACGTCAAGCCCGTCGCGCACCGCTTCGAAATTGTACAGCGGCTCGCCCATTCCCATCATCACGACGTTGGAGACCAGCCGCTTTCTTTCACCTCCCGCTACGTCGGTCCGGGTCCAGTCGTCGAGCCGGTCGCGGGCGATCACGACCTGGGCGGCGATTTCCGCTGCGGTGAGATTGCGGACCAGACGTTGGGTGCCGGTGTGGCAGAACGAGCAGTTCAGCGTGCAGCCGACCTGGCTTGAAATGCATAGCGTGCCGCGATCGGTTTCGGGAATGTAAACGCATTCGACTTCATGCGGCCGGCCGTCGAGTTCTCCCGGCAAGGCAATGAGCCACTTGCGGGTGCCGTCGACTGGAGATTTGCTCGGCGGCAACGTCGGGCCGATCAAGCGTAAAGCGGCGCTTGAGCTCCGCGCGCAGCTCTTTCGACACGCTCGTCATTTCGTCAATGTCGCGCACGCCGCGCACGTAGAGCCAGTGCCACACTTGCTGGACGCGCATCCGCAACTGCTGCGGCGCCACTCCGGCGGTTGTGAGCGCTTCACCGAGCGCGGCGCGCGGCAATCCAACCAGCGACGGCATTGCCGGCGCGACGTAGCGCTCGATCGGCTGTTTTTCGATCGCCGCGCCGTCGGTGCCGATGTCAGTCGCGGCGGAGGAAGTGCTCATGTTCAAGTTCAATTGCAAATGCGGGACTCGCCCGGCAGGCCTAAAATAGGCATCGCGCCCGGCGGATGCGACGCCCTTAAACTTTATTTGCAATCCTGGCCAGTCCGCTCGATCGCCTGGGCAAATCCGCGCAGCGAGAATGTATCGGTGGTTTTCGTACCCTTCGCCGACATGCCTTTGACCACCGCGCTCTGCGAGGTCCGCATCGCGCTCAACAAATTCAACTCTTCCGCGGCGTTTTTGATCCAGGCGCCGTCCTGCTGGGTGTAGAGCGCAAATGAATTCGATCCGATGTCGACCGTTGCTTCCGAGCTCGGCTTGAATTGATAGCCGATGGAGATCGACAGTTCGTTGCTCACCTTGTCCGCCGGCCGGGTCGAGACGAAGATGTAGGGCGGATTGCGCGATTTTCCCGGCGGGTCGGTCTCTGAGGTGCTCGACTTGGCGATGGCGAAGCAGACCTTCTTGCCGCCGGGTGACGCCGTGTAGGCGCCCCAGTCGCCGTACTGGCCGAGCAAGGTCGGCTTGGCGCCGCCGGTCGCGGCCGCCGGCGGCGTGGCGGGCGCCGCAGGTGCCGTCGCAGTGTCGGAAGGGTTGTTGGCCGAAGGCGTGGCCGCAGGCTTATGCTTCTTTGGCTTTGGCGGGGCGGGAGCGCCAGGCGCTGCCGCCGCCGGCGGGGCAGCGGACTGGTCAGTGGCCGCTGGCTGCTGCGCGGACGCCGGAACCGCGAAAGCCGCGGTAACAAGCACTGAAAGGATGAGATGCCATTGTCCGGGTATCAAATGTCGGAGCAGCAAATGTCGGCAAATCGGCATCAAGCCTCGCGATCACGGCGCGGAGCATCGCTCCCCAAGAGCTTATAGCTTAACCCATTTTCGCCGTAGTGGGAACAAAGCGGCGAAAATGAGGGAGCGCCGTTTCGGCGCACCCGATGCTACTGCACCGTTCCCGCGCCGGTTCTTTCGTGGTTAGGAAGCGTCCCTACGGTTCTCGCTTATAAGCCTGTCACCACACGAAGGTCGTCATGAAAGCCATCCTCTGCACGCATTTTGGTCCCCCCGAAGAGCTCGAACTTAAGGACATTCCGGCGCCTTCGCCGGGTCCCGGCGAAGCCGTGGTTCGCATCAAGGCGGCGGCGCTGAATTTCTTCGATCTCCTGATCATCGCCGGCAAATACCAGCACAAGCCGCCATTTCCGTTTTCGCCCGCGTCCGAATTCTCCGGCGTCGTCGAAGCGGTCGGCCAGGGCGTGAGCGAGGTTAAGCCAGGCGACCGGGTGATGGGCGCGGCCGGCTGGGGCGCCGCGCGCGAGGCCATTGCGGTTCGCGCCGAGCAACTCGTGAAAATGCCCGACGCGCTCGACTTCGACCGCGCCGCCGGGCTGACGGTGACCTACGCGACGACACTTTACGGCTTGCGCGAGCGCGGCGCGCTCAAGCGCGGCGAGACACTGGTCGTGCTCGGCGCGTCCGGCGGCGTCGGCCTCGCCGCCGTCGAACTCGGCAAACTTATGGGCGCGCGCGTCATCGCCTGCGCCTCATCCGACGAGAAGCTAAAATTCGCGCGCGAGCACGGCGCCGACGAAACGGTGAATTACGCCACGGACGACCTGCGTGGCGCGCTGAAGAAGCTCGGCGGCGAGCGCGGCGTCGACGTGGTCTACGATCCGGTCGGCGGGCCTTACGCCGAACCGGCCGTGCGGGCACTCGGCTGGGAAGGGCGTTACCTCGTCATCGGTTTCGCCGCCGGCGACATTCCGAAATTGCCGCTCAACCTCGTGCTGCTCAAAAGCTGCGACATCCGTGGCGTGCTGTGGGGCGCCTGGGTCAACCGCGATCCAAAAGGACAGCACGCGTTGATGACCGACATTGTGCGCTGGTGCGCCGAAGGCAAACTCAGCGCTCACGTGCACAAGGCCTATCCGCTCGCCGAGATCGTCACCGCGCTGAAAGACATCGCTGAGAGGAAGGCGATGGGGAAAGTCGTGCTGCGGCCCTAGAGGGCTTATTTTTTATGAAGCATGATCTTTTTCCGAAAACCGGCGTCCACCCTCGGATCGAGTCCGAGGGCAAGCTTTCGGGATCATGCTTATTCGCCGCGCAAGCGCGCCAGGGTCTGCTGCGCCGCTTCGCGGTGGTCCGGCTTGATGTGCGATGAGACAAGTTTGATCGCGGCGGCCAGCACCGCGGCGTCATCGCTGTAACCGACCAGCGGCAACACGTCGGGAATGAAATCGGTCGGCAACACGAAATACGCCAGCGCGCCGACTAGCGCCGCGCGCACGTGCAAGGGCGTCTGCCGGTCGAACGCGCAATAGTGCGCGGCAATCAGATCCTCGGCGAACGGCAAGCGCGCCGCGAGGCCTTTGAGCTTTTTCCAGAACTTGCGGCGAAGTTGCGCTTCGTCGCCGGCGAGCCGGCGCAGCCGCGCGTCGATATCCGCCCAGGCGGCTTCGCCAAAGCCGAACGACATGGTGCCGGCGTTCTTCGAGAATCTCATGGCGTAATAAATGGGAGCAAAACGCGGCGGCGGTAGGGCAGGGAATAACCGTCCTAAACCTTTAGCCCGCGATCTTGTCCATGGCCTCCGCGAGCTTGAAGTCGAGCTCGGTCAGTCCACCGGCGTCGTGGGTCGAGAGCGTGACTTCGACGGTCTTGTAGACATTGAACCACTCGGGGTGGTGATCGAGCTTTTCGGCGACCAGCGCCGCGCGCGTCATAAAGCCGAAGGCTTCGTTGAAATCGGCAAACACGAACTTCTTGCGGATGGCATCGCGTCCGTCAGCGAGGTTCCAGCCCTTGAGCCGGCCGAGCGCACGATCGCGCGCTTCACCGGAAATCTTCTGCGCCATGTGGAACTCTCCTCGCGAAACCGGCGGACCGCGCCGCATTCATTACATAGGGAGCGCGGCCGCACGTCGGCAAGCGGGAGCGCCGCATTAAATGCGCGTCAGGCCGACTCGCGCAGCAGCGCGGGTTCGGCGATCGGCTCCGGCCGCGGCTGGTATTCCTTGGTGGAGTAGAACGACGCGTTCTGGTCGCCGCGCAATGCCTCGCGCGTGAACTGGATCAGGTGATACGACATAAAGCCCATGGCCAGCACCGCATCGATGCGGCCGCGGCGGAGCGCATGCAGCGCCGCCCGCCAGAACACGCGCCGGTAATCCGACTTGATGCCGAGCTCGACCACGACGTTATAGATCAGCACCGCGGCGCGGCGCAGGTTGGCCTTGGTCAATTGCCCCTTGGCCGGCGGCTTGATCCGTTTCGCATAGGTCGCGTCGACTTGATGCACGAAGCGCCGGAACAAATTTTCCGGGTCGTAGGCGTGACTGATGGCGCGGCGCCAGGTCGCCACCACTTCGTCGTATGGCCGCAAGAAAACGACGTTGCTTTCGCGCGACGGGTCTTCGTCGAGCCGGTTCGTCCGTTTGAGCCGATCCCACAGCGGCGTCCGCGGCAGCGCCTGAAGCAGATTGATGGTCAGCGTCGGGATGTTGGAGAGATCGATGAAATCTTTCAGCCGCTGTTCGGTGTCGTCGCTGTCGGTATCGAGGCCGAGGATGATGCCGGAGATCACCTCAAGCCCGTAGTCGTTGAGCGTCTTGATGGCGTCCATCATCGGCAGCGAATTATTCTGGCCTTTGCGCATCGCGGTGAGCGCGTCGGATTCCGGCGTTTCGATGCCGACGAAAATGCCGACGAAGGCAGCCTCGCGCATCAGCGACAGAATCTCCTCCTGCTTGGCGATGTTGAGCGTCGCCTCGCAGGCAAACTGCATCGGGTAGCCGTTCTTCTTCTGCCACTCGACCACGGCCGGCAGCATGTCGCGCGCCGCCTTGCGGTTGCCGATGAAATTGTCGTCGACGAAATAGACTTGCGGCGGATGGTCCTTCTGCGAGGTGATGGCGTCGAGCTCGGCGGTGATCTGCTCCGGCGTTTTGTAGCGCGGCTGCCGGCCGTAGAGATTGGGAATGTCGCAGAACTCGCAGAGATACGGACAGCCCGACGAAAATTGCAGCGTGCACATCAGATAGCGCGCCAGCGGCACCAGGTGATAGGCCGGGATCGGAAATTCGTTCAGTCCCAAACGATCCTTGGTCTGGAAACGGATTTGCGCTTGCGGCGGCGCGCAGGTTTCGTCGAGTTGCTTCACCAGCGCGTTGGTGGAGTCGCCGAGTTCGCCGACATGCAGGTAATCGAAGTCCGGATACATTTCCGGAACGCTCGACACCGACGGCCCGCCGAGCGCGGTGACCTTGCCGGCGGCCTTGGCGCGCTTGGCGATGTCATGGATTTGCGGCGCCTGGATGTGCATGCCGCTGACGAACACCGCATCGGCCCAGGCGAAATCTTCGGCCGTGGCGCCGGCGATATTCTCGTCGATGAAGCGCACCGGCCAATGTTCCGGCATGTAGGCGGCGATCAGCAGCAAGCCCTGCGGCGGCATGAACGCCTGCACCTTGTGCATCAGCCGGTAGGCATGGGCGAAGGTGCCGAACGCCGGCGTATAGGCCGGGAACACGCAAAGGATCCGGCGGGTATTGGAGACAGGCTGCGAAAAGCGCAAGCGACCTCTCGATCCGCACCGCCCCGGTCTTTTTACACCCCGGGGCCCCAGGCGGCGGCGTTCGATTCCCCGTAAACTCTAACACAGCCGCCGCGCCGGAAAACGTTGCAGTGCGGCCGCGGCTGACTATATTCCCCGGACAAACGCGGGCCCCAAATCGTTCCATGTTGGGGCCCGCAATAATTTAACCTCCACAATTTAACACGGCCCCGATGAAACTGCGCAATATCGCCATCATTGCTCACGTCGACCATGGCAAGACCACCTTGGTCGACCGGCTCTTGCAGCAGTCCGGCGCCGTCCGCGACAACCAGCGCGTCGCCGAGCGCGCGATGGATTCCAACGATCTGGAGCGCGAGCGCGGCATCACCATCCTGTCCAAGGTGACGTCGATTCTCTGGCATGACACCCGGATCAATATTGTCGACACCCCGGGCCACGCCGATTTCGGCGGCGAGGTCGAGCGCATCCTCGGCATGGTCGACGGCGCGCTGGTGCTGGTCGATGCCGCCGAAGGCCCGCTGCCGCAGACCAAGTTCGTGGTCACCAAGGCGCTCAAGGTCGGGCTGAAGCCGATTGTCATAATCAACAAGGTCGACCGCCCGGACGCCCGCCCGCGCGAGGTCGCCAACGAGGTGTTCGATCTGTTCGCGGCGCTCGACGCCAGCGAAGAGCAGCTCGATTTCCCGCTGCTCTACGGTTCCGCCAAGCAGGGCTGGATGGCGTCCGACCCGGCCGGCCCGAAAGACGCCGCCATGGCGCCGCTGTTCGATCTCGTGCTGCGCCACGTCGCGCCGCCCACGGTTGAGGACGGTCCGTTCCGCATGCTCGGCACCATCCTCGAAGCCAACCCCTATCTCGGCCGCATTGTCACCGGCCGTATCTTCTCCGGCTCGGTGAAGCCGAACCAGGCGGTGAAGGTGCTCGACCGCGAAGGCAACCTGATCGAGTCCGGGCGCGTCACGAAAGTGCTGGCGTTCCGCGGGCTGGAACGCGCGCCGATCGAAGAGGGCTTTGCCGGCGATATCGTCTCGCTTGCCGGCCTCCCGGAAGCGACGGTGTCGCACACGCTCGCCTCACCCGAAGTGAGCGCGCCGCTGCCGGCCCAGCCGATCGATCCGCCGACGCTGGCCATGACGTTCCGCATTAATGACTCGCCGCTCGCCGGCACCGAAGGCGACAAGGTGCAGAGCCGGGTCATTCGCGAGCGGCTGCTCCGCGAAGCCGAAGGCAATGTGGCGCTGCGCATTTCGGAGTCGACAGAAAAGGATTCAATGGAGGTCGCCGGCCGCGGCGAACTTCAGCTCGGCATCTTGATCGAGACCATGCGCCGCGAAGGCTTTGAGCTTTCGGTGTCGCGGCCGAAGGTGCTGTTCCAATTTGGGGCAGCCGGCGAGATGCTGGAGCCGATCGAAGAAGTCGTGATCGACGTCGACGAAGAGCATTCCGGCGTGGTGGTGCAAAAGCTCGCCGAGCGCAAAGGCGAGCTCGTTGAAATGCGTCCGTCCGGCGGCGGCCGGGTGCGGCTGATGTTCTACGCGCCGACCCGCGGCCTGATCGGTTATCACGGCGAGCTGTTGACCGACACCCGCGGCACCGCGATCATGAACCGGCTGTTCCACGCCTACGGCGAGCACCGTGGCGAAATCATCGGGCGGCGGAACGGCGTGCTGCTCTCGACCGATCAGGGCGACGCGGTCGCTTATGCCATGTGGAATCTGGAGGACCGCGGCCCGATGATGATCGAGCCGGGCTGGAAGGTGTATCGCGGGATGATAGTCGGCGAGCACACCCGTGGCAACGATCTCGAAGTCAACGTGCTCAAGGGCAAGAAGCTCACCAACATCCGTACCCACTCCAAGGACGAAGCGGTCCGGCTCACCCCGCCGATTCGCATGACGCTGGAGAAGGCGCTGGCCTATATCGCCGACGACGAGCTGGTCGAGGTGACGCCGAAATCCATCAGGCTGCGCAAGAAGCTGCTCGACCCCAACGACCGCAAGCGCGACGACCGCCGCAAGGAAGCCGAGCGCGTCTAGCGCATGATCCCGAAAAGTGGGACCGGTTTTCGGAAAAGATCACGCTCCACGAATAAGTCATCGCTAGCTCGGCGTTTCCGTGGACTCCTCCTTCTCCCCGCGGGCGGGGAAAAGGATGGGATGAGGGGGCCTGGTCGAATACTCAGGCGCGCCGCAACGCCCCCTCACCCGACGTGCTAACGCACGTCGACCTCTCCCCGCACACGGGGAGAGGTGAAGCACAGCGCGGCAGCGGCATCCCACAGCACGATTTCTACTTTGCCGCCGACCGTGTCGCGCGTGCAACAGCGGCGCAAGATTGTTATCGGACCAGCGTTTTTCGCGTCCGAAGTATGGCGTGCGCACACGCCATCCGCTAACGTTGGACGTCTTCAAAATCTCCGCACTTGAAGCCCGCAGAACCGCTTGCTTTGATTGCCCCATGAGCACAATCCTCATCGAGATTCGTCGAGCGAAGGCAAGCGACGCCGCTGCTGTTGCTGACGCGCACGATGAGGCCTGGCGCACCGCTTACCAGGGCATCATTCCCGGCACCGAGCTCGACCGGCTGATCAATCGCCGCGGGCCGGCGTGGTGGGACTCGGCGATCCGCAAAGGCAGCCGCATCGCGCTTTTGCAGTTCGGCGACAAGGTCGCCGGCTACGCCAACTATGGCCGCAACCGCGCGCGCAGCCTGCATTATGACGGCGAGATCTACGAGCTGTACTTGCGGCCGGAATATCAAGGGCTGGGTTTCGGCCGGCGCCTGTTCACCGCCGCGCGCCGCGATCTGGCGCAGAGCGGACTGAAGTCGCTGATTGTGTGGGCGCTGTCGGAGAACGACACCGCGGTGGAATTCTACCGCGCGCTTTCCGGCAAGACCGTCGCGCGCTCGTCGGAGAAATTCGGCACCCGCGTGCTCGACAAGATTGCCTTCGGCTGGAACAGCTAAATTTTAATTTGCGGTTGGTTTCACCTCGCCCCGCGCGCGGGGAGAGGTCGATTTGCGAGCGCAGCGACGCAAATCGGGTGAGGGGCTGTGAGCAAATCTGAGTCAAGCGGTAACACCCCCTCATCCAGCTCGCGGCAAAAGCCGCTCGCCACCTTCTCCCCGCGCGCGGGGAGAAGGGTTTCGCCTGCGCCGCGGAAAGTTTACGGTACACCCGTCGCGCTCATTCGTTTGACACTCTGATGTCATCAAAAGGGAAGCGCTAAATCCCATGACAGAGGGCGGCAGCAGGGAGAAGTATCCGTTCACGTCGATGCTGCCCGGCGATTTCAATCAGACGCTGCGGCTGTCGCTGACCAAATCGCTGGCGCAATACTACGCGCCGCTCGACGACATCCCGCCGGAGATCCGTGAATTGCTGCTGCGGCTGGACGACAATAAAATCTAGCGATGGCGCGTTGCGCCACCGAGCCGCGCCGGCGCATCAAGCAATGCGCAACGCGCGCGCTGCCTTCGGAATAATCACCGTCGCCAAATCATTTTTTGCGGCTGAAAAATGGTTTACGCGTTGCGTCTGGTTTTATTTGTTCCCCGTGTTCCCGCGCAGCGCATGACGGATGGAACTCTGCGCACATACGAATGGAACTCGGAATAACCCTTCGCCGCACCAGAGCGGAACGTAACGCCGCGCCCGCGCGTTACCAGTTGCGACGCGACATCAACCAAGGAGTTAATCCATGAATCAGCAACAGAACCAGGGCGGCCAGCAAGGCGGCCAAGGCGGACAGAACCAGCAGCCCGGCCAGCAGACCCCGAAGCCCGGACAGGGCGGCCAGGGTGGTCAGCAGGGTGGTGGCGGCCAGCAAGGCGGCCAGAACCGCTAAATTGAAATAGCGTTTGGGTATTCTCCTAGAGGCCCCGCTTCGGCGGGGCCTTTCTTTTTTTGACGGCGCACACGTCACCTCTCCCCGTGTGCGGGGAGAGGTCGCCGTGCAAAGCACGGCGGGTGAGGGGGCTTGGTCGCAATTCTGAGCGACGCGGGAACGCCCTCTCATCCGCTCGCCGCCTTCTCCCCGCGTGGGGATCATACTTATGGGCGAGCAGCCTCGGCTGCCTTCGCCTGGAACGAAAATTATTCGGTTTCATTGCCGGGCTTGACCCGGCAATCTGGTGAATGCGGCAACGACTCTACCGCGAGTTTGTCAACCGGCGGTTCAGCATGGACCACCGGGTCAAGCCCGGTGGTGACGAAGACGATGGAAAATCTCAACGAACCACAATACAAAAGGCCACGCCGCAACCACCCCGCCTCGGATTTTTAGTTGGTGACCACTTCATTTGATCCGGCCGCGGCCGGCTGGCAGAAAGTCAAAGCCGGCACGTTCGTCAAAACCATCGGTCCGCTTTGGCGCCGTCAGGATAACGGCCGCACGCTGTGCGGCCTCGTCGTCACCGGCAAACACACCAACACCGACGGCTTCACCCACGGCGGCGTGCTGACGAGCCTCCTCGATACCGCGCTGGGGCTCGCCTCCGCGGAAGCCCAAGGCAGCCATCAGCAGGCGACCATCGGGCTTAACGTGCAATTCATCGCGCCGGTGCGGGTCGGCGATTTCATCGTTGTCGAGACTGAAGTCGTCAAAGCCACCCGCACGCTGATGTTCATGCAAGGCACATTGCGCTCCGGCGACAACATCTGCGCCACCGGCCAGGGGACGTGGAAGAATTTTGAGGCGGTAAGGGCGTCGGCGGCCAGCAAGGCAACCAGAACTGCTAAATTCGAAACAGCTTTTCGAAATTCTCTTTGGCGCGCTTCGGCAGGGCCTCTTGTTCCTCCGATCAAAATCGAACCCTGTATCGGGCGCGCGGAATATCCGTGAGGCTCGTTATGGCAAAAGATGGTCCCGCTAGCAGCGGCGGGTACCGTTACGGTGGGAAAGACGCGTTCTATTCTGGCCTGCCGCAAGAAGCGGTAAATCCACGAGGCGCTGTCGACAAAGCTAATGCCGAGCGGCGGCAGAATCTTTCCAATTCACTGACTATTATGGGCGGGCTAGGCAATTGGAAAAACCAGACCGGCACGCACGGTATTGGCGAGGATCGGAAGGAAGCACTGAGGCGATCTGAAGAGCTGAAACAGCAGCCAGCCTATTTTACCACAGCGGTGATGGCTAGTGAAAATGAGATCGCCAGGATATGGCTTCACGTTGCGAATCGCGCGATGATTGGAAAATATTGGTATTTCATCGAAGAAAATAAGACGATTGGGACGAAACGAAGATCAAGAAAATATTGGTCGCGAAGAACTGCGCGGTTAGCTCACGAGCAAGATGGATTGCGTCGATAATGTACGTCTCACCTAAGTTTTTCCTTCGGCACTGGACCGATACGGTCGACGGCAGATTACGTAGCAACGGCGATGGCCAGCAGGACCATTTTCACACTTGATGCCAGAAATAATTATTTTTATAAGTCTTAGGATGCGCGACACTTTGCGGTGTCGCCGGGTGGCATGTTTGAAGAGATACAAAGCGCGTTCGCCAAGACCGCAGCAATACTTGACAAGCAAGAAAATCGATTCCTTGGAAAAGACTTGGAAGATCGGCGATTATGCAAGTGCGAAGTTACCGCGACATGGCGCTCGTATTCGCATATCTGGCACGGATGGTGAACTCTGGTATGAGCCACGCAAGAAGTGTTAAACGCATCCTTCCTTTGCTCTCCAAAGAAAGTAACCACTGTGTACTTGCGGGGGATTACATCGGTACCAACTACCCGAGAACCGAAAGACCTTGTACGACGCATTTGCGGAAAGTGTCCAACCTGTTCCGTGACATTACCTTTTCGGCCACCCCGAGCAGTTACTTTGTCATTTACATCGAACAAGTTGTCGGATGCGAATGTTTGATGAGCTGTGTCGGGGCTTCGAGCTCGTGCAAGGCGTATGTGGGCGCCGCTAGATGACGCGACTTTTGCTTCGAAAGTCGGCGTCTTCCTTTTCGACGATGCTCCCGAATGCATTTCTCAAGCATCGCGATGTCGTCATATTCGGCCATGAGGACGATCGCAGCAACAGAGAAGACGTGATATGCCTGGTTACCCTTTTGAGGAAAATGGATTCGTGGTCCGGAGCCTGCAGTCCATGTATTACGATTTGTTTCTCGGCTATAAAATTCAGCGCCCAGTTTTCCAAGGATTTGAATCACGACAACGAGTTTTCTTATCAATGCCATTCATCCCGCGGCCTCTGCCCTTAAATCAAATGAGGATTTCCGCATTGATCAGGCAAAGTATGGATATCTGGCTACGGAGAAAGCCAACAGTCTTAAACGTATAGGATTGCTAGAAAAGGATGCAGAAGCACTCAAGGAGATGATTTCTGACCGATTCATTCGAATTACATCTACAACATGACTTACGATGAGCAACACGGAACGAGCAAGTTTGACATCATCTTTGATATCCCGACCGGCGATTTGTCGCTTCGGGTAAAGCTTCTGGTCGCATTGGAGTACATGCCCGATGCTAACGAGCTTCGCGTGATCACGCTCTATTAGCGCTCATCGGCGTCGCGTCTTTTTTGACGGCCCGTCTCCGTTTTTACCCGCCGCCTCACCCCGTTCAGGCGGCCGCCGTTCCGGACGGCAAGCCGCAAGAGCGGAGCGGCCGCACCCACACGCGACGCGAACTTTCAGCTCCCGACACGAATCATTGGAGTGCCGCGCGCTCTGAGATAAAACGCGTGCTTCGACAGCCTCTGATTTATCGACGGAAATTCCAACGTCTTTGACTTCGCCGCCGCGATGACCATAACCGCGCCGTCTCGCTCTTAAAGGACGCTTTCCGGGAGGGTACTCCCTGACGGCGGAGCGAGTGCGGCGCCCGCGGGCGGAAAGATACAGTCCGCACCCGGGCGGCTCGGGCATCATGCCTGCCGGCACTAAGACCGGCGCGCGAGGTGCATCGCTGTGACCGAACAGGCGGCGCGTGCGGCACTGTCCGCTCCTCTTATGCCGCCTCTCGGGAAGCCTGGCCCGATGCTGAGCTCTGGGGACGAAAGTCCCCTTGGCGAGAACCGTCAGTGGAACGCCGGCAGGCGAGCGCGCCCGCAAGCGGAGGGCGGCGCAAGCCGCCTTTCCGTGGTGCGCACCGCACGCCGCTTGCGTGCGGGCAACAACACAATGCGTCTGCCGGCGTTCCGCTTCCTTTCTTTGACGCGTGATCTTGATCCGAAAACCGCAACTGCACTTTTCGGGATCACGCGTTTTGCCGGGGGCGAATTCTAAAAAATTCGCTCCGTGGTTTCGTTGGCGAAACAGATTTGACCGATCGCTCTGATCGCCTCGTGGCTTGATGATTCGTGGTTGGCAAAACTCGGACGCGAAAAACGCGCCGCGAGAATGGTCGACCTCATCCTTCGAGGCACCCCCGGATCAGGTCCGGGGTCGCACCTCAGGATGAGAGATCAGGATGCGCCGGGAGAACGAGATTTCCTTTTCCTCTCCCCGCGTGCGGGGAGAGGTCGCCGTGCGCAGCACGGCGGGTGAGGGGGCGTAGTCGCAATTCTGAGCAAAGCCGAATGCCCCCTCATCCGGCTCGCGGGAAGACCGCTCGCCACCTTCTCCCCGCACGCGGGGAGAAGAGGGAACTTGCCTCGATGGTGTCGAGGAAGACGCTAATAAACGTTGGGGAGAATGTAGAGCGCGATGACGTAGCGGATGAAAATGATGATCAGAAACAGAATCACCGGCGAGATGTCGATGCCGCCGAGGTTCGGCAGCACGCGGCGGATCGGGCGCAGCGCCGGCTCGGTGATGCGGAACAGAAACTCGCCGACCATGCCGACGACCTGGTTGCGCGTGTTGACGACGTGAAACGCGACCAGCCAGGAAAAAATCGCCGCCGCGATGACGATCCAGATATAAAGTTCGAGGGCAAGGTCGATGACGAGAAAAAGAGCGCGCATGGACGCCTTTCGCGAGGAATGGGCGCAACCTAGAGCATGATCCGGAAAAGTGGAAGCCGGTTTTCCGAAAAGATCATGCTGCACTAAAGGCTTCGTGACGGCGCGAACAAGCCGACGCGGAATGGCCGGATCGAGGCCTTAGAACCGCGCGGCGCGGCGTTCTTGACACTATTCCATCGCAGCCCTAAATGGCCGCAATCGCCGTCGGCCGGGACCCCAGCGTCCGGCTTATTTTCAAGGCGGGGCCGTAGCTCAGTTGGGAGAGCGCCTCGTTCGCAATGAGGAGGTCAGGGGTTCAACTCCCCTCGGCTCCACCAGCCTTCGCCCGCTTAAGCGAGCTACGGCTCGGCAGGCGAGACATTCCAACGCGCGTCGTGAGCTTAGCCTTCGTGTGTGAGCTTAAGCCTTCGTATCGTTCGAACGGGCTTGAACGGCCTTGCCTTGTTCACAATCGCGACCTAGTGCACGTAGGGCATGATCCGGAAAAGCTTGCCCTTGGACTTGATCCGAGGGTGGAAGCCGGTTTTCCGATCATGATCGGGTGACTGCCAGACTAAGATGCGCGCATCCGGGACGAGGGGAAAATGAGCATGAAACCGAGAGCCGTCATCCTCGCCGTTGTCGCGCTGTGTCTTGGGGCGTTCGCCGCCCCGGCGCTGGCCGCGCCGCCGTGCGGCGGCGATTTCAACGCCTGGCTCGACGGCTTCAAGCAGGAAGCGGCCGGGGCCGGCGTGCCCCAGGGCGTTATTCAATCGTCGCTCGCCGATGTCACCTACGACCCCGCCATTATCGCGCGCGACCACGCCCAGGGCGTGTTTCACCAGACTTTCGAGCAGTTCTCCGGCCGCATGGTGCCGCCGCGGCTGGCGCGCGCCAGAAAGCTTCTGGAGAAATACGCGCCGGTGTTCTCCGCATCGAGGCGCAATACGGCGTACCCGGCCCGGTGATAGTCGCGATCTGGGGGCTGGAGACCGACTTCGGCGCCGTCAACGGAAAGTTTCCCACCATCCGCGCGCTGGCGACGCTGGCTTACGATTGCCGGCGGCCGGAAAAATTCCGCGGCGAGTTGCTGGCGGCGTTGCAGATTGTCGCGCGCGGCGACATGGCGCCCGCCGACATGCACGGCGCCTGGGCCGGCGAGATCGGGCAGACGCAGTTCCTGCCGTCGTCTTATCTGAAATATGCCGTCGACTTTGACGGCAACGGCCGGCGCGATCTCATTCACAGCGTGCCCGACGTGCTCGCCTCGACGGCGAATTATCTCAAAGGCTACGGCTGGCAGAAGGGCCAGCCGTGGGGCGAAGGCACCGCCAACTTCGACGTGCTGCTGCAGTGGAACGCGTCGAAGGTCTACACCAGGACCGTCGCCTACTTCGCGCAGCAACTCGCCGGCGGGTAATTATTTAGAGCATGATCTCGAAAAGTGGATGCCGGTTTTCGGAAAGATCATGTTCAAATAAAAAGCCAGAGCATGGTCCCGAAAAGTGGATGCCGGTTTTCGGAAAAGATCATGCTCAAGATAGTTAGTTTTTGATCCAGCGTTCGAGAAATGCGCCGAGCCAGGCGCGGGCGCTGTAGTCGTACACCGCGCGATCGGCAAAATGCGTTTCGCGCGGCCGCGCGCCCGGCATGCCCATGCGTTCGTGACCGCGCGTCGTCCACTTGTGCATCATCAGGTGCGTCACGTCGGGATGAAATTGCAGCGCGTAGCTTCGCCCGTAACGAAAGGCTTGTACCTGGAATACGTCGCCTTCGGCCAAAAGCTCGGCGCCGCCAGGAAGATCAAAGCCTTCGCGGTGCCACTGATAGACCTGCTCCGGCCACTGATCGACCACGTCGAGGCCGGCTTTGGTCGGCCGGATCGGATAGTAGCCGACCTCGACCTGGCCTTGCGGATGCGCGAACACCCGGCCGCCGAGCGCGCGCGCACACATCTGCGCGCCGAGGCAAATGCCGAGGAACGGCTTTTGCTCTTTCAGCGGCACCGAGATCCAGTCGATCTCGCGCTTGATGTAGTCGTCGGGGTCGTTGGCGCTCATCGGGCCGCCGAAAATCACGGCGCCGGCATACTCTTCGAGCGTCGGCGGCAACGTGTCCTCGAAGCGCGGGCGGCGCACATCGAGCGGAAAGCCGAGGTGGCTCAGCGACTGGCCGATGCGGCCCGGTGTGGAATGCTCCTGGTGGAGAACGATCAGGATCGGCTGAGGCATTGTCTAAAATGAATCGGCGCCCGCTCTGTGGTATCGCGTTCGCTCGCAAATTCAAGGTGGCAGGAGATCAAGCCGCCGCGAGCAACCAGCGTTATTCGTCGCCGGTTTCGCTGGCTTCCGCGGTCTCACCGGCGATGCGGCGGCGCAGATCAATGCGCTCGCGCGGCGACACGCCAAGCAGATCGGCGGCGCGCCACAGGAGGTTGTCCTCGAGCTCGTCGCGCTTGCCGTCGGCGTAGACGATTTCCCACATCATGCCGATGATCTTGGCGCGGCCTTCTTCGTCCAGCGTGCGATTGAGGAGACTGGTGAAATGATAAAGATCGACGGCTTCGTGCTCGGCCGCCGTCGCCTTGTCGATCAATTCGTCGGCCGCGGCGTCGTCGAGCGCGAAGCGGCTTTTAACAATGGCGTGCAGCTTGTCGCGCTCGCTTTCGGTCATGTCGCCGTCGATCGCGGCGGCATGGACCAAAAGCGCTGCCGCCGCCAGCCTATAGTCGTTGTCGGCAAACTGGCTCGGATGTTTGCCGCCGTCGGCGAATTCAGCGACGAAGTTCCTGAACAATTCGAACATAATGCTTCCTGGTGAAATGCCTGCGCCCGACGTTCATATCGCTAAGCACAGCCCGCCGTTCAAGGCTATTTTCGCGCCGATCCGGCCTTTCGGGAGAAAGTCATGCCGACCCACATGTCCGCGACGGTCATCAATTCCACGATCTTCCGCAACATTTTCTCGACCGAGGCGATGCGGGCGGTGTTTTCCGACGAGAACCGCGTCCAGAAATACCTCGACTTCGAGGCGGCTCTGGCGCGCGCCGAGGCCCGGCTCGGCATTATTCCGCAGAACGCCGCCGATGAGATTGTGCGGCATTGCGGCGTCGGCGAAATGGATTTCGAGAAGCTCGAAGCGGAGACCGCGCGCATCGGCTACCCGGTTTTGCCGGTTGTCGCTCAACTTGTGGCGCTGTGCCGCGACGGGCTCGGCGAATGGTGCCACTGGGGCGCCACTACCCAAGATGTTACCGACACGGCAACGGTGCTTCAGATCCGCGAAGCGCTGACGTTGATCGAAGCGGAGATAAACGGGATCAGCGCGGCGCTCGCGGCGTTGGCGCGCAAATATCGCGATACGCCGATGGCGGGCCGCAGCAACTTGCAGCAAGCGGTGCCGATCACGTTCGGCTACAAGATGGCGACGCTGCTTGCGGGTTTCGATCGGCACCGGCAGCGTCTCGCTCAGCTCAAGGAACGCGTGCTGGTAGGCGAGTTCGGCGGCGCCGCCGGGACGCTCGCCTCGCTCGGCGACCGCGGGCTTGAGGTCCAGGCCGAGCTGATGAAGGAATTGCAGCTCGGAACGCCGGCGATCGCTTGGCACACCGTGCGCGACACTATCGCCGAGACCGGCTGCTTCCTTGGCCTGGTCGCCGGCAGCTGCGGAAAACTCGCGCTCGACGTCAAGCTGATGATGCAGACCGAGGTGGAGGAAGTATTCGAGCCGTTTCATTCCGGCCGCGGCTCGTCGAGCACCATGCCGCAGAAGCGCAATCCGATTTCGTCGGTTTACATCACGGCGTTGAATTCAGTGGTGCGCCAGCAGGTCGCCGCGTTGCTCGACGCCATGGTCGAGGATCACGAGCGTGCCACCGGCCCGTGGGAAATCGAATGGATTGTGCTGCCCGAGATTTTTTGCCTGACCGCCGGCGCGCTCGCGCACACGCGAGCGGTGCTCGAAGGTTTGCAAGTCGACGAGAGGAAGATGTGCGCCAACCTCGATGTGACGAACGGGTTGATCGTTTCCGAGGCGGTGATGATGGAGCTGGGAAAATATCTCGGCCGCCAGCGCGCGCACGATCTGGTTTACGATATCTGCCGGGCGGCCATCGCCACCGGCCGGCCGCTGTCAGATTTGCTGGCCGAAAACGCCGAGATCGCCGCGCACTTGGATCGCATGGCGCTTGAGCGGTTGTGCGACCCGGCCAATTACCTCGGACAGGCCGGCGCCATGGTCGACCGGGTATTGCAGATGCACGCGAAATAAGACTAACGCGCCGTTACTTCGTTTGTTTGTCACAGTCGAGGGCGCACCAACCTGAACGGGCGGTCTTGCGGCTTTGTTTCCAGGTCCGCGCCAATGTTAGCGGTCGTTTTGGCGGTTTTCACACGTGCTGCGGGAACGATGTGGTTTACGGCTCGTTGCTGCGCAGCCATAAAAGAAAACGTTTTCGCAACCACGCATTGAGCCCATCGCGACGGGTCTAACGCGTTTTTACCAAAACGTAAGCGGGTAGAACAACAATCGCCCCACAATTTGGTTGTATGAAGCCGCGGACATGAGGTTCCCCGGTTTTGTGCAAGTGGGGGAGCAAGTGCATGTCGACTGCGGTCGCATTGCGCGCTGACGATTCAAGTTCGCTCCGAAAAGCGGCGATCGCGGCCTCATATCCTTACGTCATTCACAGCGACGGCGAGTGCGAGCGGCTTGAGTTGCAGGCGCGGCTCGCCAACATCGAAGCCCATTTGCGCCATCTGCCGATCGCGCCGAACGACTGCGTGCTGGACGTCGGTTGTGGCTCCGGCTCGATGACCCGGTTGATCGCACACTCGTTTCCGCGCGCCAAAGTGATCGGCGTCGACGTCCGTGATCAGTACCTGGATTTTGCCGAAGCGCGCGCGCGCGAGGAGGACCTGCACAATGTCGGCTTTCGCCGCGCCGACGTTTTCGAGCTGCCGTTTCCCGACGGCACATTCAATGTCGTCTGGGCGAAATATCTTCTGCAATGGCTCAAGGAGCCGAAGATCGCGCTCGCCGAACTCAGACGCGTGACCAAGCCCGGCGGTGTCGTTGTATCGTGCGATTATTCCGGTTTCGCGACCGAGCATTTCCCGATCGATCCAGAACTCGAGCGGCAACTGCGTCACCTTATCGCCGCCTCGGTGGACAGCGACATCGGCCGCAAGGTGGCGCCGTTCATGATCGCGCTCGGATTTCGCGATGTGCAGGTTCAGATCGAAACCGACACCCTGTTCACGGTCATCGGCACGATCGACGCGGATCGCCGGCGGAACTGGGAAACGCAGTTGCAAGCCATGCGTCCCCACCTTGTTCAACTATTGGGCTCGGAGCCGGGCGTCGATCGGTTCGTGAAGCGGTTCCTCGACCACTACGACGATCCGACGACCTGTAGTTATACGTCGCTCTATTTCACGCGCGGCCGCGTTTAGTTTATTCCGCCGCGGCCGCCTTCGCCGCGGCCTGCTCGCGCACGAATTTCTGTAACGTCACCAGATCCGGCTTGCCCGAGCCGAGCAGCGGCAATTTGTCGAGAATGATGATCTCCGACGGCGACATCAGCTCGGAGGCGTGTTTGCTGCGCGCGAACGCCTGAAAATCGGCACGGGTGGCGCTGCGCTTGTCGGTCACGAGAATGAGCCGTTCGCCTTTGCGATCATCGGGAACCGCGAGTACCGCGGAAACGTAGTTGGGCCACAACTCGGTGGCCAGCGCCTCGACGGCGGCGAGTGAAATCATCTCGCCGCCGATTTTGGCGAAACGCTTGGCGCGGCCCTTGATGGCGATAAAGCCCTCGTTGTCGATAGTGACGATGTCGCCGGTGTCGTGCCAGCCCTCGGCCGGCGGCTCGAGCACACCCGGATTATCCGCCCGCAAATAGCCCAGCATGATGTTGGGCCCCATGACGTAGAGGCGGCCGCCTTCGTCGACGCCCGGGACTTTCTCCAGCCGCGCTTTCATTTCCGGCAGCAGCCGGCCGACGGTGCCGAATTTGTTGAACATCGGCGTATTGAGCGCGAGCACCGGCGAGGTTTCCGTCACGCCGTAGCCCTCGAGAATGCGCATTCCGAATTTTTCCAGATAGACGCGGCGCGTCGATTCCTTCACCGGCTCGCCGCCGGAGATGATGTAGCGCAGCGAGCGGAAATCGTACGCGTTGGCCATGCGCGCATAGCCGGCGAGGAATGTGTCGGTGCCGAAGAGGTAGGTCGCGCAAATGCCGTACACCAATTCCGGAACGGTGCGGTAATGCAGCGGCGACGGATAGAGGTAAGTCGGCACGCCGGAAATCAGCGGCAGCACCAACCCGCCCATGAAGCCGAACGAGTGAAACACCGGCAGCGCCATGAACAAGCGGTCTTCGCGGCCGAAGTCGATGCGCGCTTCCGCTTGCGCGACGTTGGCGAGCACATTGCGATGGGACAGCACCACGCCTTTGGGCGCGCCTTCGGTGCCGGACGTGAACAAGATGACGGCCCAATCGTCCGCTTTGCGCTTGACCAGCGGCTTTTTCGCCCGCAGCGCGCCGGACAGCTTGTCGGAGAAGCTGACGGTCTTGCGAATGTCCTCCAGATACACAATGCGCACGTGCGGCTCGATGGCGGCGACGAGCTTTTCCAGCCGGGCCTTTTCGACAAAGGCGTGCGCGGTGAGGATCGTCTCGACCTGTGCAGCGCGGCACGCACCAAGGACGTTAGCTGCTCCGGCGGTGAAGTTGATCATCGCCGGAACGCGTCCGCCGGACATAAGCGCCAACACGGTCACGACACCGCCGTTAGATGTCGGCAGCATGACCCCGATCGCGCGCCCTTGCGGTGCCAGCGGCATCAGCTTGGCGCCGAGAATTCTGGTCGCCTGCAGCAGCCGCTTGTAAGTCAGCTGGCCGCTGGTCGGATCCTCGAGCGCCGGCCATTTGCCGCCGTTGATGTGCGCGGCTTCGATTACGCCTTCGACGACGGTGTGATCGGTCGGCGTGGTGCGGAACATCAAGTCCGACATGACGTCGTACAGCGCCGCGCCCGCGGCCTGCCGGCGTTTGCGGCCCTTGAGCTCCGGATTGACGTTCATCTTCACCGGCTCAAGGATGGTTACCTTGATTTTCGGAAACCACCGGCGGCGCACTTGCGTGTTGCGCAAGCGGCTGAAGACGGTTTGCTCCGGTCCTTCGATACGGACGGGCACGACCATGGCGTCGGACTTGTCGGCGATCATCGCCGCGCCGTCGTAAATCTTCATCAGCGTTCCGGTGAGCGTGATGCGGCCTTCCGGGAAGATCACCAGCATGTTGCCTTCGCGGACCGCGTTGATCACGGTCCGCAATGCCATCGGCTTGAGCGGATCGATGGCCATGGTGCGCACGAACGGCAAGAACGGCTGAATCCACCAGCGCTTTGAAATCCCGACATCGACCGCGAACACCGGACGCTTCGGCAAAATCGCCATGGCGATCGGTGGATCGAGGAAGCTGACGTGATTCATCGCAATGATGGCGTTGTCGCCGGCCTTGGCGACGTTCTCGAGGCCGGTGACTTCGAGCCGATAGAGCGTCCGGAAAATGATGGAGAGCAGATCGTTGAGCCAACTCGTCGGCAGCGTCCTGGCAATGATCACCGCAACCACGAGATTCGCCACGCCGATGACCACGAACAGCAGCGAATCGTGGAGGCCCAACTTTTGCAGCACCGCCAGGACGATGGCGCCAACGACCATGAACGCGGCGTTGAGCACGTTGACCGCGGCGACGACGCGGGCGCGGTGATCCGCCCCCGCCCATGCCTGGACCGCGCTGAACGCCGGCACGATGAACAAGCCGCCCGACAGCGCCAGTCCGGCGAGATCGATAGCGACATGGATGCTGTAACGCATGGCAAAGAATTCGCCGACGCCGAGCGGGTGCGCGGCCGGCGTCATCGCTGAAGTGGTCCAGCCGAGGTCGATTGAAAACAACCCGAGCAGCACGGCGGCGACCAGCGTCGGCAACAGGATGATGCGGCCGTGCGCGAGCCAGGCGGCCAGCGCTGAGCCAACAGCGACGGCGACCGAGAATATGGTCAGAAAGACGGTAACGACGCTTTCGCTGCCGCCGATGTGAAACGACACCAGCGGTGGCAATAGCGACATCACCAGCGCGCCGGTGAGCCAGAACCAACTCGTCACCAGCGCGCCCCACCATAGCCGGCGCTCGCCGCGGACGTATTTGATCAGCGCGCCGGTGGAGGCGAAGATGTTGCGGCGGATGACAAGGTTCGGCGCGCCTTCGCCGGTGGGCGGAATGAATCGGCTCGCCACCCAGCACGCCACCGACGACACCATCATCAGCCAGGCGAAGTGAATAGGATCGCCGCCGTCTTTAGCGGCTAGACCGGCGACGATGGTGCCAATGAGGATGGCGAGAAAGGTGCCGCCTTCGACCAGCGCGTTGCCCTTCGGCAATTCGGACCGGGCGAGATGATCAGGCAGGATTCCGTATTTGATCGGTCCGAACAGCGACGCGATCGTCCCGTAAGCGCCGACGGCTATGAACAACAACACGATCGAGTGGATGGCAAAACCGGCTACCGCAACGGCGGCAACGGCGATCTCGGCCAGTTTCAGCCGCCGCGCCACCATCGCCTTGTCGTAGCGGTCGGCGAGCTCGCCGCCGAGGCCCGACAGCAGGAAGAACGGAAAGATAAGAGTCGCGCCGGCGAGCGTAATCAGCGCTTCCGAATTCGCGCCGCCGATCTGGAACAGAATAAGGAAGACAAGCGCGGTCTTGAGAAAGTTGTCGCCGAAAGCTGAAAAGGCCTGGCACCAGAACAGGGGTGCGAACCGCCGCGACGTCATCAGAGATGTAGACATGGCCGTTCCGCCCTCTGCTTTGTGGTTCGCGTGCGCCGGTGATTTTAAACGGCCACGCGGGTCTTGGCGATGTTGAATTCCCGCGCCGGCAAATAAGTTGTTGGCAGCCAAGCGGTTATCGTAATTCGTCCGGTAGGATCAAGGGCATGAGAACGGCCTCTTTCGCCTCTAGGCCTACCGGTCGAGTTAGATCGGCATCAGCACCCAATAGTCGAGATCAAGCAGCACGGCGGGGTCGTAATCGTCGCCCGATTTCAACGGAAAGTCCTCGCAAGGTCGATCGCGCGTCGCGATGGTGCGAAGCCGCAACGCGCCGACGTCGTTGCGCCCCGGCAACTCGGCTTTGGCCAGCACCTCCGACCAGGCGAAGACCGTGCCGCCGGCAAACAGCGGCGCCACATGCCGGCCGCCGTTGATGGCGGCAACATGGAAGGCGTTGGCCAGCCCGTTAAAGGAAAGCGTACGCGCCAGTGAAATGACGTGGCCGCCATAGATCAGCCGCCGTCCAAACCGGCCTTTGCCCTCGACGAACTGATTGAAATGGATGCGCGCGGTGTTCTGATAAAGCCGGGTGGCGATCATATGCTCGGCCTCTTCGACGGTGATGCCGTCGACGTGGTCGATGCGTTCGCCGACCTGATAATCGCCGAACCGATAGGAGCTGCCTGACAGCGCGGTATCGTAACCGGCAACGTCAATCGGCGGGCAAGCCTCTCCCAGCACTTTCGGATCGAGGACCGTCGGCAGACGCGGAATGTGGTCGCCCGGCGCAGGCGCGTTGTCGTCGCGCTTGCGCACCATCACCCACCGTACGTACTCCAGGACGGAATTGCCGTCCTGGTTTTCCCCGGTGGTGCGTACGTAAACGATGCCGGTCTTGCGGCTTGAGTTCTCCTTCAGTCCGATGACCTCGGAGAGGGCAGTGATGGTATCGCCCGGATAGACCGGTTGGCGGAAGCAGCAGCCGGCATAACCGAGATTGGCGACCGCGTTCAGAGAGACGTCGGGAACGGTTTTGCCGAAGACAATATGAAACACCAGCAGATCGTCGATCGGGGCGCGCGGGTAGCCGATGGCTTTGGCGAAAACGTCAGACGATTGGACGGCAAAGCGCGGTCCGAACAAGCCGTTGTAGAGCGCGACGTCGCCGGTGGTGATCGTGCGCGGTGTTGCATGCCGGATCACCTGGCTGACGCGGAAATCTTCAAAGAAATTACCGGGACTGGTTTTCGACATTCCTGATTTCACTTGTACGGATGTGGATCGCGGCACGGTCATAACGCAGTGCCGTGACGCGCGCAAAACCCCGCGATGCGGCTGCAGTGGCTATTTTTTGATCAGCGTTGCCGTCCGCCGCGGCGTGTTCTTCACGCGCCCGTGAGCGCGCAGCTGAAACCCGCCCGAGCCGCCGCCGTATCTCGATGTAATGGCGCAATGCCTTGCGTCACGCCGGCCTGCGGCCGGCATTAACCTTAGCAACCAGGGAGCTTCCCAATGTCCAAGCGTTTCGCATTGCTGACCGCGGCCGCCATTCTCGCGTTGACGGCTGGCGCTGTCGGCCCGGTTTCGGCGGAAATGGAGAAAACGGTCAATGTCGGCGGCGCGCCGATGTATCCGTCGAAGAACATCGTCCAGAACGCCGTGAATTCGAAAGACCACACAACGCTGGTCGCAGCGGTGAAGGCCGCCGGATTGGTCGAAACTCTCGAAGGCCCCGGCCCGTTCACGGTGTTTGCCCCAACGAACGCCGCTTTCGCCAAATTGCCGGCGGGCACGGTCGACACGCTGCTCAAGCCCGAGAACAAGCCGATGTTGACCAAGGTTCTGACCTATCACGTCGTGCCGGGCCGGATGACAGCGGCCAACCTGATGAAGGCGGTCAAGGACGGCGAGGGCGAAGCCAAGCTCAAAACCGTTGAAGGCGATTGGCTGATCGTCAAACAGGCCGGCCCCGGCAAACTGACCGTGACCGATGCGAAAGGCGATACCGCCATGGTGACTATCGGCGACGTGATGCAGTCGAACGGCGTCATCCACGTCGTCGACACCGTATTGCTGCCGATGTAACGGCCGACGATCAAGAGCGGGCCGGCGCAGCGCCGGCCCGCTTTTATATGTTGTAACCTTTCGGCTCATCGCGACGAATGAGACGCAAGATCGGAAGTGCAGTTTTCAGGGGCTCAGAGAACATTAATGACGCGCCTGCTTCAATCGAACGTGATGGCGCTGCCTCGCTCCGGGTGGTTGCTTCCGCCGCCATTTCCCTTCATGGCCACGGGCGACGGCCGAGTTGGGAAGCTTTGCATGGTGAAAGCCGAGCCGCACAACCGCAGCGCTGACGATCTGCGCCGTTCGGCGCAGATGGCAGCTGCGCAGGCCGGAGACCGGACGGCGTACGAATCGCTGCTCCGGGAGTGCGTGCCGCTCATCAAGTCGATCGCCGACCGGCAGGGTGTGCCGGCCGACCTTGTCGACGATGTCGTCCAGGAAGTCCTTCTCACCATTCATCGGGCGCGGCAAACCTACGATCCGGCGCGTTCTTTCAACGGTTGGCTGCGGATTATCGCCGAGCGGCGGTCAATTGATCTGTTGCGCCGGGTCGGCCGGCAGCGGGCGCGTGAGGTTCATTCGCCTCTGGCTTTCGAAGCCTTCGCCGATGAGAGCGCCGACCCATCGCACTCAGGCCGCGATGCTTCTGCGGCGAAAGCGGCGCGCGCTGCGGTGGCGACATTGCCGGAGCGCCAACGCGAAGCGGTTGAGGTTCTGGTCTTGCAAGATCAATCGCTGTCCGATGCCGCTATACTCACGCGCCGGAGCAAGGGCGCATTGAAAGTCAATCTGCATCGCGGCATCAAAGCGCTGCGCGGCATGCTTGTACAGAAAGACTGAAGCGAGTCATGACCTTCACGTCTCATGATCAGCTGATCCACGGGCTTGCCGCCGAACTCAAACCGGTTCGGCGATTGCGACGGCCGGCACTGCGCGCCGCGATGTGGCTCGCCGTTGTCATCGTTATTGCAATCGGTCTCGCCGCATTCGCCGACGTCAACGCCATGTGGCAGCGCATTGCTGCCGCGCCGGATTTGTGGCTCGCTGTCATCGGTTCGACGCTGACTGCCATTCTGGCTGCATTCGCCGCTTTCGAGTTGAGCCTTCCGGATGCGTCGCGCGCCTGGGCGGCGCTGCCGCTTCCTGCGGCGATATTATGGATCGCGGCAAGCGGGCTGGGCTGTCTGCGCACGTGGGTCGCTCCGGAATCGCATGTCGCCGTGATGGGCGAGGCCCGCGACTGCCTGATCTTCATTGTGGCGCTTTCGGTCCCGCTGTCGGCGCTGTTGTTTTTTATGCTGCGGCGGGCTTATCCGCTCTACCTCGGCCTTACGGCTGCCGTCGGCGGTCTCGCGGTAGCCGCCGCGGCGGCAACGCTTCTCAATTTCTTTCATCCCTATGACGCGGCGGCGACCGACCTTGCCGTCCATGCCGTGGCGGTCGCGATTGTCATCGCCGCCAGCAGCGCGTTCGCCGGCAGGATTTTCGGACGGCGTTCGAGTGATGTAACCGCCGGTCACCTCGGCGCGAATTAGGGAAGATGGCGCGTAAAGCGTCATCGAACCCCTTAAGGAGGACTAAGCAATGAAGACTTCCCGCACCGTTCTGTCCCTCGCCGCGGCGACCGTTGGCTTTGCGCTCGCCTTCGCGCCGGCGGCCTTCGCCGACGATATGTCGAAGGACAGCATGAGCAAGACCGACACCATGAAGAAAGACACCATGAAAAAGGACACGATGTCCAAGGACACAATGTCGAAAGGCACGATGTCCAAGGACAGCATGTCCAAAGACAGCATGTCGAAAGACAGCATGTCCAAATAAAGCATCAGTCACTTTCGCGTGTGCCGGGTTCGCTTGCTCGAATCCGGCACACCGCGGTGTTAAATGTCGTCGAGCAAATAAAACGAACTGCCCAAAGGAACAAAGCGATCCGATGAGCGTCCAGGCTGCCGAACATCCCCTCATCGCTATAGAGGTCCCATCGAGGGTCATTCATCCCGTTTGGGTACGGGTGACGCATTGGATCAATGCGGTCGCGATGCTGATGATGATCGGCTCGGGCTGGCAGATTTACGATGCGTCGCCGCTGTTCGGTTTTACCTTTCCCCACCAGATCGCGCTCGGCAACTGGCTCGCCGGCGCACTACTTTGGCACTTCGCGGCGATGTGGATCTTGGTGATCAACGGGATTGTCTACGTCACGCTCGGCATTGTCACCGGCCGCTTCCGCCGCAAGCTGTTTCCGATCTATCCGCGCGAGGTCGTCAGCGACCTTTTCGCCGCGCTGCGCGGAAAACTCGCGCACGACGATCTGTCGATGTACAACGCCGTGCAGAAACTTCTCTATCTCGGCATTCTCGTCACCGGCGTGGTGATCGTGCTCTCCGGGCTTTCGATCTGGAAGCCGGTGCAGTTTCATCTGCTGACCAGCTTTTTCGGGGGTTACAACACGGCGCGCTATGTGCATTTCGCCGCCATGACCGCGATCGTGGCGTTCCTCGTTGTGCACGTGCTGCTCGCGGTTTTGGTGCCGAAGACGCTGCGCGCCATGATTTTGGGTCGCTGAGAAGGCTGAAGAGAAATCGATGTCCGGTCCCAACAAAACAAAGCCTGGCGTGGACAAGGCGCTCCTGATCAAGGATGCGGCGAAGCTTTTGCCCGAGCCATCGCGCCGGTTTTTCCTGCGCGGGGCCGCAAGCCTCGGTGCGCTCGCCATGCTGAGCGGCTGCGAGATTATCGACGGCGACACTTCCGAGAACGTGCTGCGCGCGATTTCCAACTTCAACGACGGCGCGCAAGCCTTGCTGTTCAATCCCAACACGTTGGCGCCGGAATATCCGGAAAGCATGATCACCCGGCCGTTCCCGTTCAACGCCTATTACAGCGAGGACGACGCTCCGGAAGTCGATGGCGAGAAATGGCAACTCGAAATCGGCGGCCGCGTGGACGACAAGAAGCCGTGGACTTTGCCGGAGCTCAACAAGCTTCCGCAAGTCTCACAGATCACCCGCCACGTCTGCGTCGAAGGCTGGAGCGCGATCGGATCGTGGCAGGGAGTCAAGCTTTCCGATTTGCTCACCCGGATCGGCGCCGACAAGCGCGCCAAGTATGTCTGGTTCCAGTGTGCTGAAGGTTATTCGACCACCATCGACATGCCGACGGCGCTGCATCCGCAGACGCAACTGACGCTGCAATTCGATCACAAGACTTTGCCGCGCGCCTATGGCTTCCCGGCCAAGATCCGCATCCCCACCAAGCTCGGCTTCAAAAATCCGAAATACGTCACCGCCATGTGGGTGCAGAACAACGACGGCGGCGGCTACTGGGAAAACCAGGGCTATAACTGGTTCAGCGGCCTCTAAAGGCTACGCGCGGCAATCGTCACTTTAGGTAGCCGTGGGCGCGGAGCGTCTTGTCGAACACGTCGCCCATTCGCTGCTGGATATCGTTCAGGCGCGGCATCAGCGAGGCGGCGAATTCCCCCGTCACTTTCGGCATCTCGACCAGCGTCTTGGCGCCGGTCGGTGTGCGGTAGAACGCGGTCAAGTCTCTCAGCTCGGCAGCAGTGAAATGCTGCGCGTAGATTTGCGGCGCACCCTTCATCGCCTCCGCGAGAACTTCGAGCTGAACACGTTCGAACCCGGCGTGCAGGTCGGTGAGCGTCGCATCGTCGATGCCTTGCCCGCGGGCCTTCTGCTCGATCGCCGGCCAGAACGCATTGGTCAGCATCGCGGCAAGCTGCTTCGTCATGTCGGCCGAAAGAATTGACAAGAGTTCGCTCGCGGCCTGCAGCGACTCCGACGAGGGAGTTTCCTCCGGCGTATTTCCGCTCAATCCGATCAGCAGCAACAGGGCAGCGAGAGGGCGCAACAGTCGCATGGCAGAACCTCTTATCGCGCGGGATTTGGCTTCCGGGTTACCGCTTTCCCTTCCGCGCAGCATGCGGTAGCAATTTGCCGGCTTAATTTACAAGGCGAAATTCATGCCCACGCACAAACTCCTTCTCCTTGCCGGCGACGGTATCGGTCCCGAAGTGATGGCGGAGGTCAAGCGGCTTCTGGCTTATTTCGCCAAGGCCGGCATCGCCACGTTTGATGTTGACGAGGCGTTGGTCGGCGGCTGCTGCTACGACGCGCACAAGGTCTCGATCACCGAAGACGACCATGGCGAAGGCGCACGCCGCCGATGCGGTCATCTTCGGTGCGGTCGGCGGCCCGAAATGGGACAATGTGGGCTACGATGTGCGGCCCGAAGCGGGGCTGTTGCGCTTGCGCAAGGATTTGGGCCTGTTCGCCAATATCCGTCCGGCGATCTGCTATCCGGCGCTCGCCGACTCCTCGAGCCTCAAGCGCGAGGCCGTGGACGGCCTCGACATCATTATCCTGCGCGAGCTTACCGGCGGCGTCTATTTCGGTGAGCCAAAGACCATCACCGATCTAGGCAACGGGCAGAAACGCGCGATCGACACCCAGGTCTACGACACCTACGAAATCGAACGCATCGCCCGCGTCGGCTTTGAGCTGGCGCGCAAGCGGCGCAACAAAGTCACGTCGATGGAGAAGCGCAACGTCATGAAGACTGGCGTGCTGTGGCGCGAGGTCGTCGCCGACGTGCATGCCCGCGACTACAAGGACGTGACGCTCGAACACATGCTGGCCGACGCCGGCGGCATGCAGCTCGTGCGCTGGCCGAAACAGTTCGACGTGATTGTCACCGACAATCTATTCGGCGACATGCTCTCGGACATTGCCGCGATGCTGACCGGCTCGCTCGGCATGCTGCCATCGGCTTCGCTCGGCGAGGTCGATGCCAAGACCAAGCGGCGCAAGGCGTTGTACGAGCCGGTCCACGGCTCGGCGCCGGATATCGCCGGCAAGGGCATCGCCAATCCGATCGCGATGCTCGCGTCGTTCGCGATGGCGCTGCGCTATTCCTTCAACATGGTCGAAAGAAGCCGACCGCATCGAGGCGGCGATTGCCGCTGCGCTCGCCAAGGGGCTACGCACCGCCGACATCAAGTCGGACGACAGCAAAGTCGTCAGCACCTCGGAAATGGGCGAAGCGATTATCGGCGAACTCGAGCGCCTGCCGGCCTGAAAGGCAGGCGGCGTCGCTCCGTACAATAGCTCCTCAGTACGGGGCCGGGTAGCTGGTAAATCCGGGCAGCAGGAACGGTTGGGCCAGCGGCAGGCTGCCGACACCTGCCGTGTCGGGTCCGAAATACCAATAGGGCTGTCCGGGGTTACCGCCAGGCGGAAATGCGTAGTCGTGACTGCCGGGATAGCCCACCGGCACTTCCGTTCCGGGATCGAGGTAGGACCGCCGCGGCACCGTAATGATGGTCGTCGAGCCGTCCGGATTATGAATGATGGTGCGCGTCGGCTGGATCACCGTGCCTGCGGCGGATCGCTGAACGTAAGCCCGATGCCGGTTCGGCGTCTGCGCGGCGGCGGCCGAGGCCAGCGCCGCAATTAGGCCAATCGCCGCAAGCCCAACGACCATTCCGCGCATGATGCCTCGCTTTTCGATTCCGATAAGCAGTGTACCCGGCTTTCGTCCGGCACGATAGCGAATTGCCGAGACTAGTGGAGCGGATTTGGCATTCGCTACCCACCGTGCCCCAAACTGGTGAAGCGAATGTCAAATCCAAAGCTCCACTAGCAGTTATATTTGCCAGTGGTCCTTTGATTCTAACATTCGCACGATGGCCTGCTGAACCGGGATGCGAATGTTAGAATCGGACCACTGGTTGGCAGAACCTTGTGGTGCCGCGGATTGTGGCGGCGCGACGTTGTGCTTTGCGCCGTTCTCGCCTAGAAGCGCACCGCGCGGCCGCGGATTTTCACGCGGTCTGGAACGGAGAGTAAACAATGGGTTACACGGTCGCCGTGGTCGGCGCGACCGGCAACGTGGGGCGTGAAATGCTCGGCGTTCTCGCCGAGCGGGCGTTCCCGGCCGACGAAGTCGTCCCGCTCGCCTCCCGACGCTCGCAAGGCGTCGAAGTCTCGTACGGCGACCGGACGCTCAAGGTCAAAGCGCTCGAGCATTTTGATTTCTCCGGCGTCGACATCTGCCTGATGTCGGCAGGTTCGGCGGTTTCCCGGGAGTGGTCGCCGAAGATCGCCGCCGCCGGCGCGGTGGTCATCGATAATTCGTCGTGTTGGCGCTACGATTCCGACGTTCCGCTGATCGTGCCGGAAGTCAACGCCGACGCAATTGCGGGCTTCCGCAAGCGCGGCATCATTGCCAATCCCAATTGCTCGACTGCACAGCTCGTCGTCGCGCTCAAGCCGCTGCACGACCTCGCCACCATAAAGCGCGTCGTCGTCGCCACCTATCAGTCGGTGTCGGGTGCCGGCAAGGACGCCATGGACGAGTTGTTCTCGCAGACCAAGGCGGTCTTTCAGATCGACGAAGTCGTGCCGAAGAAATTCCCCAAGCGGATCGCGTTTAACGTCATTCCGGAAATCGACGTGTTCATGGAAGACGGCTACACCAAAGAAGAATGGAAGATGGTGGTCGAGACCAAAAAGATTCTCGACCCCAAGATCAAGCTTACAGCCACCTGCGTGCGGGTCCCCGTGTTCATTGGCCATTCGGAAGCGGTGAATGTCGAATTCGAGAAGCCGATCACCGCCGACGAAGCGCGCGACGTATTGCGCAATGCGCCGGGCTGCATCGTGATCGACAAGCACGAGCCCGGCGGTTACGTGACGCCGTATGAGTCGGCGGGCGAGGATGCGACTTACATCAGCCGTATCCGCGAGGATGCCACCGTCGAGAACGGGCTGTCGATGTGGGTCGTTTCCGATAATCTGCGCAAGGGCGCGGCGCTCAACGCTATTCAAATCGCCGAGGCACTGATCAAGCGCAAGCTGATCACCGCCAAGCAAAAGGCGGCGTGACCGCCGGACAATCCGGCGAGAGGGAAGCAGGAGCGAGGCATGGCCATTCGTCCCCGGCGCAGCCTTCTCTACATGCCCGGCTCGAATGCGCGCGCCATGGAGAAGGCGCGCGAACTTCCGGCTGATTGCGTCATTCTCGACCTTGAAGACGCGGTGGCGCCGGACGCCAAGGCGAAAGCTCGCGAGCTGATCATCGCGGCGTTGAAGCAGGGCGGCTTCGGCCGGCGCGAAGTCATTGTGCGGATCAACGGCCTCGATACACCTTGGTGGCAGGACGACCTTGCAGTCGCGGCCGCGGTTCCCGATGCGATCCTGGTGCCGAAGGTGTCAGGGCCGGAGCAGTTGCACGACGTGGCCAAGCATCTCGTCGGCGTCCGTGCGGAAGCGACTATTGGCATCTGGGCGATGATGGAAACGCCGCTCGCGATGCTCAACGCCCGCGAGATCGCCGCTGCTGCAAGCGATGCCGGTTCGCGGCTCGCCGGCTTCGTCATGGGCACCAACGATCTTGCCAAGGACACGCGAGCGCGCCTTCTGCCCGGCCGCGCGCCAATGATACCGTGGTTGATGACCTGCATCGCAGCGGCGCGCGCTTACGGCATCGACATTGTTGACGGCGTCTACAACGAACTCGGTAACGCCGAGGGCTTTGCGGCGGAATGCCGGCAGGGTCGCGAGCTTGGCTTCGACGGCAAGACGCTCATTCACCCGCAACAGATCGCGCCGTGCAACGAAGCGTTTTCACCGGCGGCCGATGAAGTCGTCTGGGCGCGGAAGATCATCGGCGCCTTCGAGTTCCCCGAGAACGTGAGCAAGGGCGTCATCCAGGTCGACGGCCGCATGGTCGAGCGTTTGCACGCCGAGATGGCGCAGCGGACGGTGGCGATTGCCGATGCCATCGCGGTGGCAGGGACGGCCTAGACCGGCGAGCCGATTGGTCCGCGGGCGTTACTTGGCAAATTTGACATTCCAAAATCACTAGGCCGATAATCGTTTTTGGCGGGGCTGCGGCGGAAAATACGCCGCGACGGTAGGTAGTGGCACTGCCTCGCCCACGACTTCAAATGGAGGTTGCAATGATGCGTTCTGCCGTCGCTGCGGGAGCACTCGCGGCGGGAGCCCTCCTGGCGTTCGCTAGCCCGGATGTGCAGGCCCAGAGCAAGAAATGGTACCCGTTCACGGTCGAAGAGCATAACCCGCCCTTCGACATGGCAAGTCCGGTGAAGGAAGTTCAATACGAGCCGCTGCAAAAAGCGAGCAAGAAGTGGAACATCTGCGTCTCGTTTCCGCACATGAAGGACGCTTACTGGCTCGCCGTCGATTACGGCGTGTCGGAAGAATCCAAAGACCTCGGCGTCAACATGCATCTGGTCGAGGCCGGCGGCTACACCAACCTGAGCAAGCAGATTTCACAGATCGAAGACTGCGTGTCGAACGGCGCGCAGGCGGTGGTGATCGGCGCCATCTCCTATGACGGCCTCAACGAAACAGTGAAGCGGCTGCACGACAAAAATATTCCGGTGATCGACGTGATCAACGGCATGTCGTCGAAAGACATTTCGGCGAAGTCGCTGGTCTCCTTCGAGACCATGGGCTTCAAGGCGGGTGAGTACATTGCCAAACAGCATCCGAAGGGATCGGGTGAGGTCGAAGTGGCCTGGTTCCCGGGGCCGCCCGGCGCGGGTTGGGTCGAAGCCGGCAACAAGGGCTTCAATGACGCCGTCAAAGACAGCGGGCTCAAAGTCGTCGCCACCAAATACGGCGACACCGGCAAGGAAGTACAGCTGAAGCTCGTCGAGGACGTGTTGCAGGCCAATCCGAACATCAAATACATCGCCGGCACTTCGCCGACGACGGAAGCCGCCGTGCAGTTGCTGCGCGAACGCAACTTGTCCGACAAAATCAAGGTGATTTCGTATTACTTCACGCCGGGCGTCTACGATAACATCAAGGCCGGCCGGGTGATGGCGGCGCCGACAGACTCGGCGGTGGTCCAGGGCCGCGTTGCGATCGATCAGGCAGTTCGCATTCTCGAGGGCAAGGACTATCTGAAGCACGTCGGCCCGAAGATTTATGTGATCGACAAGTCGAACATCAATTCGTTCGATTACGCGTCGTCGCTCGCGCCGTCGGACTACAAGCCGGTCTTCCTGATCAACTGAACGTTGGATTGATCTGAGACGCGTAAATGGGGTTGGCGGCACCGACATTGGCGCCAGCAGAGAGCGTGGGCGCGGCAAACGCGCCCACGCCGGTTTTACGGGCCAGCGGCCTGTCCATGCAGTTCCCGGGCGTGCTCGCGCTCGATCACGTCGATTTCGATTTGCTTCCGGGTGAGGTCCACGTCCTGTTCGGTGAGAACGGCGCCGGCAAGTCGACGCTGATCCAAATCCTTGCCGGCGTGCACCGTCCGACCGAAGGCGGTCTTGAGTTCAACGGGCGGCCGGTCGATCTGCAGGGCGTCCACAACGCGCGCACGCTTGGCATCAGCGCGGTGTTTCAGGAATTCTCGCTGGTGCCGACGCTCAACGTCGAGGAGAACCTTTACCTCGGCGCTGAAGTGACGCGGCATGGCATCCTCGACAAGATTGAATTGCATCGCCGCGCCGAAGCCATTCTCGCGGAGCTTGGTTTTCCGCTCCGCGCGCGCCAGCGCATCCACGACCTCACCCGCGCCGAACAGCAAATGGTGGAGATCGCGAAAGCGTTCTGTACCCGGCTGTCAGTGCTGATCCTCGATGAGCCGACCGCCTCGCTGACCGACCGTGAGGCCGAGCGGCTGTTCGTGATGGTTGAGCAGGCGAAAAAGCGCGGCGTCGGCATCATCTACATCACCCACCGCATGAGTGAGATCCGCCGCATCGGCGACCGCATTACCGTGCTGCGCGACGGCAAGCACGTCGCGACACTCGCCGTGGCGGAAGCCGACGACGATCGGCTGTTGCAGCTCATGACCGGCCGGGTGATCAGTCAGGTCTTTCCCAAGATCGCGCACCGGCCCGGCACGCCGCTTCTGGAAATCTCCAACCTCACCACGGCCGAGCATACGGTGAAGAATTTCAGCCTTTCGGTCCGTGCCGGTGAAGTCGTCGGCCTCGCCGGCCTCGTGGGCTGCGGCAAGTCCGAAGTCGGCCGCGCTTGTTTCGGGCTCGAACGCATCCTTTCGGGCAACATCGCGTTTGACGGACGCGACGTCACCGGGCAAAGCGCGCGCAAAATGCTCGATCGTGGCGCGTTCTATTTGCCTCCCGACCGCCGCGAGGAAGGGCTGGTGATGGCGCGCAGTGTGCGGGAGAACATATCGCTGCCGTGGCTCGGAGCGCGTTTCTCGCACTTCGGCGTGCTTGACCGCGGCGCCGAGCGGACAACCGTGCGCGATCTAGCGCGCCGGCTCAACTTGCAACCGCGCAATACCGAAGCCGACCTCGAGCGCTTCTCCGGTGGAAACCAGCAAAAGGTCCTGTTGGCCAAGGGCCTGGTTTCGACCGTCAAGCTGTTCATTTTCGACGAGCCCACCGTGGGCGTCGACGTAGGCACGCGCGTCGCGATTTACGAGTTTATTCGCGACTTGTGCGAGGGCGGTGCCGGTATCTTGTTGATCTCGTCCGATCTGCCGGAGATCCTGCATCTCACCAACCGGACTTACGTGATGTATCGCGGCGAGCGGCGTGCCGAGCTGACAGGCGAAGAGATCACGCAGGACCGCGTACTGGCGAACTTCTTCGAGCGAGCGCAGGCATGACCGAGCAGATCGCGCAGCCGCGGCCGGGAGTGAGCGTATCGTTGCAGCGCTTGTTCGTGCGCATCGGCGTATTGCCGTTCCTGCTCGTGGCCGCGCTGATCGTGTTTTCAGCGCTGTCGCCGCGATTCCTGACCAGCGAAAATCTGATCACGGTGGCTCGGCAGGCGACCTATCTCGCCATCGTCTCCATGGGACAGATGCTGGCGCTGCTGACCGGCGGCTTCGACCTTTCGGTCGGCAAGATCATCGCCATTACATCGGTGATCACCGCCATGGTCATGGCGCCGCTCGCGGCCGCGCATCCCGATGCTGTCGCGCTGACGCTGACCTTGGGCATACTTGCCGGGGTAGGAGCGGGGACTCTGGTAGGCGTCGTCAATGGCATCGGCGTCGCCGTGTTCAATGTTTCGCCGTTCATGATGACGCTCGGCACCGCGACCATCAGCTTCGGCATCGCCTTGACGTTGACCAGCGGTGTGCCGGTCTACGGCCTGCCTGACGCTTTCGGCACGATCTTCAACTTTACCCGCATCTTCGACATTCCGTCGCCGGTCTATGTCACGGCGGGATTGTTTGTCGTGATGTACTTTTTGCTGAACTGGACGCGGATGGGCCGTTACTTTTACGCGGTCGGCGGCAACATCAAAGCCTCGCGTCTCTCCGGCATCAATACGCGGTTCTACCTGTTCATGGCCTACGTGCTGTGCGGATTGTTGGCGGCGATCGCCGGCGCGCTGCTGACCGCGCGGCTGGAAACCGGCGAAGCCAATATCGGCGCCTCCATGCCGCTCAATTCCATCGCCGCCTGCGTGATCGGCGGCGTCAGCCTGCGCGGCGGCATCGGACGCGTCGGTAACGTCGTGTTGGGCGCGGTCTTTATTGGCCTGATCCAGAATGGAATGGATCTGGCGCAAATTCAGTCTTACCTGCAGGAAGTCGTGATCGGCGTCCTGCTCATTCTGGCGGTGATCGCCGATCAGCTCCGGCAATTCGTCATGCTGCGGCTGAAAGATTGAAACTCGTGCGCGACGGACCGAATTGACTAGGATAGTGAACCGGCGAAGCAATGGTGGCCGAGATGGCTGATAAGCAAGCGGTGGCGACGGTGCAGCTCGAAAATGAACATTTGCGGGTCACCGAATGGCGTTTCACCCCGGGCGCGGCCACGGGCTACCATCGCCACGCCTACGATTATGTCGTTGTACCGGTGGTCGATGGCGAGCTCGAATTGGTCGGCCCTGATGGCGGCAAGTCGCGGGCACAGCTCGAGCAGGGGAAATCGTATTTTCGCAATGCCGGGGTCGAGCACGATGTCATCAACGCCGGCGCGGGCCTCATGACGTTCATCGAGATCGAACTTAAGGATACCGGCGACGGCAAGCGGTAGCGTCGCCGCCGACAGAAGGGAGGAGACATCGGGAATGGCCGTCAAGTCGAACACAAAGCTCGCGATTAACTGCGACATGGGCGAAAGCTTCGGCCTCTATAAAATGGGCGACGACGAAGGCATGATGCCGCACATCACCATTGCCAACGTCGCCTGCGGCTTTCACGCTTCCGATCCGTCGGTGATGGCGCATACGGTGCGGCTGGCGAAGCAGCACCACGTTAGGGTCGGCGCGCATCCGTCGTTGCCCGACCTGCAGGGATTCGGCCGGCGTGAAATGAAAATGCGGCCCGAGGAGTTGACCGACAGCATCATCTACCAGGTCGGCGCGCTCAAAGGTTTCCTGCAGCGCGAGGGGATGGAGCTGTTTCACGTCAAGCCACACGGTTCGCTTTACGGGATGGCGGCGCGGTCGGAAGAGGTGGCGAAGGCGGTCGCCAATGCCGCGAAGATCTTCAGCGTGCCGGTGCTTGGCATGGCCGGCACCATGCACGAGAAGGTCTATACCGCCGAAGGGCTGGATTTCATTTCCGAATATTATGCCGACCTTGACTACAACGACGATGGCACGCTGATCATTACGCGGGAGCATCCGCCGGTCGATCCGGCGCGTGCGGCGGCAGGCGCGTTGCGCGCGGTCAAAGAGGGCGTCGCGGAATCGGTCAACGGCGCGAAAGTGAAAGTCCGCGCCGATTGCATCTGCGTTCATTCCGACACGCCCAACGCGGTCGCTGTTGCGCAGGCGGTGAAGGCGGCGGTCGCGGAATACCTGGCTTAACCGATTCAGAAAGGGGTGCGAGGATGGCGGAACATCAGGTGCTCAGTCCGCTTCCGGGGATTTTCTATCGGCGGCCGGCGCCGGACAAGCCGCCGTATAAAAACGACGGCGATCGCGTGGCGGACGGCGATGTGATCGGCTTGATCGAGGTGATGAAGCAGTTCACCGAGGTCAACGCCGATGCCTCGGGCAAGGTTGTGCGCTTTCTGGTCGAGAACGAAGCGCCGGTCGAGGCCGGAGATCCCGTGCTGCTCATCGAGACTGCTTAAGCGTGTTCGACAAGCTGCTGGTAGCCAACCGCGGCGAGATCGCGGTGCGGGTCATCCGCGCCGCGAAGGAACTCGGCCTCAAGACCGTCGCGGTCTTTAGCGATGCCGATAAGGACAGCCTCGCGGTGCGCTTCGCCGACGAAGCCGTTCGCATCGGTCCGCCACAAGCGGCCAAGAGCTACCTCGATGGTGAAGCCATTATTGCGGCCGCGCGCGAAACTGGCGCCGGCGCCATTCATCCCGGCTACGGATTCTTGTCGGAGAACGCGCGGTTTGCCGACGCGGTAGCGGCTGCGGGCCTCGTCTTCGTCGGCCCGAACGCGGAAACCATCCGCATCATGGGTGACAAGGCGGCGGCGCGGGCGGCGGCGCAGGCGGCCGGCGTGCCGATTGTGCCCGGCACCGAGGGCGAGGTCGCCGATCCCGCTCAGGCGTTGGCTGAGGCGCGCCGCATCGGCTTTCCGGTCATGCTGAAAGCCAGCGCCGGCGGCGGCGGCCGCGGAATTCGCGTCGCTGCCAACGAAGCGGAGTTCGAGCAACATTTTCATACCGCGCAGGCCGAAGCCACGGCGGCGTTCGGCAGCGGCGCGCTTTATCTGGAGCGCTTTCTCAACCGCGCCCGTCACATTGAAGTGCAGGTCATGGGCGACGGCGAGCGGGTGCTGCATTTCTTCGAGCGCGAGTGCTCGCTGCAGCGCCGCCGGCAAAAAATCTGGGAGGAAGCGCCGTCGCCGGCGCTCGATGACGCCACGCGGCAGGCGCTGTGCGCCTCGGCCGTGCGGCTTGCCGAACGCGTCCACTATCGCGGCGCCGGCACGCTGGAATATCTCTACGACGACGCAACCGGGGAATTCTTCTTCATCGAGATGAACACCCGCATTCAGGTCGAGCATCCGATCACGGAGATGATAACCGGCGTAGACCTGGTGCGCGAGATGATCCTGATCGCCCAAGGCGAAAAGCTTGCGCGCCGGCAGTCGGAGGTGACCGCGCGCGGCGCCGCCATCGAGGTACGGATCAATGCCGAGGACCCGGACAAGAATTTCCGGCCCTCGCCGGGCCGGATCAGCGCGCTGTCGCTCCCCGGCGGCCCGGGGGTGCGCGTCGATACCATGCTTTATCCGGGCTACGCCGTGCCGCCATACTACAACTCCCTCCTTGCCAAGATCGTCGTGCATGCGGAAACTCGGCGGGACGCGCTGGCGCGGCTATCCCGCGCGCTTGACGAGTTCGCGATCGAGGGGGTGGTCACTACGGCATCGCTGCACAAGCGTCTGGCGCAAATGCCGGAGGTGCAGGCAGGGCGTTTCGATACCGGATTTCTCGAGCGGCTGCTGGCGGCCTGAGCCGCCGGCGACGGCACGATGAGACAGGAGCAACGATGAGCGCGATCCGTTATTCCTTCGGCGGCGACGAGCATGTCTTCGCCGAGATCGACGAAGAGATGTCGCTCGAAGCCTTTTTCAAGGGCATGGCGATCTGCACCGAATTGCAGAAGCGCCGCATTCCGGGCGTGACGGAGATTTGCCCGTCGAACGCGTCTTATCTGGTGCGGTTCGATCCGGACGTCATTCATCCCGACAAGATGCTGGCGACGCTGAAGGAGATCGAGGCCGCGCTCGGCAGCGCCGATCTCGAATTGCCGACGCGCATTGTTGAAATTCCCGTGCTCTACAACGACCCGTGGACGCATGAGACGCTGATGCGGTTTCGCGAGCGCCACCAGGACCCCAACAGCACCGATCTGGAGTACGGCGCGCGCATCAATGGCTACAAATCGGTCGATGATTTCATAGCCGCGCACGCCAGCGCGCCGTGGTTCGTCTCCATGGTCGGTTTCGTCGCCGGCCTTCCGTTCCTGTTCCAGATGGTGGAGCGGGAAAAACAAATCGAAGTGCCGAAATATCTGCGCCCGCGCACCGACACGCCGAAGCTGACGGTCGGCCACGGCGGCTGCTTCACCGCAATCTATTCGGTGCGCGGCGCCGGCGGTTATCAGCTGTTCGGCATCACGCCGGCGCCAATCTACGATCCGGCGCAGAAGCTGCCTTATCTCAAGGACTTTTTGGCGTTCTTCCGGCCGGGCGACATCGTCAAGTGGAAGCCGATCTCACGCGAAGAATATGACCGCGACATCAAGGCGGTCGAAGACGGCACATTCGATCTCACCATCCGCCCAGTGAATTTCTCGCTGAAGTCTTTTCTCGCCGATCCCGGCGGCTACAGCCGGCATCTGGTGGAGGTGCTCCATGGCCATTGAAGTCATCAAACCCGGCCTCGCCACCAGCGTTCAGGACGCCGGCCGGCCCGGCTATTACAACATCGGCATTCCGCTTTCCGGGGCGCTCGATCAATATGCCTTGCGTGCGGCCAATCTGCTGGTCGGCAACGACGCCGGCGCGGCGGCGCTGGAAGCGACTTTGCTGGCGCCAGAACTTGTGTTTCGCGCGCCGGCGATTGTCGCGGTCACCGGCGCCGAGGCCGCGCCGAAGCTCAATGGCGAACTGCGGGCGCGCAACGAGTCATTCGCGGTCAAAGCCGGCGACCGGCTCAGCTTCGATTTCATGAGGCTTGGCGCGCGAACCTACATCGCGGTGGCGGGCGGGATCGACGTTCCGGAAGTGCTCGGCAGCCGTTCGACGTACGCGCTCGGCGCGCTGGGCGGTTTCGCCGGCCGCAAGCTTGCCGCCGGCGACGTGCTGCCGGTCGGCCAGCCGCGCGCCGGCGCGCGCGCCGGCCGTGCGCTGCCCAAGGACCTCGTTCCTGAGTACCCGAAGTCGCTCGAATTGCGCGTGCTGCCGGGGCTGTATTTCCATCGGATTACGGATGAATCAGCGAAATCGTTCTTCGCCGATACTTGGACCGTCGCACCGGAAGCCGACCGCATCGGCTACCGCTACCGCAAAGGGCGGTCGCTGGCATTTCGGGAGCGCAAGCAGCCGTTCGGCGCCGGCTCCGATCCTTCCAACATCGTCGATGCCGGCTATCCCTATGGCTCGATCCAGGTGCCCGGCGGACTGGAACCCATCATCCTGCATCGCGACGCCGTGTCCGGCGGCGGGTACGCCATGATCGGCACCATTATCAGCGCCGACATGGATCGCGTCGCGCAAATGCAGCCGAACAATCTGGCGCGATTTGTCTCCGTCGACATGGACGCCGCGCTCAAGGCGCGCGCCGAGTACAAGGCTCGCGTGGCGAAGCTCGTCGCGGCGCTGCAATGAAGCGAGCGAGTGGAGGGCTTGCTTCTTAAGTTTTCAGCCGATAGCCGGTCTTGAAAATCCACCAGACCACTGCGAGGCAAAGGGCGAGAAAGAACAGAATCGCGGCGACGCTGATTTCGATATTGACGTCGGCCAGCCCGAAGAAACTCCAGCGAAAGCCGCTGATCAGATAAACGATCGGGTTAAACAGGGTCACCGTGCGCCAGAACGGCGGCAGCAGGCTGGTCGAGTAGAACGTTCCGCCAAGAAACGTCAGCGGCGTGATGATCAGAAGCGGAAAAACCTGAAGCTTGTCGAAGCCGTCGGCCCAGATGCCGAGAATGAAGCCAAACAGGCTGAAGCTCACTGACGTCAGCACCAGGAAGGCGATCATCCACAGCGGGTGGTCGATCTGCATCGGCACAAACAAAGCCGAAGTGCCAAGGATGATCAGGCCGAGCACGATCGACTTGGTGGCCGCCGCGCCGACGTAACCGATCACGATCTCGAACGATGAGGCCGGTGCGGACAGGATTTCATAGATCGTGCCGGAAAAGCGCGGAAAGTAGATGCCGATCGCCGCATTGGCGACGCTTTGCGTCAGCAGCGTGAGCATTATCAATCCAGGCACAATGAATGCGCCGTAGCTCACACCCTCGATGGTGCTGATGCGCGAGCCGATCGCGGCGCCGAACACAACGAAATAAAGGGACGTCGAGATCACCGGCGAGACAATGCTTTGCAGCCAGGTGCGCTGCGTGCGCGCCATTTCGAACCGGTAGATCGCACTAATGGCATAAAGGTTCATTTGCGCCTGCTCACCAGCCCGACGAAAATGTCTTCCAGCGAACTTTGCGTGGTGGACAAATCCTTGAATGCAACTCCGGCGCTGCGCAACTCGTCGAGCAGATCGGTAATGCCGGTGTGTTCGCCGCGCGTATCGTAAGTGTAGATCAGCTTGCAGCCACCCTCAGTCAGCGTCAGGCCATAGCGCGTGAGCGCGTCCGGCACCGCGGCGATCGGTTCGCGCAGCTCGACCGTCATCTGCTTTTGGCCGAGCTTGCGCATCAGTTCGACCTTGTCCTCGACCAGGATCAACTCGCCATGGTTGATAACGCCGACGCGGTCGGCCATTTGCTCGGCTTCTTCGATGTAGTGCGTGGTGAGAATAATGGTGACGCCCGTGGCGCGCAGCGCGTTCACCATCTCCCACATGTCCTTGCGCAACTCGACGTCGACGCCGGCCGTCGGCTCATCGAGGAACAAGATGCGCGGCTCATGCGACAGCGCCTTGGCGATCATCACCCGGCGTTTCATGCCGCCGGACAGCGTGGCGATCTTGCTGTCCTTCTTCTCCCAGAGCGACAGGTCCTTGAGCACCTTCTGGATGTAGGCGGGATGCGCCGGTTTGCCGAACAACCCGCGGCTGAACGACACCGTCTTCCACACCGACGAAAACATGTCGTTGGCGAGCTCCTGCGGCACCAGGCCGATCAGCGATCGGGTCACGCGATAATCGGCGAGGATGTCGTGGCCGTCGACCGCGACGCGCCCGCCGGTCGGGTTGACGATGCCGCAGATGATACTGATCAGTGTGGTCTTGCCGGCGCCGTTCGGGCCAAGCAACGCGAAAATCTCGCCGTGCGGAATTTCGAGGTTGATGTCCTTCAGCGCCTGGAAGCCGCCGGCATACTTCTTGTTGAGATGGGAAACGGAGATGGCGGGGGGCATGCGCTGGCTCGGTGTCGTCGCCGGGCTCGACCCGGTGACCCAACTTAATTTCTGGAGAAAGAAAGATGGATTGCCGGATCAAGTCCGGCAATGACGAGGCAGAGGATCATTTGCGCTTTCTTCACATCCAGGGCCGTTCCGCCTTGGCCTTTTGCTCGAAGCTGTCGATCTTGTTCTTCTTGACCATGGTCAGGCCAATGTCGTCGAGGCCTTCGAGCAGACAATGCTTACGGTGCGGGTCGATCTCGAACTTGATCACGCCGCCGTCGGGGCCGCGAATCTCCTGCTTTGCCAGATCGATGGTGAGCGTCGCATTGGCGCCGCGTTCGGCGTCGTCGAACAGCTTTTCCAGATCTTCGGGCGACACTTGCACCGGCAGTACACCGTTCTTGAAACAGTTGTTGTAGAAAATGTCGCCGAACGAGGTCGAGATCACGCAGGTGATGCCGAAGTCGAGCAGCGCCCAGGGCGCGTGCTCGCGCGACGAGCCGCAGCCGAAATTGTCGCCGGCGACCAGGATCTTCGCCTTGCGGTACGCCGGCTTGTTGAGCACGAAATCCGGGTTCTCGCTGCCGTCGTCGCGGTAGCGCTTCTCGGCGAACAATCCCTTGCCGAGGCCGGTCCGCTTGATGGTCTTCAGGTATTGCTTGGGGATGATCATGTCGGTGTCGACGTTGATCATCTTCATCGGCGCTGCGACGCCTTCGAGCGTTGTGAACTTTTGCATGGTCTTTCCCAATAAGCGGCTGCGCCGTCAGGGCTAAATGGTACAGCCGGGCGCGCCGGTCAACCCTGTGCCGCCGCGGCCGCCGGCGCCGGTTCTACGATGTCCTTCGCCTTGAACTTGGTTTCGCGATCAAGCGTGCACACCTGAATGTGATACTCAGTGTAATATTTCTGCCGAGCGAGTCTTTGCGCGGCCAGATGCTCGGGGTTTGTGCGCCATGCGCGCTGACCTTCTTCGTGCTCGAACTCGACAATGGTCACCCGCTCGCCGTCATCGGCAAAGAAGCCCTTGTGCGAAATGTAGCCGGGCATGGTTGCGGCGATCTCGGCCATGCGGTCCACCAGCGCAACGTAATCGTCTTTTACTCCCGGCTTCAGGCGGGAGCGAAACACCGTCACAATCATGACATTGCTCCTCGTTGCAACTCGTACGTCTCAGCCGGTCTCTCTACCACAATCGCGACTTTTGTCAGCGTAGGTGGCTGGTGCCCTGCTGCGTCTCGTTTTTTGGTATATCGGACAGGCGTGCGAGCCAGGGCCGCGCCGAACGAGTCCAAATCTGCAGCTTGGGATTCAAGCGATCGCGCTGTCGCAAAATGCCGACGCGCAGCATGTACAATTCCTTCGGTCCGGGTCCGGGCGTGGTCGAATAGATCGGTGACCCGCATTTTGGACAGAAGCCTTGCTCGCGACGGTTGCCGCTCTCCGCCGTCTTGATGTAGGTCGCGGGCTCACCCGTCATCTTGAATGCGCTGCCAGGGACCGGAACGGAAAGGCGGAATGCCGATCCGCTGATGGTTTGGCAATCCATGCAGTGACAGATCGACACCTTTTCCGGATCGATTTCCGCCTCGACGCTGATGAACCCGCAATGGCACGCGCCGTCGACTTTCATGACACTGCTCCTTTTGCTTCGTCCGCCGTTGCTTCGATCGCCATCATGTCGGCGTCGGACAAGCCGAAATGATGGCCGATCTCGTGCACCAGCACATGTTTGACAATCGCGCCGAGCGTTTCGTCGTGCTCAGCCCAGTAGTCGAGAATCGGCCGCCGGTAGAGCCAGATCATATTTGGCATCTGCACCGGCGCGCTTTCCGAGCGGAACGGCAGGCCAACGCCCTGGAACAAGCCTAGCAGGTCGAATTCGCTCTCCGCGCCGACTTGATCGAGCGCCTCGTCAGTCGCGAAATCGTCGACCTGGATGACGACACCCTCGCACAAGTCGCGAAACCTGCGCGGTAAACGCCGGAAAATCTCGCTGGCGAGGATTTCCATCTCGGCGAGTGATGGCGCCTTGATTGGCCGCCAGGCCAGCGGATCGGATGCTAAATCGGAGGCGATGTCGGGCATAAGATGTTGTAGAATGTTTCGACCGGGCTGGGAACGCGCGATACCGCGTGACTGGCGTGCTCCCGCCGAGGGCGGCCGGTGTGGTGCAAGGCGTGATCATGTCGAGAAAATCGTGCGCGCTGGTGATCGGGCTGGCACTGTCGTTGGCCTATTTCGCCGCGCCGTCAGCGCAGGCGCAGAACTCTACCGTCAGCGGCGGGCCGTCATTTTCCCATATCGTGGGGCCGGTCGGGCCGCCACGCATACAAATCAATCCGCGGCCGATCTACCGGCGCTGCACCAGCTGGTATGTCATTCAATACCGGCCGAGCGGCCAAGTGCTGTTTCCGGAAAAGCATTGCTGGTGGGCGCGCGGCTAAGGTCGCGCCGGTGCTACCGCCCTAATCGGGGCGCTTCGGCTTTTGTGTCGCTCGCCCATTCGGTCACGCAGCGTTCGAGATCCTTAAAGTTGTTGCGGATTTGCTCGAGCGCGAAGCCGAGCGCAAACAACCGCTCGACGGCCTCGGCGGAAAGGCTGCGCGTCAGGGCCTCGCGCCGCAACACTTCGATCTCGGCGGCATAACCCTTCAGCGCCGCGTCGGTTGCCTCAAGCGCTGGCGCCGGTCGATTGGCCTGAAGCGCAGCAGCGCTGGCGCGTAGATAATCTGCGGCCGCCGTGCCGGCCTGTGCCAGCGCCGGCGCAAGCCGAGTGCGAAACGGCTCCGGCAACGGAAGGGTAGCCGCTCGTCCGATCATCACCAGATCGTGGCGCAGGCGGAGCAGCATGCGCAGCAACGGCCCGGTATCGGGTCCGACGGCGAGACCTGCCGCGCGCTCGTGCTCTGCCTCGGCGCCAACTTCGTTCATCTTCACCAGCGCCTGGCCAATGCCGTCTTGAATGCGGTGAAGTGCTTCAAAGTCGAGACCTTTGGCGAGGCCGGCGAGCAATTCGCCGAGCGCGCCGGCCATCAGATTGAGCGTCCGTGCTGCGGCACCGACCACAAGCGGGTGCGCGTTCGAGGGCAGGAAGATCACCGACACGACGGCGCCGGTGATGCCTCCAAGCGCGACTTCGAGGACGCGATCGATTGCCGAACTCAGCGCGCTGCCGTGCGTCATCTGCGGCAGCAACAAAACAATGATGGCGGTCACCGGCGCGGCGGCGAACCGGGGATTGATGGCGGCGGCGAACGCGAGCGGAAGGAGGACGACGACGAGGAGCGCCAGCAGCGCGATTTCACTCTCGTGGGGAATAAGGACGGCGACCGCGCCGCCATAGATCGCGCCGCCCAGAGTCCCGATCAAATAATCGAACGAAGCTTTGAGCGACCGCCCGACGCTCATCTGCGTCACAATCATCGCGGTGATGACCGCCCATAGCGGCAGCGGCATGTGCAGGAGCTGCGCCAGCGCCAGCGCACCCAGCGCCGCAATCGTGGTCCGGACGGCCAGCGCCAATTGGACGCGCCGCCGTCGCACCAGCGCGCGAAGTTCAACTCGCCTTCGGGTGAAGCGACTCACAAGCGGGAAGCTTAATCAAAAAGCCTGAACGGCTTAAGAGGGACGCGCTATTTCCACTCTCGAACGTCGACGAAATGTCCGGCGATCGCCGCGGCCGCAGCCATGGCCGGCGATACCAGGTGAGTGCGGCCCTTGTAGCCCTGCCGGCCTTCGAAATTGCGATTTGAGGTCGATGCGCAACGCTGGCCCGGCGACAGCTTGTCCGGGTTCATCCCAAGGCACATCGAACAACCCGGCTCACGCCATTCAAAACCCGCGCCGACGAAGATCTTGTCGAGCCCTTCGGCCTCGGCTTGCTCCTTCACCAATCCGGAGCCGGGAACAATCATGGCGCTGACGCTGGCGTGCACCTTCTTGTCGCCGACGACACTGGCGGCGGCGCGCAAGTCCTCGATGCGGCCATTGGTGCATGAGCCGATGAAGACGCGATCGATCGCAATGTCGGCGATCTTCTCGCCACCCTTCAGCCCCATGTAATCCAGCGAACGTTCCGCCGCTTCGCGTTTGTTCTCGGGGACTTCGTCAAGGCGCGGCACGCGGCCGGTGATCGACACCACTTGCTCCGGGCTCGTCCCCCAGGTCACCAGCGGTGGCAGTTTGGCCGCGTCGAGCTTAAGCTCGCGATCGAAGTGCGCGCCGTCATCTGATGTCAGCGTATCCCAATAACGCCGGGCATCGTCCCAAGCGGCGCCTTTCGGCGATTTCGGGCGGTCCTTCAGATACGCGTAGGCTTTTTCGTCCGGCGCAATAAATCCCGCCTTTGCGCCGGCCTCGACCGACATGTTGCAGATGGTCATGCGGCCTTCCATGGACAGCGCGCGAATGGCGTCGCCGGCATATTCCAGCGCATAGCCGGTGCCGCCGGCGGTGCCGATCTCGCCGATGATGGCGAGGATGATGTCCTTGGCGGTGACGCCCGGCGGTAACACGCCATCGACGACCGCGCGCATGTTCTTTGATTTTTTCTGGATCAGCGTTTGCGTCGCCAGCACGTGCTCGACTTCCGACGTGCCGATGCCGTAGGCCAGCGCGCCAAACGCGCCATGCGTGCCGGTGTGGCTGTCGCCGCACACCAGCGTCACCCCCGGCAGGGTGAAACCCTGCTCAGGCCCGATGATGTGGACGATGCCCTGGCGCTTGTCGAACTCATTGAAATATTCGAGGCCGAACAGCTTGGCGTTCTCGGCGAGACACGCGATCTGCTGCTCGCTCTCGGGATCGGGGTTCTTCTGCCGGCGATCGGTGGTCGGCACGTTGTGATCGACCACGCACAGCGTCTTGTCCGGTGCGCGCACCTTGCGCCCGGACATGCGCAAGCCTTCGAAGGCCTGCGGGCTCGTGACCTCATGGACGAGATGCCGGTCGATATAGATGAGAGCGGTTCCGTCCGCCTCCTGGTCGACGAGGTGGTCTTCCCAGATTTTGTCGTAGAGAGTTCGCGGCTTCGCCATCAGTTACTCCGCCGCTTTCTCCTTGGCGGGCGCCGCTTCGGTCTCGGCGCCACTGTGATCCACCCGCTCGACAATGCGCGCCGCCTTGCCGCGGCGGCCACGCAAATAATAAAGCTTCGCGCGTCGCACCTGGCCGCGGCGCAGAACCTTGATCGAGTTCGATCATCGGCGAGTACAGCGGAAATACGCGCTCCACACCTTCGCCGTAGGAGATCTTCCGGACGGTGAAATTCTCGTTCAATCCGGCGCCGGCGCGGCCGATGCAAACGCCCTCATAGGCCTGCACGCGAGTCCTTTCGCCCTCGATGATCTTGACGTTAACCACGAGTGTGTCGCCCGGCCGGAAGTCCGGAATCTCTTTGCCGGCAGTGAGCTTCGCCACCTGCTCGGTTTCGATTTCTTTGATCAGGTTCATGGCAATTCTCCAACGGACTGCGCATCGGCTGCGCTGCGGGCGCGTTTTCCGGCCGGGGCTAAGCGGGTTGCGCGAGCTTCTACGCTACCGCGTGGGCTTTGTCACCCTCCCGGCAACCCCTCCGATCGCTCCTACTTTCGCCGCTCCCCGGCGGGAGGTGGAAAGTGACGCCGAGCCCATAAATCCGGCCGGCGCTCCCGGGTCAGCCGTTCGGCTTCGGCGTGCCTCCAGGCGGCGATCTTGCCGTGGTCGCCCGACAGAAGCACGTCGGGGATCGCCCGGCCTTCCCACACCTGAGGGCGGGTGTAATGCGGGTATTCCAGCAACCCCTGACTGAAGCTTTCCTCGTCACCCGAGGCGGCCGCGCCCATGACGCCGGGAAGGGTGCGAACGCAGGCGTCGATCAGCGCCATGGCTGCGATCTCGCCGCCGGACAGCACGTAATCGCCCGCCGACACTTCTTCCAGGCCGCGGCCCGCGATCACGCGTTCGTCGACGCCTTCAAACCGGCCACAAACAAGGATGACGCCGGCGTCTCGTGCCAGCGCCTCGACCCGGGCCTGCGTCAGCGGCGCTCCGCGCGGCGAGAGCAACAGGCGAGGGCGGCTGTCGACTGCGATAGCGTCGTCCAGCGCGCGTCCGAGCACGTCGGCCTTCATGACCATGCCGGGGCCGCCGCCGGCGGGCGTGTCATCGACTGTCCGATGCCGGTCAGTCGCGAAAGTGCGGATGTCGATTACGTCGAGTGACCAAACACCGGCCGCGAGCGCCTTGCCGGCGAGGCTGGCGCCCAATGGACCCGGAAAAACATCCGGCAGGATGGTCAATACGCTGGCGCGCCACATCTCTCAGGCCTCGCCATCGTCTTCCGTGGGTGAAGAGGGAACGACAATGATCCTCCCGGCCGCAATATCGACGCCTGGCACATGTGTCGTGTCGAACGGCACGAGTTCGGTTTTGCTCACGCCCTCAACCCTCACTTCGATCAAGTCGCCAGCGCCGAAATTGTGGACGGCAACGACGGTGCCGAACGCCTCGCCTGCGGGATCGACTGCCGAAAGTCCGATAAGGTCGGCGTGATAGAACTCATCGGCGTCATCAGGCGGCGGCAATCGCTCGCGCGGGACATAGAGCCTTTCGTTCGTCAGCCGCTCGGCGGCGTTGCGATCGGCGATACCAGAAAGCCGCGCCACGAAATGATCCTTGGCCGGGCGCATCGACTCGATCGTGAGCACGCGGCCATCTTCGGTTTCGAGCGGGCCATAGCCCGTGATCGCGTTCGGATCAGACGTGAAAGAGCGCAGGCGAACTTCGCCGGTAATGCCGTGGGCGGCGCCGATTTGGCCGAGACAGATGCGGCTGCCGCCCGGCATTTATTGGCTTCCTAGGCGGCGGGCGGAGCTGCAGCGGGTGCAGCGGCCGGTGCCGCGCCAGGTGCCCCGGCCGCGGCCTTCGCCGCCTCTTCCTGGGCCTTGCGCTCTTTGCGCGGCACCGCCTTCTGCGGATTGTTGCGCTTTTCCCGCTTCATGATGCCGGCGGCATCGAGAAAGCGCGTCACGCGATCCGAAGGTTGCGCGCCCTTGGCGATCCAGGCTTTGACTTTGTCGAGATCGAGTCTCAGCCGCTCGGGCTTGTCCTTGGGCAACAGCGGATTGAAATAGCCAAGGCGCTCGATGAAGCGGCCGTCGCGCGGCGCGCGGCTGTCGGCGACGACGACGTGATAAAACGGCCGCTTTTTAGTTCCGGCGCGGGCCATGCGGATCACTACAGGCATTTTCGTTCCTTTCTTGTGAAGCTTTCAGAATTTTTCCGTAACCAAAACACGGCCTTTGGCGCCGACGGCGGTTTCGCCGTTTTCTTTGCGCACTCGGCCGCGCAGATCGACGATCTCGCCGCGCGAGCTCGGCTTGACCGAGACGACCAGCCATTCGAGCGTGATGGTCTCGTCGGCATAAACCGGCTTGCGAAATCCCACCCAAAATTCCAGTCCAAGCATCGCGCCGCGTTTGGAGAAGTGCGATGCGGTCAGCGCCAGCAAATGCGCGGTGGTTTGCGGGCCGCTGGCGAGCAGACGCCCGAAGCGGGATTTTTCCGCAAGCTCCGCGTCGTGGTGGATGGGGTTGGTATCGCCGACCGATTCTGCAAACGCGATCGTCTCGCGCGGATCAAGCGCGAGCACCGCGGAAAAACGTTCGTGCGGTTGCGCGTACATCATTTTTTCTTCCCCAGCCCAGGAAATCCCGGCGGCAATCCGCCCGGCAGTTTTTGACCCAGCCCCGGAAGTCCGCCCGGCAGCGCGCCAGGCAAGCCGGGAAAATTCGGCAAGCCGGGCAGGCCGCCGCCGGGTCCGCCCGCCGGAAGTCCGCCGGGCATCTTCTTGGCAAGCGCCGCCATTTGCTCGGCGCTCGGCATGCCGCCACCAAGGCCGAGCATGTTGGCGATCCCCGCCATTGGTCCGCGCTTGCCGCTGCCCATGGCCTTCATCACGTCGGCCATGGTGCGATGCATTTTCAGAAGCTTGTTGATGTCTTCCGGCTTGGTGCCGGAGCCCGCGGCGATGCGGCGCTTGCGGCTCGCCTTGAGCAAATCCGGATTGCGCCGTTCCTTCGGCGTCATGGAATCGATGATCGCCATCTGGCGCTTGAGCATGGTCTCGTCGAGATTGCGTTCGGCGAGCTGATTTTTGATCTTGGCGACGCCGGGCATCATCGACATCAGCCCGCTCATGCCGCCCATGTTCTGCATCTGCGTGAGTTGCTCGCGCAGATCGGCAAGATCGAAGGCGCCTCTGCGCATCTTCTCGGCGACGCGCGCCGCCTTCTCCGCGTCGATGGTGGTGGCGGCCTTCTCGACCAGCGCGACAATGTCGCCCATGCCGAGAATCCGGCCGGCGATGCGCGCCGGATCGAATTCCTCGAGCGCGTCGAGTTTTTCGCCGGTGCCGATAAGTTTGATCGGCTTGCCGGTGACGGCACGCATGGAGAGCGCGGCGCCGCCGCGGCCGTCGCCGTCGACGCGGGTCAGCACAATGCCGGTGAGGCCGACGCGTTCGTCAAAGCTGCGGGCGAGGTTGACGGCGTCTTGTCCGGTCAGCGCGTCGGCGACCAGGAGAACCTCGTGCGGCGCGGCGATGCGGCGGACCTCCGCCGCTTCCGCCATCATCGCTTCGTCAAGCGTAAGACGGCCCGCGGTGTCCAGGAGCACCACGTCGTAGCCGCCAAGCCGTGCCGCTTGCAGCGCGCGGCTTGCGATTTGTGCTGGCGTCTGGCCGGCGACGACCGGAAGCGTATCGATGCTGACTTGCTGGCCGAGGACGGCGAGTTGCTCCATGGCAGCCGGCCGGCGCGTGTCGAGTGACGCCATCAGAACTTTGCGCTTGGCGATTTCGGCAAGGCGCTTGGCGAGCTTCGCCGTTGTCGTGGTTTTACCGGAGCCTTGCAGTCCGACCATCATGATGGCGACGGGAGGCGGGGCATTGAGATCGATCGGCTGCGCCTGCGCGCCCAAAGTCTCGACCAATTGATCGTGAACGATCTTCACGACCATTTGGCCGGGGGTGACCGACTTGATGACGGCCACACCGACGGCGTGCTTCTTCGCCTCGTCGGTGAAGGCGCGGGCGACATCGAGCGCAACGTCAGCTTCGACCAGCGCGCGCCTGACTTCCTGCAACGCCGCGTCGACGTCACCTTCCGATAGCGCGCCGCGCCGGGTGAGCCGGTCGAGGACTGCATTCAGGCGTTCGGACAGGCTGTCGAACATTTGTCGTCTTTCTCCATCAAGTCCCGCAACGGCAATTAACGCCCGAGGGCGCATCGCGCTGTCGGGCGGGACCTCCGGCCTCTCGGGCCGGTCGGCGCCGGTAACGTTCGGTCGCTTGCAAAAGCGCCCGGAAAATAGGGCTGGGCGCCGCTTCCGTCAACCGCGTCGGCTCAGCCGGACACGAGGGGAAATGTCACGATATTACAACGGGCCGGTCAGCGATCACTTTGACGGCGAGCGCTTTTTCGACCGCCGCGGCGTACAGCCGAAGGGCCGGGGCGATCTTTGGCGCTGGTTAGCGGGGCGAGGGCGCACCCGGGCGAAGTGGCCCAAATGGGCGCCATCGCCTTACCAAGATAGTCCGCCGGCGCGCGTCCACGGCGCGACCTGGCGCATCGCCTATGTCGGCCACGCCAGTTTTCTGCTGCAGACAGCCGGGCTCAACATCCTGGTCGATCCAGTATGGTCGCAGCGCGCGTCGCCGCTGCGGTTTGTCGGCCCTAAGCGCGTGAACGATCCGGGCATCGCGTTTACCGATTTGCCGGCAATCGACGCGGTCATGGTCTCACACGGGCACTACGATCACCTCGACGTCGCCACCTTGTCTCGGCTCAACGCGGCGCACGGCCCACGCGTAATTACGCCGCTCGGCAATGACACCATCATGCGCAATTACGATCGCGGCATTGCCGCGGAAGCCTACGATTGGGGTGAGAGGACAGACCTTGGCGCCGGTGTCGCGGTGACAATGGTACCGACGCAGCATTGGTCGGCGCGGAGCTTGTCCGACCGCAACATGTCGCTGTGGGCATCGTTCGTCATCGAAGCGCCGGCCGGAAAGATTTATTTCGTCGGCAATTCCGGATACGGCGACGGCAGCACGTTCCGCAACGCGCGTGCCGGCCATGGCCCGTTCAAGCTCGCGATCTTGCCAATCGGCGCCTACGAGCCGCGATGGTTCATGGCCGATCAGCACATGAACCCGGCCGAAGCTGTGCAGGCGTTCCAGATTTGTGGCGCCGAGTTTGCACTCGGCCACCATTACGGGACATTTCAGCTCACCGACGAGGCCATCGACGCGCCGCCCGCGGCGCTTGCCGCAGCGCTAACCGAAGCGGGGATTTCGCCAAAACGGTTTCGTACGTTGCGACCGGGAGAGACGTGGCAGTCTTGAGCTCAGCCCGCTGCTGCTATTTGACCAGTACCAGCACATTGACAACGAGATGGTCTTCATCGGTCGTCAAAGGATCGGTCACGTATTGTTCAATGAACAGGTCCTTGGCTTCCATGCGCCGTTCATCGAGATAATTCGTGATCGCCTCGTAGGTGTTGTCCAGTCCGTCATACGAGCCGCGATGCACGAATTTGAGCGCGCGGCCTTCCGGCGAAGTGCCGACACCGATTTCACCATGCGGCGGATTTTTCGGCGGCGCCGCGATCGGCATGGCGGCCTGGAACTGAAAACCGGTGTCGTCGGTCGCGGTAAAGATGGTCATGGCCTGGCCGTCGGCCGTGAGCCCCTCCTTCTCCACGTAAGCTTTTAGCTTTTTCAGCGCCGCTGTGATGGTGTCGAACGCCTTGTCCCAAGTGCCGGTGCCTTTAATAAACACGATCGGCTTGGCGGTCAGTGTCGTGTCTTCGCCGAACGGATCGCTGGATTGTGGGGGAGGGGGAACGTCGGACTTTCCAGCGGCAGCGGGTGGCGCGTCCGCTGGTTTTTGCGCCCACGACGGTTGCGCCACCGCAAACATGAAGGCGGCCGCAAACCCGACGGAGAGCGCCAAACGGAGCAACATCAATATCTCCCGTGTGGCCCCGGTTCCGGCGCCATTATCGATTTCACTCCGGCTCTTCTAGCATGATAACGCGGCTCCCGCCGACGGGATCGCAGTCGTCAGTACTAGCGTGTTGGGCCCCAGACCTCATATAAATGCCCGCACATTTCGGCTTTATCATGGGCGCGCTCGCGAACTTGCATTACGTCAAGATGAACGGCCTCGGCAACGAGATCGTCGTTGTCGATTTGCGCCGTGCGCCGCGCCCGATCGAGGCCGCCGAAGCGCGCGCCGCGGCGCGCCGTGAACCCTACGACCAGCTCATGGCGCTATACCCGGCACGAGGCAGCGCCGATGCGTCGGTCCGGATTTACAACAACGACGGCTCCGAAGCCGGCGCCTGCGGCAACGGCATGCGTTGCGTGGCATCGCTGGTCGGCGACGAGACCGGCAAGCGCGAGATGAACTTTGAGACGGCCGCCGGACTGGTGGCGTGTTGGCGTAATTCGCCTGGCCAGTTCACCGTCGATATGGGCGTGCCGCACTGGCGCTGGGACGAAATCCCGCTAGCGAAGGAATTTCCGGATACCCGTGCCATCGATCTCAGCTTCGTGCCGCCAGGTGCGCCGATTTTGAGCTCGCCCGCGGTGGTCAGCATGGGCAATCCACACGCCATTTTCTGGGTCGACGATCCGTTCGCCTACGATTTGCAGGCTTTCGGCTCGCAACTCGAAAACCACCCGATGTTCCCGGAGCGCGCCAACATTACGCTCGCGGCCACGCTTTCGCGCGATCGGATTGTGATGCGCACCTGGGAGCGCGGTGCCGGGCTGACCAAAGCCTGTGGCTCGGCTGCGTGCGCGACGGCTGTCGCCGCAGCGCGGCTCGATCGCACCGGCCGCACGGTGACCGTCCGCGTGCCCGGCGGCGATCTCGGCATCGAGTGGCGCGAGAACGACGATCACGTGCTCATGACCGGGCCGGCGGAATTCGAGCACGCCGGCAGTTTTCCCGAATCGCTCGCCGCCGAAGCCGAGACGGCCTGATCGCATGAGTGTCGAGGTCGTCACCTTCGGTTGCCGGCTCAATGCCGCGGAGTCGGAAGTCATCCGCCGCGAAGCCGAAAGCGCCGGACTGACTGACACGGTGGTGGTGAATACCTGCGCCGTCACCGCTGAAGCGGTGCGTCAGGCGCGGCAGACGATCCGGGCGCTGCGGCGCGAACGGCCGCAAGCGAAGATCGTGGTTACCGGATGCGCAGCGCAAACCGAGCCGCAGACGTTCACTGACATGGTGGAGACCGATCGGGTTCTCGGCAATTCCGAAAAGCTCAGCGCCGCGATGTGGCAGCAGACGCGTGCCGCCTTCGATGTCGGCGCGTCACCGAAGGCGGTGGTCAACGACATCATGTCGGTCCAACACACCGCGCCGCATCTGGTCGAAGGTTTTTCTGGACGCTGCCGCGCTTTCGTCCAGGTGCAAAACGGCTGCGATCACCGCTGTACGTTTTGTATTATTCCTTACGGCCGCGGCAATTCGCGTTCGGTGCCGATGGGCGCCGTCGTCGCCGATGTCGAACGGCTCGTTGCCAACAACTACAACGAGATTGTGCTGACCGGCGTGGACCTTACCAGCTACGGCGGCGATCTGCCGGGGACGCCGAAACTCGGCGCGCTGGTGAAGCAGATCCTGCGCCACGTGCCCGAACTCAAGCGGTTGCGTCTGTCATCCATCGATTCGATCGAAGCCGATCTCGATCTCATCGATGCCTTTGCGCAGCACGATCGGCTGATGCCGCATTTGCATCTTTCTCTGCAAGCCGGCGACGATCTCATTCTCAAACGCATGAAGCGCCGTCACGCGCGCAAGGACGCCATCGATTTTTGCCGGCTGTTGCGCGGCGTCCGGCCCGACGTTGTATTCGGCGCCGACATCATCGCCGGCTTTCCGACCGAAACGGACGAGATGTTTGCGCGCTCGCTCGACTTGGTCGACGAATGCGGATTGACTCACCTTCACGTCTTTCCATTTTCGCCGCGGCCGGGGACGCCGGCCGCGCGCATGCCGCAGCTCGATCGCCGCGTTGTCAAAGAGCGCGCGCAAAGGCTGCGCACTCATGGCGCGCTGGCACTGATGCGGCACCTCGATGCGGAGGTTGGTGCGGCCCGGCGCGTTTTGCTTGAATCGGAGTTGCTTGGGCGAACCGAGCAGTTTACGCCGATCAAACTTTCGCGCTCGGCGGTGCCGGGCACAATCGTCGATGTGAAAATCGGCGGTCACGATGGCGAGCGGCTGCTCGCGGCGTAGCTTTCTTCATCCCGGTTTTCAACGGGAAGCATGATTTCTTCCTTCCAGCCGCACGCGCTCAGCGCTTCACGCATATGCGCCGGCGCCGGCGCGGTCACGCGAACGGGCGGGCGATTTTTGTAAAGCGGGACGATAATTTCGCGCGCGTGCAAGTGCTGGATCGCGCCGCCGTTCCGAGGCGCATTGCCGTAGATTGAATCGCCGAGAATCGGCCAGCCCATCTCCGCACAATGCACACGCAGCTGATGCGTGCGGCCGGTCAGCGGTTCCAACTCGAGCCAGGTGAGCGCGGCAGGCGCGCTAACTTTGCCCAGCACTTTCCACTTCGTCACCGCAGGCTGACCGTTGGGATCGTGTTTCATCCACCACCCGATCTTGTCATCGAGGCGCCCCAGCGGGAACTCGATCACACCCTCTTCAGTGGCCGGAGCGCCTTCGACAATGGCCCAGTAGGTTTTGTCGACGGCGCCGGACCTGAACAGCTTGCCAAGCTGGGCGAGCGCCTTGCGGTGGCGGCCGAGGATCAGGCAGCCAGTGGTGTCTTTGTCGAGCCGGTGCGCCAGCGCCGGCCGGCGCGGCAGGCCGAAGCGCAGCGCGTCGAAGTGGTCCTCCACGCTTTCGTTTTGATTGCGCGAGTTCGGCGGGCCGGCGTGCACCGCCATGCCCGCGGGCTTGTCGATCACCAGCATCAGCCCGTCGCGGTAGAGGAGCCGCGACACCATCTCTTCGGGGGTCATGTTTGCCTACTTCGGCGAAACGGCTATCACGAGCGGGCGATGAACGACAGCGGTCAGGGCAGTTGGTGGCGGCGGCTCAGCGGCGGGCTCAAGCGCACGTCCACGGCGCTTGGCACAGCCATTTCCGACCTCCTCACCAAGCGCAAGCTAGACGCCGCGACCATCAGCGAAATCGAGGACGTGCTCATTCGCGCCGATCTCGGGCTCGACGCCGCGCACCGCATTGCAGTCGCCCTCGGTGAAGGCCGGCATGGTGCGGACATCTCGCCGGCCGAGGTGAAGGCCGTGGTCGCGGCCGAAATCGAGAAAGTGCTGGCGCCGGTCGCGCAGCCGTTGGTGATCGACGCCGGCGAAGAAGCCCTTTGTCATCCTCGTCGCCGGGGTGAACGGCTCGGGCAAGACCACGACCATCGGCAAGCTTGCCGCGCGATTGCGCGCCGAGGGCCGCTCGGTGATGCTGGCGGCCGGCGACACGTTCCGCGCCGCGGCGATCGATCAGCTCAAAATCTGGAGTGAGCGCACCGGATCGGCGTTTATCGCCAAAGAGGCCGGCGCCGATGCCGCCGGCCTCGTGTTCGACGCGTTGCGCGCCGCGAAAGAGCGCAACGTCGATGTGCTGCTTGTCGACACCGCCGGCCGCTTGCAGAACCGCAGCGAGTTGATGGAAGAGCTGCAAAAGATCGTGCGCGTCATAAAGAAGGCCGATCCGTCGGCGCCGCACGCCGTTCTACTGGTGCTTGACGCCACCGTCGGACAGAACGCGCTTTCCCAGGTCGAGATTTTTAGCAAGGCCGTGGGCGTAACCGGGCTTGCCATGACCAAGCTCGACGGCACGGCGCGCGGCGGTATTCTGGTCGCGATCGCCGGCAAGTTCGCCGTCCCGGTGCATTTCATCGGTGTCGGCGAAAGCGTCGAGGACCTGGCGCCGTTCTCCGCGGGCGATTTTGCCCGCGCGGTCGCCGGAACCGACGCCTGATTGAACGCGCGGTAAAGCCGCGCTACAGACCCGCCATGCCCGAAACCGAAAAGCCCCAGCTCAATCCGTTCGTAAAGATCGCGCTCGATCTCGGGCCGCTCATTCTGTTCTTCTTTGCCAATTCCCGCTTCGGCATTTTTACCGCGACCGCGACGTTCATGGTCGCCGTGCTGGCGGCGCTGGCGGCGTCTTATGTGCTGACGCGGCGGCTGCCGATCATGCCGGTGGTGACCGCGATCATTGTGCTCGTGTTTGGCGGCCTCACGCTCATTCTGCACAACGACACCTTCATCAAGATCAAGCCGACCATCATCTACGCGCTGTTCGGCGCGGTGCTGCTCGGCGGACTTGCCTTCGGCAAGCCGCTTCTCGGCGTCGTATTCGACTCGCTGTTTCATCTCACCGCGGAAGGCTGGCGCAAGCTGACCGTTCGCTGGGCGTTGTTCTTTTTCGTATTGGCGGTGCTCAACGAGATCGTCTGGCGCAACACGTCCACCAACATATGGGTGGATTTCAAAGTGTTCGGGGTCATGCCGCTCACCCTGATTTTCGGAGCGCTGCAATACCCGCTGCTGCAAAAATACGCGGCCGAACCCGCGACTGCGGAAGAGTGAACGGTTTCAATCCCCGGAACGACGACTACGAGCCGGCGCCGAGCGCCTTTTCGATCTCCGGCTTGAGCGTGCTGGTGAAATTATCCGGAGTAATCGGTCCGACGAGCTTGTAGGCAACGCGGCCATCGCGGCCGACGACGAATGTCTCGGGCACGCCGTAAACTCCCCATTCGATGGAGGCGCGGCCATCGCGGTCGGCGCCCGTGGCAGCGAATGGGTTGCCGTAGCGGCCGAGAAAGCGCCGGGCGTTTTCGGCTTCGTCCTTGTAATTGATGCCGATGACGCGAACGCGCTGGTCCTGCGACAGCTGCAGCAGCAGAGGCGCCTCGTCGTGACAGGGCACGCACCATGACGCCCAGACATTCAACACGGTCACCGCGCCTTTGAAATCCGCGGGATCAATGCCTGGCACCGGCTTGCCGTCGCGATCGAGTCCGGCGACGCCTTGCAGGACGGTTTTGGGCGCCGGCTGGCCGATTAACGCGGAGGGAATACGCGAGGGATCGCCGGAGAAAAGACCGACCAGAAAAATCGCAAACAAAGCGAGAAATCCAATCAGCGGTACCAGCAACAGCAAACGCCGGCGGCCGACGCCATGATTGCCATCGTCCCCGGTCTGCGCGCTCATGCGTCTTCGTTCGCTTGCTGAACGGCCACGCGACCGGCGATGCCGCGAACTATTCCTCGGCTCTCGAACTCCGCGAGCTTCGCGTGTTGCTCCCGGTAGTCGAGCGTCACCCAGGCAATCAGGCCGGCAACTACGGCGATTGCGGCGCCGTAAGCGGCGACAATAAAAACGAGGTGGTTGGCGTCTTCCACGTTCAGCCCACGAAGCTTGCCTGCATCAGCCGCAGCGTACGCACGCGACGGCGCAGCAGTTCATTACGCATCGCCGCAAGTAAAAGGGTGATGAACAGAAGCGTAAACGCGCCGGTCATGACCAGGAGCGGAACGAGAATGGAGGGGTCGATGGTCGGACCGTCCATCCGGAACACGGAAGCGCTCTGGTGCAGCGTGTTCCACCACTCGACCGAGAATTTGATGATCGGCAAATCGATGGCGCCGACCAACGTAACGATCGCCGCCGCGCGTGCGGCGCGCGATGGATCGTCGACCGTGCGCCAGATCGCAATCACGCCGAGATAGAGGAGAAAAAGAACGAGCACGGACGTCAAGCGCGCATCCCAAACCCAGTAGGTCCCCCACATTGGGCGGCCCCACAGCGATCCGGTGACGAGGCACATGAAGGTAAAGGCAGCGCCGATCGGCGCCGCAGCCTTCGCCGTGACATCGGCAAGCGGATGCCGCCACACCAGCGTGCCGAGCGCGGCGACGGTCATGACGCCCCAACCGAGCATGCCGAGCCACGCTCCCGGCACATGCAGAAACATGATCTTGACTGTAGCGCCCTGCTGATAGTCATCGGGGGCCAGGACCGTCTCGATGATGCCGATGGCAAACGCAATCACTGTCAGCCCGGCCAGCCACGGGATGGCGGGATTGGCGATTTTCAGAAATCGCGACGGATTGGCCAGATCAGCAACGGCCATCGCAAACCTTCTCCGCACTTGCAGCGCGCGTCACGCTCGCATCCATGAGGTTGCTACTCCATTTCCAGCCGCAAGGCTGCGGCCGCGGCGAAGGGTCCCACCACCAGGCTCGCCAGCGACAATCCGCAAAGAGCCATGAACGGCGTTCCGAACGGGACCGGTCCGGTTACGGCGGCATTGGCCGCGGCAACGCCGAAAATAAGCACCGGCACCGTCAAGGGCAAAACCAGCACGGCCAGCAATAGCCCGCCGCGCCGCAAGGTCACGGCGATAGCGGCGCCGATGATGCCGATGAAAGTCAGCGCCGGCGTGCCGACCAGTAGTGTCAGCACCGTCGCCGCGCCGGAGCGGCCGCCGAGGTTGAGGAAAATGCCGACGAACGGTGCGGCGACAATGATCGGCACCGCGGTCGTCACCCAATGCGCAAAGCCTTTGGCCAACACCACGAGCTCAAGCGGCGGCCGGCTGGTGAGGATCAGGTCAAGCGATCCGTCCTCTTGGTCCGTGGCGAACAGGCGATCGAGCGCGAGCAGACTCGCGAGAAGCGCCGCAAGCCAGAGGATCGCGGGGCCGATGCGATTGAGCAGACCTAAATCCGGCCCGAGCGCAAACGGCACCAGCGTCACGACCACCAGAAAGAAAAGAACGCCCATTAACGCGCCGCCGCCCACGCGCACGGTAATGCGCATGTCACGAATGAATATCGCGGCGAGCGCGCTCACAGGTCGCCCGCCTTCAAAGCCTCGCCGTCGGCGAGCGATGCCGTCGCCTGGGCGAACGCGGGTGACAGCTGGTCAAGCCGTAGCTCCTGTGCGCCATCAATGCCGAGCGCCGCGTGCGTGGCCGCAACAATCAGTCCGCCCGCCGCAAGATGCGCCCGCATGAAATCGCGGAGCCGGCGTTGCCCCAGGGCGTCGAGCGAGCTGGCCGGCTCATCGAGCAGCCATATCGGACGTTTCACGGCGAGGAGTTGGGCCAGAGACAGGCGCCGCCTTTGACCCGCGGACAGATAGCCGGCGGGCAGGTCGGCAATCGCGTCCAGTCCGACCGCCGCCAGGGGGCCGCGCTGACCTGATGCCGCGGGCCCGAGAAAACCCGCCCAGAACTCGAGGTTTTCGGCGACCGACAGCGACGGCTTCAGCGCATCCTGGTGGCCGAGGTAATGGGCCTGTTCGCCGACCGTCAAATCCGGGTCGCCGCCTTCCAAATTAAGGCCGCCGTGGGCGACACGGACCAGCCCGGCGAGCATCCGCAGCAGTGACGACTTGCCAGCGCCGTTGCGGCCACTCACCATCAAGGCCTCGCCACTCGCGACTGAAAAATTCAAGCCGGTGAAAACGTCGCGGCCGCCTCGCCGGCAGGTGAGATCGGTGCCCAAAAGGCGCATCAGTTCACGTCCAGGCGCGGGGATGGCCGCCGCAAAATCCACAGGCGGGTTTGCAGCCGGCGATCGCGCCTTTTTGGCATATCCGCATCGCGCTACCGCTCTGGTACAATTCTAAAAAAGACCTTATAAGCCGCGGGGCGACACACGACGTTTTGTTGATGCCTTATCTCGCCCGCCAACGGTCTCTCGGACGCGTCCCCGGCAAGCACAGACCCGCACACTGCCCGGCGGGCACCCCGGCGGGATGGGAAAATAGTCATGGCCTCCCTCGATAGTTTCAAATGCCTTCGCCCGCTCAAAGTGGGTACCAAAACTTACGCCTATTACAGCCTGCCGGTGGCGGAAAAGAACGGCTTGAAAGGAATTTCCCGGCTGCCGTTTTCGCTCAAAGTGCTGCTGGAAAATCTGCTGCGTAACGAGGACGGCCGCACGGTGACCAAGGAAGACATCCAGGCGGTCGCGCAGTGGCTCAAGACCAAAACCTCCGAACGCGAATTGGCTTTCCGCCCGGCGCGGGTGCTGATGCAGGATTTTACCGGCGTGCCCGCGGTGGTCGATCTAGCCGCCATGCGCGACGCTATGAAGATGCTCGGCGGCGATCCGAAGAAAATTAATCCGCTGGTGCCCGTCGATCTGGTCATCGATCACTCGGTGGTGGTGAACTTTTTCGGCAACAACGGCGCTTTCAAAAAGAACGTCGATGAGGAGTACAAACAAAATCAGGAGCGCTACCGCTTCCTCAAATGGGCGCAGCGCTCATTCGAGGATTTTCGTGTCGTGCCGCCCGGCACCGGCATCTGTCACCAAGTCAATCTTGAATACCTGTCGCAAACCGTTTGGACCAGCAAGGCGAAGATCAAATTTGCCGACAAGAGCGTAGCCAGTGAACTCGCCTATCCGGATACGCTGGTTGGCACTGATTCGCACACCACGATGGTCAACGGCCTCTCCGTGCTCGGCTGGGGGGTGGGCGGCATTGAAGCCGAAGCCGCGATGCTCGGCCAGCCTTACTCGATGGTATTGCCGGAAGTGATCGGGGTTCGCTTCAACGGCAAGCTCAAGGAAGGCGTCACCGCGACCGATCTCGTGCTCACCGTCACGCAAATGCTGCGCAAGCGCGGCGTGGTCGGCAAATTTGTCGAGTATTTCGGCCCGGGCATTGCCAGCCTTTCCATCGCTGACCGCGCGACACTCGGCAACATGTCGCCGGAATACGGCGCCACCTGCGGGTTCTTTCCAATCGACGACGACACCATCCGCTATCTGCGCGAAACCGGCCGAAAGCCCGAGACGGTCGCGCTGGTGCTCGCTTACGCCAAAGCGCAGGGCATGTATCACACCAAGGCGACGGCCGATCCGGTGTTTACCGACGTGCTGAAACTCGAGCTTGCTTCGGTCGAACCTTCGCTGGCCGGGCCGAAGCGTCCGCAAGACCGCGTGCCGCTGAAGGACGTCAAAACCGGCTTCGCAAAATCCATGGATACAGAGTTCGGCAAAGCCGCCGAAATGGACAAGCGCGTCGCCGTCGAGGGGCGCAAGGACACGCTCGGTCACGGCGACGTGGTGATCGCGGCCATCACTTCGTGCACCAACACTTCGAACCCAAGCGTCATGATCGCGGCCGGCCTGCTGGCCCGCAAGGCGATTGAGCGCGGCCTTACGGTCAAGCCTTGGGTGAAAACCTCCCTGGCGCCGGGTTCGCAGGTGGTCGCCGAATATTTCAACAAATCCGGCCTGCAAAAGGATCTCGACAAGCTCGGCTTCAACCTCGTCGGCTTCGGCTGCACCACCTGCATCGGCAATTCCGGTCCACTGCCGCCGGAGATCTCGAAATCGATCAACGACAATGATCTGGTCGCCGCCGCGGTATTGTCGGGCAATCGAAATTTCGAAGGCCGCGTCAACGCCGACGTGCGCGCTAATTATCTCGCGTCGCCGCCGTTGGTGGTTGCTTACGCGATCGCCGGCTCCATGCAGATCGACATCGCCAAGGCGCCACTCGGCACCGATCAAAAAGGGCGCAAGGTTTACTCTACGCGATATCTGGCCGTCGAGCCGCGAGGTCGACGCCCTTGTCCGCAAGAACATCACCAAACAAATGTTCACGCGCAAATACGGCGACGTATTCAAGGGCGATGCGCATTGGCGCAAGATCAAGGTGCAAGGCGCTTTGACCTTTCCCTGGGATCCCAAGTCGACCTATGTGCAAAATCCGCCGTACTTCGCCGGCATGCCGCGCCGCGCCGAGGCGCCGGATGACATCATTGATGCGCGCATCCTCGGACTGTTTCTCGATTCAATCACCACCGACCACATCTCGCCAGCTGGATCGATCAAGGCCGACTCGCCGGCCGGCAAGTATTTGATCGACCACAAGGTCAAACCGATCGATTTCAATCAGTACGGCACCCGCCGCGGCAATCACGAGGTGATGATGCGCGGCACCTTCGCGAATATCCGGCTCAAGAACCAAATGGTGCCGGGGGTCGAAGGCGGCTACACCGTTCATTACCCGTCGCGCCAGCGCATGACCATTTACGACGCGGCCATGCGCTACAAAACCGAACACGTGCCGCTCGTGGTGTTTGCCGGGAAGGAATACGGCACCGGCTCTTCACGCGATTGGGCGGCCAAGGGCACCATTCTGCTCGGCGTGCATGCGGTGATCGCGCAGTCTTTTGAACGCATCCATCGCTCGAACCTGATCGGCATGGGCGTGGTGCCACTGGTGTTCGAAGAAGGCTCCTCGTGGCAAACGATCGGGCTAAAGGGCGACGAGCAGGTGACCATTCGCGGCTTGCACAGCGATCTGAAACCGCGCCAGCGGCTCATTGCCGAAATTGTTGCCGCCGACGGCGGCCTCAAGCGCGTGCCGCTGATCTGCCGCATCGATACCCTGGACGAGCTCGAGTATTACCGCAACGGCGGCATCTTGCAGTACGTGCTCCGCCATCTGGCCGCTTGATGCAGGGATGGTGGCGCGAAGTTCCGGCATGTATTTCCGAATGCGAGAATCACCGGGAAGTGAGTGGCAGGTGACGGCAACGGCCGATATTCAATGGGTTACGGGCTGAGGGGCAGCGAGGGTAAAATCAGCATGTTGCGTTGCCGCCTCACATCGGCATCTCTCGTGACGGTCCTGGTGCTCGGAGGCTGCGCGTCGGCGAGCGCCGGCGGGCCGCGCGCATTGCTGGAATTGTTCACCAGCCAGGGCTGCTCGTCGTGTCCCGCGGCCGACAAGCTTTTGGGTGAATTGGCGGCCGATCCGTCGCTTGTCGCAATCAGCGTACCGATCGACTACTGGGACTATCTCGGCTGGAAGGACACGCTCGCGGATCCGGCGGACTCGGCGCGCCAGCGCGCCTATGCGCACGTCCGCGGCGATCGCCAAGTCTACACGCCGCAGATGGTCGTCAATGGCGCGACCCATGTGGTGGGCAGCGACCACAACGCTATCGAGCGCGCTATTGTGCAGACCGAGCACAACCCGGCGATTATGTCGATTCCGGTTTTGCTGTCGCTCGGCGGGCATAGCCTGGACGTGAAAATCACAGGCGCCAAGGAGCACTTCGGCGGTGAAGTGTGGCTGTGTCCGCTGGCGAAGTCAGTGCCGGTTGCGATTGGCCGCGGCGAGAACCGCGGGCGCACGATCACTTATCATAACGTCGTGCGTCACTGGCTGAAGCTCGGCGACTTCAGTGGAAGCGATTTGAGCTGGAGCGTTCCGGTTCCCGAGCTCGTCGCCGATGAGAGCGATGAGGCCGTGGTGCTGGTACAACAAGGAACGCGCGAAAAGCCGGGACCGATCCTCGGCGCCGCGTTAGCGCCGCTTACGACGTCGGCTGTCGAAGCGCACTGATCCTGCGGACGAGGCAGAAGCCTCCGTTTCTTCCTTTTTTTGATGCCGATTGATTATTGTCGGTCGCGACAACAAACGATGCCGCAAAAATAAAAAGGCCGGCAACGGCCGGCCCATGCACTAATAACAACAAAGCACCAATAACAACAAACGCAACAACTGGAATTTAGTGCTACCTCTGGCCCGGTCCGTCCGCATCCCGGGGGGCTGGGGGGCTGAGGAATCCGGAATACAGTCCAGACCGGGCCTTGAGGCAACGTGAGTTGTTTCGCAATCCAGCTTGGCGCGTGATTGACCGAAATGGGGCCGTATTATGATACGCCTAACGAATCCGTGATTTAGTTGGTCAAAAGTGTCGCACCCGCGTGCACATAAGCACTGTCTGCGTGACTTTTTCCCGCCCTTGGCGCGCCAGCAGAACGCCCGAGATAATTTTGGCAAGCCCTTGCCGAGACCCGCGGCTGGCGCGATCATGAAGCCTCTGTGAACGTTAATTGACAGGGAGGCGCCGTATGGACTTCGGCGAAATAGAGCCTAGCGCGTGGCGCGGGGGCGAGGTACGAGCGCCCGTCCCCGCGAGTGAAGTTACTTTCAGCCGCCGTGAGCTTGATCGCATCCTGAGCCTCTATGGCCGCAAAGTCGCCGCCGGCGAATGGCGGGATTATTCCATCGACTTTTTGCGCGATCGTGCGGTGTTTTCGGTTTTCCGCCGCGCCAGCGAATTCCCCATCTACCGCATCGAGAAAAATCCGCGCCTGGAACGCAAGCAGGGCGCCTACAGCGTCATTTCCGCGACCGGTCATATCCTCAGGCGCGGCCGCGAACTCGACCGCGTGTTGAGCGCGCTGGACCGTTCGCTGCGCGTCGTCGCCGGCTAGAGTTTCGGGGCTGCCTTTAATCCGCTCCGCGGGCGCCGCCGAGGCGCCGCCAATTCGCGGCGCGCACGAAAAGACGAGTGCGCTTGGCCCAGCACAGTGAGATCGCTCCGGTTACGCCTTCGCGCGGCGTCGTGGTCGTTGTGCTCGGCGTCACACAGACCTTGGCCTGGGCGTCGAGTTATTACCTTCCCGCGATCCTCGCAGACTCAATCGGTTCTGGCATCGGCGTTCCGAGCACCTGGGTTTTTGCGGCCTTTTCCGGCGCGTTATTGATCGCGGCCTTTGCCGGCCCGGCGGTGGGCCGGGCGATCGACCGGCGCGGCGGACGCGGCGTGTTGATGCTATCGAACGTCGTGCTTGCGGCGGGTCTGGCTTTACTCGCCGCCGCCAACGGTCCGGTGTTGCTCGCAATCGCCTGGGCCGTTCTTGGAATCGGCATGACGCTTGGCCTCTACGACGCCGGATTTGCAACGCTGGCGGCGATCTACGGCCACAACGCCCGCGGTCCGATGACCGGCATTACCCTGATTGCCGGCTTTGCCTCGACAGTGAGCTGGCCAGTGACGACGGTGCTTAATGATGCGCTCGGCTGGCGCGAAACGCTGCTGGTCTGGGCGGCGCTGAATATCGTGCTGGGTTTGCCGCTCAACGCGCTGCTGCCGAGGACCGTGCGCACGGTGCAACATATCCGGGACACGGCGCGCTCCATCGGTTGGAAGCCGTACCGCGAAATGTTCCTGCTCGCTTTCGTGTTTGCCGCCGCCTGGTTTGTCACCGGTTCGATGGCGGCGCATTTGCCGGGTTTGTTGGAGCGCGCCGGCGCCACGCATGTCGAGGCCATCGCTGCGGCGGCGCTGGTCGGACCGGCGCAAGTGGCGGCGCGGATGATCGAGTTTTTTGTGCTGCGCAACGTACACCCGCTGGTGTCGGCGCGGGTTGCCGCGCTACTGCATCCGCTCGGGGCGGCCATTCTGGCCGTCGTCGGTCCAGCCGCGGTCGTGCCGTTCACGATCTTTTATGGCGCCGGCAACGGGCTGATGACCATCGCGCGCGGCACCGTGCCGCTCGCGGTGTTCGGTCCGCACGGCTATGGCGAGCGCACCGGCTTGCTCGGCGCGCCGTCGCGCGCCGCGCAAGCGCTGGCGCCCCTTCTTTTCGGCCTGATGCTCAACGCCATGGGGCTGGCGGTGATTGCCGTATCCTCGGCGCTGTGTCTTGCCGCGTTCGCGGCGCTGTTGTTGTTGCGCGCGGCACCGGTTGAGGTGCGTCGGGTCTAATGCCGCAAGTTCAAGGCGGGTTTGAATTGGCGCTGCCCAGCGGGCGTTGCATCAGCACGACATCGAGCCAACGGCCGTGCTTGAAACCAACCGATTGCAGGGTGCCGATGCGGCGGAAGCCGAACGACGCATGCAGCGCGATAGATGCGACATTCGTTTGATCGCCGATGATCGCCACCATTTGCCGGTAGCCGCGCGTCTCGGCTTCGGCGAGGAGACGGCGCATCAACATGCGGCCCAATCCCAGGCGCTGAAATTGCGCCGCCACGTAGATCGAACTCTCCAGGGTCCAGCGGTATCCAGGACGGATGTGATAGCGGCCGGCGTAGGTGTAACCGGCAACGGTGCCGGCGTGCTCGGCCACAAGATAGGGAAGGTTGTCGGCGAGCAGCGACTCGTGACGCCGCGTCATTTCGGCCTCGTCGGGCGGCTCGATTTCGAATGTCCCGGTGCCTTCGCGAACCGCGTCGGCGTAGATGCGGGTGATGGACGTGATGTCCGCGGTGCCCGCTGGTCTGATGCGAGGTTCGCTCATCGGCGAGCCGGTGAACAAAAACAAAGCGCCCCGGAATCGCTCCGGGGCGCCAAGCGTCATCTGTTTTCGTGTTCCTTAGCGGCGGTCGCCGAACATGCGCAGCAGCATGAGGAACAGGTTGATGAAGTCGAGGTAAAGCCGCAGCGCGCCCATCACCGCCTTGCGGCCGGCGATGGTGCCATCGTCCATCGGGCTGTACATCTCTTTGATGCTCTGCGTGTCGTAGGCGGTGAGGCCGACGAAGATGATCACACCGAGCACCGAGATGACCCAGTAGAGCCCGCTCGACTGCAGGAAGATGTTGACCAGGCTGGCGATGACGATGCCGATCAAGCCCATGAACAAGAATGAGCCGACCGCGGTCAGGTCGCGCTTGGTCGTATAGCCGTAAAGGCTCATCGCCCCGAACGTCGCCGCCGAGATGAAGAACACCCGCGTGATCGACGCTCCGGTGTAGACCAGGAAGATCGACGCGAGCGACAGCCCGAGCAAGCCCGAATACACGAAGAACAAGGTCAATGCGGTGCCCGCCGACAGCCGGTTGATGCCGAAGCTAAGCAGCATCACCAGTCCCAGCGGAGCGAGAACGAACAGCCACATCAGCGGGCTGCCGAAGATGGCCTGGCCGAAGCCGGTCAGTCCGGTGATGGAATGTCCGGCGATGTGGATCGATTCGCCGCCGGCGGCCTGGTAGGCGAACCACGCGACCAGTCCGGTCAGCGCGACGCCAGCAGTCATGTAGTTGTAGACGCGGATCATATACGCGCGCAAACCCGCATCGATCACAACCTGATCGGTGCGATAGCCCGTGCGGGCGGCCGCGATATTCCGGTCGAAGTCCGACATGGAAGTTACCCCTGCGTTGTCCCGGCATTGCCGGGTCAGCGTCCGGGAAAGCCGGACGCGAACTTGGAAACGAATTTAATGGCAAAGCCGCAGACGCGCTAGATGGATGGGCGGCGTAATCGCCGGGTGTTACGAATCGTTCATAAATGCCTAAATGCTACAAATTCCTCAGCACCTCCATGGGCTTGCGGCCCAGCACCTGAGCCGTTCCGAACAGGCCCAGAACCACCACCACGATCAGCGCCGCACCCGCCGCAATCCCGGCGCGCCCGGCCAAAAACTGGAACGGAAAGTCGAAAAGTTTTGAGACGACCAGGCTGGCGGTGATCGACCCCGCTGCAAGCCCGAACAACACTGAAGCCAATCCGATGAGCAGAAATTCGGCGGCGTAGCCCGCGAGCAACTGCCGGCGCGTCGCGCCCAATGTCCGCAGCACAACGGCGTCGTAGAGTCTCGATCGGTGGCTCGCCGCGAGCGCGCCGCCGAGCACCAACGCGGCGGCAATGAGCGTCAGCAGGCTTGCGCCCCGCAAGCCCGCGGCGAGGTTGCCGACCATCCGATCGACGGCATCGAGCGCGTCTTTGACGCTGATCGCGGAGACTGCCGGAAACGCGTCGGCGACCGCCTTGACGACGGCAGCTTCCGCGGAGGGCGATCCGCCATCGGCGAAAGTAAGCGTCGCGATGTCGGTGTGCGGCGCGCCGGCAAATGTGCCGGGCGAGAACACCAGGACGAAATTAATGCCGAGGCTTTCCCAATCGACCGCCCGCAAATTGGCAATGCGCGCGGTGACGTTGCGGCCGAGCACATTGACGATGATGGTATCGCCGAGTTTCAGTCCCAAATCCTTGGCGGTCTTTTCTTCGATAGAAACCAGCGGCGTGCCGGAGTAATCCGCCGGCCACCAGTCGCCGGCGACCAGCTGCGAACCTTTGGGCATGCTGGCCGCGTAGGTGATGCCGCGGTCACCACGGAGCACCCACGCGGAGTTCTCTGCGGGTTTTAGATTTTCGGCGTTGACGCCGCGGGCTTCCACGATACGCCCGCGCAGCATCGGCGCCCGTTCGAGCGCGGCGTTCGGCGCTTGTTGGTAAATCAGCGCGTCGAAGCGTGACACATCAGCCGACGGAATATCGACGAAGAAAAATGACGGCGCGTGCTCGGGCAGCGCCGCCGTCAGCGCGCGGTGTAAATTGCCTTCGATCTCGATCACCGTCACCAGCAGCGAGAAACCGATGCCGAGCGAAAGTACGATGCTCGCGGTCACCGCGCCGGGCCGGTGAATGTTGGCGATCGCGAGCCGCAGCAGCATCGGACGCAAGCGTGGCATACGCCGGGCGCCCGCCATGATGCCGCCGGCAATGAGCCGCAGAATTACAAACAAACCCGCAGCCGACACGGCGAAAATCGCGGTGACGCGCCGGTCGTAGCCGAAATAAATCGCAAGCCCGACGACCGCCGCGATAGCCAGCGCAGCCGCGACCAGATAGCGGCCGCGCGGCCATGACGGTTCGAGGCCGACTGCGCCGCGGAACAGTGTCGACACCGGGGTATCGTGCGCGCGCCCCAACGGCCACAACGCAAACGCCAGCGCGATCAGAAGGCCGTAGACAACCGACAACGCCAGCACGCCAAGGTGAACGATCGGCGCCACCGGAAACGGCAGCAGCGCGCCGAACAGCCACACCGTGATGAATGGCAAAGCCGCACCGAGCGCGGCGCCGATGCACGCTGCGAAAAGCGCGATCAGCATGATTTGCCAGGAATAGACGGCGACTACGGTGCTGCCGGAAGCGCCGAGCGCTTTCATTGTCGCTATGGCCTGGCGCTTGCGCGCGAGATGCGCAGCGACGGCGTTGGCAACGCCGACGCCGCCGACCAAAAGCACGGCAAAGCCGATCAGCGCCAGAAATTGGCTGAAGCGCTCGACATTGCGTTCGAGCTGCGGCGAGACATTCTTGCGCGTGCGAATGTCCCAGCCGGCACTCGGGAAATCGCCCAGCGCCTTTTTCTCGATTGCGGCGAGCGCGCGATCGTCCGCCTCACCGACGGGCAAGCGCAGCCGATAACGCCAGCGCACGAGACTGCCGGGCTGGACAAGCCCGCTGGCACGCAATGCTTGCTCGCTCAGAAGAACCCGAGGTCCAAAACCAATGCCGCCGCCCAGTTTGTCGGGTTCGCCGAGCAGCGCCGCGCGAATCTCGACTGTGGCGTTGCCGATGCTGATCCGATCTCCGACCTTGAGCTGGAGCCGCGCCAGCAGCGACGGATCGGCGGCGGCGCCGAAAACGTCGCCGTCGCGCGCGAGCACCGCGGCCAAAGTCATTTCCGGATCGGTCTTGACCGTTCCGACGAGCGGATAGGCTTCATCGACAGCCTTGGCCTCGATCAGCGCCGACTTCCCGTCACTGGTGCGGGCCATTGTCGGAAGCACGGCGATCTCCGACGCGGTGCCATGCGCGGCGAGAAAAGCGCGTTCGGCGCTGTCGGCTTGGCGAAGCGGAAGCGTGAACGCAACGTCGCCGCCGAGCAGTAAAGCGCCGGACTGCGCCAATCCATCGGACAAAGCCGCAGACAACGACCCGACGCCGGCGATGGCGAGGACGCCGAGCGCAATACAGGCAATGAACACGCCGAAACCGCGCAAACCGCCGCGCACCTCGCGCCAGGCAAAGCGCACTGCGACCGCGGTCATATCTGTTTCGTCGGCTGTTCGGCGGGAACGGGTGCCGGCGATGCGGCGAGCCGCCCGGAATGCATGTGCAGCACCCGGTCGCAGCGAGTGGCGAGCGCGGCGTCGTGCGTGACCAGCACGAGCGTGGTGCGATGCTGTTCTTTGCCGCGAAACAGAAGCTCAATGATTTGGGCGCCGGTTGTTTCGTCGAGATTGCCGGTCGGTTCATCGGCCACGAGAATCGCCGGATTGGGTGCGAGCGCCCGCGCGATGGCGACGCGCTGCTGCTCGCCGCCGGACAGTTGTGCCGGATAATGGTCGAGGCGGTCGCGCAATCCCACCGCCGTGAGCTCGGCCTCGGCGCGCGACAAAGCATCGCGGGCGCCTGAAAGTTCGAGCGGCACCGCGACATTTTCCAATGCGGTCATGGTCGGAATGAGATGGAAAGCCTGAAAGATGATACCGATATTGGCGCCGCGAAAACGCGCAAGCTCGTCTTCATCGAGCCGGCCGAGGTCGGCTCCCGCAACCACGACCGAACCGTTGTCGGGGCGCTCAAGTCCCGCCATCACCATCAGCAACGTCGATTTGCCGGAGCCCGAGGGGCCAAGCAGGCTGACCGCTTCGCCGCTGCCTATATTCAGGGCGATATCTTTGAGGATATGAACGCGATTGGCGCCGCTGCCGAGCGAAAGATTGACCGCCGAAATCGCGACCGCGTCGCCGAGGAGAAGGTGCCCCGAAGTGTCGTTCATGTCAGAGGCTAAGCGGCGTCCTGCGGCGTCGAGTGACCGCCGATCATATGGGTACGAAAAAAAGCTGCGCCACATCGCGTTGGCGGCGCTCGCCTTGCTTGTCCTGGTGTTCTCGAGCGTCGCGTCGCAGGCCGCTCCGTCGGCGCCGGTGAAAATCGTGGCGTTCGGCGATTCGCTCACCGCGGGCCTCGGCTTGCCGGTCAGCCAGGGATTTGCGCCGCGTTTGCAAGCCGCGCTCGCCGCCAAAGGCAACGCCGTGGAGATTATCAATGCCGGCGTTTCAGGAAGCACCGCCGCCGATGGTGTCGCGCGGCTTGATTGGTCGGTGCCGAACGGCACCGACGCCGTCATCCTCGAGCTCGGCGCCAACGACATGCTGCGCGGATTGAACCCGCAAGTGACGCGGGAGGCGCTGATGACAATTTTGCAACGCTTGTCCGAGCGGCATGTCCGCGTTCTGCTCTGCGGCATGCGCTCGGCGCCGAATTTGGGTGGCGATTACGCGAAATCCTTCGAAGAAATTTACCCTGAACTTGCCGCGAAGTTTGGGATTCCGCTTTACCCGTTCTTTCTTGACGGTGTCGCGGCCGACCCGAAGCTTCTTCAACCCGACGGCCTGCACCCAAATGCCGCAGGTGTGGACGTCATTGTCGCCCGCATTTTGCCGAGCGTAGAGGGCCTTATCGCCGAAGTGCGGAAGTCCCGCTCGCCCTGAGGGTTGCGCTGCGGGCGCGATCCCCGCATGCTGCGGCGGCGCCCGCAATTCGCTTTAAGATTTCGGAGCGTTGTTGCATGCCCCGCCTGTTCACGGCTCTGGAAATCCCGCGGCACGTCGGCGACTCGCTGGCCATCATGCGCGGCGGCCTGCCCGGGGCACGCTGGATCGATCCTGACAATTATCACCTGACGCTGCGCTTCATCGGCGACATCGACGATGCGTTGGCGCGCGACATCGCCGGTCTCTTGGGACGCGTGCAGCGGCGGCCGTTCGAATTACGCTTGGACGGGCTCACCTCGTTCGGCGGACGTAAGCCTCGTGCGGTAGTCGCCACGGCAACGCCGATTGCGCCGTTGATCGAGTTGCAGGCAGAACACGAGCGGCTGTTGCAGCGAATGGGGCTCGAACCCGAAGGCCGCAAATATATTCCGCACGTCACGCTGGCGCGGCTGCGTGACGCATCAAGCCGCGACGTCGCCGATTATCTCGCGATGCGCGCCCACTATCGCTCTGCCGCCTTTGTCGTCTCCCGGTTCGTGCTGTTTTCATCGCGCTCTTCGGTTGGCGGCGGCCCCTATGTCGTCGAGGCCGATTACCCGCTTACTGCGCCAGAGCTGCGGATGGCGCCGAGCTACTAGAGCCGGCGCGCATCGCAGTCTTCGATAATTTTGCCGGTCTAAGCGCGCAGCAAGCGCGACTGCAAATCGAGAATCGCCGTGGCGAAGCCGTGATGATCGGCGATCAATTCCTGCATCACCGACAGCGGATTCGCCCGCATCAATTCCACTTCACCGACGACGCTGCCGAAATCGAACGACAGTTCAGCGGCAAATTTCCGCGCCAGTTGCTGCATTCGCCGATTGTCCGCCAGGCACGCCATGTGCAAATGGCGTAAGCCGCGGTTGCGGGCCGCGAGCAAGGTGCGCCGCAGCAGCGCGGACCCGACGCCGTGGCTTTGCCACGGCTTTTCAACGCTGATCGCCGCCTCCGCTTGACCCGGCGAATGAATGCCAAGCTGGCGCAACTCGGCGGCGCCGCGCATGACGCCGTCGACAAAGAAGCCGTGGACGACAGCCTCAAGCGAGATCGTCAGGTCGACGTAATTGCGGACGAAATCGTCGGACACTCCGCCACCGAAGCGGCTGTGTCTGCTTTCCGGATCGAGCCGCAACAAATGGTCGCGGTATTTGTCGGCTTCGCCGATCCACAATTTACGAATCACGCCGCCTGCGGGTAGAAGGTCCTGCATTCCAAGTGTCTCCTGACGTTGTCGCCGAAAACTGCTTGGCCGCGTCCTCCAATTAAATCCCGGCGAGTGTCGTTGAGATGCACAGCCGGAATTAATGCTCGCTAACTTGTCTACATGTCGGTTGTTGTTGAAATTAGGCAAGGCGAAGTATTGAGCATCATGGGCGCATTCGCTACGCGCATGCCTAATAACTGGCTTATTTAACTGTTTGACGACTGCGAGTTGGCACGCCAACTGCACAACGGTTAAACAAGCATTGTCCCGCCACGTTTTGCCCGCACCGGTTAACAGCAGCATGACGAGCTCAATCAAAGCGCGATACGCCGCCAGCGCGGCGGACGACCTGATTGAGCGTGACTCCGCGCAGCTTGCCGTCGTCGATAAGCTTGCCAAGCTCGAAGCCGAGATTGCCGAACATCGCCTGGCGCGAAAATCGTCGTCGCTCGGATGGATGTTCGGCGGCCGCGACAAGCGCCCGACGCGAATCAAGGGCCTTTACGTCCACGGCGACGTCGGTCGCGGCAAAACCATGCTGATGGATTTGTTCTTCGACGCGAGCCCGGTGCTGAGGAAGCGCCGCGCGCATTTTCACGAATTCATGCTCGACGTGCACGAACGCGTCCACGCGCTTCGCGAGAAGATGAAGCTCGGCGAATATCCCGGCGCCGATCCGATCGAGCTGGTCGCGGCGGATCTTGCGAAGGAAGCCTGGCTGCTTTGCTTCGACGAGTTTCATGTGACCGACATCGCCGACGCCATGATCCTCGGCCGGCTGTTCGCGCAGCTGTTTGCGCGCGGCGTAGTGCTGGTGGCGACCTCGAACGTCGAGCCCGCGGAGCTTTACAAGGACGGCTTGAACCGCGCGTTGTTTTTGCCCTTCATCCGGATGCTCGAAGACAATACTGAGGTGGTTCGGCTTTCGTCGCGCACCGATTTTCGTCTCGAGAAACTCGGCGGCATGCCGGTATGGTACGTGCCGGCCGACGCCGCGGCTGACACTGCGCTCGATCGGGCCTGGCAACGATTGAACTCGCGGACGCAAAGGCGAGACGCAGCAGCTGCCGCTCAAGGGGCGATCCGTGCACGTGCCGCTTGCCGCCATGGGCGTGGCGCGGTTTTCGTTTGCTGATCTGTGCGAACAGCCGCTCGGCGCCGCGGACTATCTGCGGATCGCGCGCGAATATCACACGCTCATCCTCGACCACGTTCCGGTGATGACCTTCGAGAGCCGGAATGCCGCCAAGCGCTTCATCATCCTTATCGACACGCTGTACGACCTGAACGTGAAGCTCATCGCTTCGGCCGAAACCGAGCCTGACGGGCTTTACCGCGGCGATGAAGGCTTTGAGACTCAGGAATTTCGCCGCACGGCTTCGCGGCTGATAGAGATGCGTTCGCAGGATTATCTGGCGCGGCCGCACGGCGCCGCGCATGCGCAAGTTTCGGGCGCGTCGACCGGGATTGTCGAGACCTGATCGCATCGGCCGGATTAACCGGTAACCGACGCAAAGAAGAACGCCGCGACAACCGCGCCCATAAGCAACGTTGCAAGCCAGCCACACGTGGTGAGGAGCGCGGAGGCGGCGAATTTTCCCATTATCTTGCCGCTCGATACGACCACCATCATGCCGGCCATAAGCGGCACGGCGACGATGCCATTGAACACGGCGCTCCACACCAGCAGCCGGATCGGATTGATCGGCAACAGTGCGCCGAACGACCCCAACAAGGTTGCCGCAGCGATGATGATGTAGAAGCCCTGCGCCCGCCACGGCGCTAATCCCAAGCTGTTCTTCCAGCCGAATGCCTCGGCGATGGCGTACGCGGCCGAGCCGGCGAGTGCCGGAATGGCGAGAAGGCCGGTCCCAATGATGCCGATCGCGAACAGCAAGAAGGCAAGCTCGCCGGCCAGCGGCCGCAGCGCTTCTGCGGCTGCTGCCGCGGTGTCGATATTGGTCGTGCCGTGCGCGTGCAGCGTCGCCGCCGTGGCGACGATGATGAAAAAGCCGATGACGTTGGACAGCACCATGCCGGTCCAGGTGTCGAGCACAATCGGTCCTAACCGCCGCTGCGTCGAGGCATCGCCGTTCTTGAGTGGCGCCGTCTTTCGTCTTTCCTTGATCCGCCGCTCCTCGACTTCCAGCGAAGCCTGCCAGAAAAACAGATAAGGGCTGATCGTGGTCCCGAGCACGGCTACCAGCATCAGGATGGCGTCGCGATTCCAGGGCAGTCGCGGGATGACGGTCGCCAGCAGCACCTCGTTCCAGGGCACATGCACGACAAGCGCGGTGGCGACGTAAGCGAACAGCACCAGCGTCAGCAGCTTCATGTACCGTGCGTACGGCCGGTAGGGGATCGCGATCTGCGCCGAGAGGCAGATCACCCCGAAACACAGCGCATAAACCGGCGCCGGCCCGCCAACCAACAACTGCATCGCCGCAGCCATGGCTGCGATATCGGCCGCGATGTTCACCACATTGGCGGCGGTCAGGAGCGCGATGATTGCAAACACAGCCGTGGGCGGGAGAACTGCACCCAGATTGGCCGCCAATCCGCGCCCGGTGACCGAGCCGATCCGCGCGCTCACGATCTGGATTGCGACCATGAACGGCGTGGTCAGAAACATGGTCCAGCACAGCGTGTAGCCAAGCTGGGCGCCGCTCTGCGAATAGGTCGCAATTCCGCTCGGATCGTCGTCGGCCGCGCCGGTCAGAAGCCCCGGCCCCAGCACCCGTAGTAGCTTGGTCAAAGTTGGCGAGCGGCGGCTCGTCATAGCTTTTGCTCGATGCGGCCCGAAGCCGCCTCAGCCCGAGAAGGAATGTTCGGGCCATTCAACTGGTTCCGATGGCTGCCGTGCGTGACGGCGGCTTGAATGCGCAGCCTGAAAAGGTTAATCACCGCGGCGGCCGGGCGAGTTTGCATCAAGGATTTTTTCCAATGGCGCGTAACAAAATCGCATTGATTGGTGCAGGGCAAATTGGCGGCACGCTCGCCCACCTGATCGGCCTCAAGGAGCTCGGCGATGTCGTCCTTTTCGACGTCGCCGAGGGCATTCCGCAGGGCAAATCGCTCGATCTGATCGAATCCTCCCCGGTCGAAGGCTTTGACGTTCGGTTTACCGGCACCAATTCGTACGAGACGATCCAAGGCTCATCGGTTTGTATCGTGACCGCGGGCGTACCGCGCAAGCCGGGAATGAGCCGCGACGATCTTCTCGACATCAACCTGAAGGTCATGGAGCAGGTCGGCGCCGGCATCGCGAAATACGCGCCGAATGCCTTCGTCATCTGCATCACCAATCCGCTCGACGCCATGGTTTGGGCGCTGCAAAAATGTTGTGGCCTGCCAAAGCACATGGTCGTCGGCATGGCCGGCGTGCTCGACTCGGCGCGCTTTCGCTACTTTCTCGCCGACGAATTCAACGTCTCGGTCGAGGATGTGACAGCTTTTGTGCTCGGCGGTCACGGCGACAGCATGGTGCCGCTGACGCGGTATTCGGCAGTGGCCGGCATTCCGCTGCCTGATCTCGTCAAGCTGGGTTGGACGACGGCGGCGCGGCTCGACGCGATTGTCGAGCGCACCCGCAACGGCGGCGGTGAGATTGTCAGCCTGCTCAAGACCGGCTCGGCGTTCTATGCGCCGGCGAGTTCGGCGATCGCGATGGCCGAAAGCTACCTTCGCGACAAGAAACGCGTGCTGCCGGCGGCGGCTTGGCTCAACGGCGAGTACGGCATCCACGACCTTTATGTCGGCGTCCCGGTGGTCGTCGGCAGCAAGGGAGTCGAGCGGGTGGTCGAGATCGAGCTCAATGGCAGCGAGCGCGGCATGTTCGAAAAATCGGTGCAGGCGGTGCAGGGCCTCGTCGAGGCCTGCAAGAAAATCGCCCCTAATCTCGGCAACTGAAATATCGGGTTTGCTTGACGTGTCGGTCCTCGCGCCGGAAAGCCAGCGTCTCTCATGAACATTCACGAGTACCAGGCGAAGGCGGTATTGCGCGAATTCGGCGCACCGGTGCCGCGCGGCATTCCGGCGATGAGCGTCGACGAGGCCGTCAAGGCGGCGAAAGATCTTGGCGGCCCGGTCTGGGTGGTAAAGGCGCAAATTCACGCCGGCGGCCGCGGCAAAGCCGGCGGCGTCAAAGTCGTGAAATCCGTCGAAGACGTTAAACGCGAAGCCGAGCGGCTGCTCGGTTCGACGCTCGTGACGCATCAGACCGGCCCGCACGGCAAAGAGGTGCATCGGCTCTATATCGAAGAAGGCTCGAATATCTCGCGCGAATATTACCTTTCCGCGCTGGTCGACCGCTCGACATCGCGGGTTTCTTTCGTCGCCTCCACCGAAGGCGGCATGGAGATCGAAGAAGTCGCCCGCACCAATCCGGAAAAAATTCTGTCGTTCTCCGTCGATCCGGCGACCGGCTTCATGGTCCATCACTGCCACACGGTGGCGCAGGCGCTCGGTTTGAGCCGGGAGGTCGGCAAGCAGGCCGAGATCGCGCTGCCGAAGCTCTATGACGCCTTCATCGCCAAGGACATGAGCCTTCTGGAAATCAATCCGCTCATTGTCACCAAGGACGGCAAGCTTCTCTGTCTCGACGCTAAAATGGGTTTCGATGACAACGCGCTCTATCGTCATCCTGACATTGCCGCCTTGCGCGATCCGGCCGAGGAGGATGCCAAGGAAATCGAGGCCTCGCGTTACGATCTGAACTACGTCGCGCTCGACGGCACGATCGGCTGCATGGTCAACGGCGCCGGCCTTGCCATGGCGACGATGGACATCATCAAACTCTATGGCGAGACACCGGCAAATTTTCTCGACGTCGGCGGCGGCGCCAGCAAGGACAAGGTGACCGCTGCCTTCAAGATCATCACCTCCGATCCGAACGTCAAAGGCATCTTGATCAACATTTTCGGCGGCATCATGCGTTGCGATGTGATTGCCGAAGGCGTCGTCGCCGCGGTCAAGGAAGTCGGCTTGCGCGTGCCGCTGGTGGTGCGGCTCGAAGGCACCAATGTCGCGCTCGGCAAGGAGATCATTCAAAAATCCGGCCTCAATGTTATTTCCGCCGACGATCTCGAAGACGCCGCGCGTAAGATAGTGAAGGCGGTGAGAAATGGGGCATAAGGTGATGCGAGCATCCGCCGTCGCCGTATCGCTCCTTTGCGCCGCGACCGCCCACGCGAGCGAGCGCAGCGCTGAACTGGTCAACTCCTTCCAAAGCTTCTGCATGCCGACACCGGATTTCGCTGCGCTCGAGACCAAGGCGGCGGGTATGAATCTTCCGGTCCGCAAGGATTCGGTGTCACCGCCCAAGCCCGGCGAATCGGGGCATGTTAAATCGTGGATCATCTCGCTCGCCAGCGGACGGCACGAGCTAGTGGCCTCTCAGGCGCGCAGTGCCAAAGGCGATCTCGATTCCTGTGGCATCGGCGTCGAAGACATCGACGGTGAAGATTTGCGGCAGGAGGCGGTGAAGGCGCTGCATCTCGGCGAGCCGCTTCGGCAAAATTGGTCCGCTGACGGCGCGCAGCGGGTGACGACGTGGAAATACAACGATGACGAATTGTTTCTCGCCGACGCTTCGTCGGTGAAGATTCCGGGCGCTTACCTGACATTATTGCATCAAATAAAGAGCCATTGACCCGTGGCGATCCTCATCAACCGCGACACCAAGGTGATCTGCCAGGGGTTTACCGGCAAGAACGGCACGTTCCATTCCGAACAGGCGATCGCCTACGGCACCAAAATGGTCGGCGGCACCTCGCCGGGAAAAGGCGGCTCGACCCATCTCGGTCTTCCGGTGTTCGATACTGTTGCTGAAGCGCGCGCCAAGACCGGCTGCGACGCCAGCGTGATCTATGTGCCGCCGCCGGGTGCCGCCGACGCCATCTGCGAAGCCATCGACGCTGAAATTCCGCTGATTGTTTGCATCACGGAGGGCATTCCGGTGCTCGATATGGTCAAGGTCAAACGTTCGTTGTGCGGTTCGAAGTCACGACTGATCGGACCGAACTGCCCGGGCGTCATGACCGCCGGAGAGTGCAAGATCGGCATCATGCCCGGCAATATTTTCAAGCCCGGCAAAGTCGGCATTGTCTCGCGCTCGGGCACGTTGACTTACGAAGCCGTGTTCCAGACCACCGCGGAAGGCTTGGGTCAAACGACGGCCGTCGGCATTGGCGGCGACCCGGTCAAGGGCACCGACTTCATCGAGATCCTGGAGATGTTTCTCGCCGACAAAGCGACCGAGGCGATTGTGATGATCGGCGAGATCGGCGGCTCGTCGGAAGAAGACGCCGCGCAGTTCCTCAAGGACGAAGCGGGCCGCGGACGCAAGAAACCCACGGTCGGTTTCATCTCCGGCCGAACGGCTCCGCCGGGCCGGCGGATGGGCCACGCTGGCGCGATTATTGCTGGCGGCAAAGGCGGCGCCGAATCCAAGATCGACGCGATGACCGCGGCAGGGGTTACCGTCTCGGCGTCGCCCGCACGGCTGGGTAAGACCCTCGCCGAAGTATGGAAACGATGATTCACTTCTTTGTCTTCCAGTTGCCGCACTGCCGCATTAAGTAAGGGGCGTGATCGCCCAAACCGGGGATGGGCGAAACGGTTGGGCGCTCTGCGCCTTCGCTGGTTTGTCGGCTCTCACTAGGAATTTCCATGTCTCGCCAAGACGCGAACGCTGCTTTCGCCCGGACCTCTTTCCTTTACGGGGGCAATGCCTCGTATATCGACGACCTTTACGCGCGGTACGAGATCGATCCGGCGGCAGTGGACGCCGAGTGGCAGGCGTTTTTCCGCAATCTCAAGGATGATGCGCGCGAGGTCGCCGCCAATGCCCACGGACCTTCGTGGCAACGCACGGACTGGCCGGGCCCGCAGCGCGATGACCTGACGGCGGCGCTGGATGGCGACTGGCGCGAAATTGCCAAAACGCTCGGCGGCAAGGTCAAGGAAAAGGCGCAGCGAACCGGTGTCGAGCTTTCGACCGCCGACGTCGAGCGCGCGACACGCGACTCGATCCGCGCGCTGATGCTGATCCGCGCTTATCGGGCGCGCGGCCACTTCCACGCCGATCTCGACCCGCTGCATTTGCAGCCGCAGCCGGCGGAGGCAGAACTCGAGCCCGCGACTTATGGCTTCACGGAAGCGGACCTCGACCGGCCAATTTTTCTCGACCACGTCCTCGGCCTCGAATTCGGCACCATCCGCCAGATCGTCGCCATTCTCCGGCGCACCTATTGCCAGACGCTGGGCGTGGAGTTTCTCCACATTTCCGACGGGGCGCAGAAAGCGTGGATTCAGGAACGGATCGAAGGGCCGGACAAGGAGATTAGCTTCACGCCGGAAGGCAAACGCGCCATTCTCAACAAGCTGGTCGAAGCCGAAGGCTTCGAAAAGTTTTGCGACGTCAAATTCACCGGCACCAAGCGCTTCGGTCTCGACGGCGGCGAATCGATGATTCCCGCGCTCGAGCAGATCATCAAGCGCGGTGGCGCACTCGGCGTTCGGCAGATCGTGATCGGGATGCCGCACCGCGGCCGCCTCAACGTGTTGGCGGGGGTAATGGGCAAGCCGCACCGCGCCATCTTTCACGAATTCAAGGGCGGCTCGTCGACACCCAACGAGATCGACGGCTCCGGCGACGTGAAGTACCACCTCGGCGCCTCGTCGGATCGCGAGTTCGACCACAACTCGGTGCACCTGTCGCTCACCGCCAATCCGTCGCATCTGGAAATCGTCGACCCCGTGGTGCTCGGCAAGGTGCGCGCCAAGCAGGATCAGCTCGGCGCCACGCCGCAAGACCGCACCATGGTCATGCCGCTGCTTATTCACGGCGACGCGTCGTTTGCCGGGCAGGGGGTGGTCGCCGAGTGCTTCGGTTTGTCCGGCCTGCGCGGTCATCGCACCGGCGGGTCCGTGCACTACATCGTCAACAACCAGATCGGCTTTACCACCGCGCCGCGCTATTCGCGCTCTTCGCCGTATCCGTCCGACGTCGCCAAGATGATCGAAGCGCCGATCTTCCACGTCAACGGCGACGATCCGGAAGCAGTGGTCTACGCGGCCAAGGTAGCGACGGAGTTCCGGCAGAAATTCCAGAAGCCGGTCGTGATCGACATGTTCTGTTATCGCCGACACGGCCACAACGAAGGCGACGAGCCGTCGTTCACCCAGCCGCTGATGTACAAGGCGATTGCCGCGCACCCGACCACGCTCGAGATCTACAGCAACAAGCTGATCGGCGAAGGCCTCGTCACTTCCGGCGAAGTCGAGAAGATGAAGGCCGACTGGCGCCGTCATCTTGATGAGGAGCTGGACGCCGCACAGGGCTATCGCGCCAACAAGGCCGATTGGCTTGACGGCCGCTGGTCCGGCTACAAGGCCGCGGGCGATGCCGAAGATCCGCGGCGCGGCAAGACCGGGGTGGACATTGGCGAACTCAAGGAGATCGGTCGGAAGATCACCACGCTGCCGCCCGGCTTCCATTTGCATCGCACGCTCAACCGGTTCTTCGATAACCGCCGCAAATCGATCGAATCCGGTGTCGGCATCGACTGGGCCACCGCGGAAGCCCTGGCGTTCTGCTCGCTGCTGCTCGACGGCCACCGGGTGCGCTTGTCCGGACAGGACAGCGAGCGCGGAACGTTTTCCCAGCGCCATTCGGTTCTGGTCGATCAGGAGAACGAAGAGCGCTACACGCCGTTCAATCATTTGAAGGAAGGCCAGCCGCGCTTCGAGGTCATCAATTCGATGCTATCGGAGGAGGCCGTGCTCGGTTTCGAGTATGGCTATTCGCTTGCTGAGCCCAATGCGCTGACCATGTGGGAAGCGCAGTTCGGCGATTTCGCCAACGGCGCGCAGGTGCTGTTCGATCAGTTCATTTCGTCGGGCGAGCGCAAATGGCTGCGCATGTCCGGCCTGGTTTGCCTGCTGCCGCATGGCTACGAAGGGCAGGGACCCGAACACTCCTCGGCGCGGCTCGAGCGCTACCTGCAAATGTGCGCCGAAGACAACATGCAGGTCGCCAACTGCACGACGCCGGCAAACTATTTTCACATCCTGCGCCGTCAGTTGAAGCGCGATTTCCGCAAACCTCTTGTGCTGATGACGCCGAAATCGCTGCTGCGCCACAAGCGCGCGCTGTCGCGGCTCGACGAAATGGGCCCGGACACGTCGTTCCATCGCCTGCTGTGGGACGATGCGCAAAATAACCCGGACGAAAAGATCAAGCTGGTGCCCGACGCGCAAATTCGCCGCGTCGTTATCTCGTCCGGCAAGGTCTATTACGATCTCTACGATGAGCGCGAAAAGCGCGGGATCAACGATATCTATCTGCTGCGCATCGAGCAGCTCTATCCGTTCCCGACCAAGGCGCTGATGCTCGAACTTTCGCGCTTCAAGGAGGCCGAGATCGTCTGGTGCCAGGAGGAGCCGCGCAACATGGGCGGCTGGGTGTTTGTCGATATCTTCCTGGAATGGGTTTTGAACCAGATCGGGGCCAAGCACCGGCGCGCGCGGTACGCCGGCCGTCCGGCGTCGGCATCGACCGCGGTGGGTCAGATGTCGCTCCATTTGGCGCAGCAGTCAAAGTTTATCGAAGACGCGCTCGGATAGCCGTACTCGCCAACAGGGAATGGATCTATGGCTGAGATTCGCGTGCCCACGCTCGGCGAGTCGGTGACCGAAGCGACCATCGGCAAGTGGTTCAAGAAGGCGGGCGATGTGGTCGCCGTCGACGAGCCGCTGGTCGAACTGGAAACCGACAAGGTCACGATCGAAGTACCGGCGCCCGCCGCCGGCGTTCTCGCCGATGTTGCAGTCAAGGATGGCGACACCGTCGCGGTCGGTGCGCTGCTCGGCTCGATCAAGGAAGGCGCGGGAGCAGTCCCCACCGGGCGTCCCGAGCAAAAGACCGAAACCACGAAACCGATTGGCGCCGGGCCCGAACCGATCGCGCCGCGGCAAACGCCTACGCCAACTCAGGGGCCCGCTTCGGCGAAAGCGGCCGATACGCCTTTGGCGCCTTCGGTGCGCAGGATCGCGGCTGAAACCGGAACCGACGCGGCCGCAGTGCCAGGTACCGGTAAGGATGGCCGCGTCACCAAAGGCGACATGCTCGCGGCCATTGAGCGCGCTGCCGCACAACCGACGCCGGTTGTTGCTTCCGCCGCCGCCGTGCAGGCCCGCGCGCCGTCGCCCCCGGACGATGCCGCGCGCGAGGAGCGCGTGCGGATGACGCGGCTCCGCCAGACCATCGCGCGGCGACTCAAGGACGCGCAGAACACCGCGGCCATGCTCACGACCTTCAACGAGGTCGACATGAGCCACATCATGGCGCTGCGCAGCCAGTACCGCGAATTGTTCGAGAAGAAGCACGGCGCCAAGCTCGGCTTCATGGGATTTTTCGTTCGCGCCTGTGTGCAGGCGCTGAAGGAAATACCCGCCGTGAACGCCGAGATCGACGGCGCCGACATCGTCTACAAAAACTACTATCACATCGGCATCGCTGTCGGCACCGAGCGCGGTCTGGTGGTGCCGGTGGTGCGGGACGCCGATCAAAAATCCATCGCTGACATCGAGAAGGCGATATCCGATTTCGGCCGCCGTGCCCGCGATGGCTCGCTCAAGATCGAAGAATTGCAGGGCGGCACTTTCACGATCACCAACGGCGGCATCTACGGCTCGCTGATGTCGACCCCGATCCTCAATGCGCCGCAATCCGGCATTCTCGGCATGCACAAGATCCAGGAACGGCCGATGGTGATCGGCGGCAAGATCGAAGCGCGGCCGATGATGTATCTCGCGCTGTCCTACGATCACCGCCTAGTCGACGGCCGCGAAGCGGTGACCTTCCTGGTGCGGGTGAAGGAGTGTCTGGAAGAGCCGTCGCGATTGGTGCTGGATTTGTAGGCTTCTGGTTTTCACCTCTCCCCGGTTGGGAGAGGTCGCGAGCGTAGCGAGCGGGTGAGGGGGTTCGCACCTCGCAGTTTGGCTCCCCCTCACCCGATCCTCAGGCTTCGCCTTCGGATCGACCTCTCCCAACCGGGGAGAGGTGAGAAAAGGTGAGCTCTTGTCATGCCCTACGACGTCGTTGTCATCGGCACCGGTCCCGGCGGCTATGAGTGTGCTATCCGCGCCGCGCAGCTTGGACTGAAGACCGCGGTGGTCGAGAAGAACGCCACCTTCGGTGGCACCTGCCTTAACGTCGGCTGCATTCCGTCGAAGGCCATGCTGCACGCTTCGGAATTGTACGAGGAGGCCGGCGAGAACTTCGGCAAGATGGGCATCAAGGTCGGCAAGCCTTCCGTCGATCTTCCCGCGTTGCTTAAATACAAGCAGGGCAACGTCGACGCCAACGTCAACGGCGTCGCGTTCCTGTTCAAGAAAAACAAGATCGATACGTTTCGCGGCACCGGCCGCATCGCCGCGCCGGGCAAGATCGAAGTGAGAGCCGACGACGGCAAGATGCAAACGGTAGAGACCAAGAACATCATCATCGCCACCGGCTCGGATGTCGCGCGCTTGAACGGCATCGCGATCGACGAAAAGCGCGTGGTGTCGTCGACCGGCGCGCTCGAGCTTCCTCAAGTGCCGCAAAAGCTCGTCGTCGTCGGCGCCGGCATCATCGGCATGGAGCTTGGCTCGGTGTGGCGACGGCTCGGCGCCCAGGTCACCGTGGTTGAATTTCTCGATCACATTCTCTCCGGCATTGACGGCGAGGTGGCACGAAACTTCCACCGCTTGCAGGAGAAGCAGGGCATTGCCTTCAAGCTCTCCTCTAAGGTGACCGGCATCGACACGTCCGGCAAAACGCTCAAGGTCAAGGTCGAGCCCGCCGCCGGCGGCGCCGCCGAGACGCTCGAAGCCGACATCGTGCTCGTCGCCATCGGCCGCGTGCCCTACACCGACGGGCTTGGGCTCGAAGCCGCCGGCGTGAAGAAAGACAATCGCGGCCGCGTCATTATCGATCCGCATTTCCGCACTAACGTCGCCGGCGTCTACGCCATCGGCGATGCGGTGGCCGGGCCGATGCTCGCGCACAAAGCGGAAGAAGAAGGTGTCGCTGCCGCCGAGATCATCGCCGGCAAGGCAGGGCACGTGAACTACGACGTCATTCCCAACGTCGTTTACACCAAGCCGGAGATCGCCTCGGTCGGGAAAACCGAGGAGGAACTCAAAGGCGCCGGCGTGGCCTACAACGTCGGCAAATTTCCCTTCACCGCCAACGCGCGCGCGCGGGCCAATCTCGCGACCGATGGCTTCGTCAAAATCCTCGCCGACGCCAAGACCGACCGCGTGCTCGGCGTGCACATTCTTGGCCCCGATGCCGAAACCATGATAGCCGAAGCGGCGATCGCCATGGAGTTCGGCGCCGCGGCCGAAGACATCGCCCGCACATGCCACGCCCATCCGACGCTCAGCGAAGCGGTCAAGGAAGCCGCGCTGGCGGTCGACAAGCGCGCCATCAATATTTGATGTGCTTAAGCGTCAGCCGCCATTTGCATATGTATAGTTTGCGAATAAGGAAGAAGTTGGGATTGATTCGCGATCGATGCGCGGGACATCAAAGCGAATTTCGTAAGGCACCGGTAGTCAATCAGCGCTCATGACGTCTCGCCCCTTTCGTGTCGGCCGATCGCGCACCGGACTTGGCTTGTTTGCGGTCCGCCAGATCGCCAAAAAAGAATACATCGTCACCTATTCCGGTAAGTGGATTACCACGGAAGAAGCGCGCCGCCGCGAGGCGCGCGGTAATCCAAAATATCTGTTCGAGGTCAACAGCCGGTGGACGATTGACGGCTCGACGCGGCGCAATCTCGGCCGTTATGCCAACCACTCGTGCGATCCCAATGCCGAGCCGGTGTTGCGCAAGGGCAAGATGGTGCTGGTGGCAACGCAGCCGATCGAACCGGGGGACGAGATCACGTTCGATTACGGCGAAGACTATTTCGATTATTACTTCAAGAAGGCCGGCTGTCGCTGCCTCGCATGTGAGGTAAAGTCGCAGCGCCGCCGTTCCCGACGCAAGAAATGATCGGCGGCCGCCCGCCGTCATGGATTATCTTGCGCCTGCAATCGCCAACATGAACACCCGCACCCACTGGCCGATCATCATTGTCGGCGCCGGTCCGACAGGCCTGACCCTTGCCGGTCTGCTCGGCCGCTATGGCATTGACGTCCTGATCATCGAACGCAACGCGCAGACCGTCGGAGAGCCGCGCGCGGTGTCGATCGACGACGAGTCGCTTCGCACCATGCAGGCGGTCGGCGTGATCAACGAGCTGGTGCCGAACATCGTGCTCGGTTACGGCTCCGAGTATTTCTCGCTAGGCGGACGGCGGTTTCTCACCGTCAAGCCGACGACGCTGGAATATGGCTTTCCGCGCCGCAATGCTTTCCGTCAGCCGGTGCTGGAGCGGCTGCTGCGGGAAAATCTCGGGCGTTACAGCAATGTGACGGCTTCGTTCGAGACCGAGTTGCTCGAATTCTCGGCGTCCGCCGAGACGGTCGGCTTGCGGGTACAAAAATCCGGCGCGCCGCTCGATCTGACCTGCGATTATCTTGTCGCCTGTGACGGCAGCCGAAGCCTCATTCGCCAGCGGCTAGGCATTGAGATGCACGGCTCGACCTTCCGCGAGCGCTGGCTGATTGTCGATCTCGAGCAAACGACCGATCCGACCCACGACACCAAAGTTTACTGCAATCCGGCGCGGCCGTGCCTCTCGCTGCCAGGTCCGAACGGCACGCGCCGCTTCGAATTCATGCTGCACGACGGCGAAGAGGACTCCGTGGTGCTTGCGCCCGATCACGTCAACAAGCTGCTGCGGCTTTACGGTACCGACGACCGGGCGGTGCTCAAGCGCAAGGTGGTCTACACCTTTCACGCCCGGATGGCCGACCGCTGGCGCGCCAGGCGTATTTTTCTTGCCGGCGATGCCGCGCATCTGATGCCGCCTTTTGCCGGCCAGGGCATGAACAGCGGCGTGCGCGACGCGCATAATCTTGCCTGGAAACTTGTGGCGGTGGCGTCGGGCCGCCTCGGCGACAGCCTGCTCGATACTTATGAGATCGAGCGGCGCGATCATGCAGCGGCGATGACGCAGCTTGCCATCCGCATGGGTCGGGTGATGATGCCGCGCAACCGTCCTGCCGCCATCGCCATGCAAATGTTTTTCCGGGCGCTGGCGCTTTATCCGGCGGCGCGCGCCTACTTCGCCGAAATGAAATACAAACCGCAGCCGCGTTTTCATCGCGGTTTTCTCCTGCCGCAAAAATCCCCGGCCAAAGGTTCGTTGCTCGGGCGGTTGTTTCCGCAGGCGCTGGTCATGACCAGCGGCGGCGTCGAACTTCTCGACGACGTGCTCGGCGACGGATTTGCGCTGTTGGCGCCGCCGGGCGTTTCGGCACAAACACTAAGCCAGTGTACGGCCGGCGCGGAGACGACGCTCAAGCTTCGCCAGGTCGCGATCCTCGACAAGATAGATGCCAGCGCAGTCGCACCGCCAATAGTTGCGGCGCGTGATTTCCGCGGCGAACTCGCCCGCCTGCTCGCGGGCCAGCCAGACGGACTCTATTTGCTCCGTCCGGATCGTTATGTCGCGGCGTTTTTTCCGCTGGCTGACGTTGCGTCGGCTGGAGAAGCGATCGAGCGGCTGATCCGCTCAACGTCGAAAACGTCGTGATGACGAAACTGGTGGTGTCTATTCGACCACGATCTTGACTTCACTGCCGGACTTGAGCCGCTCGCCCGGCTCCAATCCGTTGAGCACACGAAAGCGCTCGAGCGGACGGTCGGCGACCGCCATGCGGGTCGCGAGTTTTTCGGCGGTATCGTTGGGCCCGACGGTGATGATTTGCAGCCGCAGCGGCCGCGCATCCTCGATTTCGGCGAGGCTCATGCGGCGGAACGTGCCGATGGAGTCGCGGAAGACGTGGTCGGTTTCCGGTGTGCGATGCTTGGCGGCGAAGATGAAGCGATACACATCGCTGCCGAACCGGACGGCGTAGAGCCGGAAGTCCCACTGATCGCCCTTGGCGGTGGCTGTCGCGGCGGGAAAGCCATTGATGGTGATATTCTCAACGGTCGCGGCGTCGATGTTCTCGATCCAGCCGGACGTCAGATATTCGGCGAGTGTTTGTTCGGCGGGCACGCGCACGACGTCGAGGCGCAGCGCCTCGCCGCCGCCTTGCTTGACGCCGAGTACCGCCTGGGCGGTGTTTTCCAGCGTGAAGCCCTCAGGCGCAGTGAAGGTAAAGCCGAGGCGGGGATGCAGGAAGCGTCGGCCGCGCACGAACCCTTCGCTCGGATCTTCGCCGAATACGATGCCGTCGATGCCGGAGAGATACGCCTCCTTGGCGCCGGCGCCGGGCGTGCTCGCGGTTGTCGCCGCCGGCGCCGGGTACTGCCGTGCGTTGGCGATGGCGTTGGTGATGCGCTCCGGCGTCGCCGGATGTGACGACAGGAAGTCCGGTGCCCGTGGGTCGATCGGCCCGCTGCCGGTCTGCCGGGGCTTCAGCTCGGAATTGTGCTCCATCGAAGTGAGGAAGCGCACCGCGCCGTAGGGATCGTAACCGGCGCGCGAGGCAACGCCGATGCCGATGGCGTCAGCCTCGAATTCCTGCGCGCGGGAGAAGCTTGCCAGCGCGAGCTTCGATTTGGCGAGCGCGAGAGCGCCGACTTCGGGATCGCTGATCACATCGGTGACGACGCGTCCAACCAGAGCGGCCTGGCGCGCCTGCTCCTCGCGGATCGCGGCGTGGCGGGCAATGACGTGGCCCATTTCGTGCGCCAGCACCGACGCCAGCTCGGATTCGTCATTGGCAAGCGCAACCAGTCCGCGGGTGACGTAGAGCTGGCCGCTCGGCAAGGCGAAGGCGTTGATCGACTGCGAATTGAGGATGGTGACTTTGTAGTGCAGATCGGGACGTTCCGACGACGTCACCAGCCGCTCAACGGTCTGCTCGAGCAAACCCTGGAGCTTCGGATCGGTGTACGTGCCGCCGTATGCCGCGAGGATCCGCTGATGCTCGTGCAGCACCGCGGGCGACATATCGGAGATATCGGCGGATTTCGGTGCGCTCGGCAGCGACGCTTGTGGCGCCAGCGATGGCGGCGTCGCAGAGCAAGCCGCAACGACGAGCGCGAGCACGGCAAGCGCGGCGGGCGCAAGACCCGCTCGTACTGTTTGTAAGAAGCGCCGTTTCGTCACTTCGTCGTCCGTCTGTTACTCGCCATCGGCGAGTTCGATTTGCTCCGGCCGCGATGCCTCGATTTGAGGTCCGCTGCGCTCCTCGATCCACCCTCGTACCAGTACGCGCCGGTCAGCGAGTTTCCTCGGCTCCAAACCCGCCGCCAAAAAATTACGCTCATTTCGCTTCAAGATCGTAACAGTGAAGTCGGTCGCCCAATGTCGTCCGAAATTGACGTAGATAATGGGTCCGCTCTCACGTACCGAAACGACCTTGCCCTCAACCAGCGCAAACCGGCCGCGCTGGGCCAGCACCTCGGCGGGGTGTTCGGCGTCGACCAATTCATAATACGGACCGGCCCAAAGGCCAAGCTTGGCGCGGCGTGCGATCTTTTCCCTGCTTAACAGCTCTGCGGCGCAGGCGCGGTCCCCGGCCCGGACGGCGACGCGAGCGAGGCCGGCCCCAACGAGTTCGGATTGCACGAGAATTTCGCCGCTGCCGGTGGTGGAGAAGGCGTAGCCGACCAGCCGTCCATAGCGGTCGGTAGGCTGCGCCTCGGCCTGGCGGAGCACGATTTCGCTGCCGGCAAACTTGGCTAATTCCTGCCGCGACGCTTCGCCGCCGCCTGCCGCAGGATCGAATCGGCCCGGCACGGGCAGCGGCGGAACTTCGATACCCGCAAGCCGCACTTCGCGCTCGTCGGCGAGCACAAAGCTTCGGCCATCGAGCGCCCGTACCGCGCTGCCACGCGCAATTGTGGCGCCGCCGCAGGCAATCGCCTGTGCCGGCCGCTCTTCTGCGGCTGCGAGAGTCCCCACCATCAGCCCGATACTGATCGCCCAGACCGCGGCCAGCACCCCCTCCGGCCACCTCACCATTGCCACAAAAGCCCGAGGCCGGAATGAGGCGCTACTTGGGCGATTCGCGGGCGTCATGGGGCTGTGGAAAGCTTCGTCAAATGGTCATAAACCCGCGGGACCGCGCTTTCTTGCTGTAAGCCCGCTTCGCCGCCTCCGGGCGATGCGTTCCAGCTCTGGGCAAAAAAGTGATTGTTTGTGGCGCTCACTTTCCGCCCCGCGCAGATCATGTCGCTTGCCTGCCGCTTTGCCGGGTAATGGCCTCCAGGATCAGTCGCTTGGCTTCGGCGTTATCGCCCCATCCAGCTGCGGTTACCCATTTGCCGGGCTCCAGATCCTTATAGTGCGAAAAGAAGTGCTCGATCTGGCGCCAGGTGATTTCTGGCAGATCGGTGTAGTTCGTCACGTTGTCGTAGCGTTGGGTCAATTTGGAGATCGGAACGGCAATGATCTTCTCGTCGCCGCCGGCCTCATCGGTCATCTTGAGAACACCAATCGGGCGCACTGCAATGACGGCGCCGGGAATGATCGGCCGGGTATTGGCGACGAGAACGTCACAGGGATCGCCATCGGCCGACAGCGTGTGCGGAATAAAACCGTAGTTTCCCGGATAGCGCATCGGCGTGTACAGAAACCGGTCGACGACAAGCGTGCCGGCCTTCTTGTCCATCTCGTATTTGATGGGTTCGCCACCGATCGGCACTTCGACGATAACGTTGACCTCTTCGGGGGATTCCGGCCGATCGAGACAAAGTCGATGTTCATCGCCTGACTCGCAGGTTCGCCGTGCTGCTCGGGACAAAAATCTCGGCACGCTTCGCGGTGTGCCGCGATCGCATCAACATGAACAAATGCCGGCCGTCAGACAAGCGCTTCCGGCAAGAACGCGCGCCATGCGCTCGCTTGGGCCAGTGTGAGGAGGTGTTGATGTTTACACGTCCTGCCGCGACTGCCCTCGTCTCACCACGGGGCTCGACCCGATGGTCCATGCTGAGTTGCGGCATTTAGGAAGCGATCGGTAATTCGATTACCCTTCCCGTCCGCATTTGCGATGGAACGAAGTGGGCTGATCAATGGTCGCCTGGGGGCAAAATTGGAGGTCTCCTAAGTTTAGTAAGCGGTTTAATAAGTCGAGCGTTGCCACATCCACCGTTTTCGGACCGATGCACGGCCGAACGATAACAAAGGCCCGCCGCCGAGCGATTGCCGCCGATAAAAGGCAACCATTTTCAGTCTGCATTCCCGTAAATGGCAGCAAACTCGCACTTCGTCGCTGCCCATCCGGAGTTTGGCTAGGAGTCGGAATTTTCTTTCGTTCCGCAGTAACGGCTCTTGACCGGTTCAGTGAATTTAGTTTTACTTGTTTAGTAATAAGCAAACTAACATCGCGCCTGGAGGCAACGACGAGGGAAGGCCACGCGAGCCGAATTGCGTTCGCGCGCATCCCCACCCTTGCACCCAACGCCTCTGGCCCAAACGGGCTTCGATGCCTAAATCGTCTCCGGCCGAGGGCGCTCCGGAGCGTTCAAGAGAGGAACGCACATGCGAAAATCTGATACTACCAGATACTCAAAGTGGCTTGGCGGCGCGCTCGCGCTGTTCGCCGGCGTAGCATTGTCCGGCCTCGTCAGCCAGCCTGCTGCAGCACAGAGTAAGCAATTGACCTTGTGCTGGGCGGCGTGGGATCCGGCGAACGCGCTCGTCGAACTGGGCAAGGACTTTACCAAAGAGACGGGCATTGAGATGAAATACGAGTTCGTCCCATGGACGAGCTATGCCGACCGTTTTCTCAACGAGCTTAATTCGCACGGCAAACTATGTGACCTGATCATAGGCGACAGCCAATGGATCGGTGGCGCAGCAGAAAACCACTGGTACGTCAAACTCAACGACTTCTTTGCCAAAGAACACATCACTATGGATGACTTCGTGCCGGCGACTGTGCTCGGCTATGCGGAGTGGCCAAAGAATACGCCGAACTACTGGGCGCTGCCTGCCATGGCCGATGCGGTCGGCTGGACTTATCGCAAGGACTGGTTCGCGCGCCCGGAGCTCCAGGCCGAGTTTAAGAAGAAGTACGGCCGCGATCTCGCTCCGCCCAAGAGCTACGAAGAATTGAAGCAAATCGCCGAGTTCTTCCAAGGGCGCGAAATCGACGGCAAGAAAGTCTATGGCGCCTACATCTTCACCGAGCGCGGTTCGGAAGGCATCACCATGGGCGTGACGAACGTCCTGTACAATTTCGGCTTCGACTACGACAACCCGAAGAAGCCATATCAGATGCAGGGCTTCGTCAACTCGCCGGACGCGGTCAAAGGCCTCGAGTTTTATAAGGCGCTTTACAAGTGCTGCACGGCTCCGGGCATGACCAACGCCTACATGCAGGAGGGTCTCGACGCCTTCAAGTCTGGCCAGGTGGCGATGCAGATGAACTGGTTTGCCTTCTTCCCCGGCCTTTATAAGGATCCGAATGTCGGCGGCGATAAGATCGGTTTCTTCGTCAACCCGGCCGGCCCGAATGGTCACTTCACCCAGCTGGGCGGTCAGGGCATCTCGGTGGTCGCGACATCCGAGCACCAGGACGACGCGCTGCGCTACATCAAGTGGTTCGCGCAACCGAAGGTGCAGCAGAAGTGGTGGGAGATCGGCGGCTATTCGGCGCTGAAGGCGGTCGTGGACGCGCCCGGGTTCCCGAAGAGCGCGCCTTTTGCTCCGCAGTTCCTGGAGTCGATGGGCATCGTCAAGGATTTCTGGGCCGAGCCTTCTTACGCCCAGCTTCTGCTCGACATGCAGAAGCGAGTGCATGACTACGTGGTCGCCGACAAGGGCACCGCGCAACAGGCGCTCGACTCGCTGGTGAAGGACTGGACAAAAGTCTTTAAGGAGCAAGGCAAGATGGTCGCCGCCGAGTGACTTTTTTTGCTTGACCAACGCTCTGCAGGCGGTCTCCCCGGCGTCATCGTCCGGGGAGATCGGCCATGTCAGCAACCAGCCATACCAGCCGATATGACTGCACTCATCCATCCCGAATTCTGGCGTCGACAATGTCGGCAAGCAGGGGGCGTTTCGGCTCGGCAAAGGGGTGCGCGGCCTGCCGGATCGCGCGATCGCGTGGCTATTCATCACACCGACTATCGCGCTCCTACTGGCAATCAACATCTTTCCTCTGATTTGGATGATCCGGCTTTCCTTCACAAGCCTTAACCTCAGCATGTCGTATCTGCCGCTGCGATTTGTCGGCCTGGACAATTACGCCGACATTCTCAGCGACGAGGATCTCTGGGTCCGCATGCAGACGACGGCGCAGTTCGTCATATCGACAGTGGTGCTGGAAGTTTTAATAGGGTTTGGGCTGGCGCTGCTGATCAATCGCCAATTCCGCTCGCACAGCTTCTGGACGACGATCATTCTCCTGCCGATGATGCTGTCGCCGGCCGTGGTCGGCAATTTCTGGACACTGTTGTTTCAGCCGCAGATCGGCCCGTTCAATTACGTGGTCGAGCCTATTCACCGGCATTCCGCCCAGTTCTTTCAGCATGACCGGCGAGGTGGCGTTGGCGCCATGGACGATCGTGCTGGTCGATACCTGGATGTGGGCGCCCTACGTGATGCTGATCTGCCTCGCCGGACTTCGTTCGATCCCGGACTACATCTACGAGGCCGCCGAAGTCGACCGCGCCTCGCCGTGGCGGCAATTCTGGTCGATCACGCTGCCGATGGCGATGCCGTTTCTGATGCTGGCGGTGCTGTTCCGCGCCATCGAGAACTTCAAGATGTTCGACATGGTCAATCTGCTCACGTCGGGCGGCCCCGGTTCGACGACCGAACTCGTATCGATCACGCTTAAGCGCGCGGCGTTCGAAAAATGGCGCACCGGCTATTCCTCAGCGCTCGCGATCATTCTCTTCGTCACTGTTTTCGGCGCGGCAAACATCTACGTCAAAGCGCTCAACAGGGTGAAGCAGCGATGACGGCCGGCGCCAGATCGACCGCCCATTCCATCGTCGAGGCCTCGCCGCGGGTCAAGACATTCGCTGGCGCTGTCGTCATTATCTATGCGGTGATTGCCATTCTGCCGCTGCTGTGGATCGCAGCGACGGCGTTCAAATCGCAAAGCGACGCGATCGCCTATCCGCCGAAGGTGATTTTTCAGCCGACGCTCGAGGGCTACGTCAACCTCTTTACCGTCCGCACGCGGCAGACGCCCGATTTCATCGCCAGTCTGCCGCCGGCCACAACGTGGTATGACAAGCTGGTGCGCCGGCACGACATGGTGATTGCCGGTCCGTCGAAGGTGGTGCCGCGCTTCATCAATTCGCTGGTGATCGGGTTCGGCTCGACATTTCTGGCGGTGCTTCTCGGCACGCTCGCCGCTTACGCTTTCTCGCGCTTCCGCATTCCGCTGGCCGACGATCTTTTGTTCTTCATTCTGTCGACCAGAATGATGCCGCCGGTCGCAGTCGCCATTCCGATCTATCTGATGTACCGGCAACTCAACCTTACCGATACATGGACCGGGATGATCCTGCTTTACACGGCGGTGAACGTGTCGCTCGCGGTATGGCTGCTCAAGGGATTCATCGACGAAATCCCGCGCGAGTACGAGGAAGCTGCGCTGGTCGACGGCTACACGCGCCTGCAGGCGCTGCGCAAGGTGGTGCTGCCGCAGGCCGTGACCGGGATTGCGGCGACCGCGATCTTCTGCCTGATCTTCTCGTGGAACGAATATGCCTTCGCCGTTCTCCTGACCAGCGGCGACGCGCAGACCATGCCGCCGTTCATTCCCTTCATCATCGGCGAAGGCGGCCAGGATTGGCCGGCGGTCGCCGCCGCGACTACGCTGTTCGTCATTCCAATCGTTCTGTTCACGATCCTGCTGCGCAAGCAACTGCTTGCGCGGCATCACCTTCGGGGCGGTGCGCAAATGAGCGGCGCGACGGTCACAAGAGCCGGATTCGGCGCTGGTTCCGTCGCGGCCCGTGGGAAACCGGCGCGATGACACTGATTGCGCTCGGCATCGTCATGCTGGTGCAGCCGTGGTCGATCGATCTTTACGGCTATTCGTTCATGACGATCCTGGTCGGCACGCTTGGCTTTGTCGCCGTGAGCCACTTTCCGGAATAGGCGGCGCACATGGCACAAATCCGGGTGGAAAATCTGCGCAAGTCGTTCGACCAGTTCACGGCGGTGCACGATTCGAATTTCACCATCGAAAGCGGCGTCGTTCTTTGCGCTGCTCGGACCGTCGGGGTGCGGCAAGACGACGACGCTGCGCATGATCGCCGGCCTCGAGCTGCCGACCGGCGGGCGCATTCTGCTCGACGGCGAGGACGTCACCTTCCGGCGCGCTGCCGAGCGCGACATCGCCTTCGTCTTCCAGTTGTTCGCGCTCTATCCGCACATGAATGTCGAGCAGAACATCGGCTTTCCGCTCAAGTGCCAGGGCATGGCGCGGCGCGAAACGCGCGAACGGGTCCTCGAGACGGCGCGGCTGCTGCGCATCGAACATCTGCTGTCGAGCAAGACCTCGAAGCTGTCCGGCGGCGACCGGCAGCGCGTGGCGCTCGGCCGCGCCATGGTGCGCCGGCCGAAGGCGTTCATGATGGACGAGCCGCTCGGCGCGCTGGACGCCGAATTTCGCGCAACTGATGTGCGGCGAGTTGCGCGAACTGCACGAGCGCATTGCGGCGACGACGGTCTACGTCACCCACGATCAGCACGAAGCGATGTCGATGGCGGATCGCATCGCCGTGATGAATGCCGGCAGGATCGAGCAGATCGGGACGCCGCAGGAAGTATATGACCGGCCGGCGATCATGTTTGTCGCGGACTTTATCGGCTCGCCGCCGATGAACTTCCTGCATTTCGAAGCCGGGCTCGAACCGGCGACCGGGCCGTAAAACTTCCGAGACGTCAGCATTGCGGTGCCGGAAATCTGGCTGCGAACAGCGTGCCGTGGGCCGCTGGTTCTGGGCGTGCGCCCCGAGCACATCCGGTTTCGGACGCGGCGCCGGTGCGCGGCCGCGTGTTCGGCGCGGAATATCTCGGCACGACGCAGATCGTGACCGTCGAAACCGAGCAAGGGCAGATCAAGGCTCGGCTGCCGTCGAGCCTGCTCCGTGCAGGTCGGCGAAACCGTCGGGCTGACATTTCGCTCCGATTGTCTTTCTTATTCGACGCCCAGACCGGCTCGGCGATCCGGACTGCGAGCTCACGGGAGTGCGGCCGCATGGCTAACGTCGCGCTTCGCCAAGTCAGCAAGCGCTTCGGGCCGGTCGAAGCAGTGCGCAATCTGTCGCTCGCCATCAAGCACGGCGAGTTTGTCGTCCTGCTCGGCCCGAGCGGCGCCGGGAAGACGACGACACTGCGGTTGATCACGGGGCTGGAGCGTCCCGAAGCCGGGTCGGTATCGATCAACGGCCGCGAGTGACCGACGATCCGCCAGGAACGAGAGATATTGCGTTCGTATTTCAGCAATACTCGCTCTATCCGCACTTAACGGTTTTCGACAATCTCGCATTCCCGCTGCGGTCGCCCTGCGCGGCGCGTTCCCGAGGCGGCGATACGCAAACGCGTCGA
>CAWJUQ010000011.1:0-48442 GCA_963846055.1 uncultured Alphaproteobacteria bacterium
GGCGCTTAGCTCAGCGGGAGAGCGTTCCCTTAGCGGGAGAGGATGCATAGGTTCGATCCCTACAGCGCCCACCACTGTGCGTTGTACGCGGCAGCCGGCTTCTCAAGAAGCAGTTAGCGAAAATTCTGAAAGCTTTAGTTCGTCGTGGCGCGCGAAGCGCTCGATTGCAGTGCGCGGATGCGCTCGGCGAGTGTCCCTTTGCCCGGCTGCGGATTGGTGCTGCCGCCCGGCGCGCCCGCGCCGCCAAAAGTCCCGGCATCCGCGCCTCGCCGGATGCCAACATCCGGTACAGCCTCTGCGAGCATGGACTCGATCGGCGAACCCGGCCCTCGAGAGCCGCGGTGAGGCGGGCCACCTCGGCGGCCACATCGTTGATGCGTTCGCGCAGCAAGGCATTTTCGACCCGCTCGGCGGCCCAGCTCGATTCTGCCTCGCGCCGCATGGTCACGATCTCGCCTTGCAACGTGCTCCGGTCCTGATTGGCCGCCGCGAGCTGGGCTTCGAGCTGGCCGATTTCCGAGCGCATGCGCTCAATCGCGCCGCTACTGCGGGCGCTGGCGTTGCTTAACTGTTCGCGCAAGTCACTCTCGAGTTTGCGGGCGGCCTCGAGTTCGCCGTGTGCGCGGGCAGCCTCGGCTTCGCGCTCGGCGAGAGCTCGCGACTGGTCGGCGAGCCGGCCTTCGAGCTCGTGGATGCGGCTGCTCAATGCTTCGGTTTCGGCGGTTTGAGCCAGCAGTTGCCGCTCCACGTCGTCGGTACGCGCCGCGAGTCCCGCCATCCTGTTTCGCGCCTCGTTCAACTCCTGGCCGCCGCTTCGGCTTCGCCGCGCTCGCGCGCCAGCCGTTCTTCGGTCGCCCGCACGGCGCGCTCGTAGTCGGCCACGCTCACCTTCATCGCTTCGATCTGGGTGCGCAGCGCCGCGAGCTCGACGCGCTGACTGTCGGCCGACAGCGAACGTCCGCTCAGTTCTGTGCTGAGCCTGACCACAAAGCCTCCTTGTCGCAAGCGTGCGTTCCGCTTCCCGCAAAGAGCCCGATTTGTTTTCAAACTCTTCCTCGGTGACACGCAGTTGATCGCGTAGGGTTTTCTCGCGCGTCTCGGTTTCCGTTATCGTCGGTCTTCTCGCCGAGTTCTTCTTTAGCTCGTTGATAGCTTCGCTCTTCTTGCTCAGCTCGGCGAGTTCATTGGTCGTCTTCGCTTTCATCTGCTCGACGCTCATCTCGAGCCGGCGGTCAACATCGCAAACTCGGCGCGCAGCTGATCCTTGTCGGCGCCGATTTCAGCGACCGACACCGGCGTAGCGGCTTCGACACGCTTCATCGTCAGCCGCACGGCGCGATTGTGGACAAGAGAGACGAAAAGAAGCCCGAGCAAAGCCGCGAGCAGGAACCCGATCCCGAAATACATGATCGGTTCGATCATGACACACTACTCTTTGAAACGCGGCGCCGACGGAATTGCCACACGCCGACATAGCCGCACCACGTTGACCGAGGGTTAACCTAGACCGGGAAGCGTTGAGGCGCCAGAATCAGACGCCAAATATCGAGGCCGCAAATCCCGAATCAGAGGTGCAGTCCTCAGAATGGATTCCCAGTAGGACGCGGGGTGAACTTGAGATAGCCGAGATTTGCGCCCAGCCGCAGTCCGACGCCGGCGCGGATCGGCACGACGACAATGTCGTTTGCCCCGAGCGCCGTCATCCCGAACCCACCGACAAAATAAGCCGAGCCTTCGATCCCGCCGAACCGTTCAAAAATGGCTTCGGTGCGCGGCAGATTATAGACCAGCATCATGGTCCGGGCGCCATCGGCGCCGACGTCGAAGCCCATTGTCGGGCCCTGCCAGAACACACGAACATCGCCAGCGTTCTTGGTGTAGAGAGTTCCATCACCATAACGAAGCCCGCCCACAAAGGCGCCGCCCGCCTCCTCGCCGAGGACATATCCGTTCGGTTGACCCCATTGGCTGACGGCTTTTTCAACAATGGTCGCCAGTCCGCGTGATACGCCACCAAAAAAATGATGGCCGGCATCGACAAGTTCGTCGGGCGAGTATCGGTTGCTGGCCAGCGGTTGCGCCGGTACGGCCGGTGCCGGCCGCGGTTGCATCGGCGGCGGCGGAGTTTCGACGGTCTGAGCCGAAGCCGCGCGGCAGCCAAGCCGGCCGCTACCAGGGCAATCGGAATAACCCTTAGCGCGGCAATCATGTGAAATCCCCGGCTAACACCGTCCGCGCAATTCTGGCCCCAAAGCACCGCAATTCAGCGAACCATTCGCCAAAACTATGACCGCAGAGCGGCGGGAACAAAAGCCAGGACCAGGCTCTCCGGAAGGTGGTGCCACCTTAGGCCTTTGACCCACCATCTGGAGCTTTTTGCGCTCGTGACGGGTCTGCCCAGGCAAGGAACGAAGGAATCCGAAGGCTGGGCGTACCGTATTTTAAAGCGGATCCATCAAGCCCGGTGACAATGCCGCCGGCCGCGGTCAGCACCGCATGACCGGCGGCGATGTCCCAGTCCATGGTCGGGCCGAGACGCGGATAGTGATCGGCGACACCCTCGGCGAGACGGCAGAACTTCAATGATGAGCCGGACCCGATCCGGCGAGTGTGGGGCAGGCGCTCGAGATAAGCTTCGGTTGGCGCGTCCAGATGGCTGCGGCTGACCACAACAATGAGCTCGTTCGCGGGCGTCGAACGCGAATGAATGGGCTCCGGTGAAAGTGCCTTTTCCCCGACGAATTCGAGCCGCTCCGCGCCCCGTCCGACAATGCCACGCCAAATAACGCCGAGGGCTGGGGCGGTAATGACTCCAAGGACAGGCACGCCTTCGGACAAAAGCGCAATGTTGACCGTGTATTCGTCGCGCCCCGCAATGAACTCTTTCGTGCCGTCGAGAGGATCGACAAGAAAATAGCAATTGGATTTGGCCAGCAGAGCCGCGCCGTCAGAAGATTCTTCGGAAATCACCGGGCAGGAATCGCCAAGACGGTTCAGGCCCTCGGCAATAATCGCTTCAGCCGCTTCATCCGCAGAGGTCACTGGAGAGCCGTCCGCCTTGGTACGCACACTTCTTTCGCGCGTCTCCTTAATGGCGTTTGCCGCGGCAATGCTGATTACGGTCAGCGCATTAAGAGCCTCGGGATAGTCGGTTGGATCGAAGTTGGACAACGGCGCTCCTTGCTGCCGCGCTTTCTCGCTCGTGCAGCGGCGGGCGTCGTGTATCACACAGTCTTGGATACGGCACGATTGCCGAATCACCTATGCTGTGACAGGCACCCCGCACTACGCGGTTGCAGCGGAGAAGCTCATGTCCGCCCCAGTTTCCGCCCCTATCGCGATCGGGGCTCTCGATTTAGCGGCATTACTGTGTTCGCGGGTTTGCCATGACCTCATCAGCCCGGTCGGCGCAATCGTTAACGGCATTGAGGTCATGGAGGAGGACAAGAACGAGGAAACGAAGACCTTTGCTCTTGAGTTGATCAAGAAGAGCGCCCACCAGGCATCGGCGAAGCTCCAATTTTGCCGATTGGCTTTCGGCGCGGCTGGCTCGGCCGGCGCGCAAATCGATCTCGGCGACGCAGAGAAGCTTTCCCGGGGATTATTCGACGACGGCAAAACCGCGTTGGTGTGGAACTTGCCGCGGCATCTGCTGGACAAGAATAGGGTGAAGCTGTTGCTAAACATGCTTGTCATCGCCGCCGGCACGGTGTCGCGCGGCGGAACGCTCACCGTCGAGCCAATTAACGCAGGCGATCAGATTTCCGGCTTCACGGTTACGGCGGCGGGGCAAAGTACCCGCCTGAACCCCGCGATCGGTGGTCTCCTCGCCGGCAGCGTGAGCCAGCCGGTGGACGCCCACGCAATTCAACCTTTGTATGCAGGCATTTTGGCGCGCGACTGCGGGCTTACGCTCTCGGCCCACGGCGATGCCGCCACGGTAATTTTAACCGCTCGCTAACCAAAGCCGACCGCGCGGTGACGGGGCTGGAGCCGGCCCTGCAACCGAAATTAAACCCTTTACCAACAGAGTCTATTTGCGCGTCGGGTTTGCCACCCGCCGGCCGGGCACGCGCTTGTGTGCATGAGGCGCTTGGACTTGAGCGCCAGGCTGCGAAATTTTGCGTTGGTGAGGCGCGAGTATGGACGACCTGTTGCGGGAGTTCCTCACCGAGACCAATGAGAACCTTGAGAGGGTCGACGCGGAGATAGTCCGCTTCGAGCACGAGCCGAACAACAGCGAAATCCTCGGGAATATTTTCCGCCTCGTTCATACCATCAAAGGGACCTGCGGATTTCTCGGGCTTCCCCGGCTTGAGGCATTGGCGCACGCGACCGAAACGTTGATGAGTCGGTTTCGTGACGGAATGCCGGTCACCAGCGACGCCGTCACCCTCGTCCTCTCCGCCATCGATCGCATCAAAATCATCCTTGCCGAAATCGAGGAGAAGCAAGGTGAGGAAGGTGGCGACGATACTGATCTCATCGAGCAACTGCGTCATTCGGCGGAACATGCCCGTACGCGTTCCAGTCAAGGCGTTGAAGCGCCAAACGGCGCTCCAATCCGCCCGGCACCCCCAGTTCCGGCGGAGGCGAAAGACTTTGCTCGCGAAAAGGATGCTGCGCGCGACGAGCGCGAACGGGCAGCCAATTATTCAATTCGCGTGCAGGTGGAAACGCTCGATAACCTGATGACCAGAGTCTCCGAACTGGTCCTGACCCGAAACCAGCTTCTCGAGATTGTCCGCCGGCACGAGGAGTTGGATTTCAACGTGCCCTTGCAGCGACTTTCAAACGTTACCGCCGAGCTGCAGGAAGGCGTGATGAAAACGCGCATGCAGCCGATCGGCAACGCTTGGCAAAAACTGCCTCGGATCGTGCGCGATCTTTGCGCCGAACTCGACAAAGACATCGAACTCGAGATGCATGGAGCGAATACGGAACTCGACCGTCAAGTCCTGGAGATGGTCAAGGATCCCCTCACGCATCTGGTCCGCAACTGCGCGGATCATGGCATCGAAAGTCCCGAGGAGCGGCTGGCGGAAGGCAAACCGCGCAGCGGCAAAATCCGGCTATCCGCTTGCCATCAGGGGGGCCACATCATCATCGAGATCGGCGATGATGGCCGCGGTCTCGACGTCCAGCGGATACGCACGCTCGCACTTGAACACGGCTTCCTGAATGAGAGCGAGCTCGCCGCAAAATCCGATTCAGAAATCTGCGACTTGATTTTTACGCCCGGATTTTCGACGGCAACGCATGTCACCAGCATCTCCGGCCGCGGCGTCGGCATGGACGTGGTGCGCGCCAACGTCGAACAGATCGGCGGCACGGTGGAGCTGAAGTCGACCCGTAGAGCAGGCACGACATTCTCCATCAAGATTCCGCTGACTCTCGCCATAGTTTCCGCGCTCATTGTTGGAGCGAGCGGCGAACGTTTCGCGATCCCGCAGCTTTCCGTGCTTGAACTGGTGCGAGCCGGCGGCGCCCATCGCATCGAATGGATAAAGGAGACGCCGGTTCTCCGCCTACGGAAAGAATTGCTGCCGCTGATCTATCTCAACGACATTCTGCATCTCGATGAAAGCAAGCCCGACCATGGCTTCGTTGTTGTGATGCAAGTGGGAAACCAAGTGTTCGGCCTGGTCGTCGACGGGCTTTTCCATACCGAGGAAATCGTAATCAAGCCGATGTCATCGAAGTTGCGTTACATCGGAGCGTTTTCCGGCACCACTATCCTGGGCGATGGCGCGGTGATCATGATTATCGACCCCAATGGGGTTGTTCAGGCACTCGGCCGAGCATCGCCGATCCTGGCGCGCGCGCAGGAGGCGGAGAAAAGAAGTGCCGATGAATCCGACAACCAAATTCTCACGCCGCTGCTGGTGTTCCGCGCGGGTTCGCAGCAGCCGAAAGCGGTGCCGCTATCGCTGATCTCGCGACTTGAGGAAATCGACTGCGCACGGATCGAAAACTCAAACGGGCAGAATCTGGTGCAATACCGCGGCCAGCTCATGCCGCTTTTGTCCATCGATGCGCAGACCAAGGTTAAACGAGAAGGCGTGCAGCCGGTCCTGGTTTTCTCGGAGCGTAATCGTTCAATGGGTCTCCTCGTCGATGAAATCATCGACATCGTGGAGCAACAACTTGATATCGAAATCATGAGCGAGCAGCCCGGCGTTTTAGGTTCTGCTGTCGTCAAAGGCAGAGCGACCGAGGTTATCGACGTCGGTCATTTTTTGCCGCAGGCATTTGCCGATTGGTTGGACCGGCGTGATGCACGGCCGGCGCCGCTCGCCCCGAAAGTTCTCTTGGTCGATGACTTCGCGTTTTTCCGCGACATGTTGGCGCCTTTGATCAAGGCGGCCGGCTATCAAGTTGTTACCGTGTCTTCGGCTACGCAGGCGCTCGCCGAACTCTCAACCGGTACGACGGTCGACGTCGTCGTCACCGATGTTGAAATGCCGGAAATGGACGGTTTCGCGTTGGCAACAACGTTGCGCCAGGATCCCAGGACAGCGGCGATCCCGGTCATTGCGCTTTCGGCGATGGTTTCCGGCAGACGCTATCCAGCGGGGTCGTCGGGCGGGATTCCACGATTTCGTCGCCAAGTTCGATCGTGCCGGCCTCATCGCGGCCATCAAGGAGCAAACCGACGAGCTGCACGCCGCAGCCTGAAGGGGAAGTATCCGGAGACGTCATGGATAAGGACGGGCATTTTACCGAATTCGTCACTTTCACGATCGCGGGACAATTGTTTGGCCTGCCGATCGCGCAAGTACAGGACGTTTTCAAGCCTACGGGCGTCACGCGCGTGCCGCTCGCGGGTGCGGAGATTGCCGGGGTGCTGAATCTGCGCGGCCGTATTGTCACGGCCATCGAGATGCGCAGCCGGCTTGACGCGCAGCCTCGTCACAACGGCGCCGAAGCGATGGCCATCGGCGTTGAAGCCAAGGGTGAATCCTTCGGGCTTCTGGTCGATGCGGTCGGCGAAGTGCTCAAGCTCGCGGATTTTGAGCTCGAACCGAATCCGATCAATCTCGACCGCAAGCTCGCGGTCCTATCCCACGGGGTCTATCGCCTCGACGATAAGCTGCTTGTCGTTTTGGATATCGACGAAGTGTTGAGGCTGCGAGGAAAGGCTGCGGCGGCTTAATGGACAATGCATCGCAACATCGGGCGGGCTCGCCCGCGAATTCACGAAGTGAGGGACCAATGAAGACCTGTTTGGTGGTGGACGACTCAAGCGTCATTCGCAAGGTGGCGCGGCGGATTCTTGAAGGCCTGGATTTTGAGATCTCCGAGGCCGAGAACGGCCAGGAAGCGATCGTGGCATGTCGCGAGCAAATTCCGGACGCGATCTTGCTCGATTGGAACATGCCGAAGATGGACGGATATGAGTTTCTGCGAGCGTTGCGGCGGCTTGCCCGGCGGCGACAAGCCCAAAGTTGTTTTCTGCACAACCGAAAACGACGTGGCTCACATCGCGCGTGCGCTGCATGCCGGCGCCAACGAGTACATCATGAAGCCCTTCGACAAGGATATTGTCGAAGCCAAGTTCCAGGAAGTCGGGCTCATCTAACTCCGGCAAATTGGCCGACGAGCCCGCCTCCCTGCGCTCGCGAGGTTCAACTGTCGAGTTGTGAAAGTCGAGTGAATGAGTAGTGTCGTTTCCGCCGCTGCGAGCGTATCTGCGGTCGATCAGCCGATCCGGGTGATGATCGTCGATGATGCAGCCGTCGTGCGCCGGCTGTTGGCTCGCTGGGTCGATGCCGAGCCCGATCTCACCGTTGCGGCCACTTTGCGCACCGGGCGCGAGGCAGTCGACCAGATCGAGTCCATTGATCCCGACGTCGTCGTGCTCGACGTAGAAATGCCGGAGCTCGACGGTATTTCGGCATTGCCGTTGTTACTCAGGAAAAAGCGCAATCTCATAGTCATCATGGCGTCCGCGCTGACGCGCCGATGCGCCGAGGTCAGCCTCCGCGCGCTGTCGCTCGGCGCCGCCGACTACGTACCGAAACCGGAAACTGCGACCGACGCGCCGACTTCGGCGGCATTTCAGCGCGAGCTGATTGAAAAAATTCGCAGCTTGGGTGGGCGAGATCGGGCCCGGATGGCGAGGCGATCCTCGCAAGCCGCCAAGACCGGCTTGAATTGAAGTGCGGCCGTAACCGTGACGCCGCCCTTTGCATTGCGTCCGTTTGCGCGTGTCCTGCCTCAGGCGTTGGTAATCGGATCATCGACGGGCGGACCTCAAGCGCTGACCGCTCTCATCCGGCAATTGACCGCTACGCTCGAGCGGGCGCCGATTCTGATTACCCAGCACATGCCGCCAACTTTCACCACCGTTCTGGCCGAGCATTTGGCTCGGGTCAGCGGTCGAAGTGTGCGCGAAGCCGAGCATGGAGAGGCCGTCGTTGCCGGGAGCGTTTATGTGGCTCCGGGCGGACGACACATGCGCGTCGCGCGGGGGCGAAGCGGAATTTCGATTGTGCTCAGCGACGACCCGCCGATCAATTTTTGCAAGCCCGCGGTAGATCCATTGCTGGCATCCGCATCCACATGCTGGGGAGCCGGTACGCTTGCCCTCATCCTTACCGGGATGGGCGCCGACGGCGCTGAAGGCGCGCAGAAGGTTGTGGCCGCCGGCGGTAGTGTCATCGCGCAAAACGAGGCCACAAGCGCGGTCTGGGGCATGCCGCGTGCGGTCGCGCAGGCGGGCCTTTGCTCCGCGGTGCTTCCGCTCCCCGAAATCGGTCCGGCGGTCGAACGGTTGTTTTCAGGGGACGTACCATGACGCCCGCGGATTTCGACTTCGTCCGCGGTTTGCTCAAGCGGCGTTCGGGCTTGATGCTCTCGGCCGACAAGCAATATCTGCTGGAAAGCCGGTTGTTGCCGGTCGCGCGAAAAGCCGGGTTTGACAGCCTCCCAGCGCTGATCGGCGCGCTAAAGGCCGACAAGTCGGAATTGCTGACGATCGCGGTCGTTGAGGCAATGACCACAAACGAATCATTCTTCTTTCGCGACAAGGTGCCGTTCGACAATCTTCGCACCACAGTGCTTCCCGCACTCCAGGCGGCGCGGCGGCATTCACGCGCGCTGCGCATTTGGTGTGCTGCGGCCGCAGGCGGGCAGGAGCCATACTCGCTGGCGATGGCGCTGAGCGAGATGCATGGCTGCTTCGCCGGTTGGCAGATTGAAGTAATCGCCACCGATCTTTCCAATTCCATTCTGGAAAAGGCGCGGCAAGGACTTTACAGCCAGTTCGAAGTGCAACGCGGGCTGCCGATCCAGCTGCTGATCAAATATTTCAGCCAGGATGGTGAGATGTGGCAAGTTGCGCCCGAGATTCGCGAGATGGTTAAGTACCGACAGCTCAATCTTCTGTCGGACTTCTCCAATCTCGGTACGTTTGATTTGATCTTCTGTCGAAACGTATTGATCTATTTCGATCAGGAAACCAAGATCAATGTACTCGACCGTCTTGCTGAAGTCATTGCGGGCGATGGCTATCTCGTGCTCGGCGCCGCTGAAACCGTCGTCGGCCTGACCGACAGCTTTAAAGTCTGTCCTCAATCGCGCGGGCTCTATACGCCGAATCGGCAACGATCAGAATCGGCTGTGACGGGCGGAAACCTGTCGCGGCCGCGGCTGGTCGCGGTAAATGCGGGACGCTAAACAGTAACAAAAAAAATGGCGCCCACGGGCGCCATTTTTCGTTGCCTTTGCGTTGCCGGTCAGGCGGAAATTTTTGCTTCGTCTTCGCTTGGTTCGCGCAGGACGTAGCCGCGGCCCCAGACCGTCTCGATGTAATTTTTGCCGCTCGAGGCGTTGGCGAGCTTTTTCCGCAGCTTGCAGATAAAGACGTCAATGATCTTGAGCTCTGGTTCGTCCATCCCGCCATAAAGATGATTGAGGAACATCTCTTTGGTGAGAGTGGTACCTTTGCGCAGCGAGAGGAGCTCCAGCATTTGATATTCTTTGCCGGTGAGGTGCACACGCGCGCCGTTGACCTCGACGGTTTTGGTATCGAGGTTGACCACGAGGTCGCCGGTCTGGATGACCGACTGCGCATGCCCTTTGGAGCGGCGCACGATGGCATGAATGCGGGCCACCAATTCGTCCTTGTGGAACGGCTTGGTCATGTAGTCATCGGCGCCGAAACCCAAGCCTCTGACCTTGTCCTCGATGCCAGCAAGGCCGGTCAGGATCAGAATTGGCGTCTTGACTTTCGAGACCCGCAAGCTGCGAAGCACTTCGAAGCCGGACATGTCCGGAAGATTGAGGTCGAGGAGAATGATGTCGTAGTCGTAGATCTTGCCGAGATCGATCCCTTCTTCCCCAAGGTCGGTCGTATAGACGTTGAAACTCTCGGACTTGAGCATCAACTCGATCGATTGCGCCGTTGCGCTATCGTCTTCGATCAGCAATACGCGCATGCCAATCCCTTTCTTCGCCGCACGGGCTAAGGTCGGCACGCCCCTGCGGCGGCCCCCGAAAAACGCCTTGGGACAAACTGATTCGAGACTGTAAACGAGCTATGGTTAACAAAACCTGATTCCCAGTTGCAAGCTTCTCGCCAAAAATAGTCAGCGATCGGTTGCAAGATATTGCACAGGAGTGGTTTTCTAGCCACGTGGGCACTCAAGTTCCAAATGAAGATTTAGCGCTAACCGAATCTTCATACTCGCTCGTTCTTACGGCCGACTGCCGGTTTTTCCCAAGCACAACGCAATGATTAACGGCTCGGGTAAATACAGCGTTAAGATGCCAGGCCGCTAAGTAACCATTGCGCTTCGTAAGGCCGATTTTCGCCCGAGCGCGCCGTCAACAAGCGAGCCGATTGCTCCGATATTCGGTGGCGATGGAAACCGAACGCTAACGTTATCATGCCACCATCTCCGTCCTTGCAGGTACCGCGCTGGCTGTTGACCGGCGCCCTGATCCCGTGGCTTCGGGGGAGTAACAGTCGATGAAGTCCCGAGAGACGCTTATTCGCCTGAAGAAGTTTCAGGTTGACGAAAAGCGGCGCAAAGTCGCGCAGATCGAAACCATGATCGCCGAGTTCGAACGCATGGCGGGCGATCTGGAGCGGGAAATTCGCGTGGAGCAGGATCGCGCCGGCATCCATGACCCGGCGCATTTCGCCTATCCGACATACGCAAAGGCCGCCATAGCCCGTCGTGAGAACCTCAAGCGCTCGGCCGATGAACTACGTGGCCAACTCGAGGCCGCAAAGGGTGCGCTCGACGACGCCCTGGATGAGCTCAAGAAAGCCGAGTTGCTCGACGAACGCGACCAAATGCGCGAGCGCGAGGCGGATAGCGCGCTTGAGCAGTCGGAACTTGAGGCCATCGGACTGATGCGGCTGCGCGGCGGCGCCACGGCGTAAGCGACTCGGCCAAAGGCCGCCCTTTTTCTTTCAGCTGCGTTGCTCCTCGGGAAGTCGGTAATCCCGTTTGTGCCGCGTGCGGCACGATGGCGGGCCGCCACACACAAAAACTAGCGGTTTGGCACTCGACGAGCGCGGGCCTCCGCGGCGATAATCGGATTCTGCGCAAAGGGTCCGAGGGGCCGGGGCAAGGGCATGTTAACGCAAGCGGAACTGGTCGGGCTGCTTGCGGCCATCGCCAAGCGCGATGCTGCGGCTTTTGAGCGGCTATACGAGGCGACCCGCGCGAAACTCTATGGCGTCCTTCTACGTATTTTAGGTAAGCCCGAATTGGCCGAGGAGGTCATGCAGGAGACTTACCTGAAGGTTTGGACGATGGCCGACAGGTTCAATCCGGCCATTGCCACGCCGATTACCTGGATGGTGGCGCTCGCGCGCAATCGCGCGATCGATATCATGCGAAAGAAAACCGAGGTCTCGATTGAAGATTTACCGCAAGCGCTCGAAGTCGCGGCTGACACGCCGACGCCCCTTGCCCGGCGGGAGATGACCGAAGAGCTGAAGCGGCTTCTTTCCTGCTTGGGCAAGCTCGATCCGGAAAAGCAGCGAATCTTGTTGCTCGCGTACTACAGCGGCTGGAGTTGAGATCAATTATCCAAAAAGCTCGACATTCCGGTGAACACCATCAAAACGTGGTTGAGGCGCAGCCTGCTTGAAATCCGTGGATGCATGGGTGCCTGATCCCGGAGGAGGTTTAAGTGGCTATGTACGATGAGGACCAGGAGACGCTAGCCGCCGAGTACGTGCTAGGCACGCTCTCCAGCGAAGAGCGCGAACACGCTGAGGCGTTGCGGTCGTTCGATCCGAAGTTCGAGAGTTCGGTACAGCAATGGGAGCGCCGCCTCGGCGAACTCAACGTGATGGTGGAGGCCGTGGAGCCTTCCCCGGGCGTATGGGACAAAGTCAAAGGTCAAATCGAGCCGGCCGAAAGTGCCAATCCAGCGCCGGACCGACCGCCGCCGCTATCGACGGTGGCCACGCTCGCCTCCGATCTGCCCCCGGAAACCGACGGTGGGAAATCGACGACCGCTCCTATGCCGGCTGCCACCGCGCTGGAGGTTGAGCCGCCGAAGCCGCGAAAGGTCGAACCAACGTCGAATATTGTGGTGTTGGCGCGTCGGGCGAGACGATGGCGCCGCATCAGTATGGCGGTCGGCGCACTTGCCGCCGTGTTGGCGCTCTACATCGCGGTGTGGCAGGTCGCTCCTGAACTGATGCCACCGCAATTGCGCCCGCGGCAGGGCAACATCGTCGCGCGTTCGGACACTACTCCTCGCACGCAGCAAGATCGGTTAGTCGCGGTCTTGCAGCAAGGACCTAACGCCCCTGCGTTCTTGCTGACCTTCGACATGCAGCGCCGCGCGCTCGTCATACGAAGGGTATCGGCAACGGCTGAAGCCGGTAAAAGCTATGAGTTGTGGCTGATTTCCAAGGATTCCGGCGTGCCGCGCTCGCTCGGGGTCATCGGCGCCGATGAATTCACCAGCCGTAACCTTGCCGGGAGCTACGACGCCGATACTTTGCGGACGGCCAATTATGCGGTTTCACTCGAGCCCACCGGCGGTTCGCCGACCGGGAAGCCTACGGGACCAGTGCTGTTCACAGGCCGGGCGATTGAGGCGTTACCTGCATCGCCGCCAAAAACGTGAACGACACACTCAGTGGATCGCGGGGAGATGGCCGCTCATGGCTGTAGGCTGGCCGGCCTTGACCAGCGGAACAAACCCGGCGTCGACCTGGGCGACATGAGCAAAAAGACCAACCGCCGCCACCAAAGTGGCGCAAAAGAGCCCAACGACGACGATTTTCAAGTGCGTGCGCCTGTCCGCGTCATACATTGAATGGCTCACTGCATTCTCCCGGATTGCGCCCCGCGGCAGGCTCGGTCTCGACGGTCCTTCAAGTTCCAGTAGCTGGGCACGGGTCGCGAGTGTCGAAAGGGCTGTCACACAGCGTTGAACAGTTGTGAAAACGGGTGAACGGAAATTTGGTTCCCGCCGACATGAAATCTGAGAACCGGCAATTTGCTCACGCAAGCGAAACTCAAATGCGCCAAAAACACAGACGGTCCTTGCAAATTGGCAAGTTCCACTTCGGCGTTTGTGGCCTGCTGGTTATTTGCTTGATTGTCTTCACACACGTGCAGGCTTTGGCGCAGGACCGGCCCGCCGCTTTCGTCGACGCTGCGACCGTGGTGCCGGGGCTCGTCACTGAAATGCGCTACGCCGGCACGCATAACTTTGTTAGTCGCCGGATTGACGGTTATGTGGCTCCGCGCTGCCTCCTGACGCGGGCAGCGGCGGCGGCACTGGCCGAAGTCGCGCGCGATCTTGCGCCGCGCGGGCTCGCCATCAAGGCGTTCGACTGTTACAGGCCCGCTCGCGCGGTCGCAAATTTTGTACGGTGGGCACGCGATCTTAATGACACTGCGGGCAAGGCGGAGTTCTACCCGCACGTCGACAAGAGCACGCTGTTTCGGGATGGCTATATTTCTTCGCGGTCGGGCCACTCGCGCGGATCGACCATCGATTTGACGTTGGTCCGAACCGGCGACGGCGAACTCGACATGGGCACGCCGTTCGATTTTTTCAGTCCGCTTTCATGGCCTTCCGCGGCCGGCGTCACGGCTGAGGCCAAAGCCAATCGCGCTTTGCTGGCAACGGCCATGAAGCGCCGCGGCTTTCGGCCCTATGTCAAGGAATGGTGGCACTTCACATTGGGGGGCGAGCCGTTCCCAAATACCTATTTCGATTTTCCCGTGCAGTAAAAGTGTGGGGCAGGGACTGGCTCAGCGCTTCACAGGCCGAGGTAAAATTTCCTGATCAGGTCGTTGTTATTGAGCTCTTCGGCCGATCCGCCTTCGAAGGCGATTTTGCCGTGCACGATGACATAGCCCCGATTGGCGATGCGGATTGCCTGCGTAAAGTTTTGCTCGGCCATCAGCACAGTCAACTTGTAACGTTCCTTCATGCTGGCGATCGCTTCGATCATGCGGCTCACCAGGATCGGAGCAAGCCCGACCGAAGGTTCGTCGACGAGCAAGATTTTCGGCGCCAGCATCAACGCGCGCCCGAGCGCGAGCATCTGCTGTTCGCCGCCGCTCATGCTGCCGGCCAGTTGCGTGCGCCGTTCGGCCAGACGCGGAAAGGTCTCGAAACATATATCGAGATTGCGGCCGAGCTCGCGCCGCGCGGTTCGGCGGAAGGCGCCCAGTAGCAAGTTCTCTTCGACGGTGAGCTTGGGAAACAATCGCCGGCCCTCGGGCACCAGGGCGATCCCGAGATCGACAATCTCTTCGGTGCTGCGCGTGGTCAGGTCGTGATGAGTGCCCTCGATTTCAGCAATAATCGAACCGGCACTTGGGCGCACCATCCCCATGACGCACTTCATCAGGGTCGATTTGCCGTTACCGTTAGTGCCCAGCAGCACCACGGTTTCGCCGGCGTCGACTTTCATCGTGACGTCTTCGATCACGCGCACCGCGCCGTACGCGGCGTGAATGCCGGCGATGGTCAGGCTACTGGCCAAGATAGGCCCTTTCCACTTCCGGATCGCGCATGACTTCGTTCGGGTCGCCGTCGGCGATTTTGCGTCCGGAGACCAGCACCACCAGGCGCTGCGAAAAGCTCATAACCGCGCGCATGATGTGCTCGATGAGGATGACGCTGACGCCTTGTTCGTTCAGGCGGTTGAGCAGCGTGAGGATTTCTTCGACCTCGGAATGGGTGAGGCCGGCCATCAATTCGTCAGCGATTAACAGTTTCGGCTCGGCAGCCATCGCGCGCGCCAATTCGAGCTTGCGCATTTCCACCTGCGTCAGATCGCGCGGCAGCCGCTTGGCTTTGCGCTCGAGGCCGACCTCGCGCAGCAGATGGACACATCGTTCAGCGATTTCGGACGCGGAAAGATGCGCACCGCCACGCGCGGCCACCGCGTAAATGAGTGGAATGCGCAGATTATCCGCCAAACTCAGACTGATAAACGGCCGCGGTAGCTGAAAAGTGCGGGCCAGGCCACGGCGGGTGCGTTCATGCGCCGCGTCGCCGTCGAGTGTCTGACCATCGAACCGCACCGTCCCTGCTTCGTTTCGCAGCGTCCCGCAAATGCAATTCACGAGGGTACTTTTGCCGGACCCATTCGGTCCGATCAGGCCCAAGCGTTCACCGGCGCGTACCGACAGCGAAATTCCGTCGAGTGCGACGAAGCCGCCGAAGCGTTTGCCCAAACCGTCGACGTCGAGAATCATCGTCATGTCGTACTTCCGGGGACATCGACGCTGACGTGACGGCGGCCGACCAGTTCGTCGGGTTGGCGCTGCAGGTATTTATGCACCAAACCAACGATGCCGTTGGGAGCAACGATCACAAATCCAACCAGAAGAAACCCAACGATCAAAAGGTTGACCGCCGATGAGATCGTTACGGTTGCGATCTGCTGCAGCGAACCAAGAAGTATGGCGCCGATCAGCGGACCGACCCAGCTGGTCGTTCCTCCGATCAACGGCATGGCGATGGAGTTGACGGCGTAATCGAGACCGAACGCCGACGATGGCTGCAGGAAGCCGATGTAATAGGGTAGCGGTGCTCCCGCCATTCCCATCAGGGCGCCGGAGATTGTAGTCGCAATCAGCTTGAGCCGTAGCGTCGGTACACCGCAGGCTTCCGCCGCCAGCTCATCGTCTCGAATGGTGGCGAAGCCGTACCCCAGCCGCGAGCGCTCGATCAGGCGGGCGGCAAATATCGCGCCGACCGCAAGCAGAAGCATGATGAGAAAAAGGTACCTGATGTAACTGCCGAACGGCGCGATTGACTCCGGGCGAACGATGTAAGCGCCGCGCGAGCCGCCGACATAGTCCCAGTTGACGACCAGCGTTTGCAGGACGACCGCCAAAGCCAGGGTAGCGATAGCGAAGAATGCGCCGCGCAGCCTCAGCGTCAGGTAGCCCATGCCGAAGCCGACGATTCCGGAGACGGCGCCGCCGATAATCACCAGGACCGGAATTGGCAGCGGATAGAGACGGTGGATGGCGACAGCGGAGTAAGCTCCGAGTGCAAAGAACGCCGCCGATCCGAAGTTCACGTACCCGCAATAGCCGCCAAGAATGTTCCAGGCCGTTGCCAGCACGACGTATTGCAGAACGACATATCCGGCGAAGAAATAATAATCGTTGCCGAGCGCGTACGCGGCGGCAAAGACGGCGGCAGCGACGAAAAGACAGATGATCAGAAACAGATACGAGCGCACTGTCAGCGTCCCAGCAAACCGGCTGGCCGCACCGCCAGGGTGAGCAGCAGAAATCCGAAGGAAACTGCCGGCGCCCAGGACGGACCGTAGAATGTCGAGGTCACGCTTTCGACGATGCCGATCAGCATGGCGGCGACGACGGTTCCGGGCAGGCTGCCCATGCCCCCCAGCACACAGATCGCGAATACCCGCCCGATATATTCCCGCCCGACGGATGGCTCGACGGGTTGGATGACGATAAGGAACGCGCCGGCGATCGAAGCCGTCGCGATGGAGATGCCGAAAGCAATTCGTTTGATGCGGATCGGATCGACGGCCATGAGTTTAAGGGCGAGCTGATCCTGTGCCACCGCCATAATTGCTCGACCGACAAAGGTGCGAACCAAGAAAAGCTGGAGCGCGGCGATGAGCAGCAGCGACACCACGCATGGCACCAAAATCCGTAGCGGAATATCAATGGCGCCAAGGTGCAAGGTCGGACCGATATAGGCCGCTTCGACGTAACGATAGTCGACGCCGAAATAGAGGACGAGAGAGACCTCGGTGATGAACAGGAGCCCAAAGAAAAATGCGAGTCCGCGGAGCGATTCCTGGCCGCGTCGCTCGAAGGACGCGTAATAGATTTGGTAGATGCCGGCCCCCAGCGCGTAGAAGGCGGGTGTGACAATGATGCTGGCGAGGATCGGATCCAATCCAAGCTGCGCGTTGATGATGTAGGCGATGTAGGACCCGAGAATGATAAAGGCGGGATGGGCGATATTGACGATGTCAAGAATCCCAAACGACAGCGATACGCCGGCGGTTACGGCGGCATAAAACGCGCCGATCAATATGCCCGAGATCACGGCATTGATGAGAAGATCGAAAGAAAAGATCATTCCCCAGCCCTGTACGCAGCGAGAGCACTGACATTCCGGGACGGCCCGGAGAGCCGAGCCCGGTCAGGGCCATGGCGTTTCTTCCCGCGATTATTTGCACATTATCGAAGTCGCCCCAGTCATGGCAAATAGTCTTGCCGGTTAGAGAGGGAATGCGGATGCCGCAACGTGCCCAAAGGCGCGCCTTGGTGATTGGCGGCTCAATGAGTGGGCTTTTAGCCGCACTTATGCTTCGGCGTAACGGCTGGACTGTCGACGTTTTCGAACGCGCCGAAGCTGGGCTTGCCGGCAGGGGTGCGGGCATTGTGGCGCAGCCCGAAATGATCGCGCGGCTTGCCGCGCTCGGTTTGGATACTCGCGAAATCGGTGTTCCGATCACGGCGCGCAAAATTTTTGACAGGGAAGGCCGGCTGGTCGCAACCGGCGTCTGTCCGCAAATGGTGACCGCTTGGGAGCGCGTCTATCATATTCTGCGCGGCGCGTTTCCGGACGTGCACTATCACCCTGGGCGTGCGTTTAAATCTGTTGACCAGGATGCCTCGGGCGTCGTTGCGCGTTTCAACGACGGTGGCACGGAACCGGCAGACTTGCTGATCGGGGCGGATGGTCTTCGCTCGAGCGTGCGGCAGCAATTTTTGCCATCCGTGGTCCCGCGCTATGCGGGTTACGTGGCGTGGCGAGGGCTCGTCGCGGAAAGTGCGTTGCCGCCACAAATCCACGCCGATCTGTTTGACGCGTTGGCGTTCTGCCTGCCCCCGGGCGAACAAATCCTCGGTTATCCGGTCGCCGGGCGGGATGATGAACTCCAGCCGGCACACCGCCGCTACAACATCGTGTGGTATCGCCCGGCGGATCTGGCGCACGAGCTGACTTGGCTTCTCACCGACGAAAGCGGGATCGTTCACTCGATTTCCATTCCGCCGCCGCTGATCCGGCGCGAGGCGATCGCGGCAATGCGCGCGGCGGCCGAACGGCTCTTGGCGCCGCAATTTCGCGCGATCGTGCGGTTGATTAAGGAGCCACTGCTGCAGCCCATCTATGATCTGGAAACTCCGCAGATTTCTTTTGGCCGCGTCGCCATAGTTGGTGATGCCGCTTTCGTGGCGCGTCCGCACGTGGCGGCGGGGTTGTCAAAAGCGGCCGATGATGCCGCATCTTTGGCGGCTGCTCTCGAGGCCGATGATGTCGCGGGCGCTTTGCGTCGTTTCGAAGCCGAGCGGCTGCCGGAAGGGCGGAAAATCGTCGAGCGCGCGCGCCACCTCGGCTCTTATTTGCAAGCGACCCAAAGTGCCGAGGAGCAGGAGCGGTCCGCCCAGCACAGCATTCCCGCGGCGGTCCTTGCCGAGACCGCCGTGTTGGATTTTTTGCGCGAGTGAATCCGATTTGTCGTGCCGGACGCTGAAAACAAGCGTGAGCGGCTAAACGTGCTGGCCGCCGTTGATATGAATCTCGGCGCCATTGACGTAAGACGATGCGTCCGTGCACAGCACATAAATAATCTTGGCAACTTCGTCCGGCGTGCCGAGGCGGTGCATGGGAATGTTCTCGACGATTTTCTCCGTTCCGGGAGAAAGCATCGCGGTGTCGATTTCCCCGGGCGCGATGGCATTGACCCGAACACCCACCGCGCCGAAGTCCGCAGCCATCTCCCGAGTGAGAGCTGCCAGCGCGGCCTTAGAAGTCGCGTACGCGGCGCCGGCGAACGGGTGAACACGCGAACCTGCTATGGAAGTCACGTTAACAACCGAGCCTTTCGCGGCCTTGAGCTCGTCGAGGAGGCCGCGCGCCAGCATGATCGGGGCAAAGAAATTCACTTGAAAAACCCGATGCCAATCTTCCCGCGACGTGCCGATCGAGCCAAGACGTTTGCCCTCCGGCGCCTTGGGTGAGATCGCGGCGTTATTGACGAGCGCGTGCAACTCGCCATTCACACGCTGTTTGATTTCGGCGATGGCCGCGATCGTGTTTTCAGTATCGGCCAGATCGACCTGGATGTGATCTTCGGGGCCGGCTTCCCAAGGGCAATTTTCCGGAAACGGGTGGCGCGAACATGTAATCACGCGCCAACCGGCGGCCGAAAACCGCTTCACCGTGGCGTGGCCGATACCGCGGCTCGCGCCGGTGAGAAGAAGTGTCCTGTCCTTGCGGTTGCTGGTGGGCATCCTGATCTCAAATTCTCCGTCAGCGCTTTACGGATAAAGCCGGGTTTTGCGCCAGGAATCCGCCGGTCCAGTGCGGGCAAACGAAATGCGGTCGTGCAGCCGAAACGGCCGCTCTTGCCAGAACTCAATTTCGAGCGCCGTCACGCGGTAGCCTGACCAATGTTCCGGCCGCGGCACTGCGCCGATTGCGTACTTCGCCGTGTAGCGCGCCACTTCCTTCTCAAACGCCAGCCGGCCTTCCAGCGCAGTGGATTGTTTGCTCGCCCAGGCGCCAATCTGCGCCATCCGCGATCGGGTAGCAAAGTAGGCGTCGGCTTCAGCCGCCGAAACTGGTTCGACCGGTCCACGTATGCGGACCTGACGTTGCAGCGATTTCCAGTAGAACGCCAGCGCCGCTCGTGGTGCGTTGGCAAGCTCAAGCCCCTTAACGCTGCCAAGGTTCGTATAAAAAACGAAGCCGTGCTCGTCGAAGCCTTTCAGCAGGACCATCCGCACGTTGGGTGAGCCGCCGGAATCCACGGTCGCGAGCGCCATGGCGTCGGGGTTGACGGGTTCGGCGCGTTTGGCCTCCGCGAACCAAGCCGCGAATAACCGCAGTGGTTCATCGGCATCCGTGAAGTCACCGGCCGTTAACCAGCCAGGGTGTTCTATCGTCTCAGTCTCGGACATCCGGTGGGGTACCCTGTTGCTCGCGTGCGACGATCATGGCGCAAGCCATCACCCTTTATATAGGGGCAGCGCCCGGCCAAGCCCATCTCGTCTGCCGGCGTGGCTGGCCGCCTCTATCGCCCTGCTTGCTGTCCTGTCGGCTCCCGGCTGTTCTTTGCCGCTCAATTCCATGTTCGAGAAGAACGATGCCGCCCCAGAGCAAGTTGGCGCGACGGGCTCGATAGAGCGGCTGCCTCAGGCCGCCGAGGCCGGAATGCCTTCCGAGAGCGATTTGGCCCACGCCCGCGCGGCCGCTTCGGATGCAATCGCACGTGAAGGAAACGACAGCAGCACTCCGTGGAGTAATCCGGAGAGCGGTGCCGGCGGCAACATTACCCCGCTCGGCAAGTCGTACAGTCAGGGCGAGTTACGGTGCCGGGGCTTCCTGGCGAGTTACACCCACGGCGCCACCCAGTCCTGGTTACAGGGCGAAGCTTGCCGGATGGCCTCCGGGAAGTGGGAGGTTAGAAACCTAAGGCCGCTCAGCCAGGGTTAGACCGGCGTAGTCGGACGGCCTCGGTGCATTGCTGCATTGCGAGCCGCTGCATAAACAACCACATTGTGAGGACGAGGGTGGCGGCGCCAACCCACAGCCGGAACGGAGTTAACTGGGGTGCGTGATCCCTATGAGATCTTGGGGCTCAATCGGAAGGCGAGTTCATCCGACGTCAAGAGCGCATTTCGCCGTTCGGCGAAGAAGCTGCATCCCGACGCCAACAAAAACGATCCGAAAGCGGCTTCGCGTTTTGCCGAGTTGAACGCGGCCTACGAAATACTTGGCGATGAAGCCAAGCGCCAGGCGTTTGATCGGGGCGAGATCGATGCCGAGGGCAAGCCGCGATTCCGCGGCTTCGAAGGGTTTGGCGCCGGAGCAGGGCCCCGCCCTGGGGCTGGCTTCGGTCCGGAAGCCGAGTTCGAGACCTTCAGCTTTGGACCCGAAGGCTTTACCCGCGCGACGCGCCGTGGCCGCGGCGGTTCGGGCGCAGGTTTCGGTGGCTTCGAAGATATTCTCCGCGACGCGTTTGGTGGCGGTGGCGGCCGCCGCGGCGCCGGCCGTTCTCCGTTCGAGACTGAGAACCCAGCGGGGGCGGATGTAGCCGTCGCATTCACCGTTTCCCTCCCGGAGGCGGCGCAAGGAACCACACAGCGATTGCGCTTGCCGTCGGGCAAAGACGTAGAGGTCAAGATTCCGGCCGGCATCACCAGCGGCCAGCAGATCAGGCTGCGCGGTCAGGGGATGGCGGGTCCCGGAGGCACTGGCGATGTTCTGATCACCGTTTCAATTGCACCGCATCCCGTTTTCACTCTCGACGGTTCCGACGTTCGGGTCGATCTGCCGTTGACGCTTTACGACGCCGTACTCGGGGCCAAGGTTCGCGTCTCAACACTTGATAAGCCGCTCGAAATCACTGTTCCACCGGGAACCAGCAGCGGCCGTACGTTCCGGCTTAAGGGCAAAGGTTTCCCGGCGAAGGCTGGTCATGGTGACCTATTGGCGACGGTCCGGATCGTGCTGCCCGGGAAAGAAGACGCCGAACTCGAAGAGCTGATGCGGAAATGGCGAAGCCAAAAAGCTTACGATCCACGCAAAGGCACGTAAGCCTAAGGGTTTACTGTCGGCCGGCGCCGCGCGCTTGAGCAGCCCACCACCCTATGCCATAGGAAGCCCCGGCGCCGAAAAAATCCTCATATGGGGTCGGAGAATGTCGGAAGTCTCGGGCCTCATGCGCGGCAAGCGCGGCTTGATTATGGGGGTTGCCAACCAGCGCTCGCTGGCGTGGGGCATCGCCAAAGCGTGCCACCAGCACGGCGCCCAACTCGCCTTCACGTATCAGGGTGACGCGCTGAGGAAGCGGGTTGAACCGCTCGCGCAGGAAGTCGGCGGCATCGTCGTTGGGCATTGCGATGTGACCGATCCTGCAACGATTGACGCGGTGTTCGCCGCCCTGCAATCCGCTTGGGGCAGTATTGATTTTCTCGTCCACGCCATAGCCTTCTCCGACCGCGCCCAGCTCGACGGCCGTTACGTCGACACGACGCAGGACAACTTCACGCAGACCATGCTGGTCAGCTGTTATTCGTTTACGTCGGTGGCTCAGCGCGCCGAGAAAATGATGCCCAACGGCGGCTCCATGCTGACGCTGACTTACTACGGCGCGGAAAAGTGGATGCCGCATTACAACGTGATGGGCGTCGCCAAGGCCGCGCTTGAAGCATCGGTGTGGTACTTGGCCGCTGATCTCGGTGTGAAGAACATCCGGGTGAACGCCATCTCTTCCGGGCCGATCAAGACGCTCGCCGCGGCCGGCATTGCCGATCTTCGCTACATTTTCAGGTGGAACGAGTACAACTCGCCGCTACGCCGGAATGTCACCATTGAGGATGTCGGTCAGGCTGGCGTCTACCTTCTCTCCGACATGTCACGCGGCGTCACCGGAGAGGTTCATCATGTCGACGCCGGCTACCACATCGTCGGTATGAAGCATCCCGACGCTCCCGACATCGCAGTCGGGAAGGAGTGATCCGGAAGCAGGCCGTGAAAAGCGCAGCCTTTTCCGCAGCTTAACCCAAATCAAGATTGTCGCGGATGGCCCCGCCTGAAAGGCGGGGGAATTAATATTCACCACTATATGGCATAAGCGCTTGCAGCGTCCGTCCGCTGTGATTTCACCTTCGGATCATGTCGTTCAACACTTACGGGCATTTGTTTCGAGTGACGACCTTCGGCGAAAGCCACGGGCCCGCGATCGGTTGCGTGGTCGATGGTTGTCCGCCCCGCATTCCGCTCAGCGAAGACGATATCCAGCCGTACCTCGATCGCCGCCGGCCGGGGCAGTCGCGCTTCACAACTCAACGGCAAGAACCGGATGCGATCCGGATCCTGTCCGGCGTGTTCGTGGATGAGAACGCTGGACATCAGGTGACGACCGGTGCGCCGATCGCTCTGATCATCGACAATGTCGATCAGCGCACAAAAGATTATTCCGATATCAAAGACAAATATCGGCCGGGCCACGCCGACTACGCCTACGACGTGAAATATGGCGTGCGCGATTATCGCGGCGGCGGCCGCCAGTCGGCGCGTGAAACGGCGATGCGAGTCGCGGCTGGTGCGATCGCCCGCAAGATCGTGCCTGACGTGCGCGTGCGTGGCGCGCTGGTACAAATGGGCCCGCATCGCATTGATCGTGCGCGCTGGGACTGGGAGGAGATCGAGCGCAATCCGTTTTTCTGTCCGGATGCCGAGCGCGCCGCGTTCTTTTCACAGTATCTCGACGACGTGCGTAAGCGTGGTTCTTCAGTCGGCGCGGTCATTGAAATCACCGCCGAAGGGGTCCCGCCGGGTCTCGGTGCTCCCATTTATGGCAAGCTCGACGCCGATATTGCCGGCGCGCTCATGAGCATCAACGCAGTCAAAGGCGTCGAAATTGGATCAGGCTTTGCCGCGGCCGAGTTCTCCGGGGAGGAAAACGGCGACGAAATGCGCATGGGTAACGATGGCCGGCCGATATTTCTTTCCAACCATGCCGGCGGCGTGATGGGCGGTATCTCCACCGGTCAACCGATCGTCGCTCGGTTTGCGGTGAAGCCCACTTCGTCCATCCTTACGGCCCGCCGTACCGTCGATCGCTACGGACACGATGCCGAGATCGCCACCACCGGCCGGCACGATCCCTGCGTCGGCATTCGCGCGGTGCCAGTCGGCGAAGCCATGGTGGCGTGCGTCTTGGCCGATCACTATCTGCGCCATCGCGCCCAGGTGGGTTCACCGCCCGCTTGGCCGTTTGCGCCGGCGCCGAAGTAACAGCAGCTGGGACAATGAACGACGTACATCAACGCATTCGAGCCGCAGTCGACGCATTCTCGCGCGGCGAACTCATCATCGTGGCCGACGATGATGATCGCGAGAACGAAGGCGATTTGTTCGTCGCCGCATCGCTCTGCACGCCGGAGAAGATGGCCTTTATTATCCGCCACACCTCCGGCATTGTTTGCGCTCCATTGGCGCAGGATGAAGCGCGGCGACTTCATCTTGATCCCATGGTGGCGCGCAATGATGCGCCGCTCGGCACTGCTTTTACCGTTTCGGTCGATGTGCGGCATGGCTTGACCACGGGCATTTCGGCCGAGGAGCGCACCAACACGGTGCGCGCGCTTGCCAACGGCAACATGGGCGCGTCCGATTTCGTCAGGCCGGGCCACGTCTTTCCGCTAGTTGCCAAGGAAGGCGGCGTGCTGATGCGCTCGGGTCATACCGAGGCGTGTGTCGATCTTTGCCGGCTCGCCGGCCTTCCTCCGGTCGGAGTGCTGGCCGAGCTTATGAACGACAACGGCACCGTCATGCGCGGGCCGGAGATCGCCGCTTTTGCCGCGCATCACAAAATTGCGCGCGTCAACATCGCCGACCTGATTGCTTATCGTCAGACGCGCGACAAGCTCATCGAGCGTCTGGGAGAATTCCCGGTAGACTCCGAAATCGGCACACTGACCGGATACGCCTTTCAGACTCCGTTTGATCCATTTTACCACATGGCGTTCGTCTACGGTCACATCGGCGAAGGCAAAGGCGTGCTCACCCGGTTGCATCGCGCGAATCTTATTCTCGATGTCTTTGGTGGCGCCAAGGCAATCCGCCGGACACTGGAGCGCTTCAAGGCCGAGGGCAGGGGCGTCCTGGTCGTTTTGCGCGATGGCGCGGCAGGCGTGCCCGTGGTCGCCATTCCCAAATCCGACGAGACCGCTTCAGGAGAGGCGCGGACGCGCCAATGGCGCGAGGTCGGTCTGGGCGCCCAAATTCTCAAGGACCTCGGCGTCGCCTCTATCAGGCTCCTTAGCTCCTCGCGTCACATGACCTATGTAGGCTTGTCCGGCTTCGGCATTGAGATCGTAGGAACGGAGCCGGTCGAAGTATAAATTCACCGCCGGAATGCCTCCGGCTAAATCAGAGAGGGGTGACAATGAATAAGATCTGGCGCTGGCCAAGCTTGGCTCTAAGCCTTGTCGCTCTATCCATCACGCTCGCTGGCTGTGGCTATAATACAATTCCAACGTTGGAGGAGCAGGCCAAAGCGCGCTGGGCTGATGTCGAGAATCAATATCAGCGTCGCGCCGACCTCATTCCCAATCTCGTCGCCACGGTGCAGGGCTATGCGGCGCAGGAGAAGAACGTTCTGACTGCCGTGATTGAAGCTCGCGCCAAGGCCACACAAATCAAAATCGACGCTTCGCAATTGACCGATCCTGATAAGCTGAAGGCATTTCAGGACGCTCAAAACCAGCTGACCGGCGCACTTGGCCGCTTGCTCGCGGTGTCGGAGAACTATCCGGACCTGAAATCCAACGCCAATTTCCTCGCGCTGCAGTCGCAGCTCGAGGGAACCGAAAACCGCATCGCGGTAGCACGCCGCGACTACATCGAGGCGGTGCGCACCTATAATACGGCGCTGCGGACATTCCCGACGGTGCTGTGGGCGAAGACCGCTTTCTCGGGCAACAAACCGATGGCCGAGTTCACCGCCAGCGAAGGTTCTGAAAAGCCGCCGACGGTAAAGTTCTGAGGGCCTTAATCCCGGACGAGGTATCGCGGACATGCGGAAATGAAGGCTGTGTCGCTTCTGCGCATCATTTCCGGAAATGGCCGGCGCACGGCGGCAGCGACAGCCTTCGCGTTCGCGTGCCTCCTGTGCCTGTCATCGCTCGCCCTCGCTCTCGATTTTCCTGCCCTGAGCGGCCGGGTGGTCGATCAGGCCGGCGTCATGACCGCCGAAACGCGCAGTGACGTCGAATCAAAGCTCAAGAACCTCGAGGACAAATCCGGCATTCAGCTCGTCGTCGCCACCGTCAAATCGTTGCAGGGCAGCGACATCGAGACTTACGCCAACCAGCTCTTCCGTTTTTGGAAGCTTGGTGATGCCAAGAAGAACAACGGCGTCCTGCTGCTGGTCGCGCCATCCGAGCACAAAGTCCGCATCGAAGTCGGCTACGGGCTCGAAGGCACGCTCACCGACGCGCTATCCTCGGTCATCATAGCCGGCGCGATAATCCCGCGCTTTAAGACAAATGATTTCTCCGGTGGCATCGAGCGCGGTGTCGACGGCATCATCAGTGTGCTGAGCGGCGACAAAAGCGAGTGGCAGCAGAAGCCTGAAGTCCGCCCGGAAGGTTCGACAAGCGATTTCGACAAATTATTTCCGCTGCTGTTTTTCGGGCTGCTGCTCTTCATTATTTTTTATCTGATCCGGCACGCCAATGGTCCGGGCGGCCCCGGCGGCCGCGGTGGTCGCAGCGGATATGGCGGCCCGATCTTCCTTCCCTACGATGGCGGATCGTGGGGCGGCTCGTCCGGCGGCGGGTTCGGCGGGGGCTTTGGCGGCGGCTTTTCGGGCGGCGGCGGATCGTCTGGTGGCGGTGGCGCTTCGGGGAGCTGGTGATGGCGCTCACCTCCGAGGATCACGCCGCCGTCGCCGCGGCTATCGCGGCGGCGGAGAAAAGGACCAGCGCTCAGTTCGTGTGCGTTCTGGCGCGCGCGTCTTCGGGTTACGTGCACATTCCGATCATCTGGGCGACACTGTTGGCACTAGTGACGCCCTGGCCGCTGATCCAGTTCACCGAGTGGAGTGTGCAGCGCATTTTTCTTATCCAGCTCGTCGTGTTCATCGTGTTTGCGGCGATCTTCTCCTGGATGCCGCTGCGGTTGGCGCTTGTCCCGGGCGCGGTGCGGCGTGCGCGCGCGCATCGCGCGGCGCTCGAGCAATTCGTGCTGCGCCGCGTCGCGCACACCAAGCATAGGACCGGCGTGCTGATCTTCGTGTCGCTGGCGGAGCGCTATGCGCGAATTCTTGCCGACGAGGGCATCGCGCAAAAGGTAAACGCGGCCGAGTGGCAGGCGGCGGTCGACGCGCTTGTCAGCCATATGCGCGAAGGCCGCATCGCGTCGGGCTTTACCGCTGCTATCGAGCGCTGCGCCGCGGTTGTCGAGGTGCACGCTCCGCCTGACGGCTCGGCGAACGAGTTGCCGAATCGCCTTTATGTGACGTAACGCGATTGCTGCTGCCGATCTCGGCAAGCGTCGCGGCATCAGTGAAGAAAGAGGAGCGCCATGCTGGTCGGCGTGCCCAAGGAGATCAAGGACAACGAATACCGCGTCGGCCTCGTGCCTTCGACGGTACGGGAGCTGGCCGACAAGGGCCATCGCGTTCTGGTCGAAACCGGTGCTGGATCGGGCGCAGGCTTGCCCGACAACGACTATAAGCTTGCCGGCGCCGAGATCGTGGCCGATGCCGACGCCGTCTACGGCCGCGCCGAGCTGGTCGTGAAGGTGAAAGAACCGCTGGCGGTCGAGCGCAAGAAGCTGCGCCGCGGTCAGGTACTGTTTGCCTATCTGCATCTTGCGCCCGACCGTGCGCAGACCGAGGACCTGCTCCAGTCGGGTGTCACCGCGATCGCCTACGAAACGGTGACCGACGCTCACGGCACGCTGCCGCTGCTTACGCCGATGTCGGAAGTCGCCGGGCGGATGGCGCCCCACGTCGGCGCGCGCTGCCTCGAAAAGGAAAACGGCGGCCGTGGCGTGCTCCTTGCCGGCGTTCCCGGCGTGTCGTCGGCGAGTGTCGTCATTCTCGGCGGCGGCGTTGCCGGCAGCAACGCGGCTTTGATCGCCTCGGGCATGGGCGCGGAGGTCACGGTGCTCGACCGCAATCCCGAGGCGTTGCGGCGCCTCGCCGCGCAGTTCGGGAACCGGGTACGTACGCTGTTCTCAACCCGCGACGTGGTCGAAACCGTGTGCCGGCGCGCCGACCTCGTCATCGCCACCGTGCTCGTCCCTGGCGCGACCGCGCCAAAGCTCATATCGGCGCAGACCGTCAAGGCCATGAAGCCCGGTTCGGTGATTGTCGATGTCGCCATCGACCAGGGCGGTTGCTCCGAGACGTCGCGGCCGACAACCCACTCGCACCCGACTTATGTCGTCGACGACGTCGTTCACTACTGCGTGACCAACATGCCGGGCGCGGTCGCGCGCACCTCGACCTTCGGGCTTAGCAATGCGACCACGTCGTTCGTGCTTGCGCTTGCCGACAAGGGCTGGAAGCGAGCGCTAACCGATGACCCGCATTTGCGCGATGGGCTCAACGTGCACGACGGTCACGTTATCTATCAAGCCGTCGCCGATGCACTGAAATTGCCCTACATGCCGGCGGCGCAAGCCCTCCGCGCCTGATCGCTTTTCCCGCTTATGTTCGGCAGGGAAAGGCCGCGAGTAGGTCGGTTCGCGCGCTTTTCAACTGTTCGCGAGCATTGAGCTGAACTGTCCTCCTGCCGTATCGCGCACACATCAGATCGCCTAGAAACACGCTGGGCGCGACAACTCCGATTGTGCAGGCGAGGAGGCCGCGATGCCCGCGTACGATTTTTTGAATATCAAACGCCGCGAGCTTTTGCATGTTGGCGGTGCGCTGGTCTTGGGCGCGGCTTTGCCGACTACCCGTGCGCTGGCGCAGGCGAAGCTCAAGATAGGCGTCATTGGCTCAGGCCATATTGGCAGCACGATTGGCACGTTGTGGATCAAATCGGGCCATTCCGTCCTTTTCTCGTCCCGCCATCCGGAAGAGCTGAAGGATCTCGTCGCCGGGCTGGGGGAACTTGCTAAAGCCGGGACGGTGGATGACGCAATCGCCTTCGGCGACGTTCTTTTCATCGCGGTCCCGTATGCGGCGCTGCCACAGATCGGCCAGGACTACGGCGCGAAATTAAAGGGCAAAATCATGCTCGACGCCTGCAACGCGGTCGCGGCGCGTGACGGCGCGCCGATTGCCGACGAGGTTGAAAAAGAAGGCGTCGGCGTTGTGTCGCAGAAATATCTGGCGGGCGCGCGCATCGTTCGCGCATTCAACACGCTCAACTACAAGATCTTTGCCAGCCAGGCCAATCGTCCCGATCCTAAACTGGCCATTCCGATTGCCGGCGACGATGCGGAAGCGGTGCGGACCGCCGAAGGTCTCATTCGCGACGCCGGTTTCGAGCCTGTTGTCGTTGGCAAACTGGCCGATGCGCGCCGCTTTCAGCGCGGCGGCCCCGGATATGGGCAAGAGGCGACAGCCGCCGAACTAAGACAGAAGCTCTCAATCGCTCCATGAACGCCTTGCGGCGCTGGCTCGATTGGGCCGTCCCGGCGACGCCGCAGGAACGTGCGGCGGCGCTATGGTCGTTCGCCTATTTTTTTGCGCTGCTCGCCGGCTATTACGTTTTGCGGCCGTTACGCGATCAGATGGGCATCGCGGGCGGCACCAAAGCGCTGCCGTGGCTGTTCACCGCTACCTTTGTCGCGCTGCTCGTCTCGCAGCCGGTTTATGGCGCGCTGGTGGCAAAGCTGCCGCGCCGCTTGTTCATTCCCATTATCTACCATTTCTTTGTAGCCAATCTGGCGCTGTTCTGGGTTTTGCTCACACTCGGAATCGCCCCGGTAATCGTCGCCCGCGTTTTCTTTATTTGGGTGAGCGTTTTCAGTCTGTTTGCAGTCGCCGTGTTCTGGTCGTTCATGGCGGATCTTTTCACCGCCGAGCAAGGCAAGCGGCTGTTCGGGTTCATCGGTGCCGGCGGCACCGCCGGGGGACTGCTCGGACCGGTCATCACCATCGGCCTGTCGGTGCCGCTTGGTCCGGTGAATCTTCTAATTGTCGCCGCTGTACTGATCGAATTGGCGGTGCTGTGCGTTTATCGCCTCGATCGCGCCGCGGCTGCATCGGCGGGCGCGCGACCTGAACCTCGGCGTGTCGGCGGCAGCGCCTTCGCAGCTTTGCCCGAACTCTTCCGCTCGCCGTATCTGCTCGGTGTGGCAGGATGGGTGAGCTTGTTATCGTTTTGCGCGACCATCACCTACCTCGAGCAAGCCAATATTGTGTCCGCGAATGTGCATGGCGCCGGCGCGCAGACCCGCATCTTTGCCGGCATTGACCTCGCCGTCGGACTGCTGAGCCTGGTGACGCAGATCTTCGCAACTGGCCAAGTGCTCAAGCGCTTTGGCACCGGCATCGCGGCAGCCGCGCTCCCGGCGGTGTATGTCGTTGGCTTTGCCGCGATATTCTCTGCGCCGACGCTCGCGGTCGTCATCGGGCTTCAGGTGACACAGCGATGGATGAATTTCGCCATCGCCAATCCGGCAAGGCAGGTGTTTTTCACCGTTCTTGATCGTGAAGAGAAATACAAGGCGAAGAACCTGATCGATGTCGTCATTTATCGCGGCTCGGACGCTCTTTACAGCTGGGTGTTCGACAGTCTGCAGGCGCTCGGGCTGAAACTCGGCGGCATTGCGCTCATCGCGTTGCCGTTCGCGGCAGGCTGGCTCGCGTTGTCGACCGCTCTAGGCCGGGCGCAGGAAAGTCGCGCCGCGACGTTGGTCCCGCTCGAAGACGCTGCAATGCAGGGAGGACGTACGGGATGACGCTCAACCGCCGCATGTTCACGACGCTTGCCGGCGCGACTCTTCTGGCGCCCGGTGCTCTTGCCCAGTCGCCCGAAGTTCTTACCCGCGCGATTCCGACAACCGGCGAGCGTCTTCCGACGGTCGGATTAGGCACCGCACAAGTCTTCGACACCGGCGACGAGGCGACGAAGCAAAAGGCGGATGCGGTACTGCAAGCATTGATCGCTGGCGGGGGACGTTTGGTCGATACGTCGTCGGTTTACGGCGAAGCCGAAGTTGTCATCGGCGATGTTGTTGGGCGCGCGCACTCGCGCGAGAAGCTGTTCTTGGCGACCAAGCTTGAAGCGCCCGACGTCGCCGAGCTCAAGCGTTCGCTGGCCCGCTTGCAGACCGACAAGCTCGATCTTTTGCAGTTTCACAACGTGCGAAATCCTGAGCAGTCGCTGGCACAATTCAAGGAATGGAAGGCGCAAGGCATTTGCCGCTACATCGGCATCACCTCAACACGCCACGCCGACTTCGCCGCCATCGAAGCCGTTCTAGCGCGCGAGAAGCCCGATTTCGTTCAGATCGACTATTCGCTGGATGATCGTGAAGCGGAGAAGCGAATCTTGCCCTTGGCGGCTGAAGTCAAAGCCGGCGTGCTGACGGCTCTGCCGTTCGGCCGCGCGCGGCTGTTCCGCGCGGTTCGCGGCAAAGAGATTCCCGACTGGGCGCGGGGATTTGCCGGGAGTTGGGCGCAGTTCTTTCTCAAGTATTTGCTGGCCGATCCGAGAGTAACCGCGGTAATTCCAGGCACGGCTGACGCGGGACACATGACGGATAATCTCGGCGCAATGCGCGGTCCGCTGCCGAACGAGGAGCAGCGCCGGCAAATGGCGGCGTTCGCTGACGCGCTCTAGGGATTTCGACGGCGCATGCGCGGCGAGTGCGCTCAAGTCCACCGCACGGCTGGCGCATAGTTGCCTACGCACGCGCGCCGAATTGAAACAATCATCTGCCGCAATCACTCGGCGTAGGCGCATCTTTCTTTTATCAGCGGGACCCTTGGCGGCGCTGAAAATTGCTTTTAATTCAAGGTAGTAGTCGACGATTGAAATGCAGATGTCCGACGTTTCTGTCACCGCGTCTCAAGCCCATTTTCCGCTACCCGGCTCCGCGTTCGCGATTGAGCCGCCGCTCCAGCTTGTTTCGCCCGAACTTGCAGCGAAGCTCGCCGATGAATTCGCTGGATTGGATTTGTTTGGACGGGTGGCGGCCATTCGCTCGCTCGTTCCCGGACGGATCGTCTTCACGACCAGTTTCGGGCTTGAAGCGCAAGCGCTCGCTCATGCGATATTTTCGCAGGGACTTACGATTGACGTCGCCACGCTCGATACCGGACGCCTTTTCCCGGAAACTTACGATGTCTGGGCGCGGACCGAGCATCGCTACGGCGTCCGCATTTCTGTTTTTACACCTGAAAGCAGCAGTATCGAGCGTTTGGTCGCAAAGCAGGGCGTCGACGGTTTTCGCTCGTCCGTCGCAGAGCGACTCGAGTGTTGCGCTGTGCGCAAGGTGACGCCGCTTACCCGAATCCTCGAAGGCAGCGCGGCTTGGCTCACCGGAATGCGCGCCGATCAATCATCCGACCGCGCCGGGCTTTCGCCGGCTTCGTTCGACAAACACCGCCGGCTGATCAAGGCCAGCCCGCTGTTTGATTGGACGCGCGAACAAGTAAAGGAATTCGTCGAGACGCACCGCGTTCCCTACAACGCGCTGCATGATCGAGGATTTCTTTCCATCGGCTGTGCTCCGTGTACGCGCGCTGTTTCGCCAGACGAACCGGAACGTTCCGGGCGTTGGTGGTGGGAAACGGCGGGCAAAAAGGAGTGCGGCCTGCACGCGGCCCACTCAGGCGTCACGCGCGCAGACTTGCCGCGAGTTTGACCGCCGCAATCTTGCGTCGGCCTGCGCCCCGGCGCTTTTGTCCAGGCCGCCTTGCTGCCGTGCGGCCGCGGCCATCCAGGGCGTGCAAATCAGCAAGCGTTACGCGGTCGAGCACGTCGGAAATCGCGTCCCGGACTGTGCTCATCATCCGGCGGACCGCACACGCCTTTACGTCGCGACAATCGCGGCAGGGCTGAAAAGCGGTGCGGCTTGCACAGGCGATCGGCGCGAGCGGGCCATCGATCACCCGAATGACCCGGCCGATTTTGATCTCGCTCGGAACCCGCGCCAGCATGTAACCGCCGCCGGGACCCTTACGGCTATGGACAATTCCGGCGTTGCGTAATTCGCCCAGAATCGCATCGAGGAATTTTTTGGGAATATTGTGTGCCGCCGCGATTTCACTCGCCTGAGCCGTCGCGCCGGGCTCCAGCGCGGCGAGATGAGCAAGCGCCTTGAGGCTATATTTTCCTTTGGCGGTGAGCATGCGTGTCCCGGAAATCGAATACCTATAGTCGATCCAACATACAACATTTGATGCTTTTCGGGCCCAGAATGCAGCTTCCGGGGATGCGCGTGCCCTGATTGACGCGGCCGGGCAAGTTCGGGTTATGTGCGGGCCGGCGCCAGATTCCAGAGAACATTAATGCCCTGGCTTTCGTATAATTCGCGGCGAATCCACTACGAACTAGCTGGGCCGATCGATGGCCCCGCCTGCGTCCTGGTCAACGGCCTCACACAATATGTCAAGCTTTGGCATCCACTTCGCGATGCGCTCGTGGCCAGAGGGCTCCACGTCGCGAGCTTCGATATGCTGGGGCAGGGCCAGTCGGACAAGCCGTCCCTGTTCATCGAGCAGGCCGACCAGGTCAACGTGCTTGGAGAGCTCATCGCCAAGCTTGGCGACCGGCCGGTCTTTGTCGCCGGAATAAGCTTTGGTGGGGTGATTGCGCTGCGTTATGCCATCGATCACGGCGACCGCATTGCCGGGCTTGTGCCGATGAGCAGCTTTGCAGAAATCCCGACGCAGCTTTACCGGCTTGGCGCCGCCATGCGCACCGGGCTGACGCTTGGCGGCACGAGTTATTTGCAAGATCTACTGTTCCCAATGAATTTCTCGAGCGAGTGGCTCGAGGATAAAGGCTATTTGATTGAACTTGCCACGCATCGCGGTTGGCTGATCAACGACGTTTATGCGCTGGCCAATTTGATGGAGTCTTTCCTCGACTTCGATCCGCTCACCCCGCAACTGCCGTCGATCAGTGCGCCGACGATGATCTTGACCGGCGAGTACGATTTTCTCACCCCCCGCGCGCTGCAGGAACTCATTGCGTGTGAATATTCCGAACAGCGCGATGGTGATCTTGCCGCGCGCCTATCACGCGTTCACGCTGGAGAAGCCGGAGTTGACCGCTTATCTTGTAGCGCGTTTTGTCGAAGACGTTATCGCCAGGCGCTGGATCGGTAACCGCACCGTGTGGGTTGGCCCGGAGCAGGCCGGTGGTGATCTCTCTCCATTCCCCGCCGAGTTCGATCACTTGCGCGCTATTCCGGTGCGCAAAGAGGCCGCCAAACCCGCGCAGACGCAACAACACGCCGCCGCCTCATGAACGCTTTTCTCGGGCCACTCGATCCTGACGGTTGTGTGCCGGCGCTTCAGCAGACGAGACTGTCGGCCTTTCTCATCTCGGCGCACAGCGCCCAGGCACGGCAACTCGCGGTGGCGCTGCCGTGGAGCTTGAAAGATGGCTGGCAAGTGGAATTGCATTCCCAGTATTGCCGCGAGATCGAGATCCTTTCGCTGATTGGCCGTTCGACGAAATGGATTCCCGATCCGGCGTTGGTCTTGATGATGTGGCAGTGGGAGGCCGCATGGTTGCCGCGGCCCGTTCCGGAAGTAACGGATCAATCGTTAGGTTTGCTGATTGATCTCGCGGCGTTCGGCCACGCGGTACATTCGGTTCTTCGACCGGCGGCGCTGTTGCCTGAATTCGAGACGCACGACAATGCCTTTGCGCTGGCAATGAAGCGCATCGAATTTGAAAGCGGCCGGTTGATGCACGCGCAAATCGTCTTCCTCAAGAGCCCGCAGCTTGTGCCGGTGCGCCCTGCCGTCTCAGCCGCAGTCGAGCGCCGCCACATCCAAGTCCGCGAACTGTGGGATACGATGCTAGAAGGTCTGGAAATAAAGACCAGCGGCCGGCATAATCTCGCGCCGGCCTATCAATTGAAATCGGCCATGGCTGCAGTGCCTACAAAGATCATCGAATCCGAAAAGCAATAGTCAATACTCGTTCTCCATCCATTTGATACGCTCTGAACCAGCGAGCTTCGGGATCATCGCATGATTACCGTACCAGAATTGTCCGCGGAGGCGCTGGGGTCGTACCTGTCCGCTGATCTTGATCTTCGGTTCGGCTCGACCGAAGCAGAACTAACCGAGCTAATTCCCTCGGTTGCGCGGCTTGCGCTCGAATGCATCGGCAACAGCGACTCGCTTTACCACAACGTCGAGCACACGATGCTGGTAACGCTGGTCGGCTTCGACATTATGAAGGGGCGTTCGCTCCTGATGCCGACCTCGGCCAGCGACTATGCCCATCTCCTCGTGGCCTGCCTTTTTCACGATATTGGATACGTACGCGGCATTCTGCCCGGCGATGACGAAGCGGGATATGTCATTGACAGCAAAGGCGGCAAGGTAAAGCTCGCGCGCGGTGCTTCCGATGCGGCGCTGACCCCATATCACGTCGATCGGTCAAAGCTGTTCGCCATCGATCGGCTGGCGAAAATGGATCTTATAGATGCGGCGAGGGTAGCGCACGCCATCGAATACACCCGCTTTCCGGTATCGACTACGCCGGACGATCAAGACGGCGAAGAAGGTTCTCTGGTGCGCGCAGCAGACCTTATCGGCCAGCTCGGCGATCCACACTATCTGCGCAAGGCGAACGCGCTGTATTACGAATTCGAAGAGGTCGGCATGAACCGGCAGCTTGGCTACCACTCGCCTGCGGATCTGACGGATTTATATCCTCAATTCTATTACAACAGCGTTTCGCCTTATATTCAGACGGCAATCCGATACCTGAATGTGACGTCAAGCGGCCGGCAATGGATTTCGACCTTGTATGCCAACGTTTTCCGCGCCGAACGCGAGCTTAGCCTTTCCGGCCCGGAGCGCTGAGCGGTAAGGAATGCCGGCCGGCAGCGCTTGTCATGAGTGCTGTCGCCTGAGGGTTGCCGGCCCAGCGCTTTTGCGGGACACTGCGCAACTGATATCGGCGAGGTGTCGCCATGAAAGTCATTCCAGTCGGCCCCGGGTTTGCCGCAGAATTGCGTGACGTCACGCTTGCCGAAATCGCGACAAACGACGATGCCTATCGGGAGGCGCGCGCGGCATTCGAGCAGCACTCTGTCCTGGTGTTTCGCGACCAGGAAGTATCCGATGAATCACAGATAGCTTTCTCGCGCCGGTTTGGGCCGCTCGAAGTGACCCATGTGGCGTCGCAAGGCGCGGGAACTCACCTCGTCATTCTCAGCACCATCGACAAGGACGGCAAAGTGGTGCCGGCGGATCACCGGCTGGCGCTGCGAAACAGAGCCAACCAGCTTTGGCACTCCGACAGCACCTTCAAGAGTGTGCCGGCGCTGGCATCGGTTTTGTCGGCGCGGATCATTCCGGAACACGGCGGTGAAACCGAATTCGTCTCGACCCGGATTGCCTGGGACCGGCTTGATGCGCAGATGCGGAGCAGATTGGAAAACTCGTTCGCGTGGCACGATTATTCCTACTCGCGCGGCAAAATCGACGCCAATATCGTTGCGCCCGAAGAGCGCGCGGCGCTGCCACCGCATTGCTGGCGATTGGCCTGGAAAAATCCGGTCAACGGCCGCACCGCACTCTACATCGCCTCGCACGCGTGTGCGATCGAAGGCATGGAGGAGGTCGCCGCGCAAAAGCTGCTTGCGGAGCTGATCGAAGCCGCGACCACGCCGGATTTGAGTTACGTCCACTCTTGGCGGCAGGGCGACGTCGTCATGTGGGATAATCGGGCGACCCTGCACCGCGGCCGGCCGTGGCCAGCGCACGAAGCGCGCCTTATGGTTCGCACCACCGTAGCGGCAACCGCGGCAGACGGTGTCGATAGCATGCGTCCTCCATCGCGCCACGCCGCGGAGTGAGCGTGAGCCGATGTTATCGTTGGAATAGGCCGACGATTTCCACGTGGGCCGAATAACGGAACTGGTCGACGGGTGTAACCTCGACTAACCGGTAACCACCGTCCACCAGGACGCGCGCATCACGGGCGAATGTGATGGGATTGCACGAAACCGCGACGATTCGCGGTACACTACTCGACGCAAGCTCACGCGATTGCATCTCGGCGCCCTGGCGGGGTGGATCGAACACCACAGCGTCGTAGGGCTTCAGCTCAGCCGCAGTGAGTGGCCGCCGGAAAAGATCGCGCCGCTCGACCGCTACGGGCTTGAATCCGCTTGTCACGGCGGTCGCGCGCGCCAATGCCGCCAGAGCCGGCTCGTCATAATCGACAGCGCGCACTCGCATATGCTCGGCGAGCCGCAGCGCAAACGGACCGATGCCGGTGAACAGGTCCGCGACATGCCTGGAGCCAGCGCAACACGCGAGCACGAGTTTGGCCAGCACCGCTTCACCCTCGGCGGTCGCTTGCAGGAACGCGGCCGGCGGCAAATGGACGACGGCGTTGCCCATGCGCAATGTCGGCGCGCGCGTCTGCAGAACCGGTTCGCCATGTCGGGTGAGACGCGCGAGGTTTCGCTTGGTGGCAATATGCGCAAGCGATGAGACGAGCGCGGGCGGAAGCGATCCAGAGCCGCGTAAGTCAAAATCGAGACCGGCGTCGGTCGCTGTAATTTGAAGATCGAGCGGCTTCGCGGTCGATCCCAACGCCTCAGCAATCTCCCACGCCGCCTCGATCGCGCCGTCGAGGCTTCTCGCAAGTACCGGACAGCGGTCAATCGCCACCACGCGATGAGCGCGCGCGGCGGAAAACCCGACTTCCAGGATATCGTGCGCGCCGCGTCGCGCATGCAACACGGCGCGCCGGCGGCCGGCGCCGTGCGCGTCGACGAGATCGGCGACGGGGCAATCGAGGCCGACGTGCCGAAGGGCGTCAACGACAAGACCGTGCTTCCACGCCCGGTAACACTCGCTGTCCCAGTGTTGTACGGCGCAACCTCCGCAGGTGCCAAAATGCGGGCAGATCGGCGAAATGCGCTGCGGGCTCGTCGATACTATTCGCACGAGGCGCCGCCGGTCGCCGTGGCCGGCGACAGCTTCGACTTCCACGGTTTCGCCCGGCAGGGCGCCCGGAACGTAAACGGCGGCGCGGTTGTCGGCGGCGATTCCATCGCCGAAGTGACCGAGGCGGTCGATAACCAAGCGCTCAACCACGCGCGGCCTCAATAAAATATTCGATATTGCCGTCGCCGCCGGAAATCGGGGAAGGCATCGGGTTTGTGACGCGCCAACCGTCGCTGCTTAATGACGCAGCGATTTCCTGACATGCCGCCATGCGCGCCGATTCGCTACGCACGATGCCTTTCTTTGCGTCCCGGCGCTGGACCTCAAATTGGGGCTTGATCAGTGCCACTATTGTGGCCGTCGGTCGCAGGAGTTTGCCCACGACCGGGAGCACGAGCTTTAGCGATATGAAACTTACGTCCACAGTCGCGAGGTCCGGCTGTTCGACAAATTTGGACGTTTGGAGCGAGCGAATGTCGGTTTTTTCCAGCGAGACGATCTCGCGGCGAGCCTTTAGCGAAGGGTGCAGCTGTCCGTGACCGACGTCGACGGCGTATACGCACTTGGCGCCGCGCAACAGCAGCACTTCGCTGAATTCCGCCGGTGGAAGCGCCGACATCGAGGCAGGTGCGGCCGCTCACATCGATGCGGTAGTGATCGAGCGCCGCCGCGAGCTTGATCCCGCCCCGCGATACGTAAGGATGCGGGCGCTCGGCGACCACGATGGCATTCGCTGAAATCTCCTCCGAGGCCTTGCGGACCAAAATGCCATCCGCAGTGACGAGGCCGCCGGCAATCGCCGCTTGGGCCAGCGCCCGGCTCTCAAAAAAACCCCGAGATACCAGAAGGCGGTCAACGCGTTGGCGGCTGGTCATGTCCGCAATATAGGTATGCGGCCGTGCCTGTCCGGTCATGCCGGCCAAGGAGGATGAGGCCAGATTGGCTACACTGCGCGCGAAGAACTAGCGGCGCGCAAAGCCGGCAGCGAAGCCCGCCGGCCTTATTGTCGTACGAGCTTGACGACGTCGCCGCGCAAGTTCTGCCCCAAAGTTTCGAATGCCTTGGTGGCGATGCCTTTGGCGTCAAGCCCGGCTTTGGCATACATCGCGTTTGGCGAATCCTGGTCGATAAAGATATCGGGCAGGACCAAGGAGCGAACTTTAAGTCCGCGATCGAGCACACCATGCTCGGCAAGGGCCTGTAAGGCGAACGAGCCGAATCCGCCGATCGAGCCCTCCTCGATGGTGAGCAGGACTTCATGCTCGCGCGCGAGGCGGAGCAGCAGATCGATGTCGAGCGGTTTGGCAAAACGCGCGTCCGCGACCGTCGTCGACAGACCCTGGGCGCTCAATTCGTCCGCGGCCTTGAGACATTCGCCCAAGCGGGCGCCAAAAGAGAGGAGGGCGATCTTGGTGCCCTCGCGGACAATGCGGCCCTTGCCGATTTCGAGTGGTTTTCCCTCCTCGGGGAGCGCCACGCCGCGGCCTTCGCCGCGCGGATAGCGCAGCGCGGATGGGCGGTCGTCGATAGCAACCGCAGTCGCCACCATGTGGACGAGTTCCGCCTCATCGGACGGAGCCATCAGCACAAAATTCGGCAGGCAGCCGAGATACGCGATGTCGAACGAGCCCGCGTGCGTCGGCCCGTCGGCGCCGACGAGGCCGGCGCGGTCCATGGCGAAGCGCACCGGCAGCTTCTGGATCGCTACGTCGTGGACGATCTGGTCGTACGCGCGCTGCAGGAACGTCGAATAGATCGTCGCAAACGGCTTGAAGCCTTCGGTAGCAAGACCGGCGGCGAAGGTAACTCCGTGCTGCTCGGCTATGCCAACGTCGAAGCTGCGGTCGGGAAATTCCTTTTGGAACAAGTCGACGCCGGTGCCCGACGGCATCGCTGCAGTGATGGCGACGATCTTGTCATCCTTGCGCGCTTCTTTGATCAAGCTTTCGCCGTAGACCTTCTGGTAGGCCGGCGCAGTCGGTTTCGATTTGACCTGGGCGCCAGTCGCCACGTCGAATTTGACGACGCCGTGATACTTGTCGGCCGATTTTTCCGCCGGCGCGTAGCCTTTACCTTTTTGCGTGACGACGTGGACCAAAAACGGACCATTCTGGGCGTCGCGAACGTTTTTAAGAACCGGCAGCAAATGATCGATGTTGTGGCCATCTATCGGCCCGACATAGAAGAAGCCGAGTTCGTCGAATAGCGTGCCGCCGGTCACCAGTCCACGCGCGTATTCCTCGATCGCGAAGGCGCGCTTCTGCAACATCCTGCTCGGCAAGACGCGTTGCGCGGCGCGGCGGAAAAACTTACGCACATTGTGGTAAGCGCGGCCCGAGACCAAGCGGGCGAGATAAGCTGAAAGTGCGCCCACCGGAGGCGCGATCGACATGTCGTTGTCGTTGAGGACGACGATGAGACGCGAATTCATCGCGCCGGCATTGTTCATCGCCTCATAGGCCATGCCGGCCGACATCGCGCCATCGCCGATCACTGCTATGACATTATTTTTCTTGCTTTCGAGATCTCGCGCCACGGCCATGCCAAGTCCGGCGGAAATCGACGTCGAAGAGTGCGCAGCGCCGAACGGGTCGTATTCGCTTTCGGCGCGTTTGGTAAAGCCGGACAATCCGCCGCCCTGGCGCAACGTGCGGATTCGGTCGCGGCGGCCGGTTAAAATCTTGTGCGGATAGGCCTGGTGCCCGACGTCCCAGACAAGACGGTCTGTTGGTGTATCGAACACGTAATGCAGAGCAACGGTGAGCTCGATTACGCCGAGCCCGGCGCCGAGGTGACCGCCGGTAACTGCCACAGCATCGACCGTCTCCTGCCGCAACTCGTCCGCAAGCTGGCGCAATTGGCCTTCTTCAAGCTTGCGAAGGTCGCTCGGAATCTTGACGAGATCGAGCAGCGGTGTCTTGGACGGAACGGTCACGCGAATGCTCCTTTACTAGCCTTATTGGCTGTAACAGCCTAAACGGTCACTTATGAGGGCCGACCCCAGAGGTCCCGTAACAGCGCAAAAAACCCTCAATATTTACACTACTTTCGAGCGGCATGCCATTCGACGTGAAACGCCGGTTCGGGGGCATTCGCTTCGGGAACCGGCCCGGGTCTCCCATGTTGTGTCCCGGCCCCTTATGTTGGGCCTTGATGGCAGGTTTTGCTATGGCCCGGCAGCCACACGGGCGATTTTTCGGTGCCGCTTTGTTCCGAGCGTTAATCTCCGAGGAATGGCGCTAATTGCGAGTTGATGCCGGTGGCTCTTGAGATTTACCGGAAAAAGCGTCGTTTTACGGTTACTCCCGAGCCGCGCGGCCACAAAGCCGCTGCTGGAGGACATCGATACGTTATTCAGAAGCATGCCGCGCGGCGTCTTCACTATGATTTGCGACTTGAACTCGACGGCGTGATGAAAAGCTGGGCCGTAACCCGCGGACCCAGCCTCGATCCCGGCCAAAAGCGGCTCGCGGTCCACGTCGAGGACCATCCGATCGAATACAACTCATTCGAAGGCACTATACCGGAAGGCGAGTATGGCGGCGGGACTGTCATGGTTTGGGACCGTGGCACTTGGACGCCGGATGGCGATCCACACAAGGCCTACGCCAAAGGCCATCTTGTTTTCGATCTCAACGGCGAGAAATTGCACGGCCGCTGGCATCTCGTGCGCATGCACGGGCGAGATAACGAGCGGCATGAAAATTGGCTCCTCATCAAGGCTAAGGACGACCAAGCCCGCGGACCACGCGACCCGGACATCTTGCAGCAAGAGTCACGATCGGCCGTGACAGGCCGCTCAATGGAAGAGATCGCCGCGGGAAAAGGCGGCAAGAAGCGCGTTTGGCACTCCAATCGCGAGGCCAAGACCGAGCCAAACTCGCATCGCGCCTTCAAGGACAAGATTGGAAAAATCGCGGCAAGGTCGCCATCTCGCGCGCGAGCAAAAGGAAGTCGCCGCCCATCGGGCGCGAATAAAAAGAAGCCCTCAACAAAGCGCGGATCGGCGCTGCCGGATTTTGTGCCGCTCAGTCTCGCCACGCTTTACGACCAGGTGCCGGCCGGAGAGGGATGGCTGCATGAGATCAAATTCGATGGCTATCGTATGGAGGCGCGGCTCGATCATGGAGACGTTCAACTCCTGACGCGAAAGCGGCAAGATTGGACGCATCGGTTCGAGCCGATCGCCGAGGCCGTCGGCAAACTTCCGGCCGCCACGGCTCTCCTCGATGGTGAAATCGTGGTCGAGGACAACCGCGGCATCAGCGATTTCTCGCTGCTGCAGACGGACCTAAAGGATGGACGAACCGATCGTTTTGTTTATTACGTCTTCGATCTCATACATCTCGACGGCCGCGATTTGCTCGATGAACCGCTCATTGCGCGCAAGGCGGCATTAGCCGGCTTGCTGAAGGCGGCCGGCAAAAGCGGAATTATCCGTTTCACGGACAACTTCGACGAAGCCGGGCCGGTGATTCTTCGCCACGCCTGCGAGATGGGCCTCGAAGGCATTATCTCCAAACGCCGCGACGCCGCTTACCGGCCCGGCCGTTCAGACAATTTTATCAAGTCAAAGTGCCGTGGTGGGCAGGAGGTCATCGTCGTCGGTTATTCGCCCTCGACAGCGCTCCCGAACGCCATTGGTGCGCTGACAATCGCCCTGCACGAGGAAGGCAAGCTCCGCTATGCTGGCCGCGTCGGCACCGGCTATACCCAGAAGACCGCGCGCGAACTCTTTCGAAAACTGCAGCCGCTGCGCACCGCGCAGCGGCCAATTGAGCTGCCGCCAGACGAGCGTCGCAAGGATGTCGTCTGGGTTAAGCCGCAGCTTGTGATTGAGGTTCAGTCGGCGGGCATGACCCACGGCGGAGTTCTTCGCCAAGCCTCCTTCAAAGGCGTGCGCGAGGATAAATCAGCGACCGATGTTGTGCGGGAGGTTCCCGCCGTGACACGCTCGGGTTCGGCGATGGCAAAAAGTAGGGAACAACGAGACGCGGGCAGACGCCCCACCCAAAGAAAAATCACCGCGAGCGAGTTTGATGACGGTTCGCTCGCGGTTCATCTGACCCATCCCGACCGCATCTATTGGCCGGATGTCGGAGTCACCAAAGCCGACCTCGCCGAATATTACGTCGCGGTATGGGATTGGATGAAGCCGCATATTCTTGGCCGCGCCCTTTCACTCGTTCGCGCTCCCGAAGGGGTCGGTGGCGAGACGTTCTTCCAGAAACATATTGCATCGAACGTGAAATCTTCGCCGCTCCGCCGCGTCGTTCCCGGCAAAGATCACGACGTAATCGCGGTCGAAACGGTGGACGATCTGGTGGCGCTGGTGCAATCCGGAGCGCTTGAGATTCACGTGCGCGGTTCGCGGCTCGACAGTCTGGAAACGTGCGACCGCATCGTCTTCGATCTTGATCCGGGCGAGGGGGTTGAGTGGAAGGCGATCGTCGCCGCAGCCCGCGAAGTTCGCGACCGGCTCGAGGCGATGAAGCTCACAAGCTTCGTCAAGCTTTCGGGTGGTAAAGGCATTCACGTCGTTTTGCCGATCGCGGATGCCGATTGGGATACCGCCAAACTTTTCGCGCAACGCATCGCGGCCGCGATGGCGGCCGATAGCCCGAAGCTTTATCTCGCCAAAATGACGAAATCGCTGCGCAAGGGCCGAATCTTCATCGATTATTTCCGCAATTCGCGCGAAGCGACGTCAATCGCGGCTTATTCGACGCGAGCCCGCGCCGGCGCGCCGGTGTCCGCGCCTGTGACTTGGGAGCGACTAGCGCGCACGACGGCTGGCAACGAGTTCACGGTGCTCAATCTGAAAAAGCGCTTGAAGGAAGATGCCTGGGCCGAGATCGGCAAGGCGCGGCAGAAGCTTCCGGAAATTCGCAAGGGACGCGGCTAACGCGCGTGGGGTGGCGAGGTTTAGTCGCGCGAGAGGCGGCGTTTGTTCGCGCGCACCCGCCTGTCGAATGCGCCGAGCGTTTTGCTGACGATAACGTGGTCCTGATGACCGTTGAGGACGGCCGTAATGGCCGCCGCCTGCGCTTCGGCTATTGCGGCCACTTTTTCAACGACCATGCGCTGAGCCTCGCCCTGAGCGCGCGCCCCGCCGGCGGCCAATCGAATCATCCGCAGCGCCATCACGCTCTGCGCGTCGACGCAAAGTTGCGTCGCTTTGAGCGCTACCTCGAGCCAGGGATTGAACAAGGAACACCATTGCAGGAGGGGAAAAAGCGGGCGAGTCGCAGCACATTAGTGCGCGAGACGATTTGAGCAACACCTTTTTGCCGCGCTTGATACTCGTGCGGCCGCGACTTTTGTCATGGGCGAAACGCGGGGCCGAATCTACCCGGCGAGCTTGAAACGCTCGATCTTTGGCTCGAAGCGTGAACGGAAAATTTCGGCGTCGAGCGGATCCTCAAAGCAATAGCGCACAAACGCCGCGTAATCGTCTTCGACGTACATGTCGAACTTGCCGACATACGAAATGAGAAAATCCATGATTTCGCTATCGTCGGCGAGCTGTTGGCGCGGCAGGACAACTTGATACGGGCATTCTTTGTCCAGTTTCTTTAGCCACGCATTTCTCTTGTCCGCGTCCATCGCCAAACCCCATGACCTAGACCCTACATTGTTCTCTTTTTGTTCACGCGAGTCAAGACCGAACATCGCAGCAGATTCAGTAGCGTTAACAAATGCTTGTTCAGACAATCGGAGAAGTGCGTTCCCGGGCTGGCGGACTACCATCCGGTGCAGCGGCGGGCGGCCCCAATGGAGCGAAAGCCGATTCCGTTAAGGAGCAAGCTGAAAACTCAGCCTGCCGTCCGCATCGCGGATGGCGAAATATTGTGGTGCTTTACCGGCCACCATGAGCAGCCGCGGCCACACGCTGACGAGCCGCTACTGAATATCCAGCGGCTCGGTGCCAGTCGGCGTGCCGCTTGTGTCGAGCGTAATCTTCTGAACTCGCGCCTCGGCTTGCCTCAGCAAATCCTCGCAACGGCGTTTGAGCGCCTCGCCGCGCTCGTAGATGGCGACTGATTCCTCCAGCGGTACTTTGCCGTCTTCAAGTCGCTTGACGATCAATTCGAGCTCTTCGATTGCCCGCTCGAACGAGAATTGCTCAACGTCACCATTGGGCGAATCGCTTGCGCCACTTGAAGTGCTTTGTTCAGCCATTGCCGGCTCCATGAAGCGCCGTCCGAATTGCACGAAGTGGTATCCGGCGCAAGCCTTAGCCCGAACGGGAAGATAATCGACGCCTATCCGTGCATCAACGCGGTAACGTGCGCGGCCGTTGAATTCGCAAGCGCTTGCAAATCATAACCGCCTTCCAGCAACGACACGACACGACCCCCTGCGCACTGGTCGGCGATGTCCATAATTTTTTGCGTCGACCAGGCGAAATCTGCTTCGACCAGATTGATGTTGGCCAGAGGGTCGCGCATGTGAGCGTCGAAGCCGGCGGAAATAACGATGAGTTCCGGCGCATATTCGCGCAAGCGTGGCAGAACACGATCTTCGAACGCCGCGCGAAACGCCTCGCTGCCGTCGCCGGGACGAAGCGGTGCGTTGACGATAGTGTCGAAATCTCCGGTTTCGCCGACGGCGCCGGTGCCGGGAAAAAGCGGCATCTGATGCGTCGAGCAATACATTACCGACCGATCCCCCCAGAAAATCTCCTGGGAGCCATTGCCGTGGTGAACGTCGAAATCGACGATAGCCGCACGGCTAATACCGTGACGCTTCTGGGCGTAGCGCGCGGCGATCGCCGCGTTGTCGAACAGACAAAATCCCATCGGACGAGCAGTTTCGGCGTGGTGACCGGGCGGGCGTGTGGCGACGAAGGCGTTGGCCGCTTTTTTCGCGAACACCTCATCGACGGCGAGCACGGCGCCGCCGACCGCGCGGAGCGCCGCCTCGAAACTGCCGGGCGACATCGAGGTGTCGGCGTCAAGATGCACTATCCCTTCGCTGGGCGTCGCGTCGCGGATCTCTGTCACGTAGTCCATGGGGTGACAGAGCGCGACGATCTCCAAGTCCGCGATCGGAGCTTGGACGCGCGCCAAAGTCTGAAATTTTTCCGCCTCCAGCGCACGCTCGATCGCGCGCAGGCGATCCGGCCGCTCGGGATGACCCGACGGCGTAAGGTGATTAAGACAGGCGGGATGAGTGATCAGAAGCGTTGACATCGGCTATTTTCGCCAAGCCGCAGGCTATTGCAGCAACGCGGGATCGGCCCCGGTCACGCCTGGCGCCCCTTCGACGACCGTGCGCTCGAGAGCTCCTGCGTGCACAGCAGCGTTCTCGGCGAAGAAACGCGCGAGCGCAACGCGCGGAGCCGCATCGGCGTTAAGCCGTAGCGCGGCGAGTGCTTGTTGCGCTAACAGGCAGCCGCCGGCGGTAAGGCCGAAAAGCCGCAAATACGGCGTCGCCCCGGCGAGCGCCTCGTTGGGTTCCTTCTGGACGCGCGCAAGCATCCAACGTGTGGCGCGCGTCAAGCTCTCGACTGCTTCTTCGAGCCGCAGGCCACTCCAGCCCAGCGCCGGATCATTAGTTGCATTCACCGCGTCGACGATGGCGCGCAATTCGCCGAGGAACGCTTCGACGACCGCGCCGCCGGCAAGCGGTAGTTTACGGGTGACGAGATCAATGGCCTGAATGCCGTTGGTACCCTCATAAATCGGCGCGATCCGCGCATCCCGGAGAAACTGTGCGGCGCCGGTTTCTTCGATAAATCCCATGCCACCGTGTACCTGAACGCCGAGCGAAGCGACCTCGACGCCGACGTCGGTCGAGAAGGCCTTGGCGACCGGCGTCAACAGCGAGGCCCGCGCATGCGCGTCACGCCGTTCCGCTTCGGTGCTGCCGCGCTCGGCGCGGTCGATCGCCAGCGCGGTCAGGTAGCATATGGTTCGCGCCGCCTGCGTGAATGAGCGCATGGTCATCAGCATACGCTTGACGTCCGGATGGTCAGCGATCGGCGAGGACTCGGTAGCCGGCATTCCCGGTGTGCGACCCTGTCGGCGCTCGCGAGCGTAAGCGACGGCTTGCTGAATGGCGCGTTCGGCGATGCCTACTCCTTGCAGACCCACGGCGAGCCGCGCGCGATTCATCATCGTAAACATGCACGCCATGCCGGCATTCTCTTCACCGACAATGAAACCAGTCGCGCCGTCACGATCCCCAAGGATCATCGTGCAGGTCGGCGAGCCATGAATGCCAAGTTTGTGCTCGATGGAATGCGCGCGCACATCGTTACGGGCGCCAAGCGAGCCGTCGGTGTTGACCAAAAATTTTGGCACCAGGAACAGCGAGATGCCGCGCGTGCCGGGTGGGGCGTCCGGCAACCGCGCAAGCACGAAGTGAATGATGTTTTCGGTGAGGTCGTGCTCGCCATAAGTGATGAAGATCTTCTGTCCCTTGATGCGATAGGTGCCGTCCGGCGCGCGCTCGGCGCGGGTGCGTAACGCCCCGACATCCGAGCCGGCTTGCGGCTCGGTGAGCTGCATGGTCGCGATCCATTCGCCGGAAATGAGCTTCGGCAGATAGATGCCTTTGAGATTCTCGCTGCCGTGCGCGGTCAACGCATCGATCGCCGACATGCCGACCAGCGGGCCGACGGCGAATGCCATGGAAGCGGCGTTCCACATTTCGACGCAGGCCGCATTCAAGACATGAGGTAGATCCTGACCGCCCCATTTCGCCGGCGCCGTCAGACCATTCCATCCGCCTTTTCGCCAGCCGTCGTACGCCTCTTTCCAGCCGGGCGCCGTCGTTACCACGCCGTCCTTGAAAGTCGCACCTTGCCGGTCGCCGACTTGATTGATCGGCGCGATGACTTCGCCAGCGACGCGACCCGCTTCGGTCAACACCGCCTCGACGTCGTCCATGCTGAGATCGCCGAGAAACCCTTGTTCGAGCGCCTGTGTAAGCCCCGTGCCGTGTTTGAGCGCAAAACTCATGTCAGAGATCGGGGCCTGATAGGTCACGATGATTTCCTCCTGCAGATGCGAGAGACGCCAGTTTAATCCGGACCGCTCGGCTCTTTATACTATGGACTTCAGACACCGCCCGAGAAACCACGAGAAAGGCATATTTGATCATCGATCCGGCGGGTTTAGACAGGAGATCCTTGCGAGCGCGCGCGTCAACTTGTCAGAAATTCTCGAATGAGCTACTCAGCAACAGCATAAGGGTTTGATTTCATGAAAAAATCCAATTTTCAATTTGTCAAAATCGCAATCTTAGATTGTGTATGTTGTAATCTCAATCAACTTCACAACTCAGCGGATGCGCCTGACCTCATTCGCGCCTCGGGCTAGTCGAATGCCAGCATGGCCGCGCCGCTCGCCG